>CP131915.1:0-634211 GCA_030704225.1 Kosakonia sp. H02
AGGCGTGCTCCTTCAGCCACTCGGACACCTCACCACATTGTCTTCCCGTTGTTGCCGGGACGGGCGCTAATGTAGGGAAAAGCCGTAACGCCGTCAATCCTCTTTTTCAATAAATTGGCGCGTTTAGACAAACTTCCAACAACCTGCTTCTTAAACGTTCTGAAATCGCTTTTTTTCTCGTCACGGCACTTTCTGCACGTGATGCGGGCGAGATTTGTTATGCTAATCAGCCGCATAAAAATAAACCGTCAACATCACAACACCCGCTGGAGTAGAGATGGAAATTATCTTTTATCATCCCACCTTTGATAACCACTACTGGGTGACTGCCCTGAGCAACGCGCTGCCGCAAGCCAATATCCGCATCTGGACGCCGGGAGATGATGCGCCAGCCGATTATGCATTGGTCTGGCATCCGCCTGTGGAGATGCTTAAAGGGCGTGCGCTGAAAGGCGTTTTCGCGCTGGGGGCCGGAGTCGATGCCATTCTCAGTCAGCTAAAAGCCCACCCCGAAATGCTCGCCGATGCTGTACCGCTGTTTCGCCTGGAAGATACCGGTATGGCGCTACAAATGCAGGAATATGCCGTAAGCCGGGTGCTGCACTGGTTTCGCCGTTTTGATGATTACCACGCATTGCAGCAACATGCGAAATGGCAGCCGCTTGATGAGTACGCACGCGAAGATTTCACTATCGGCATTCTCGGCGCAGGTGTACTCGGCGCGAAAGTCGCTGAAAGCCTGCATTCGTGGGGGTTCCCGCTGCGCTGCTGGAGCCGCAGCCGTAAATCGCTGCCTGGCGTGACCAGCTTTGCCGGCGCCAGCGAACTGAGTGATTTTCTGCACGGCACGCGCGTGTTGATAAACCTGTTGCCGAATACGCCCGAAACGGCGGGCATCATCAACCAGGCATTGCTTGAACAACTGGCAGACGACAGTTATGTGCTGAACCTGGCGCGCGGCGTTCATGTGGTTGAGGCCGATCTTTTACAGGCGCTGGAGAGCGGCAAAGTCAAAGGCGCGATGTTGGATGTTTTCCACCACGAGCCGTTAACGGCGAGCAATCCGCTGTGGGCGCATCCGCGCGTGGCAATCACCCCGCATATCGCGGCCAACACACGGCCTGCTGAGGCGATTGCCTTTATTAGCCGCACCATCGGGCAACTGGAGCGTGGCGAGCCGGTGAGCGGGCGCGTGGACAGAGTGCGCGGTTACTGATACCCACCCGGCTTTGCCGGGTTTTTCATTAAACTGCATAACAATAGCTGCTATCCTTGCCAAAAATAACTCCAGGAGTGAGCCATGTATCCCGTTGACCTGCACATGCATACCGTCGCCAGCACCCACGCTTACAGTACGCTTCACGATTATATTGCCGAGGCAAAACGCAAAGGGATCAAACTCTTTGCCATTACCGATCACGGCCCGGATATGGCGGACGCGCCGCACTACTGGCATTTCGTCAATATGCGCATTTGGCCGCGCATCGTAGATGGCGTCGGCATTCTGCGCGGTATTGAGGCTAATATTAAAAATACCGCTGGCGAGATCGATTGCACCGGCCCGATGTTAACCTCACTGGATCTGATCATTGCGGGTTTCCACGAACCCGTATTCGCACCGCAGGATAAAGCCACCCATACAGAGGCGATGATTGCGACGATGGCCAGCGGCAATGTGCATATCATCAGTCATCCAGGTAACCCGAAATTCGAAATCGATATTCCGGCAATAGCCGCCGCTGCGGCGAAATATAACGTGGCGCTGGAGATCAACAACTCCTCCTTTATTCATTCGCGCAAAGGCAGTGAAGCCAACTGTCGCGCCATCGCTGCGGCGGTGCGAGATGCAGGTGGCTGGGTCGCGCTGGGGTCGGATTCCCATACCTCTTTTACGCTGGGTGATTTTGTGGAATGCCGTAAAGTGCTGGATGACGTCGGATTCCCGGAAGATCGTATTTTGAATGTCTCGCCGCGCCGCCTGCTCAATTTCCTGGAGTCACGCGGCATGGCACCGATTAGTGAATTTGCTGAACTTTA
The DNA here is from genome assembly GCA_030704225.1 of Kosakonia sp. H02. Taxonomy (NCBI): domain Bacteria; kingdom Pseudomonadati; phylum Pseudomonadota; class Gammaproteobacteria; order Enterobacterales; family Enterobacteriaceae; genus Kosakonia; species Kosakonia styphnolobii. The sequence goes on from CP131915.1 coordinate 2,038, forward strand.
ATACTGACTGGAACAACTGAATGAATGAATTTTCTATCCTCTGCCGCGTGTTGGGCTCGTTGTTTTACCGCCAGCCGCAAGATCCCCTGCTGGTGCCGCTTTACACCCTGATCCGCGAGGGGAAGCTGGCGCAAAGCTGGCCGCTTGAGCAGGACGAATTGCTCGAACGGTTGCAGAAAAACTGCGATGCACAAACGTTGGCAGCGGATTACAACGCACTGTTTGTCGGCGACGAATGCCGCGTGCCGCCGTACCGTAGTGCGTGGCAGGAAGGGGCAACGGAAGCCGAAGTGCGTTCCTTCTTATCGAGCCGTGGTATGCCGTTAACCGATGCGCCTGCCGATCATATCGGTACGCTATTACTGGCGGCCTCCTGGCTGGAAGACCAGTCGGCGGAAGATGAAAGCGAAGCTCTGGAAACGCTGTTTGCCGACTATCTGCTGCCGTGGTGTGACGCCTTCTTCGGCAAAGTCGAAGCACACGCCACCACGCCGTTCTGGCGCACCCTGGCTCCGCTGTCGCGCGACGCTATTGCTGCGATGTGGGAAGAGTTGCAGGAAGCGTCCGACGGATAAGTTCATGCACAGCGTGACCTTAAGGCCACGCTGTGCAGATATCAGGACTCCGTCGGTACCGCCATGGTGCGGTATTTGGTCAATATCTCGTTATTACGCTCCGCCCTGTTTTGCAAATCCCACAATCCTCTGTCGATGCCGTCATTAATAAGCAGGATCACGCCCGTCTCAATGGCCGACATCAGGCACAGCATCACCGGCTCGTTAGCGGTATAGCCGATTTCGCCCTCCAGCAGACGCTGGTAATCGATAAAACGGAACACGCCCGCCTGCACCTCATAAGAGAGGATCGTTTTGCTGGTATTCACGGAGGAGAGAATTTCGCCGGTGCTGACGTTAACCACCCGCAAGTTAACGGCAATCTGATCCAGCTGATACTGCGTATCGCCGCCTATACCAAAGTAACGCGCACCAATCCCGCCCGATTTTACATTGCTCTCATAACCAATAATTGAACCTTCCACCATCACATTCGCGGCGGTCAGTGATTGCAGCGGACCACGATTATTGACCGCCACGGTGCCATTTTCCTGCGCGGCGCGAATAATCTTGCGCTCGTTGAGCAGGTTTTGCAGACCCTGACGCTCCAGCGGGACGAACCAGCGGGAATCTTTCAGAGCGGTTACCAGCATGGCTGTTGCGCTCTGCGGCACGGCAGTGGAGAAGTTACTGGCCGGATAGGGCTTAAATTGCCCGGTTTCATCCTGAATATTGTAAACCGAGACGAAAATCTTCCCCGATGGCATAGGCAAATTCGTCAGGTCGCTATAGCTCTGGGCGCGTGGCAACAACGTGGGTCTGGCGGCTTGTTTTGGCGGCGCGGTTAAGCATCCGCTTAATAAGCACACGGCGAATAAAAGAAATAAGCGCGGCATAGAAATTGTCCTTAAAAATCGGTGGAACCGCTTTGCAAACCCGATACCTCAATGGTGGAGGTTTTGCCGGTTTTGCGGTCGGTGACATTTAATTGCAACTGCCCGTCTTTATTTGAGATATCGACGATGAAATCACTGGTCACCATGCGCCCCGGTTTTCCGGTGTTGATATTGGTGAGCAAGCCACCCAATATTTGCGACTGGATAGCCTGCGTAAAGTTATCCAGTGCCGACGATGTTTCGATGCCGTAATCGTCATAGTCGGGATCTTTATACGAGTTTTGCGCCTGGGCGCTATTTAATAAAAAAGAACCGTTATTGGGATTGCCGCCAAAATTAGGGTTACGAAATTGAAATGTCATATTTCCCGCCCAGCTTGCAGGGACAATAAGCAGCAGCGAGAGTAGGGCATATGCGATACGCATATTCGCCTCCAGGTAAGCGTTACGGTTTAATATTCGTCGCTCGCCAAATCACCAATGCTGAGCAGCGCCTGGTTTATTTGTTGGCGTTCGAGTGCTTGCTGGGTTTGCTCCAGCGCAATATCGACATTCTGAGTAAAATCGCGCCGCGTCGGGAAAAGGAAGGTCTGGTAAACCACTTGCTGATTAATTGCAATGGTTATCCAGCTTCCCCAGCGGGCGCTTGGTCGTTCATTGATGGTTAAATTCCCCTTCCAGCTACTTTCCCATTTATCACTAAAGGCACGATAGAAGTCATGACCGACGGAGGAGACCGTGTGATCGGTTAATAAACCGGGTATCTCCACTTCCACCGCGCTTACGTTGCCCACGGCAAGCAGTAAACCGCCTGTCGCTAAAAGGATTGCGCGTTTCATTGCCTTATCGCCTGAGGTTATCGTTAGCCCAGGAGACAGCCTGGGTGCGATTTTTAACCGCTATCTTCCTGAAAAGATTATAAAGATGGGTTTTAACGGTATTTTCGCTAATAAACAGAGAGCGGGCTATTTCAATATTTGATGCGCCAACCCGCAGCTTGTTGAGGATCTCTTTTTCGCGGTGCGTGAGCAAAGAGGATTCATTGCTGTAATAACGATAATTTCCGGCGTGAGTAATCAGATAGTTAGCAAGTTTCTGCGAAAAATAACACTCTCCACGCCTGATCCCCTGTAATCCGTCGATGAGTTGAGTCTGATCGTCTGATGCGTAAAAGACACCAGTGATATTTGGCCAGCTTTCGATTTCATGAAAGGGATATTCATTAGGTGTGTTTAATAACAGTAATTTCAAATTCTTGTTAGACCGGGCTAAAGCCGTTTGCCAGTGATGAATGCTTTTTTTATCGGCATCCATCATATCGAATATAACAACGCTTTGTGGCGGAACATCGTCAAGAGATCGTTGAATATTCTGCAATTTTCCTGGCAATGCCAGCGCTTTTTTTAAATGCTGTAACAGCGCTGTTGCCTGTAATGACGGTTTCGTAATCAACAATAAAAGAGGAATGACAGAACTATGGACATCATTAAACATGATGAGACCCCGCTTATTTTTATCCGCAGCTATCCCCATGTATTAATGGGGAAACCAGAAGTACTGACAGATGCTGTTTTGCTTATATAGGAATAAGTACTCAGCCCATAAAGGGGAAAATAAGAAGAAGTGATTAAGACTGCCGTTTCAATCTAACCCTTACAAACGTTAATGCAAGTGTGAATCATGTAACATAATGTAAAATTAAATATTAAAATGTTATTTTTACTTTTGGCATCCGCAGTATTAGGGCGTTTCAGCCCTTTACAGACGATCCTCATAATGACGAAGGTATGAGTAATAAGAGCTTTCATGCGTTGGCGTGACCTGGATGGATAAAATCCAACTTGCGTGTGAGATATTTTATTTTTAATCCGCCCATACTCATTTCCGTAACGCAGAATTAACGAATTGTGGCGGTGACAGCATGAAAAGCAAAATGGTTTTTATGATGTTAACCATGCTGACGGGGCCGGGTATTGCCACCGCAGCAGGCTATGACCTGGCAGGTTCTGAATATAATTTGTCGCTCAATGAGTTAAATCAGGTGGCGAATATTGATCAGCGTGGCAACAATAATAATGCGCTTATTAATCAGAACGGTTCAAAATTAACAGGCGTTATTTCCCAGCAGGGTGGGCGTAATTCCTCGCAGGTAAATCAAAGCGGTAGCGATAACTTTGCTTATATTGCCCAGGCAGGAAATGCCAATCAGGCAAATATTACGCAAGGAGCTTACGGAAATAGCGCAGTGATATTGCAAAAGGGCTCGGGTAACCGGGCCGATATAATGCAATACGGTACTCAAAAGACGGCAGTTGTAGTGCAAAGACAGTCGCAAATGGCCATCCGCGTTATTCAACGCTAAATGTCCGGCGGCTTTCATATCAATCCGATGGGGGTTTACCATGAAACTTTTCAAAGTGGCAGCAGTAGCAGCGATTGTTGTTTCAGCCAGCGCCTTTGCCGGCAGTGTTCCGCAATATGGTCACGGCGGTGGCGGCAGTAGCGGCCCGAATTCTGAATTGAGTATCTATCAATACGGCAGTGCTAACGCTGCGCTGGCACTGCAAACCGATGCGCGCAACTCCGATCTCACTATCACGCAACACGGCTCTGCCAACGCTGCGGATGTAGGGCAAGGCTCGGATGAGAGTACCATTGATTTACTGCAAAGTGGCTCGCATAACAATGCGACGCTTGATCAGTGGAACAGCCGCGAGTCTGATATTTCAGTGCGTCAGTTTGGTGGCGGGAACGCCGCGCTGGTTAACCAGACGGCATCAGCCTCGTCGGTTACCGTGCAGCAAACGGGCTTTGGTAATAACGCCACCGCCAATCAGTACTGACCGTCATTCTGAGATAAACAGGGCTGCGGCCCTGTTTTTTTGGAGCCATTATGCCAAATCTGGTATTGCTGGCCGCGCTAACCAGCCAGATCACATTTACCACGGCGCATCAGGGCGATATTTATACCATCACCCCGCTGGTGGAAGTGGCACAGCCGTGCGTCTGTCAGGTCCAAATCATTACCGAACGCGAAAGTGCAGGGGGCGTAAGCCAGAGCCGACAACGCAGCCTGATGAACCTTAATGCCAACCAACCTACCGCACTTTCACACCTCACGATGAATATCCCGGCGCAGGCGAAAGTCAGCATTACTGTCACCGTCACGGATGGTCAGTCCCTGCAACTGATCCAGCAGTGGTCTCCGGAGCATTGATCCCGCGCGATAAGTTGTGCGCGCCATTTCCTTCCCGGCCAGGATACACTTAGTGAATCAAACCGTAATGGGTCGGAAAGGGGGCAATAATGGAATCACGGATGCAGGTACTTCATGGGGATATCACCACCCTCGATGTGGATGTCATTGTCAATGCGGCAAATTCATCGCTGCTTGGCGGTGGCGGTGTGGATGGCGCAATCCACCGCGCGGCAGGGCCTGAACTACTGGAAGCGTGCCGGCAAGTGCGTCAGGAACAGGGCGAGTGTCCGCCTGGCCATGCGGTGATCACCACTGCGGGAAATCTGAAAGCGAAGGCGGTAATCCACGCCGTTGGGCCTGTCTGGCGCGGCGGGAATGACAATGAAGCCCATTTGCTGGAAGACGCCTATCGAAACAGCCTGAAGCTCGCCGATGCGAATAGCTATACCACTATCGCGTTTCCCGCGATCAGCACCGGGATATATGGCTACCCGAAAGCGGCAGCCGCGGAGATAGCCGTAAACACCGTTTCGGATTATCTAACCCGCCATTCTCTGTTACGGCAGATATACTTTGTCTGCTATGACGATGAAACTACCCGACTCTATCAACGCCTACTCACCCAACAGGGCGACGAACCCACCACCTGATTCCCGGCTCGGGCGCGCAATTGCGCCCGTTTGCGATGCGCATCCAGGGCTGTGCGGTTTACATATCCTTGATGACAGCCTTGATGCGTTTGTCGCCCGTTACCGGCTGGCGGAAATGGCAGAGCGAACGCTGGATGTGCAGTATTACATCTGGGAAGACGACACCTCAGGCCGGTTGTTGATGTTAGCGCTGCTGGCCGCAGCGGATCGTGGCGTGCAGGTTCGGTTGCTGCTGGACGACAACAACACCATCGGCATGGACGGCGTTCTGCGCCAGCTCGATAACCATCCCAATATTCAGGTGCGTCTGTTTAACCCTTTCTCGTTTCGAACGTTGCGTGCGCTGGGCTATCTGACAGATTTCGCCAGGCTCAACCGGCGTATGCACAACAAAAGTTTCACCGTTGATGGCGTAGTGACGCTGGTGGGCGGGCGCAATATTGGCGATGCCTATTTTGGGATTGGCGAAGAGCCGCTCTTTACCGATCTGGACGTGATGGCGATAGGGCCGGTAGTGGCTGATGTGGCCCACGATTTTTTGCGTTACTGGAACTCGGCTTCGGTCTCGTCGCTGAGCAACGTGCTTTCTCTGTCTCCCGAGGAAATCGCCGAGCGCATCCGTTTGCCGGAAAGCTGGCGAAATGACATTACGGCGGTGCGTTACCAGGAAAAACTGGCTTCTACGCAATTTGCCACTCATCTGGAAAACAGGTCGTTGCCGCTGTTATGGGCGAAAACGCGCTTACTCAGCGATGATCCCCGCAAAGGGGAGGGAAAAGCCCGCGACCACACGCTGCTGCCCCAACGCCTGCTCAATGTGATGGGGAAACCTGACAAGCAGATTGATATTATCTCTGCCTACTTTGTACCGGGGCGAGCCGGGGTCGCGCTGTTGCTGCAACTGGCGCGCAAAGGGGTGAAGATAGCTATTCTCACCAACTCCCTGGCGGCGAATGACGTGACGGTGGTGCACGCCGGTTATGCACGCTGGCGTAAAAAATTACTGCGCCACGGCATCGAACTCTATGAACTGAAACCCACCAGCGGCGCACCACATCCACACCCGGTCCACGACCGAGGTTTAACGGGGAACTCCGGCTCCAGCTTGCATGCCAAAACGTTCAGCATTGACGGGGAAAAGGTGTTTATCGGTTCGTTTAATTTCGACCCGCGCTCGGCGGTGTTGAACACGGAAATGGGTTTTGTGATCGATAGCGAATCGCTGGCACTGCAAATCCATCACCGTTTTTTACGCAGCCAGCGCGATATCACCTGGCAACTGCGCCTCGACAGATTCGGGAGAATTAATTGGGTTGAAAAGCAGGACGGCAAAGAGGTGGTGTTGAAAAAGGAGCCACAGACCCGGCTCTGGCAGCGTATCCTGGTGCGGCTGGTTTACTGGTTGCCGGTGGAGTGGCTGCTCTGAATCCAGAGCAGCTCATGTGATTACCCGGCGTGGGCATGGTTTTTCGCGGTTTTCTCCTGCGGCTTGCCGGAGAAGAGGAACCGCAACAGCGGGATGCGTAAATGGATTTCATACAGCAGCACGGCAATCCCCACCACAAACACCAACCCGGTGATAAAACCCAGTAAATTCGACTGGATATGCGGGGTGATCCACGCACCAAACAGCAGCGTTAGCGGATGGTGAACCAGGTAGATAAACAGCGAAGCGTTAACAAAGTAACTTACCCGCGCGGACTGGAAATTCAACAGCCGGTGACCCAGCGAGAAGACCACATTTACCATCCACAACCCCAGCAGCATCGTAATCACCGCTTCGGTTTCATACAGCCACGCGTCGCCATTGCCATAACGCTGATTAAGCAGATAGGCGACAAACGCCAGCACCGAGCCTACTATGCACCACGGGGAAGGGGTGGTGAACAGCGATTTCAGGCGAGGATTGATGAACGCCAGCGCGCCAAGTAAGAAAAAGGGGATGTAAAACAGGGTCTGCATGACGGCAAAATTAAACAGCGCGTCGCGCAATATATCGGGATAAAGCACAAATACAAGCCGGCGAAACGCGGCCCACGCGATACCCAAAAACAGGAACCACAGGGAAAGCTGACCCAGCGAAATAGTGCCGAGCAGGCGATCTGCATTGTTTCTGATTTTTTTAAATAACCACATGCTGACGGTCGTTAATACGACAAGCACCAACAGGAACCATAAATGAGAAATCAGTTCCCATGACAGCGTATTGAATTTGTCGTACGTCGACAGAGTGTGCCAGTCGACGGCGTTATCTTTCACATATTGCAACATAATAAATTGCGGCAGCGTCAACAGCGGAATGGCAGTGAGCATCGGAATACCGACGCGCTCTACGCGCACTTTCCACCAGCGCTTCAGCGGGTAGCGCAGGTACAACATGTAGGAAAAATAGCCGGAAATAACAAAAAACACCTGCATGCGAAACGCATGAATAGCATCATTAAACAGCGTCAACCACCATGAGGGGTAGGCGCTATTCACGTGCCACATATGGCTGGAGTAAATGAGTGAAATGTGAAACGGGATCCCAAGCAGCATTAACCACGCGCGGATGGAATCAAGGAAATATTCTCGTTGTGCGGGGGCTTTGGTCATATATCTCCGTGCATTCTCAGACTTTTCGTCTTATCCATAAGACAAATAATGATTACATTCGAAACCAACCCTACACTATGTCAGATAACCTGTCTCCAGGATAAGACTGCAAAACGATTAAGGGGCTAGTTTCATTTGTTTAATCAATGAACCGGCAGGCAGAACAAAGCGGGGATTCAGTTGTCGGATTGCCAGAGTTTCCATTAAAATGGATCGGATCGATTTAAGCACACAAAGGGGGAAGTGCTTAGTTATTATGAAACCTAAATTACGAATGATGAAAATGCGTTGGGTGGGTGTAGCTGTTCTGTTGTCACTTTATACGTCATCAGGCTGGGCCTTTTCTATCGACGATGTCGCAAAACAGGCTCAATCCCTGGCCGGCAAAGGTTACGAAGCGCCCAAAAGCAATTTACCCTCAGTGTTCCGCGAGATGAAATATGCGGACTATCAACAGATCCAGTTCAACCACGACAAAGCTTACTGGAACAAGACGAACACCCCGTTCAAGCTTGAGTTTTACCATCAGGGCATGTACTTCGACACGCCGGTGACCATCAACGAAGTGACCGCTACCGCTGTTCGCAAAATCAAATACAACCCGGACTTCTTCAATTTCGGCAATATCCAGCACGATAAAGACACGGTGAAAGACTTGGGGTTTGCCGGTTTCAAAGTGCTTTACCCCATCAATAGCAAAGATAAAAATGACGAAATCGTCAGCATGCTGGGCGCAAGCTATTTTCGCGTAATTGGCGCAGGTCAGGTCTATGGTCTTTCCGCGCGCGGTCTGGCTATCGACACGGCGCTGCCATCGGGTGAAGAATTTCCGCGTTTTCGCGAGTTCTGGATTGAGCGACCAAAACCGACCGACAAACGCCTGACTATCTACGCACTGCTGGATTCTCCGCGTGCCACCGGCGCTTACCGTTTTGTCATTATTCCGGGCCGCGATACGGTTGTGGATGTGCAATCCAAAGTGTACCTGCGCGACAAAGTGGGCAAACTGGGCGTTGCGCCGCTGACCAGCATGTTCCTGTTCGGGCCTGCGCAGCCGTCACCTGCTACCAACTACCGCCCGGAACTTCATGATTCCAATGGCCTGTCGATGCTGGCTGGCAACGGCGAGTGGATTTGGCGTCCACTGAACAACCCGAAACACCTGGCTGTCAGCAGCTACGCGATGGAAAACCCGCAGGGCTTTGGCCTGTTGCAGCGTGGCCGTCAGTTCTCCCGTTTTGAAGATATCGATGACCGCTACGATCTGCGCCCGAGCGCCTGGGTCACGCCAAAAGGTGAGTGGGGCAAAGGTAAAGTCGAGCTGGTTGAAATCCCGACCAATGATGAAACCAATGACAACATCGTTGCCTACTGGACGCCGGATCAACTGCCGGAAGCCGGGAAAGAGATGAACTTCAAATACACCATCACTTTCAGCCGTGACGAAGACAAACTCCATGCGCCGGACAACGCCTGGGTTCTGCAAACTCGCCGTTCAACCGGTGATGTGAAGCAGTCGAACCTTATTCGCCAGCCGGATGGTACCACCGCGTTTGTCGTGGATTTCACCGGGCAGGACATGAAAAAACTGCCGCAGGACACCCCTGTTACGGCGCAAGCCAGTATTGGCGATAACGGTGAGATTGTTGAAAACACCGTTCGCTATAATCCAGTGACGCAAGGTTGGCGTTTGATGCTGCGCGTGAAGGTTAAAGATCCGAAGAAAACGACGGACATGCGCGCTGCGCTGGTCAATGCCGATCAGACCCTGAGTGAAACCTGGAGCTATCAGCTACCTGCCAATGAATAAGACAACTGAGTATATCGACGCGCTGCCGCTTCCGGCTGACCAGAAGGCGGCGCTGCCGACGGAAAGTATTCGCGCCGTGCATGAGGCGCTGGATGCGGAACACAGGGACTGGAAGCGTGAAGACGATACGCCGCTGGGTTCTGTTACCGCACGTCTGGAGCACAGCTGGCCGGACTCACTGGCGCAAGGGCAGCTCATCAAAGACGACGAAGGACGCGCACAGTTGCAGGCGATGCCGAAAGCTAAACGTTCTTCCATGTTTCCCGATCCCTGGCGCACCAACCCCCTTGGTCGATTCTGGGATCGCCTGCGCGGGCGCGAAGTCCTGCCACGCTATATGGCGCGGTTGACCAAAGAGGAGCAGGCGCAGGAGCAGAAATGGCGTACCGTCGGATCGATCCGCCGTTACATCCTGCTGGTGCTGACGCTGGCGCAAACCGTCGTTGCCACCTGGTACATGAAAACCATCCTGCCTTATCAGGGCTGGGCGCTGATCAATCCTACCGATATGGCAGGCCAGGATCTGTTGGTTTCCGTGATGCAGCTTCTGCCTTATGTGCTGCAAACCGGCATCCTGATCCTGTTCGCTGTATTGTTCTGCTGGGTGTCCGCCGGTTTCTGGACGGCATTAATGGGCTTTTTGCAACTGCTGATCGGTCGTGATAAGTACAGCATTTCAGCCTCGACAGTGGGCGATGAGCCGCTTAATCCGGAACATCGCACCGCGCTTATCATGCCTATCTGTAACGAAGACGTGGACCGCGTGTTCGCAGGCCTGCGCGCCACCTGGGAGTCCGTGAAAGCCACCGGGCAGCAACAGCATTTTGACGTTTATATCTTGAGTGACAGTTACAACCCGGATATCTGCGTCGCTGAGCAAAAAGCCTGGATGGAGCTGGTGGCTGAAGTGCAGGGCGAAGGGCAGATCTTCTACCGCCGCCGTCGCCGCCGCGTAAAACGTAAAAGCGGCAATATTGATGACTTCTGCCGCCGCTGGGGCAGCCAGTACAGCTATATGGTGGTGCTGGATGCGGACTCGGTGATGTCCGGTGACTGCCTGACTGGCCTGGTACGCCTGATGGAAGCCAATCCGAACGCCGGGATCATTCAGTCTTCGCCGCGCGCTTCCGGTATGGACACGCTGTATGCGCGTTGCCAGCAGTTTGCGACTCGCGTCTACGGGCCGTTGTTCACCGCCGGTCTGCATTTCTGGCAGTTGGGTGAATCCCACTACTGGGGTCATAACGCCATTATCCGCGTGAAGCCGTTTATCGAGCATTGTGCGCTGGCTCCGCTGCCGGGTGAAGGCTCGTTCGCCGGTTCTATTCTGTCCCATGACTTCGTGGAAGCTGCGTTAATGCGCCGTGCCGGTTGGGGCGTGTGGATCGCCTACGATCTGCCGGGCTCTTATGAAGAGCTGCCGCCAAACCTGCTTGATGAGCTGAAGCGCGATCGTCGCTGGTGTCACGGTAACCTGATGAACTTCCGCCTGTTCCTGGTGAAAGGGATGCACCCGGTGCATCGCGCTGTGTTCCTGACGGGGGTGATGTCTTATCTCTCTGCGCCGCTGTGGTTTATGTTCCTTGCGCTCTCCACCGCCTTGCAGGTGGTGCATGCCCTGACGGAACCGCAGTACTTCCTGCAACCGCGCCAGTTGTTCCCGGTGTGGCCGCAGTGGCGTCCGGAGCTGGCCATCGCGCTGTTCGCATCGACCATGGTGCTGCTATTCCTGCCGAAACTGCTGAGCATTATTCTGGTGTGGTGCAAAGGGCCGAAAGAGTACGGCGGCTTTTTCCGAGTGACGCTGTCGCTGCTGCTGGAAGTGCTCTTCTCCGTGCTGCTGGCACCGGTGCGTATGCTGTTCCACACGGTGTTCGTGGTCAGTGCGTTCCTCGGCTGGGAAGTGGTGTGGAATTCGCCGCAGCGTGATGATGACTCCACGCCGTGGGGTGAAGCCTTTATGCGCCACGGCTCTCAGCTGCTGCTGGGGCTGGTGTGGGCCGTGGGTATGGCGTGGCTGGATCTGCGTTTCCTGTTCTGGCTGGCACCTATTGTCTTCTCGCTGATCCTCTCGCCGTTTGTCTCGGTGATTTCCAGCCGTGCGACAGTGGGCCTGCGCACCAAACGCTGGAAGCTGTTCCTGATCCCGGAAGAGTATTCTCCGCCGCAGGTACTGGTGGATACAGACCGCTATCTGGAACTGAACCGCTCGCGCTCACTGGAAGAGGGTTTTATGCACGCGGTGTTTAACCCGTCCTTTAACGCGCTGGCGACGGCAATGGCAACCGCGCGCCACCGTGCAAGCCACGTGCTGGAGATCGCCCGCGATCGCCATGTTGAGCAGGCACTTAACGAAACGCCTGAGAAGCTCAACCGCGATCGCCGTCTGGTGTTATTAAGCGATCCTGTGACGCTCTCGCGGCTGCATTATCGCGTCTGGTCAGCACCAGAACGGTATCTGTCCTGGGTGAGCTATTACGAAAAGTTGAAGCTTAACCCGCTGGCGTTAAAGGCGAAGTAAGCCGACATTAAGGAAAATACCGGCCCGCGAGCCGGTATTTTTTTGACCGTTGAGTCTGAAGGGGAAACAAGTGAAAGTGATTCTGGTCGTCGTGATGGCGTGTTTACTGAGCGGGTGTGGCAGCATTATCAGCCGCGCAATACCCGGTCAGGGCCACGGGAATCAGTACTATCCCGGCGTGCAATGGGATGTACGTGATTCCGCATGGCGCTACATTACCGTACTCGATTTGCCCTTTTCACTGGTGTTTGACACGCTGCTATTGCCGCTGGATGCGCATCATGGCCCGTACGAATAATCAACGCTCGTCCCACTCATCCGCCGCGGTTTGACCCTCTTCGGTATCCAGCGGCGGTTCGAGCTGGAATTCGCCTTCGTCCCATTCGTGCAGCGTGTTCTCCTCTAACCACTCCTGGCTGATTTCGATTTCGTCGAAGTCGCCATCAAACACACTTTGCGCCGCTTCACCGCTGAACAGCGGCAGGCATTCACCTGGCTGCTCTTCGTCAGCGAAAAATTCTGCCTGCCACGCAATATCGCCATCCTGCAATACGTATTTCTGGACATTGAACTGTTGCACATTGAGATCGTCTTCATCGACATCCGGATTATTGGCGATGAACTCTTCGCGAGCCGCATCAATGGCTTCGGCCAGCGTAGAGTAATAGTTCAGTTCAGAATCGGCCATGTCAAAACTCCTTTGATAACAGAAAAAGGCATGCAGAAATCTATAGACGCTCGTGTTACGAGCGTCAAATTCCGCACTAACTTTCTTGCTGACATTCGCACGCTTCCGGCGCTGGAGTGGAGCAAGTGAGGTTATATCGCTGCAAATGATCGGGCAATTTGCAGGGGGGGTGTTTCATTACAAACGCCTTTCTGCGCGATGAAAAATTCAGATCATCATCGAAAAAGTTCGCACGCATTTTTACCAGCTCTTCCCGGCGGTAATTATCCGGTGAGCGTTCATGGCGCATGGCATGTTGGTTAAGCAGTTTTTCCTGCTGGTATATGGGCAATTGTGCAGGTGAAATCATCTCAGAAACCTGGGCGATAACCGTTTCGAGAAACGCTGAGCGGGAAGTGTCAATAACGCTATCAACCATGCCAATCGATGCGGCATGGCGGGCGCTAAGCGGCATACAATTTTCGGTCAGCGCGTGGGCCATTTCTGCCCCGACTCGCCACGGTAAGGTGAGCGTCCAGAGTTCGGAACCAAACAGCCCCATCGTTTTGTAATGCGGGTTGATAACCACCCCAGATCGCATCATGACCCGATCGGCTGCCAGCATGAGCATGGCACCGCCCGCGCCGGCGTTGGCATTGACCGCACTGATGACCAGTTTGTGATGGCAGGCGAGGATCGCCGCGGCAAGATCGTCAATCGCGTTGATCGAAGCCCATCCCTCCTCGGCGGGATTATCCGCTACGTGAATGGAATTAAGCTCAATACCGTTTGACCAGAAATCGTCCCCGCCGGCAAGAATAATGGCATCCAGGCTCGTGTCTTGTGCGGCTTGCCCGAACAGAGCGCATAATGCCAGCGAATCATTGGTCGTGAATGCGCCGTTTAGCAGCGGAAAATGGAGGATGCCGATTCGACCGCGGCGTTCCAGCCATGCCCTGTCGGGATGCGTTACAGGCAAAGTTGCCAACGGCCCAAGCGCGGGCAGTTCCTGAGCCAGTACCACCGCTGCCGGCAGTTTTACCTGGGCTAGCGGATGGTCATCTGTGCGACGCAAATGTCCAATCCATAACGCGCCATCCGCTGTTGCCACGCAAAGGGCATCCTTTGAGCGCGCGAAAATATCACCTGAGCGCCCGCGCATTTTTGCGACATCCGCATCCGCTTGCCAGACATTAAAAACGCGCACCGGTACGCCAGCAAGCACGGTGGATGCGCCCGGTATGCTGTCACTGGCCCATATTTTACGCAGAAGTGTGCTGGTGGTATCGGTGTTCCAGTCGAGGGTACGTGCGGCTGTGGTCACGGGCTTTCGCTCACGTCCCCGCGTGTATGCGCTGGCATAATCAAGGGGCTCGCCTTTCTGCTGCCCGGCGTTCAGTTTGTCTATAAGCTCCCATAAGCAGGCCACGGCGGCGTCTGTGACGAGGTGTCGATAAATCTGGCTCTTTGCCATCGGCGGGAGGGGGAACGTGCGCGTGGCCCAGATGTCGCCTGCATCCATTACCGCATTGGCCTCAAGCAGGGTGACGCCCCATTCGTTCCATCCTTCAAGGATGGCCCAGTCGAGAGAGCTTGGGCCACGATCGCCGATAATGCCTGGATGCAGGATAAAGCATTTGAATTGCTGCCAGACGTGCTCAGGGATGGCGCGTTTTAAGAACGGCGCAATGATGATGTCGGGCGGGTCGTCTTTTAGCCTCTGTTCAAGGTCTTCATTATTAGCGAAAACAATGACCGCCACCTGGTGTCCGGCATCGGTCAGTTCAACAAAAAAACGTTGAGACAAGCCATTAAACGCACTGCAAAGTAGGAGAATTTTCATAGGGTTTCCTTCCTGGAAAAAGACGATTCGCCTGTTAATAATGTGGTTGCTATTATTTCCGTCAAGTGAAAAACAACAAGCAGACAGAGGCCTTCTGTGGGTGGGGGAGTTCTTATACAGACTTGAAAAATCTTTACTGCGCGTAAGAAAGCGCCGGGGCCGGGCGGAAAGCGAAGGAAGGAGGAGAAAACCCGCACATTCATGCGGGCTATTTAAGGAATCAGTAGCGGGATGGCACCCCTTCGGGGCGGGTTTTGAAGCGGCGGTGCAGCCACATATATTGCTCAGGGGCCATTAAAATGCAGCGCTCAACCACTTTATTCATCCAGGCGGCGGTGGTTTGTGCATCGTCCAGCGGTGGTGAGCACTCTGGCTCAAGCATGATCAACTCATAACCTTTGGCGTCTGGTTTACGACGAGGAACAAAAGGGACGATACAGGCTTGCGATGTGCGCGCCAGCATCCAGGTGCCGGAAGTGGAAGCGGCTTCTTCTACCGCGAAGAATGGCGCGAAGACGCTGGCACGCGGGCCGTAATCATGATCTGGCGCATACCAGACAACGTCGCCCGCTTTCAGGGCGCGGATCATACCTTTGAGGTCTTTACGGTCGATCATGCTTTTATTGGAACGCATACGACCCCAGGTTTGCAGCAGATCGATAACCGGGTTGTCATTGGGACGGTAAACGCCAATGCCCGGCTCATTTAAGCCAAACATGCGTGCCCCGATTTCCAGGGTTAAGAAATGCACGCCAATCAGCAAAATGCCGCGCCCTTGCACCTGCACGTTGCGCACATGTTCAAAGTTTGAAACGTCCATCCAGCGGCGCATACGGCGATCGGACCAGAACCAGGCCATGCCGGTTTCCAGCAGGCCCATGCCAACAGACTCGAAGTTTTTAACCACCATTTTCTCGCGTTCTGCTTCGCTCATTTGCGGGAAGCAGAGCTCAATATTGCGACGCGCAATGATGACTCGGCGTTTCATCACGCGTTGCGCAAAGTAACCAATGCCGCAGCCGAGGCGATAAATAACGGGATAGGGGAGTTGAACGACCAACCACAGCATGCCAATTCCGAACCAGGTTGCCCAGTAGCGGGGGTGCAGCAGCGATGCCGAAAATTTGGGTAAATACGTCATGACTGTCCTGTAAAAAACTACAATTCCCTGTATTCTCGCACTATTTCCGAAATTAACCAAAATCAGGGCGTCTCTTTTTCCAGGAATTGTCGTACGGGGTGATCTGAATGAGTGAAAATGTAGCGCAAAATGTGGGGATGTAAATTATCAGTATTTGCTTTATGATGCCGCCGTTTTTTCATTCTCCACTCTTGCAGGACACGTACACCATGCCAGTGTTACATAACCGCATCTCCAATGATGAACTGAAAGCCCGCATGCTCGCCGAAACTGAGCCGCGCGTTACCGTCTCCTTTTATAAGTACTTTTCGGTCGTCGACCCGAAAGCGACGCGCGATGCGCTGTATCAGACATTAGCGCAACTGAGCGTTTTTGGGCGCGTCTATCTCGCCCATGAAGGCATTAACGCGCAGGTCAGCGTGCCGCAAAGCAAGTTTGATGCTTTCCGTCAGGCGCTTTATACCTTCGATCCGGCGCTCGACGGTTTGCGTCTGAATATCGCCATTGATGATGACGGCAAATCCTTCTGGGTGCTGCGCATGAAGGTGCGCGATCGGATCGTGGCGGACGGTATAGACGATGAAAGCTTCGATGCCAGCAATGTCGGGGACTATCTGAAAGCCGCAGAAGTGAACGCGATGCTCGACGATCCTGAAGCGATTTTCATTGATATGCGTAACCACTATGAATATGAAGTGGGCCATTTCGACCGCGCGCTGGAAATCCCTGCCGATACCTTTCGCGAACAGTTGCCGAAAGCGGTTGAGATGATGCAGGAGCATAAAGATAAGAAGATTGTCATGTACTGCACCGGCGGGATCCGCTGCGAAAAAGCGAGTGCGTGGATGAAGCATAACGGCTTCAGCAAAGTGTGGCATATCGAAGGCGGCATTATTGAATATGCGCGCCGCGCCCGTGAACAAGGGTTGCCGGTCCGCTTTATCGGCAAAAATTTCGTTTTCGACGAGCGTATGGGCGAGCGCATTTCCGATGACGTTATCGCGCATTGCCACCAGTGCGGCGCACCGTGCGATATGCATACTAATTGCCGTAACGACGGTTGCCATCTGCTGTTTATTCAGTGCCCGAGTTGTGCTGAGAAATTCAACGGCTGTTGCAGCGAGCAGTGCCTGGAAGAGAGCATGTTGCCGGAAGAAGAGCAGCGCAAACGCCGTGCCGGTCGGGAAAACGGCAATAAAATCTTCAACAAATCACGCGGTCGCCTGAACACCAAACTGGGCATCCCGGACCCGGAATAAGACAACAGGAGAGGGGAAACCCTCTCCACTGTTTTTACTTCTGACGCACACCTTCTAGCGAAATAATCAGCTCAACATCCTGCGATGCCGGGCCAAGATCGGTGGTGATATTAAAGTCTTTCAGCTTAATTTTGCCGGACGCTTCAAAGCCCGCGCGTACGCCGCCCCACGGATCGTCACCCTGGCCAATCAGCTTCGCTTCAAGTTCTACCGGTTTGGTCACGCCGTTGAGCGTCAGGTTGCCGGTAATATCCAGCTCATCGCCCTCTTTTTTCACTGACGTTGACGTAAATGTCGCCTGCGGAAATTTCGCCACGTTCAGAAACTCCGCACTGCGCAGGTGTTTATCGCGCTCGGCGTGGTTGGTATCCACGCTGTTGGTATTAATGGTGACATTGACCTTATCGGCGGCGGGATTCGCTTCGTCGAAGGTAAACGTACCGTCGAAATCTTTAAACGTTCCGTACAACCAGCTATAGCCCAGATGCTGGATGCGGAAATTAACGAAGGCGTGTTGCCCTTCTTTGTCGATTTTGTAGTCCGCAGCGATAGCCGAACCGGTAGTAAACAGCAGCGAGGCGAGAGCGAGTCCCGGCAGGATCTTCTTCATATTATGCTCCAGAGTCAGGTGACGATTTTCCCAGCATGCGCTTGAGAGTGGCGTCTTTATCAATGAAATGGTGTTTAAAGGCGGCAAGGCCGTGCAAAACGGAAAGCACAACCACACTCCATGCCAGCCACAGATGAACAGTGCCTGCCAGATCCGCCTGCGAACCGGCATCCGCCAGCGTTGCAGGAATATCAAACAGCCCGAACACGCTAATCGGTTTGCCGTCGGCGGTCGAAATCAGATAACCGCTGAATACAATGGCAAACAACAAGAGATAAAGGGCGATATGGGCGACAACCGCGCCGATATGCGTCAATCGGGAATAGCTGCTGAGCGGCGGTGGCGGCGGGGAGATAAAACGCCAGATAACGCGGATGACCAGCGCGAACATGAGCAGAACGCCAATACTTTTATGCAACTCGGGAGCCTGATGATACCAGCCATCGTAATAGCTAAGCGTCACCATCCACAGCCCCAGGGCGAATATGCCATACACCACAATTGCAATGAGCCAATGGAGCGTCATGGAAATAACCCCATAGCGCACGGGAGAGTTATGTAATTGCATAATTGTTAATCATGGTTAATCAAAAGTTAATTTAAAATGGCGGGGGCGCGATAATAATGCAACTCAAAAAATGCGAATTAAATTGTTATTTTTTCTATATCATATTTTTTGAATGATTTTGTCTGTTTGCATTCAGGTTATTAGACGGGTAACGGCTATTATGCAGAATAAATAGGGTTTGTAGGGAGTTGGCACATTTTTGATATGTTCAAAATTATTGCACTAAAATTATATTTTATTAAATCAATGTCAACTTTTGTCAGCTTTTTTATTATTCCAAAAAGAGATAAATAAGTTCGAGTGTGGCGACCATAAAGATAAAAGCGGCCTGCATGGAGGCCGCTTGTGGATTATTTGCCAAAACGGGCAAGCGAAAAGGGCTGCAAATCAAAAGGCGTATTTTTACCCTGCGCAAATGCGCTGGCGATTTCACCCAGTACCGGTGCGAATTTAAAACCGTGGCCGCTTAGACCGGTGATCACCAGCGTGTTCGGCTGATCGGGCAGGGTATCGATAATAAAATCTTCATCTGGCGAATTATCGTAGGTGCAGGACGCACCGTACAGGCAGCCGCCGATGCCGGGCAGAAACTGGCGCAGAAAACCAAAGCACTCGGAACCATCGGTCGGCTCTGCGCCAAACGGGGTGCGCTGTTGGGCATCATCAATCATCTGGCCACCATTATGACGACCGATTTTTAGCTCGTTCTCTTCAGCAGGAAAGCCATAATATTGCTCGCCGTTTGGCATTTCGCCGGTGAAGGCTGGAAAGTGGTTTTTGGTACTGTAACGCCCATCGGCCTGGAACCAGGCGAAAACTTTACGCACAGGCTGAACAGGCAGGGCAGGAAGCAGCTTTTGCACCCAGGTGCCTGCGCTGACCAGCAACTTTTTACCGTGGAATGTGCCTTCTGGCGTTTCAATCCTGACGCCGTCCTCATGGTGATGCAGGGCGGTGACCGGGCAGTTAAACAGTTGCGCACAGCCAGCCTGTTCTGCGAGACGGATCCAGGTTTTAATCGCCAACTCGCTACGCAACACGCCGGAGTCGGTTTCAAACAGGCCGATATAATTCTCCGGAACGCGGATTTCTGGCCAGCGCGCCATCAGCGAGGGTGCATCGAGTTTTTCCAGCGTCAGCTTCCACTGCTCTGCACTTTGCGCAACATTGGCAAGAAAAGTGGAATCTGCCGGGCCAATATTAATGACGCCGGTCCGCTCAAATACCGCTTCGCCACTCTCTGTGGTCAGTTCATCCCAAAGCGTCTGCGCGCGTAATACCAGCGGGACATATTTTTCACCTTCACCATAAGCATGGCGGATTAAACGCGTATCGCCGTGATGGCTGCCTTCCTGGTGCGGCGGTAAATGCGCATCGGTCATCAGCACATTTAGCCCGCTTAGGGTGGCGTAATATCCCGCCGCCGCGCCGACAGAGCCGCTGCCGATAATAATCAAATCGTACTTCATGGTTTTCTCCAGCAAATGCGTCTTCAGGAGGGTAAATAAGCCGGGGGCGTTATACAAGGACGGAAATAAGAAAGGCACCGCAAGGGTGCCTGTTGTGAAGTATGGACGCATTATGACTAATGCCTGCGATACTCATCTTCCTGGTAATCGCCTGATTCAATCTTGGCAATGCCCGCTTCGAGAATAGAAATAAACTGGCGGGCAACATCGGTCGTTAACCACAACGTCTGGCCGACTTCGGTCTCTTCCTGAGCGGCTCTGTTTGGGGTCTGGTAATGCAACCGGAGCATCAGGGCGTCGTAACTATCCACGGTGCTGATGTCCCATCCAATCAGTGGATGGGTCTGGATGACTTCATTATTCTTTACCATCATAACCCCCATATTAGCGTGTTTAATTAGACAACGACTTTCGAGGTTCAATGCGTGTTTTAATTTGAAGCTTTTTTAGTATACCAGGAAACAGTCCCTCTGAGCGAAAAAATAAACACTCTGCAACATCTTTTTTGCGCGCGTTGATTTTTCTGAATAACAAGACGTTATGTTAAGCAACTATTTTTACTGAACAATTCTTTTGCAAATGGTTTGCTTAAAAAAAATACAAAAAAGCCGGGGCGACCCGGCAATAAGAACAATCTTTAAAGTAAATTAATCGGTGATAAACCAGTCATCAGCGCTCTCCCAGGTCTCTTGCAGGATTTCGCTGATACGGTCTTTATCTTCTTTTGCGCCACCGAGAACGGAAAGATTATTTGCTGCGGCATAACGAACCGAAATTTTATTTTCGCGATCGGGATAGCAATTATTCAAACGGCGGGATAACTCGCCAGCCAGCGCGTCGATAGCACCCGGCGGTAAGGATGTGGTTTTGGCAATCGTCACTTCAATACGCATAACGGCCCCCTGTGTAATGTACTGGATATTTATACAGTTAACTCAGACTATTTACAACAGGGGGGAACAGATTTTTTTAACGCTTCACGCGCCAGCGCACAGTTTCGCCTGCCAGGAATGGCACCAATGTATCTTCCGGCAAAGCAATGGTTTCCGGCACAACGCTCTCTTCACGCACCAGTTCAATAAAGGTGTCATTCACCGGCAGGCCATAGAAACGCGGCCCGTTCAGGGAGCAGAACGCTTCAAAGTGCTGCAATGCGTTCATCTCTTCAAACACGGTGGCATAACTGCCGAGTGCGGTCGGCGCGTTAAAACAGCCTGCGCAGCCGCAGCTTGCTTCTTTGCGATGGCGGGCATGTGGGGCGGAATCGGTGCCGAGAAATGCGCGATCAAATCCGCTGGCGACCAGTTCACGCAGCGCCTGCTGGTGGATATTGCGCTTCAGAATAGGCAGGCAGTAGAGATGCGGGCGCACACCGCCCACCAGCATATGGTTGCGGTTAAACATCAGATGCTGCGGGGTAATGGTCGCTGCCAGCAATTCATTACCATCGCGCACGTACTCTGCGGCATCTTTGGTGGTGATATGTTCGAACACCACTTTCAGACCCGGCAACCGCTGGCGCAGCGGCTCCATTACCGTGTCGATAAAGCGCGCTTCGCGATCGAAAATATCGATTTCAGCATGCGTCACTTCGCCATGCACCAGCAGCGGCATGCCCAGTTTTTCCATGCGCTCCAGCACCGGCATAATGGCATCAATGCTGGTTACGCCGTGGCTGGAGTTGGTGGTGGCATTGGCCGGATAAAGTTTTGCTGCGGTGAACACCTTTTCATTAAAACCGCGCTCAATTTCATCGGCGTTCAGGCTGTCGGTCAGGTAGCAGGTCATCAGCGGCTCAAAGCGCTGCCCGGCAGGCACAGCATCAAGAATGCGCTGGCGATAGGCAATGGCGGCATCGACGGTGGTGACAGGAGGAGCAAGGTTGGGCATGACAATGGCGCGAGCGTAGGTTTCGCTGGTCCACGGCACCACGGTTTTTAGCATATCACCGTCACGTAAATGGACATGCCAGTCGTCAGGACGGCGGATTTTCAAAACCTGGGATTGTGTCATTGGAAGGCTCCGGCTGGGTGAGAAACAGGTGTTTTTGCCGGAGACCAAGCATAAGGGGAAACGTTTTCGTTTGCACCCTTTTCCTGAAAAAAAAGGCGCATCGCGCGCCCTGGGATTCAGTCGGTAAGCGGGATAATAATTTCACCTGGCTTCACCTCAATACCTTTGGCATATTTTTTCGCCAGCGCTTCGCCTTTACTGCTGTCCTCTTTCAGAACATAGGCAGGGCGTTGATTAAAGTAGTTACGCAACGACTGGTTCAGATACGGCATCACGGTCTGTAAAACGGCCTGCATTTTTTCCGGCGTGACTGTCGCATTCACCACTTCCATCTCTTGCAGGAAAATTGCGCCTTTTTCTTTATCAAACACCGGCAGTGCTTTTAGCTTCAGTTTGATAATAGCTTTCTGGTTACCGAAGAGGGACGTCATGTCGAGATTCGCGTCGCCCGTTAAGGTCACTTTGTTCGGCTCTTCACGCCCAATTTCACTGGTCAGATTGTTGAGAACAATATGTGCATCGGCCACACCCGGTACACCAATATCCTTGGCGAAGTCATTACGTTTTTGCAGCGCCTGGTTAATTTCCTGTTCGCTGATGGTGTATTGCGTCAACTGATTGCAACCCACCAGCACACCGCTCACCAATAATGCAGCGGCAAAAATCATCTTCTTCATGAATTCCTCAACGTGGTCCTGATGCCTCGATCGGGGTGTAGCATGCGTCACACACGGCGCAAAGGCTAGCGGAAAATACTTAAACGGAAGGCGGAAGCCTGTCGCTTCCGCCGTTAACAGCTTAGATAGCCATTGAGGAGAGCAGGTTAACCTGCGTCTGTTTTGCCATATTGTCGCGGTAATCTGCCACCTTAGACGGCCAGGTAATGCCGCTAACAATGGTCAGGTTACGCAGCAGCGGGAAGAGGTGGATATCGTCCTCTGACAACTCACCATTCACGGCATTGGGCTGCACAATGAGCTTATCCAGCGCACGCAGATCGTCGCTGATATTTTTCACAAGGCCTGGTGAATGGGCGAGATGTTCGGCGAAATCACCGATGGTTGCCTCTTTTTTAGCGACGAAATACGCCCGTGCCTGTGGCGTGGAGAACTCATCAAAGGCAGCTTTGGCAAAGCGCGGGATCAATAGCTTATTCACATAGCCATTCACCTTGCGCAGCCACTCTTCCACCTTCGGATTGCGCTTGCCGGTGAGCAGCGGTTTGCCGTCGAGTTTGTCGACATAATGCACAATATCCATGCTTTCAGGCAGATAACGGCTGTCATCTTTTTGCAGAATAGGCGCCATTTTCTGACCAACCATTTTGGTCGGCGTGTCTTCATCGTCATTGAGCAGCACATTGAGTTCAACCGGGATGTTCTTAAGGCCAAAAATCATGCGGGCTTTAACACAGAAAGGGCAGTGATCGTAAATGTAGAGTTTCACGTTTCTCCTCCATACTGGTTTATCCATCAGTTACCAGTATGGAAGAGGGCAAAGTGAGGCGCAAATCAGACCCCGGGTTCGGGCATCGGTGGGCGTACGCGCTTCTGACCAAACTGCCATAACAGCGCCATCGAGGTTGTCAGGCCGATGACGGCCAGCATGGTCCACGGTAATTCCGGCTGGTTAAAGGCTTTTCCGGCATCAAATAGCCAGCCACCCCCGGCATAACCGAGCGCGCCGCCGAAGGCCAGACCCAGGCGGCTAAAGCCCATATAACTGCCGCGCGCACGGGAATCAGCCAGTTGCGCGCTCAATGTTTCCCGTGCCGGTTCGGCGATAATTGACCCGATATAAAAGGTGCAGATCAATGTGAACAATTGTTGCAGCGTGCCCACCATGCCAATCGGCAACAGGCTGAAGGACATCACCAGCAGGCCAAACATCAGGCGATGCTCAAGGCGAAAACGTTTTTCACTCCAGCGGGCAATCGGGTAGAGCAGCGTTAGCGATAAGCAGGCTTCAATGGCGTACATCCATTTCACCGCCGCCGGTGAACCGGCAATATCGTTGACCATGATCGGCAGCATCAACATCACCTGCACCGCCAGCATGTAGTAGCCCGTCAGCGTCAGCACATACGTGACAAACTTTTTATCACGCAGCACCCGGGCCAGGCCTTCGCGCACCGGCGCTTTCACCGTCGACAGTTTCCACGCGGGCAGTAGCCAGGCGTTAAACGCGGCGCAGAGCACAAACATCAACGCACCTGCCGCGCACACCAGGCGAAAGTCATATTGCAGCAGCCAACTGCCGAGCAGTGCGCCAATCACCGCCCCGGCGCTGTCTTGCATCATTAGCAGTGAGAAAAACCGGCTGCGCTGGTTCGGACGCACCAGTTTGACCACCAGCGCGGACCGCGGCGGGTCAAATAATGTGCCACCCAACCCGGAAAGAATGCAGGAGAGCCATAATATCCATGGTTCATGCGCAACGCCCATCGCCACGAAACCGCCTGCGCGCATCAGCATGCCGGTCACGATTAATGGCTTAGCGCCAAAACGGTCGGCAATCGCACCGCCGAAAATGCCCAAACCCTGCTGAATAAACTGGCGTAAACCGAGCGCAATGCCGACCATTAAGGCGGCCCAACCTAGTTGATCAACAAAACGAATGGAAATCAGGGGAAAGACAACAAAAAAGCCGAGTACCACCAGCATGTTATCAACAAGCAGGAAATATTTACCCAGGCTCCTTGCCTGCGAGATGCGCGCCATTTCCCCTCCGGGGAATTATGAGAGATAAGACGCTCTTATTTTGCGGCTTTGGCAACCGTTTTCACATATTCACGGTAACAATATTTTTTTATCAAAATCAGTCTTTGATTGAGACTTTTCATCGAAAATGGCGATTAATGCAAAAAATGCTATGTTGCTGTTTTCCCGCAGCGGCAGAGCAACGGTATAGTTAAACGCACGGGGTTAAAAAAAGCCGCGAAACGAAGGAGTGGTAAGACATGTTTGGCTATCGCAGTAATGTGCCGAAAGTACGCTTAGTAACAGACAGATTAGTGGTGCGCCTGGTTCACGAGCGCGATGCCTGGCGGCTTGCGGATTATTACGCGGAAAATCGCCAGTTTTTAAAACCCTGGGAACCCGTGCGCGACGAGAGCCATTGTTATCCTTCCGGCTGGCAGGCGCGCCTCGGCATGATCAATGAATTCCATAAACAAGGCTCGGCATTTTATTTTGCGCTGTTCGATCCCGACGAAAAAGAAATCATCGGCGTGGCGAATTTTTCAAATGTGGTGCGCGGATCGTTTCACGCTTGTTATTTGGGTTATTCCATCGGGCAAAAGTGGCAGGGACAGGGATTAATGTTTGAAGCGCTGACGGCCGCGATCCGCTATATGCAACGCACGCAACACATGCATCGCATAATGGCAAACTACATGCCGCACAATAAACGCAGTGGGGATCTACTGGCGAGACTCGGGTTTGAAAAAGAGGGCTATGCCAAATCCTATTTATTGATTGATGGGCAGTGGCGCGATCACGTGCTCACGGCATTAACCGCGCAAGAATGGACCCCCGGTCGTTAAGGAGCAACGATGAAGTATCAGGAAGCCCGGGTGATTGGCTGCCTGCTATTCGCACATTTGGGAGATTAACAGTGACGACATTACGGATTGGCGTAGTCGGGCTTGGCGGCATCGCGCAAAAAGCCTGGTTACCGGTATTAGGCGCGGCAACGGGATGGACGCTTGCGGCGGCCTGGTCGCCGACGCGGGAAAAAGCCCTGCGCGTGTGCGAAACCTGGCGCATGCCTTATGCGGATTCACTGGCGTCACTGGCAGCGCAGTGCGACGCGGTGTTTGTTCATACGTCAACGGCTTCGCATTATGCGGTAGTCAGTGAATTGCTCAACCTGGGTGTGCATGTCTGCGTTGATAAACCGCTGGCGGAAAATCTGCAAGATGCCGAGCGGTTAGTCGAGCTGGCGGCGCGTAAAAAGCTGACGCTGATGGTGGGTTTTAACCGCCGTTTCTCGCCGCTCTATCGCGAACTGAAACAGCAGATGCCGCAGGCTGCGTCATTACGCATGGATAAACACCGCACCGACAGCGTCGGGCCGCAGGATCTGCGCTTTACACTACTCGATGATTACCTGCATGTGGTGGATACCGCACTCTGGCTGGCAGGCGGTACCGCGCAGTTACAAAGCGGCACCTTGCAGACCCATGATGACGGCGCAATGATCTATGCCGAACACCATTTCAGCGTTGAACATCTGCAAATCACGACCAGTATGCACCGCCGGGCAGGCAGTCAGCGGGAGTTGATCCAGGCGGTGACCGACGGCGGGCTGGTGGATATTACGGATATGCGCGAGTGGCGAGAAGAGCGCGGGCAGGGGGTGATTGCCCGTCCAGTGGCGGGCTGGCAGAGCGTGCTTGAACAACGCGGTTTTGCCGGATGCGCACGCCATTTTATTGAGTGCGTGCAAAATCAGACGGTTCCGGAAACCGCAGGCGAACAGGCGATCCTCGCCCAGCGCGTGGTGGAGAAGCTCTGGCGCGACGCCATGAGTGAATAATGGCGTGTAACATCTGGCGATAGTAATTCGCCTTTTTCCCTGTAGACTAAGCGCTTCGCTGTATACCAACGCCTGCATTGCAGGCGTTGTGTCTTATGGAAACCAGAATGAACCTATTAAAATCGCTGGCGGCAGTCAGCTCCATGACGATGTTTTCACGCGTGCTGGGTTTTGCGCGCGATGCCATTGTGGCGAGGGTTTTTGGCGCGGGTATGGCAACCGACGCCTTCTTTGTGGCGTTCAAGCTGCCCAACCTGCTGCGGCGTATTTTTGCCGAGGGGGCCTTCTCCCAGGCATTTGTGCCGATCCTGGCGGAATATAAAAGCAAGCAGGGTGAAGATGCGACGCGGGTGTTCGTGGCCTATGTGTCGGGGCTGTTGACGCTGGCGCTGGCGATTGTCACCGTTGCCGGGATGCTGGCTGCGCCATGGGTGATCCTCGTCACCGCGCCTGGCTTTGCCGATACGGCGGATAAATTCAATCTCACCTCGCAGCTTCTGCGCATCACCTTTCCCTATATTCTGCTGATTTCGCTGGCCTCGCTGGCGGGGGCGATTCTCAATACCTGGAACCGGTTTTCCGTTCCGGCCTTCGCGCCGACGTTTTTAAATATCAGCATGATTGGCTTCGCGCTGTTCGCCGCGCCTTACTTCCACCCGCCGGTGCTGGCACTGGCCTGGGCGGTGACTGTTGGCGGCGTGCTGCAACTGGTGTATCAACTGCCGCATTTGAAGAAAATTGGCATGCTGGTGCTGCCGCGCATCAATTTTCGCGATGCCGGGGCGATGCGGGTGGTGAAGCAGATGGGGCCCGCCATTCTCGGGGTTTCTGTCAGCCAGATTTCGCTGATCATCAATACCATTTTCGCCTCGTTTCTGGTCTCCGGTTCGGTGTCGTGGATGTATTACGCTGACCGCTTAATGGAGTTCCCGTCCGGGGTGCTGGGCGTGGCGCTGGGGACGATTTTGCTGCCGTCGCTATCGAAAAGCTTCGCCAGCGGCAATCATGATGAGTATTGCCGGTTGATGGACTGGGGGCTGCGGCTCTGTTTTCTGCTGGCGCTGCCAAGTGCCGTGGCGCTTGGCATTCTCGCCAAACCCTTAACGGTGTCGCTGTTCCAGTACGGTAAATTTTCCGCCTTTGACGCCGCGATGACCCAGCGCGCACTGGTGGCCTATTCGGTCGGGCTGATGGGGCTGATTGTAGTGAAAGTGCTCGCGCCTGGCTTTTACTCACGTCAGAACATCAAAACCCCGGTGAAAATCGCCATTGTCACGCTACTGATGACCCAGGTAATGAACCTGGCGTTTATCGGCCCGCTGAAACATGCTGGCCTGTCCCTGTCGATTGGTCTGGCGGCCTGCCTGAACGCCGGTCTGCTTTACTGGCAGCTACGCCGACAAAAAATATTTACCCCACAACCGGGCTGGGCAAGTTTTCTGCTGCGTCTGGTGATTGCGGTGCTGGTCATGGCGGCAGCGTTAGTCGGTGTGCTGTACGTCATGCCTGACTGGTCGCTCGGCACTATGCCGTATCGTCTGCTGCGCCTGATGGCGGTGGTATTGGTCGGTGTGGTGGCCTACTTCGCCACGCTTGCGGCGTTGGGTTTTAAAGTGAAAGAGTTCGCGCGCCGGACGGCGTAAAGACAACAGCAACGTTGCCAGGCGCCCCTGGCAACATAAATGCTTGATGATACGTGGGTTAAATCGAGATTTTCTTTCCGCCACGGTTGGCGGACGCGGTCTGACCATTCGCGCCGTACAGGCTCGGCTCCTGATGCGGTTTCAGGACGTCCAGCGCCTGCTGGTTACGCGCAATTTGCCCTTCCAGCAGCCATCCGTTGTGCTGGTTAAGATCGCGTAAATGCTGCGTT
Organism: Kosakonia sp. H02; assembly: GCA_030704225.1. Classification (NCBI taxonomy): domain Bacteria; kingdom Pseudomonadati; phylum Pseudomonadota; class Gammaproteobacteria; order Enterobacterales; family Enterobacteriaceae; genus Kosakonia; species Kosakonia styphnolobii. The sequence continues at coordinate 30,244 of CP131915.1, forward strand.
TTTTGCGTAATGGTATGCCAGCGATCGGCAACATCGTCGTTGGCGCTGTGTTGCGCTTTTTGCGTGGAACGACGCTGTTGCTCAAGGTAATCCAGTGTCGCGAGCAAGGAGCTTTTTTCTTCCGTAATACGCTGCAACGCGCTGCCATTAATGTGGCCCACGGAAAGCTGTTTTTGCTCAGCATCCATCACGTCTTTCAGAGCGCTCAGGATAACTGTCATTTGATCGAGAATGTCTGACAGTCGATTCATACGGTTATTTACTCTGTAAGTAACTCTGCGCTTCGTTAATCAGGGCATCGGCGATTTTGCCGGTATCCATTTTCAGTTCACCATTACGAATCGCGGTTTTCAGCTGTTCCACGCGTTCCATATTGATGTCATTGGCACCCGCCTGCATCAGCTTCGTTTGAGAACCGCTGAGCGTAACGTTAGTGCTGTTTGCCGTAGCGGCTTTTTCCTGACGCGTTTTCTGCGTCTGAGTCTCGTTGGTTTCGCGCTGTTGAACGGTGTTAACCGGCTTCAGGGGCGATGTACGATCAATGCTCATTGTGTTGTCCTCATGGAGGTTTCGCGGCGTTTCGGGCCTGATATCTTAAGTCGTTGCTTATTTATCGGCAGACAACATGGATTCTTTAAGAAGATTATAGGTTAATCAGAATATTCCCATCAGCGTTGACCGTACCGCTAACAATCTGCCCTGAAGCCATACGCACACGGGCGTTTTGCGCCACCGCCGCATTGTTCAGCGCCTGACCTTCGCCGTTGACACTAAAGCCTTCTCCCGACGCCACGACCTGCACCCGCTGGCCTGCTTTTATCCGCCATGCCTGACGCAACATGGAGAGCTGAATGGCCTGCCCCGGCGCGAGATCGCGTAAGCTCACCGCGTCCTGCGCCTGAGCGATATCCAGCATCGTTCTTGGCGGTAACTGATCGAGACGACCGCGTTTTAATGTCACGCTGCCGGGTTGCAAGAGGCTACCACGGGCCACGGATTGCGCCGCCACCACATAGTTGCCGGTTGCCTGAACGTTCACCTGCAAAAAGCGCTTAGTGCCTGCGCAGTTCACCAGAACATTCAGGTTGCCCCACAGTTTCGCACTCCCTACCACGCTCAGCGCAGGCTGCTCGCAGGTGGGTAGCTGATTTTGCGGGGTGCGTATATTTACCACCACCTCATCGCTAAAGCCAGCAAGACGTTGCGTGAAAAGCGAGGTCAACTGCGCCTGTAAATCCGCCGCCTGAGAAAAGCCCGTTACTAACAGTAAGATCGCGGCTAAACCGCCTTTCAACGTGTTCATCGCAGATTCCTGCCTGTTGATCAGATGAAGAGATTTTAACCGCATGGCAAATCTATCAACGCAAAAAATAGCGACGCATTTTGCCCTTATTCCAGCGATAAGTTTGCAAGGGGAGATTTAAGCTGTTGGCTAAATAATTGTCATCAGTGAGGGAGCCATGCTCGATAAACTTGATGCCGCACTGCGTTTTCAGCAAGAAGCGCTAAACCTGAGCGCCCAGCGCCAGGAAATTCTGGCGGCAAATATCGCCAACGCGGATACGCCCGGGTATCAGGCGCGCGATATCGATTTTGCCAGTGAATTAAAAAAAGTGATGGAGCGTGGTCGGGCTGAAACCAGCGGCGTTTCGTTGGCTCTGACCTCTTCGCGTCATATTCCTGCCCAGGCGATGTCCACACCGTCCGCCGATCTGCTCTATCGCATCCCCGATCAACCCTCTATGGATGGCAACACCGTCGATATGGATCGTGAGCGTACGCAGTTTGCCGACAACAGCGTCAAATACCAGACCGGGCTGACCGTGCTGGGCGGGCAGATCAAAAGCATGATGAGCGTTCTGCAACAGGGGAACTAATTAAATGGCATTACTGAATATCTTTGATGTCGCAGGCTCCGCGCTGACCGCGCAGTCCAAACGCCTGAACGTGGCCGCCAGTAACCTGGCGAACGCCGACAGCGTCACCGGACCGGACGGGCAGCCGTATCGCGCCAAACAGGTTGTCTTTCAGGTCGATGCTGCACCAGGCCAGGCCACCGGCGGCGTAAAAGTATCGGATGTGATTGAGAGCCAGGCACCGGACAAACTGGTTTACGAGCCGGGTAACCCGCTGGCTGACGCCAGTGGCTACGTCAAAATGCCCAACGTTGATGTGGTGGGCGAGATGGTCAACAGCATGTCGGCATCGCGCAGCTACCAGGCGAACGTCGAAGTGCTTAACACCGTTAAGAGCATGATGCTCAAAACGCTCACACTCGGTCAGTAAAGGGGACCCGCATGTCTATCAGCGTTAACGTAAACGACCCGACCAATAACGGTGTCGTCTCGCCCACCGGAACCAGCACCACCGGGACAAACAGCGCCTCCGACCTGCAAAGCAGCTTTTTGACGCTGCTGGTCGCGCAGTTGAAAAACCAGGACCCGACCAACCCGATGGAAAATAACGAACTGACCACGCAGCTTGCGCAGATCAGCACCGTTAGCGGGATTGAAAAACTGAATACCACCCTCGGTTCTATTTCAGGGCAGCTCGACAACAGCCAGTCGTTGCAGGCCGCAAGCCTGATTGGCCACGGCGTGATGATCCCCGGACAAACCGTGCTGGTGGGTAACGAAACATCGACACCGTTTGGCGTTGAACTGACTCAGGCTGCCGATAAAGTGACCGCCACCGTTACCGATAAAAGCGGTGCTGTGGTGCGAACCATTGAAATCGGCAGCCTGACGGCTGGCGTCCACACCTTTAGTTGGGACGGCAAGCTGACAGATGGAACCGCGGCACCAGATGGCTCTTACAAAGTCTCTATCGCCGCCAGCTCCGGCACGACGCAGTTGGTTGCTCAACCGCTGCAATTCGCGCTGGTACAGGGTGTGACCCGCGGTGACAGCGGAAGCACATTGGATTTGGGTACTTACGGTACGACTACCCTCGACGAAGTACGGCAGATTATTTAAGACTTTAACTTATCAGGAGTAAGTCATGGCCTTTTCACAAGCGGTCAGCGGCCTGAATGCTGCGGCCACCAACCTCGATGTCATTGGTAACAACATTGCCAACTCCGCCACTTATGGCTTTAAGTCCGGATCTGCGTCCTTCGCCGATATGTTTGCCGGTTCTAAAGTTGGTCTTGGCGTAAAAGTAGCGGGCATCACGCAGGACTTTGCTGACGGTACTACCACAAACACTGGGCGCGGCCTGGACGTGGCGCTGAGCGGCAACGGTTTCTTTCGCGTCGTCGACAGTAGCGGTGCGGTTTATTACAGCCGTAACGGCCAGTTCAAACTGGACGAAAACCGCAACCTGGTGAATATGCAGGGTATGCAGATTACGGGCTATCCGGTTGCCGGTACGCCGCCGGTCGTGCAGACCGGTGCGAACCCGACTGCTATCACCATCCCGAACACGCTGATGGCGGCAAAAGCCACTACCACCGCGTCCATGCCAATGAACCTGAACTCGACGGATTCAACCCCGACGGTCATCCCGTTTGATCCGACGAACTCAGACACCTACAACAAAAAAGGCACCGTGACGACCTATGACAGCCTGGGTAACTCCCACGCTATCGATGTTTATTACGTCAAAACCGCTGCTAATACCTGGGATGTCTACACCCAGGACTCCAGCATCGCTGGTGCGACATATGAAAAAGCTGCCCAGATGAGCTTCACCAGCAACGGTACGCTTGAGGGCACTAGAAGCTATGACGCTGCTGGTAACCTGGAGGCCTTAGACCCTCAGGCAAAGATTACCGTTGGCCTCGACAGCCTGAATGGTTCCGCCGCCAGCACCTTTAGCCTGAGCTTCCAGGACTCGATGCAGCAGAACACGGGCACCAGCGGCATCATTTCCATCAGCCAGGATGGTTATGCGCCGGGCTCCCTGGTGAGCTATGCCATTAACGACGACGGCACCGTAGTCGGTAGCTATTCCAACGAAAAAACGCAGCTTCTGGGTCAGATCGTGCTGGCGAACTTCGCCAACAACGAAGGTCTGCAATCCGAAGGTGACAACGTCTGGTCTGCCACCAGTTCCTCTGGTGTGGCGCTGCTCGGGACGGCGGGCACCGGTAACTTCGGTGCGCTGACCAACGGTGCGCTGGAAGCCTCAAACGTGGATCTGAGTAAAGAACTGGTCAACATGATCGTCGCGCAGCGTAACTATCAGTCGAACGCGCAGACTATCAAAACCCAGGATCAGATCCTTAACACGCTGGTTAACCTGCGTTAATCGCCTGACGGGATGGCTTAATGGATCACGCAATATATACCGCGATGGGCGCAGCCAGCCAGACGCTGAATCAGCAGGCTGTCACCGCCAGCAACCTCGCGAACGCGTCCACGCCGGGCTTTCGCGCACAGCTCAATGCCTTGCGCGCAGTACCGGTAGAGGGGCTTTCGCTGCCTACCCGTACGCTGGTGGTGGCGTCAACGCCGGGTGCCGATATGACACCTGGACAACTGGACTACACCTCGCGCCCGCTTGACGTGGCGCTGCAACAGGACGGCTGGCTGGCGGTTCAAACGGCGGACGGTTCAGAAGGGTATACCCGTAACGGGAATATCCAGGTGACTCCGACCGGCCAGTTGACTATCCAGGGTCATCCGGTCATTGGCGAAGGCGGACCGATTGCCGTGCCGGAAGGCGCGCAGGTAACTATCGCTGCCGACGGTACGATTTCAGCGCTGAACCCCGGCGATGCGGCTAACACCATTGCGCCGGTCGGCAGGCTGAAGCTGGTTAAAGCGGATGCGCGTGAAGTGGTGCGTGGCGATGACGGTCTGTTCCGTCTGAGCCAGACGGCACAAGCAACGCGTGGCGCAACGTTACAGGCCGATCCTTCCATTCGCGTGCAATCGGGCGTGCTGGAGGGCAGTAACGTCAAGCCGGTCGAAGCCATGACCGACATGATCGCCAGCGCGCGTCGCTTCGAAATGCAGATGAAAGTTATCAGCAGCGTCGATGACAACGCGCAACGTGCCAACCAGTTGCTGTCAATCGGCTAATAAACAGGACTTCCTATGATCAGTTCATTATGGATCGCAAAAACCGGCCTCGACGCCCAGCAAACCAATATGGATGTCATCGCCAACAACCTGGCGAACGTTAGCACCAATGGTTTTAAGCGTCAGCGTGCGGTATTTGAAGACTTGATGTACCAGACGATTCGTCAGCCTGGCGCACAGTCTTCTGAACAGACAACGCTGCCTTCCGGCTTGCAGATTGGTACCGGTGTTCGCCCGGTTGCCACCGAACGTCTGCACAGCCAGGGCAACCTGTCTCAGACCAACAACAGTAAAGATGTCGCCATCAAAGGCCAGGGCTTCTTTGAAGTTCTGCTCCCGGACGGCACCTCTGCATATACCCGTGACGGTTCTTTCCAGGTTGACCAGAACGGCCAGCTGGTCACGGCGGGCGGTTTCCAGGTTCAGCCTGCGATCACCATCCCGGCGAACAGCCTGAGCATCACCATCGGTCGCGACGGTGTGGTCAGCGTGACGCAGCAGGGCGCGGCGGCACCAGTGCAGGTTGGCCAGTTAAACCTGACCACCTTTATGAATGACACCGGTCTGGAGAGCATCGGTGAGAACCTGTACACCGAAACCCAGTCTTCTGGCGCGCCGAACGCGACGACGCCTGGGCTGAACGGCGCAGGCTTGCTGTATCAGGGGTATGTGGAAACCTCAAACGTGAACGTAGCGGAAGAGCTGGTGAATATGATCCAGGTTCAGCGCGCTTACGAAATTAACAGTAAGGCAGTATCGACCACCGATCAGATGCTGCAAAAACTGACGCAACTCTAAGGCGTTATCCGGTGCGGTAACCGCCGCACCGGAACCCTGATTTCGAAGATGAATGCAATGCAAAAATACGCCGTGCGCAGCTACCCGATTATGGCTTTAGTGGCATTAACCCTGAACGGGTGTGCCTGGGTTCCTTCCACACCGCTGGTACAGGGGACAACGACTGCTCAGCCGATCCCCGGCCCCGTACCGATGGTGAATGGCTCGATTTATCAGACTGCGCAGCCGATTAACTACGGCTACCAGCCGCTGTTTGAAGACCGCCGTCCGCGCAACGTTGGCGATACGCTGACTATCGTGCTTCAGGAAAACGTGAGCGCCAGTAAGAGCTCATCGGCCAATGCCAGCCGTGATGGCGACGCCAGCTTTGGTGTGGATACCACGCCGCGTTATCTCGAAGGCCTGTTTGGCAATGGGCGTGCTGACCTGAGCGCCTCCGGCAGCAATGGATTTGAGGGTAAAGGCGGAGCCAACGCCAGCAACACCTTTAGCGGCACCCTGACCGTGACGGTCGACCAGGTGCTGATCAATGGCAATTTACATGTGGTGGGTGAAAAACAGATAGCCATTAACCAGGGCACTGAGTTCATCCGCTTCTCGGGTGTCGTGAACCCACGCACCATCAGCGGGACCAATACCGTTCCGTCCACCCAGGTGGCGGATGCGCGCATCGAGTACGTCGGCAACGGCTACATCAACGAAGCGCAGAATATGGGCTGGCTGCAACGTTTCTTCCTCAACTTATCGCCGATGTAACCGGGGTGAATTATGTTTAAGTATTTGACTGGTATCGTGTTAGCGCTGGTGGCGACCTTCGCCCAGGCTGACCGTATCCGGGACCTCACCAGTGTACAGGGCGTACGTGAAAACTCCTTAATTGGCTACGGTCTGGTGGTTGGCCTGGATGGCACAGGCGACCAGACGACCCAGACGCCATTTACCACCCAGACGCTGAACAACATGTTGTCGCAGATGGGCATTACCGTGCCCACCGGCACCAACATGCAGCTAAAAAACGTGGCGGCGGTGATGGTTACCGCCCAGTTCCCGGCGTTCGCCCGCCAGGGGCAGACCATCGATGTGGTGGTTTCCTCCATGGGTAACGCCAAAAGCCTGCGCGGCGGTACGCTGTTGATGACGCCGTTGAAGGGTGTCGATAGCCAGGTTTATGCGCTGGCGCAGGGCAATATTCTGGTCGGTGGCGCGGGCGCGTCTGCTGGTGGCAGCAGTGTGCAGGTCAACCAGCTTAACGGCGGTCGTATCACTAACGGTGCGGTGATTGAGCGTGAACTGCCGACCCAGTTCGGGGCGAACAATACCATCAACCTGCAACTGAACCAGGAAGACTTCACCATGGCGCAGCAGATTGCTGACACCATCAATCGCGGTCGTGGCTATGGCAGCGCAACAGCGCTGGATGCGCGAACCGTGCAGGTGCGCGTCTCCTCTGGCAGCAGTTCACAGGTGCGTGCGCTGGCGGATATCCAGAATATGGAAGTCGGCGTCACGCAGCAGGACGCAAAAGTGATTATCAACTCGCGTACCGGTTCGGTGGTGATGAACCGTGAAGTGTCGCTGGATACCTGTGCTATCGCCCAGGGGAATCTCTCTGTGACGGTGAACCAGCAGAACACCGTCAGTCAGCCGAATACGCCGTTTGGCGGCGGCCAGACCGTGGTGACACCGCAGACGCAAATTGATTTGCGTCAGAGCGGCGGTTCGCTGCAAAGCGTGCGCTCCAGCGCCAACCTGAACAGCGTAGTGCGCGCCCTTAACGCACTGGGTGCGTCGCCGATGGAACTGATGTCCATTCTTCAGGCGATGCAGAGTGCCGGTTGCCTGCGTGCGAAACTGGAGATCATCTAATGCTGACCGACAGCCGACTGTTGACGAGCGCGGCATGGGACGCGCAATCGCTGAATGACCTGAAATCGAAAGCCGGACAGGATCCGGCGGCGAACCTGCGCCCGGTGGCGCGGCAGGTGGAAGGGATGTTCGTGCAGATGATGCTGAAAAGCATGCGCGAAGCCCTACCGAAAGACGGTATTTTCAGTAGTGATTCAACACGGCTGTACACCAGCATGTATGACCAACAGATAGCCCAGCAGATGACCGCCGGTAAAGGTCTGGGCCTCGCCGATATGATGGTGAAACAGATGACGGGCGAGCAGGCACCGGTTGACCCGGCAGATCAAATGCAGCAAGTGCCGATGAAGTTCCCGCTGGAAACCGTCACCAGCTATCAAAACCAGGCCCTGACGCAACTGGTACGTAAAGCGATCCCGAAAGTGCCGGAAGATAACAGCGATGAACTGTTAACCGGCGACAGTAAAGACTTCCTGGCGCAGCTTTCGCTGCCGGCGCGTCTTGCCAGCCAGCAGAGCGGTGTTCCGCATCACCTGATCCTGGCGCAGGCGGCGCTCGAATCCGGCTGGGGCCAGCGGCAGATCCCGCGTGAAAATGGCGAGCCGAGCTTCAATATTTTCGGTGTGAAAGCGTCCTCCGGCTGGAAAGGGCCAACCACCGAAATCACCACCACAGAATATGAAAATGGCCAGGCGGTGAAAGTCAAAGCCAAATTCCGTGTTTACAGCTCCTATCTGGAAGCGTTGTCCGATTACGTCGGCATGCTGACGCGCAATAAACGCTATGCGGCCGTCACCTCCGCCGCCACGGCGGAGCAGGGCGCTCAGGCATTGCAGAACGCGGGTTACGCCACCGATCCGAACTACGCCCGTAAGCTGACCAGCATGATCCAGCAGTTGAAATCAATGGGCGAGAAAGTGAGCAAAGCATACAGCTCAGATATTGAAAATCTGTTCTGAAAAGTCTCAAGTTTCACCCAGGGTTGCCGATAATCGTCAACAGGACTCATGTCTGAAAGTGTGTAAGGAACCTCCATGTCCAGTTTGATTAACAGCGCCATGAGTGGGCTCAACGCAGCCCAGGCCGCGCTTAATACCGCCAGTAATAACATTGCGAGTTATAACGTGACGGGCTATACCCGCCAGACGACGGTGCTTACCACTGCGAACAGTACGCTGACTGGCGGTGGCTACGTGGGCAATGGTGTTATTGTTACCGGCGTTCAGCGTGAGTATGACGCCTTTATTACCAATCAGCTGCGTGCGGCGGAAAACCAGAACAGCGGTTTGACCACGCGCTACCAGCAGATGTCAAAAATTGATGATGTGCTGTCTGACACCACCAACTCGCTGTCAACCAGCCTGCAAGATTTCTTCTCCAGCCTGCAAACGCTGGTGAGTAACGCCTCTGATCCCTCTTCGCGTCAGGCATTGCTGGGTAAAGCGGACGGGCTGGTGAACCAGTTCAAGGTCGCCGATCAGTATCTGCGCGACCAGGATAAGCAGGTGAACCTGGCTATCTCTTCAAGCGTTGATCAGATTAATAACTACGCCAAACAGATCGCCAGCCTCAACGACCAGATTTCCAAGTTGACCGCCGTGGGCGCGGGTTCATCACCGAACGATTTGCTCGATCAGCGCGATCAACTGGTGAGCGAGCTAAATAAAATTGTCGGCGTTGAAGTCAGCACCCAGGACGGGAGCTATAACGTCAGCATGGCGAACGGCATCACGCTGGTGCAGGGCCGTGAATCGCGCCAGTTGGCGGCGGTTCCATCCAGTGCCGATCCGGCGCGTACCACTATTGCCTATGTTGATAAAACCGCAGGCAATATCGAAATCCCGGAAAAACAGGTCACGACCGGTTCACTGGGTGGCTTGCTGGCGTTTCGTTCGCAAGATCTGGACCAGGCGCGTAACACGCTGGGGCAACTGGCGCTCTCTTTTGCTGACGCGTTTAACCAGCAGCACACGCAGGGTTTTGATGCCAATGGCGATCAGGGCGAAGATTTCTTCACCATCGGCGCGCCGTCATCAACCAGCAATACCAAAAACACCGGCGATGCGACGCTGAGCCCGGCGGTAACGGACAGCTCTGCGGTGCAGGCAACAGACTACAAAGTGGTATTCGACGGTACTAACTGGAATGTCACCCGTCTGTCCAATAACACCAGCTTTACCGTGGCGCCGGATGCCACCGACGGCACGCTGAATTTCGACGGCCTGAAAGTGACCATCAACAATGGCACCACCGGTGCGCAAGCGAAAGACAGCTTCACGGTTCGCCCGGTCAGCGACGCCATCGTCAATATGAGCGTGGCGGTGACCGATGAGTCGAAAATTGCTATGGCGGAAGTTGCCGGTTCCGGTGCGAGTGATAACCGTAACGGCCAGGCGATGCTGGATCTGCAAAGCGCGAAGGTGGTTGGCGGCAATAAAACCTTCAACGATGCGTATGCCACGCTAGTAAGCGATGTTGGTAACAAGACCTCGACGCTGAAAACCAGCAGCACGACGCAAACCAACGTAGTTACGCAATTGAGCAATCAGCAGCAGTCGATCTCCGGGGTTAACCTCGATGAAGAGTACGGCAACTTACAGCGTTATCAGCAATATTATCTGGCTAACGCCCAGGTTCTACAGACCGCAAGCACGCTGTTCGACGCGTTGCTGGGTATTCGCTAAGTAAGAGGTGAGTGATGCGTATCAGCACGCAAATGATGTACGAACAAAATATGCGCGGCGTAACCAATGCTCAGAGCAAATGGTTGGGATACGGCGAGCAGATGTCTACCGGCCAGCGCGTCAATCGCCCGTCTGATGACCCGATTGCCGCGTCGCAGGCGGTGGTGATTTCACAGGCGCAGGCTCAAAATAGCCAGTACGCAACGGCGCGTACCTTCGCCACGCAGAAAGTCTCGCTGGAAGAGAGTGTACTTCAGCAGGTCACGACGGCGATTACTGGCGCGCAAGGCACGATTGTCAGAGCGAGCAATGGTTCGCTGAGTGATGATGACCGCGCCTCGCTGGCATCGGAACTGCAAGGCTACCGCGATCAGCTGTTGAACCTCGCGAACAGCACCGACGGTAACGGCCGCTACATTTTCGGCGGCTACAGGACCGAAAGTAAACCGTACGATGCGAACGGCACCTACAGCGGCGGTACGCAGCAAATAACCCAGCAGGTTGATGCCGCCCGTTCGATGGTGATCGCCCATACTGGCGATCAGGTGTTTAACACCATCACCAGTAACGCGACCCAGGAACCTGTTGATCCCGCCACCGGTCTGCCTGGCACGCCGGAAACGGATCTGTTCAAAATGCTGGACACCGCGATTGCCGCACTCAATACGCCAGTAGCAGGTGATGAGGCGGCAAAAGACGCAGCGCAGGCGGTGGTCGATAAAACCAGCCGTGGTTTGGGTAACTCCCTGAACAACGTATCGAGCGTGCGGGCTGAGCTGGGTACCCAACTGACGGAACTTGATACGCTGGATGCACTCGGTGATGACCGTACGCTGGCGCTGACACAGCAGAAAAGTGATTTGATCGATGTCGACTGGAACTCGGTGATCTCTTCTTACACCATGCAACAGGCAGCATTGCAGGCATCTTATAAAGCCTTCAGCGATATGCAGGGTATGTCACTGTTCCAGATTAATAGCTAACACTGTTTCACTTTGGGCATGTTCGGAAACTGGGGCATGCCTGCTCTGCCCGCTCCATCACCCCGGAGCGGGCTTTTTTTTCACCTACGCTTTCTGTGCGGCGAGTTTAATCTGGCGGGCATCGAACAGACGAATCCCCACAGCAATCAGCCCTGATACGCTAGCCAGCACCACCACGCCCTGCCAGGAAGCGATGGCATAAAGTTTACTGCCGAGCGCCGAGCCCAGCGCCATCCCAATAAACACCCCGGTAAATAGCAGCGCATTCAGGCGACCGCGTGCCTGTGGTTCCAGGCCGTAAACCAGGTTTTGGTGCGCCACCAGGCTTGATTGCAGACCCAGGTCAAAACCCACAGCTGACAGGGCGATCAGCGCCAGTTGGCCGTGCGGTGGCAATAGCGGCAGCAGGAACATCAGTGCGAAAGAGACAGCGACCAGGCCTGCGCCAAGCTGGGTCACTTTTTCAGCACCGATTTTATCTGCCAGACCCCCTGCCAGTGGCGCCGCCAACGCGCCTGCGGCACCGGCAATACCAAATGTCCCGGCAACGGCGCTGCCAAGCTGGTATTTCTCCAGTAGCATCAGCGCAAGCGTAGACCAAAAAGCGCTAAAAGCTACCGATAAGAAACCCTGTGCCATTGCTGCACGGCGCAAGGAAGGGTAGCGCTGCCAGAGATGCGCCATGGATTTCATCAGTGCCGGATAACTCAGGGTGGAGTGCGTGGCAAAACGTGGCAACACCGACCACATCAGGACACCAATCAACGCAATGCTGACGGCGGCGAGTTGGTACATCACGCGCCAGCCGAACGCGGCACCAACAAAGCCACTCACCGTACGCGAGAGCAGAATACCCAATAGCAGGCCGGTCATCACCGTACCGACCATTTTCCCCTGTTTGCCTTGCGGCGCGAGGATGGCGGCAGCCGGAACGATATCCTGTGCCATGGTCGCCGCCATGCCGACTAACAGGCTGACAATCAACAATGAGGGCAGGTGGCTGGTCAGGCTACAAGCCAACAGCAGCACGGCCAGCGCCGCGCTTTTCACCAGGATCAGGCGGCGGCGATCGTGGCGGTCACCGAGCGGGAGCAGAAATAAGATCCCCAGCGCATAGCCTGCCTGAGTCAGGGTCGGAACCAGCCCCATACCGTTAATGGTCAGGTGCAGATCATTACCCATTAATGGCAGTAGCGGCTGCGAATAGTAGATAGAAGCGACGCTGAAGCCAGCCCCCAGTACCAGCGCGAAAATGATGCGGCTCACGCGGCTTGTCGAAAGAGATTGACGGTCCATAGAAAGTTTCCCGGAGTGTTCGGTTTGACGATGTGCGAGCATTTTTACCCGGACGGCGGTGGCGCGGTAGCCTGCGCAGTGGTAAAACGGTTATACGTGAAACGTATAGGCATAATAATTATGAAGCGACCAGAACGTATAGATAGAGTCGATCTGATGCGAACCTATATTCGTATTGTTGAAGCAGGATCGCTGTCGGCCGCTGCCCGCCAACTGGAGACGACACAGGCAACCGTCAGCCGCCGTCTGCAATCGCTGGAAACGCTGCTGGGCGTTAAGCTGCTGCTGCGCACAACCCATGCGATGAAGCTCACTGATGATGGCGAACGCTGTTATCAACATGCGAAACGCGTGATGGACGCCTGGGTGGCGCTGGAAGATGAGCTGAGCCAGTCTGATGATGAACCGGTGGGGATTCTGCGGGTACGCGCCCCTCATGTCTTTGGTCAGGAGCAGTTACTGGGGCCGTTGACCCGGTTTCTTGAACGCTATCCGCAACTGTCGGTGGAGTGGATGCTGAATGATAAAAACGTCGATTTTCTGAGTGCCAATATCGATTGTGCGATCCGTGTTGGGGCGGAGGTCGATCCGGCAACAGTATCGGTGTTACTGGCGGAAGTGCCGCGAAGCCTGGTCGCTTCACCCGCGCTGCTGGCGCGTTTCCCGGATATCGACACACCGCAGCAGCTTTCCCACGTGCCGTGGATTGCGCTGAGTACGTTCTATCAGCATGAAATCCATCTGAGACATCAGGAGAGCGGCGAAGCAGAGCAGGTGGCTATTTCGCCAAGGTTGTTTACGGACAGTCTTTACGCTGCGCGCAATACAGCGATTGCGGGTCTTGGGGTAACACTAATTTCTACCTGGGCTGTCGAAGAGGCGATCCGCAAGGGAGATCTGGTGGCACTGTTGCCGCAGTGGCAGGCAGCACCGCTACCGGTACATCTGGTGTACCCGTGGGCGCGCTACTATCCAGCGCGGTTACGCATGTTTTTGCAGCTTATGCGCGAAGTGATGCCGGGGCTTGGTGGTATGCAGCGGGTATAAAAAAAGCCGACCCGGAGGTCGGCTTAGTCATGCTCAGCGAGTTACTCGACCGCTGGCGGCTTAGTTGCCGGAGCCGTGGCGGTGTGAGTGGCACTGTGACCGCCCGCAGCGCCTTTACCGTCGAAGTTGAAGCCCGGGCGAACCCAGTCGCTGTGACGCGGCGCTTCCTGCACATACGCTGGCGCAGGCGCTTTGGTCATCGGCGCGGTGGCATGGCTGTGGGTGTCCACGGCTTTAACCGGCTCAACAACAGAAGGTGCGACCTGTACCGTTTCTTCAACCTTCACTGGTGCTGGCGTTTCTGCAACCGGGGCTGCAACAACGTCCTCTTCTTCTTTAGCCGGTTCGGCTTCTTCCGTAACTTCTTCGGCGACCGTACGATCTTCCTCAGCAATCAGCTGCGGTTGTTCGTCTACCGGCGTCGCGATAGCTTCCGGATGCGTGGTTTCCACCGCTACCGGCTCTGGTTCAGCAACCGGTGCCTGCGGTTCAACCACTTCTGGCTGCGTGCTTTCAACCGGCGCTTGCGGCTCAACGACATCCACCTGCGGATTGCTGACAAGCTGCGCTTCGGCAATGGCCGGGGCGATATCCTGATCAGGCGCGGTGTGCGGCTCAGCGACTTGCGCAAGGTTCTGCTGCACATCCTGCTGCTCTTCCTGGACACGTGAAACCGGGTAACGGACCCAGACTTTACCGGATGCCATTTCCGGCGAGGCGCAGGCAACGGTCAGCGGCATAGCAGACTGTAGCGGGTAACGCTCGTCACGGTAGCGGCGACGGCGCTGACCGCTCACACGCAGATGACGCGGGGAACGGCGTGAACGGCGCGGCATGGTGTTCTCACGCGCTTCACCGTTTTCTTCCTGTTCCTGAACCGGAGCATTGTCAACCACGGCCGGCAGATCAACTTTCGCGACCTGCGTCCCTTGTTCCGGTGCTTCCTGTACAGGCGTTTCGTCGACAGCGACTTCTGCACGGTTATCATCGATGCGGACTTTTTGCGTCAGCTGGCGCTGTTTACGACGCGGCATCACCTGGACGCGCTCTTCCTGTTCAGTTTCCTGCACAGGCTGCTCATCACGGTTCAGCTCTTTAACATCCTGCTGTGCCTGACGTTTGTCATCATTACGGCGACGGTTGCGTTCACGACGCGGCTGTTGCTGCTGCTCGTCACGGGATTTCGCTTTATCCGACTCTTCTGTTGTAGCGGCCTGACGAAGCTCGCGGTTTTCTGCGTTCTGCTGCGGTTTTTCACGGCGGTTGCGGCGGTTATCTTCGCGACCTTCGCGGTTTTCACGGCCTTCACGCGCCTCATTACCTTCACCACGCGGATCGCGACGTTCATTACGATCGCGGCGATTGCTTTGACGTGGTTTACGGCGATCCTGCTGACGCTCGGGTTTATCGGCCTTTTTCTCTTCTTTCACTTCAACCGGTGCCGGGGTTTCTTCACCCGCGAACAGGCCTTTCAGTGCAGAGACGAAACGGCTGAACAGACCCGGAGCCGCAGGTTGTGTCGCAGCAGGTTGTTTGGGTGCTGCTGGCGCCTGCGCCTGCGCTGGCGTTTGCGGTGCTGGCGGAACCTCTGGCATGACGAAGGTGGCAAGGGCCGGTTGCTCCGGCAATTTGCGCTCGGCAAACTCCTCTTCAGACGGCATGGCCATCTCTTCTTCGTGCAGCTTCGGCAGCAAGTAGCTGAGTGTCGGCGTTTCTTCGCCTTTACGGACGCGCAGCACGGAGTAGTGCGGCGTTTCCATCTGGTCGTTCGGCACGATCACGCAGCGAACACCGCCCTGACGGGCTTCGATAGCGCTTACGGCGGCACGTTTTTCATTCAACAGATAAGAAGCGACCGGCACAGGGACAATCGCATGCACTTCCTGGGTATTCTCTTTCAGCGCTTCTTCTTCAATCAGACGCAGAATCGACAGCGACAGGGATTCGTTGTCACGAATGGTGCCGGTACCGCTACAGCGCGGGCACACATGGTGGCTGGATTCACCGAGTGACGGGCTCAGGCGCTGGCGGGACATCTCCAGCAGGCCGAAGCGGGAAATATGGCTTATCTGGATACGCGCACGATCCTGGCGCACCGCTTCGCGCAGACGGTTTTCCACCGCGCGCTGGTGGCGTACCGGGGTCATATCGATAAAGTCGATAACAATCAGGCCGCCGAGGTCGCGCAGGCGCAGCTGGCGAGCGATTTCATCTGCCGCTTCCAGGTTGGTGTTGAACGCCGTCTCTTCAATATCGCCACCGCGCGTTGCGCGAGCGGAGTTGATGTCGATGGCGGTTAGCGCTTCGGTGCTGTCGATAACGATAGAGCCGCCTGACGGCAGACGCACTTCGCGCTGGAAGGCGGATTCGATTTGCGACTCAATCTGGTAGTGGCTGAACAGCGGAATTTCACCGGTGTACAGTTTGATTTTGCTGCTGAAATCCGGACGGCCCAGTGCGGCGATATGCTGGCGAGCCAGCTCCAGCACTTTCGGGTTATCAATCAGGATTTCGCCAATGTCCTGGCGCAGATAGTCGCGGAACGCGCGAACAATCACATTGCTTTCCTGATGGATCAGGAACGGAGCAGGGCGGCTTTCGGCCGCTTTCTGGATGGCTTCCCAGTGTTTCAGGCGGAAGCTCAGATCCCATTGCAGCGCTTCGGCGGATTTGCCCACGCCCGCGGTGCGTACGATAAGACCCATGCCGTCTGGCAGTTCCAGACTTGACAGCGCTTCTTTCAGCTCGGTGCGATCGTCGCCTTCAATGCGACGAGAAATGCCACCCGCGCGCGGGTTGTTTGGCATCAGCACCAGGTAGCTACCGGCGAGGCTAATAAAGGTGGTCAGCGCCGCGCCTTTGTTGCCGCGCTCTTCTTTGTCGATCTGGACGATGACTTCCTGGCCTTCACGCAGCACGTCTTTGATGTTCGGACGGCCATGCGCGTTGTAGTTGGCGGGGAAGTATTCGCGGGCGATCTCTTTGAGGGGGAGGAAACCGTGACGTTCAGCGCCGTAATCAACGAAAGCAGCTTCAAGACTCGGTTCAATGCGGGTGATTTTACCTTTGTAGATGTTGGCTTTTTTCTGTTCGTGCCCCGGGCTTTCAATATCCAGGTCGTACAGACGTTGACCATCAACAAGTGCGACACGCAACTCTTCTTGCTGAGTTGCGTTGATTAACATTCTTTTCATCGTAACTTACTCATTATTCTTACATTGACGACTAAGCTGCGGGCAAGATAACGCCTTTCCGGGGGAGAACCGATGGCCTCGAGACTATTTCACGTCGCCAACCTCACGGTTGTCGCTCGCTTAAGAGGCGCAGTGTGTCGGTTGCCTGCATTTCCTGTGGAAATACAGCGCAATTATCAGGGGAACAGCCTGGGAAAAACTCTCCAGAGAAGATTCCATCTACCGGTAAGGACTGCAACCCGCAGCCCGCTAACTGCCTGAAAGTTCAATACGTCTTACGCCATTGCTGCGTGTATGATCGGACAGGCAAAACTGGTCATTCCGCTCATTTACTTGTTTTAGCAAAATTCAACACGGAAAACGGCAACATTATTCCTTGCCAACCCTGTTATAGCAAGCTGACTTTTACCATTTATCACCCGGTTACTCACAGTTTTTTCACCTTTGACCGGTGATTGGTTTAATAACCGCCGAATCAACTGTGTCAAACCGTGTTTACCGGATGCGAATGTAAATATAAGCATAGAAAAATGAGTGGCGCTAATCATCGCGCCTATTTAGAATCGCCTCCCATGAAAACTGAGACACCATCCGTAAAATTTGTTGCTATCACTGCTGACGAAGCGGGGCAACGCATCGATAACTTTTTGCGTACGCAATTAAAAGGCGTACCGAAAAGCATGATCTACCGTATTTTGCGCAAAGGCGAAGTACGAGTGAATAAAAAACGCGTAAAACCAGAATATAAACTGGAAGCCGGCGATGAAATTCGCATTCCACCTGTGCGCGTAGCCGAAAAAGAAGACGAGGCGGTTTCACCGCACCTGCAAAAAGTTGCTCAATTAAGCGATGTTATCCTCTACGAAGACGATCATATTCTGGTGCTGAATAAACCCTCCGGCACAGCGGTGCATGGTGGTAGCGGTCTGAGTTTTGGCGTTATCGAAGGTTTGCGCGCGTTGCGTCCTGAAGCCCGCTTCCTTGAACTGGTGCATCGCCTCGATCGCGATACGTCCGGCGTGCTGCTGGTGGCAAAAAAGCGCTCGGCGCTGCGTTCGCTGCATGAGCAACTGCGCGGTAAAGATATGCAGAAAGATTACCTGGCGCTGGTGCGCGGACAGTGGCAGTCCCATGTCAAAGTGGTGCAGGCTCCGCTACTGAAAAATATTCTGCAAAGCGGTGAACGCATTGTGCGGGTCAATAGCAAAGGCAAACCCTCGGAAACGCGGTTTAAGGTGGAAGAGCGCTATGAGTTCGCGACGCTGGTGCGTTGCAGCCCGGTAACCGGACGTACACATCAGATTCGCGTGCATACGCAACATGCCGGGCATCCGATTGCCTTTGACGATCGCTATGGCGACCGCGAATTTGATAAACAACTGGCATCAACCGGCCTGTCGCGTCTGTTCCTGCACGCAGCGGCGCTGAAATTTACCCATCCGGGCACCGGTGAGACGCTGCGCATTGAAGCGCCCCTTGATAACGCGCTGAAACACTGCCTGAACGTGCTGCGTAACGCCAAATAAGGTTTTCCCCTCCTGAGCAGGAGGGGAGACGTTTAAGGTTTGAGTCCCCTTATCCCGGCGTACTTTCTCAAAAGCTTCCAGCAAACTGCTTTCGTTAAAGTATTAGCTTAATAAAGGGTTACATTGCTCGCGTCTGAGCATTTGACACAGAGCGATCAGCGGTAAACCCACCAGAGTATTCGGATCGCGTCCTTCAAGGCGTTCAAACAGTGCGATGCCTAAACCTTCGCTTTTGAAACTGCCTGCGCAATTGAGCGGGCGCTCTTTACGCACATAATCGTCAATTTCTTGCTCATTTAAATGACGAAAATGAACGTCAAAGGGTTCGCATTCGGTCTGAAGATGACCGGTTTCTGAATTAAACAGCGCCAGGCCCGTATAAAAAGTGACAATATTTCCGCTCGCTTTTATAAGCTGTTGGCGTGCATTTTCTTCCGTATGAGGTTTGCCGGTAATTTCCCCGTTGAGCACGCACACCTGATCGGAACCAATAATCAGATGTTGCGGATATTTTTGTGCCAGTGATTGCGCTTTCTCCCGGGCGAGGCGCAGCACCAGGTGGCGTGGTGCTTCACCTGCATGAGGTGTTTCGTCTGTTTGCGGTGCGGCGCATTCAAACGGTAAACCGAGTTTTTCCAGCAGGGTGCGGCGATAAGGTGACGTTGAAGCAAGAATAATAGGCAACATATTTTTTCCACCAAATATGGCTTAACCATGACAGGCAAATTAAACTGTAGGCCGCAATGTGTGCGAATTATTGGCAAAAGGCAACCTCAGGCTGCCTTTTTCTTTGACTCTATGACGTTACAAAGTTAATATGCGCGCCCTATGCAAAAGGTAAAATTACCCCTGACTCTTGACCCGGTTCGTACGGCTCAAAAACGCCTTGATTACGAGGGTATCTATACCCCCGATCAGGCTGAGCGCGTCGCCGAGTCTGTAGCCAGCGTAGACAGTGATGTGGAGTGCTCCATGTCGTTCGTTATCGATAACCAACGTCTTGCGGTATTAACCGGTGATGCGAAAGTTACGGTATCGCTCGAGTGCCAGCGCTGCGGGAAACCGTTCACCCATCAGGTTTACACAACGTATTGTTTTAGTCCTGTACGTTCAGACGAACAGGCTGAAGCACTGCCGGAAGCGTATGAGCCGATTGAGGTTAACGAATTCGGCGAAATCGATCTACTGGCGCTGGTTGAGGATGAAATCATTCTCTCCCTGCCTGTAGTTCCGGTGCACGATTCTGAACACTGTGAAGTGTCCGAGGCGGACATGGTCTTTGGGGAATTGCCTGATGAAGCGCAAAAACCAAATCCATTTGCCGTATTAGCCAGCTTAAAGCGTAAGTAATTGAGGAGTAAGGTCCATGGCCGTACAACAGAATAAACCAACCCGTTCCAAACGTGGCATGCGTCGTTCCCATGACGCGCTGACCGCAGTCACCAGCCTGTCTGTAGACAAAACCTCTGGTGAAACCCACCTGCGTCACCACATGACCGCCGACGGTTTCTACCGCGGTCGCAAGGTTATCACTAAGTAATCGCGCGCAAGCGTGATGAAGCTTAGTGAGGATTTCCCCGCGTAAGCGGGGATAGACCGAACCAGGCTGCGACGATACCTTGACACGTCTAACCCTGGCGTTAGATGTCATGGGGGGGGATTTTGGTCCCTCCGTGACAGTGCCTGCAGCTTTGCAGGCACTGAATTCTAATTCGCAACTCAACCTTCTTTTAGTCGGCGATCCCGACGCCATCACGCCATTACTTGCCAAAGCTGATTTCGAGCAACGCTCCCGCTTGCTCATTGTCCCTGCACAGTCAGTTATTGCCAGTGATGCGCGCGCGGCGCAGGCGATCCGCAACAGTCGTGGCACATCGATGCGCGTAGCGCTTGAGCTGGTCAAAGAAGGGCGCGCCCAGGCTTGCGTAAGCGCAGGAAATACCGGTGCGCTAATGGGGCTGGCGAAAATGCTGCTCAAGCCGATTGAAGGCATTGAGCGTCCGGCGCTGGTGACGGTATTGCCGCATCAGCAAAAGGGCAAAACCGTCGTGCTGGATCTCGGCGCGAATGTGGATTGCGATAGTACTATGCTGGCACAGTTCGCCGTGATGGGGGCAGTAATGGCGGAAGAGATCCTTGAGATAGCTAATCCGCGCGTAGCCTTGCTCAATATTGGTGAAGAAGAGTCCAAAGGTCACGACAGTATTCGCGACGCCGCAGCGCTGCTACGGTCTGTTCCAACGATGAACTACATTGGTTATCTGGAAGCGAATGAATTATTAACCGGTAAAACGGATGTACTGGTTTGTGACGGTTTTACGGGAAACGTCACATTAAAAACAATGGAAGGTGTTGTCAGGATGTTTCTTTCGCTGCTGAAATCGCAGAGCGAAGGGAAAAAAAGGTCGTGGTGGCTGATTTTATTGAAGCGCTGGTTACAAAAAAGTCTGATAAAGCGATTCAGTCACCTGAACCCCGACCAGTATAATGGCGCCTGTCTGTTAGGATTGCGCGGCACTGTGATTAAGAGCCACGGTGCAGCCAATCAGCGAGCATTTAGCGTCGCGATTGAACAGGCAGTGCAGGCGGTGCAGCGGCAGGTGCCACAACGGATTGCCGCTCGCCTGGAATCTGTGTACATACACGCTGTTTCGTCCGTACAGAACAACGAAAATCAGAACGTATGTATATTACCCAAGAGTGACTGAGCGCACATGTATACGAAGATTATTGGTACCGGCAGTTATCTGCCAGAGCAGGTTCGAACAAACGCCGATTTAGAAAAAATGGTGGACACCTCTGATGAGTGGATTGTCAGCCGCACAGGGATCCGTGAGCGTCGTATTGCTGCGGCACACGAAACTGTCTCGACCATGGGCTTTGAGGCCGCTAAACGCGCGCTGGAAATGGCCGGCATCGATAACGATCAAATTGGCTTAATCATTGTTGCGACGACATCCGCAACACACGCTTTTCCGAGCGCGGCATGCCAGATCCAGAACTTGCTGGGCATCAAAGGCTGTCCGGCATTTGATGTAGCAGCTGCCTGCGCGGGCTTTACTTATGCGCTGAGCATTGCCGATCAATACGTTAAATCTGGCGCAGTGAATTATGCGCTGGTGATTGGTTCCGATGTGCTGGCTCGTACATTGGATCCTGAAGATCGCGGTACGATTATTCTTTTCGGCGACGGTGCAGGTGCTGCGGTGCTGGGAGCCTCTCAAGAGCCCGGTATTATCTCAACGCATATGCACGCTGACGGAAGCTATGGCGAGCTGTTAACGCTGCCGAACCTCGATCGTGTTAAACCGGAAAATTCGACCTGGCTGACGATGGCCGGTAACGAAGTGTTTAAAGTTGCAGTTACCGAACTGGCACGAATTGTTGATGAAACCTTAGAGGCCAACAATCTCGAGCGCAGCGAACTGGATTGGCTGGTGCCGCACCAGGCGAATCTGCGCATTATCAGCGCGACGGCGAAAAAACTCGGCATGTCGATGGATAATGTGGTGGTAACACTGGATCGCCACGGCAATACCTCTGCGGCCTCTGTTCCCAGCGCACTGGATGAAGCGGTACGCGATGGGCGCATTAAACCTGGACAGTTGGTGCTGCTTGAAGCATTTGGCGGCGGGTTTACCTGGGGTTCCGCGCTGGTTCGTTTCTAAGTATTAAGGATAAAAAGATGACGCAATTCGCATTTGTGTTTCCGGGACAAGGTTCCCAGACCGTAGGTATGCTGGCCGAAATGGCCGCAAGCTTTCCGGTTATCGAAGAGACCTTCCGTGAAGCTTCAGACGTGCTGGGCTATGATCTCTGGACGCTGGTGCAGCAAGGCTCGGCAGAAGAATTGAATAAAACCTGGCAGACTCAGCCGGCGCTTTTGACCGCATCCGTTGCGCTGTGGCGCGTATGGCAGCAGCAGGGCGGTAAAGCGCCTGCACTGATGGCAGGGCATAGCCTTGGCGAATATTCTGCGCTGGTTTGCGCAGGCGTGATTGCCTTTGCAGATGCGGTCCGTTTGGTTGAATTGCGCGGCAAATTTATGCAAGACGCCGTACCGGCAGGCACTGGCGCGATGTCAGCGATTATCGGTCTTGATGACGCTTCTATTGCAAAAGCCTGTGAAGAGTCTGCCGAAGGGCAAGTCGTCTCTCCGGTCAACTATAACTCGCCGGGTCAGGTAGTGATTGCGGGCCATAAAGAAGCCGTTGAGCGTGCAGGGGCAGCCTGTAAAGCGGCGGGAGCGAAACGCGCACTGCCGCTGCCGGTAAGCGTGCCATCCCATTGCGCGCTGATGAAACCTGCGGCTGAAAATCTCGCTGCCGAATTGAAAAACATCACTTTTAACGCACCGCAGATCCCGGTTGTCAATAACGTGGATGTGGCGTGCGAAACGACGCCAGAAGCCATTCGCGACGCGTTGGTGCGCCAGCTTTATAACCCGGTGCAATGGACGAAGAGCGTGGAGTTTATGGCGTCGCAGGGCGTTGAGCACCTGTATGAAGTTGGTCCGGGTAAGGTCCTCACCGGTCTGACAAAACGTATTGTTGACACCCTGACCGCTTCGGCTCTCAACGAGCCGGTAGCCATGTCAGAGGCACTTGCGCAATAAAAGAGGAAAACCATGAGCTTTGAAGGAAAAATCGCGCTGGTTACTGGTGCAAGCCGCGGTATTGGCCGCGCAATTGCTGAGACTCTCGTTGCCCGTGGCGCGAAAGTTATCGGCACTGCGACCAGCGAAAATGGCGCGCAGGCGATCAGTGAATATTTAGGTGCTAATGGCAAAGGTCTACAGTTGAATGTGACCGATCCAGCATCTATCGAATCTGTACTGGAAAACATTCGCGCTGAATTTGGTGAGGTTGATATCCTGGTTAATAATGCCGGGATTACACGTGACAACTTGCTGATGCGCATGAAAGATGACGAGTGGAACGATATTATCGACACTAATCTTTCATCCGTTTTCCGTCTGTCAAAAGCGGTAATGCGAGCTATGATGAAAAAGCGTCACGGGCGTATTATCACTATCGGTTCTGTGGTTGGTACCATGGGAAATGCTGGTCAGGCCAACTACGCTGCGGCGAAAGCGGGTCTTATCGGTTTTAGTAAATCGCTGGCACGTGAAGTTGCGTCTCGCGGTATTACGGTAAACGTTGTTGCTCCGGGTTTTATTGAAACGGACATGACGCGTGCGCTGTCTGATGATCAGCGCGCGGGTATTCTGGCGCAAGTTCCTGCGGGTCGTCTTGGCGGCGCTCAAGAAATCGCCAGCGCGGTTGCATTTTTAGCCTCTGACGAGGCGGGTTACATCACTGGTGAAACCCTGCACGTCAATGGCGGAATGTATATGGTTTAATCACGATGAAAATTATTTGCGTTATTGGGGTGAAAAGCCTCAAAATAGCGTAAAATCGTGGTACGAACTGCCGGGATTTAGTTGCAAATTTTTCAACATTTTATACACTACGAAAACCATCGCGAAAGCGAGTTTTGATAGGAAATTTAAGAGTATGAGCACTATCGAAGAACGCGTTAAGAAAATTATCGGCGAACAGCTGGGCGTTAAGCAGGAAGAAGTTACCAACAATGCTTCCTTCGTTGAAGACCTGGGCGCTGATTCTCTTGACACCGTTGAGCTGGTAATGGCTCTGGAAGAAGAGTTTGATACTGAGATTCCGGACGAAGAAGCTGAGAAAATCACCACCGTTCAGGCAGCCATTGATTACATCAACGGTCACCAGGCGTAAGTGAACATCTCCAGGCGGTCACTCGACCGCCTGAGTTTTATCTAAGACATCCCACGACTTTCTTTTTTTATCCCTCCCTGGAGGACAAACGTGTCTAAGCGTCGTGTAGTTGTGACCGGACTTGGCATGTTGTCTCCTGTCGGCAATACCGTAGAGTCTACCTGGAAAGCTCTCCTTGCCGGTCAGAGTGGCATCAGCCTGATCGACCATTTCGATACTAGCGCCTATGCAACTAAATTTGCTGGCTTAGTAAAGGATTTTAATTGTGAAGATTTCATCTCGCGCAAAGAACAGCGCAAGATGGATGATTTCATTCAATATGGAATTGTTGCTGGCATTCAGGCCATGCAGGATTCCGGCCTCGAAGTCACAGAGGAAAACGCCCCCCGAATCGGCGCGGCGATTGGTTCTGGCATCGGTGGTCTCGGCCTGATCGAAGAAAACCACAGCTCCCTCGTAAAGGGTGGGCCGCGTAAAATCAGTCCGTTCTTTGTACCATCAACCATCGTGAACATGGTCGCCGGTCATCTGACCATCATGTTTGGTCTGCAAGGCCCCAGCATTTCGATTGCCACTGCCTGTACATCCGGCGTGCATAACATCGGTCACGCGGCACGTATCATTGCCTATGGCGATGCAGACGCAATGCTGGCTGGCGGTGCAGAAAAAGCCAGCACCCCGCTCGGTGTGGGTGGATTTGGCGCAGCGCGCGCCCTTTCCACACGTAACGATAATCCGCAGGCCGCAAGCCGTCCGTGGGACAAAGATCGTGACGGCTTTGTTCTCGGCGACGGTGCAGGCATCATCATGCTCGAAGAGTATGAGCACGCGAAGAAACGCGGCGCGAAAATCTACGCTGAGATCGTCGGCTTTGGTATGAGCAGCGATGCCTACCATATGACGTCTCCGCCGGAAAATGGTGCAGGTGCAGCAAGGGCAATGGTCCACGCCCTGCGGGACGCGGGTATTGAGCCGGGTCAGATCGGCTACGTTAACGCACACGGCACTTCCACACCGGCAGGTGATAAAGCGGAAGCGCAGGCGGTGAAATCCGTCTTCGGTGAAGCTGCTCACAGCGTAATGGTCAGTTCGACCAAATCAATGACCGGCCACCTGTTAGGCGCGGCGGGTGCGGTAGAGTCAATCTTCTCCATTCTTGCGCTGCGCGATCAGGCCGTGCCGCCAACCATCAACCTGGATAACCCGGATGAAGGTTGCGATCTGGACTTTGTGCCGCACGAAGCACGCCAGGTCAGCGGTATGGAGTACGCTCTGTGTAACTCCTTCGGCTTCGGTGGTACCAACGGCTCGTTGATCTTCAAAAAAGTCTGATCATTCTGCTGCACAAAGGCCCGCTTGCGGGCCTTTTCTATTCAGTTTTATCCCCCTTGTTCCCGGCTTTTCATCCTGCCAAACTGTCAGGCCACGTATAAGGAGTCGCTATGTTCTTGATAAATGGCACAGAGCAGCAATGGCTTGCGGTCAATGACCGGGCGACGCAATTTGGCGATGGCTGTTTCACCACCGCACGCATTATTGACGGGCAAATCCAGTTTGCCTCTGCACATCTTGAACGCCTGCGTCTTGCTTGCGAACGCTTGCTAATCCCTTTTTCCGACTGGCAGCCGCTGGCGCAAGAGATGGCGGCGCTTGCTCAAGGGCGAGAAGATGGCGTCGTTAAAGCGATCATTTCACGTGGGGCAGGCGGAAGGGGTTACAGTGCGGCAAATTGTGCTGTTCCAACGCGAATTGTCTCCGTGGCGGCAAAACCCGCGCATTACGCGCGTTGGCAGCAAGAGGGTGTCACCCTGGCCCTGAGCGATATCCGGCTGGGCCGCAATCCCGCGTTGGCGGGCATTAAACATTTAAACCGTCTGGAGCAGGTATTAATCCGCACCGGGCTGGAGCAAACATCCGCCGATGAAGCGCTGGTGCTGGACAGCGACGGCTGGGTAACCGAATGTTGTGCCGCTAATATTTTCTGGCGACGAGGCAAAGACGTATTCACGCCGCGGCTTGATCAGGCCGGTGTCGATGGCATCATGCGGCAATATTGCCTGCGCCAGTTGGCATCTTCCGGTTTTACTGTTGTCGAAGTGAATGCGCCGCCAGAGGCGCTCAAACAGGCAGATGAAGTGATAATTTGTAATGCGTTGATGCCGGTCGTTCCCGTCCGTCAGTGGGCGGAACGGCACTGGGTTGCGCGTGATTTGTACCATTTTTTAGCCCCCCTTTGTGAGCACATAAATTAGTCATGAAAAAAATGCTACGCGTTGTACTTCTCATACTGGCCGTGTTGGTCATTGCGGCTGGCGCAGGCGCCTGGAAAGTTCGCCAGTTGGCCGATAGCCCGATCCTGATAAAAGACGAGACCATTTTTACCCTGCCGGCTGGCACAGGCCGTACGGCGTTGGGTGAGTTGCTGTATCGCGATAAAGTTATCAATCGCCCGCGCGTGTTTCAGTGGTTATTGCGCCTGGAGCCGGAGCTCTCGCATTTCAAAGCGGGCACCTACCGCTTCACACCAAAAATGTCCGTGCGTGAAATGCTGCAACTACTGGAGAGTGGCAAAGAGGCACAGTTCCCGCTACGCATGGTCGAAGGAATGCGTTTAAGCGATTACCTGAAACAACTTCGCGACGCACCGTATATCAAACACACGTTGAAAGATGACGACTATGTGACGGTAGCGCAGGCGCTGAAAATGGAACATCCCGGGTGGGGCGAAGGATGGTTCTGGCCGGATACCTGGATGTACACCGCCAATACTACGGATGTGGCGTTACTCAAACGCGCCCATCAAAAAATGGTGCAGGCCGTTGCCCGCGCCTGGGAAGGACGTGCTGAAGGGTTGCCCTACAAAGATCAAAACCAACTGGTGACGATGGCGTCGATTGTCGAAAAAGAGACGGCTGTCGCCAGCGAGCGCGACCAGGTCGCATCGGTATTTATCAACCGGCTGCGGGTCGGGATGCGGCTACAAACGGATCCGACGGTTATCTACGGGATGGGGGCGCAATATAATGGTAAGCTGTCGCGCGCGGATCTGGAAAAACCGACCGACTATAACACCTATGTGATTAGCGGCTTGCCGCCAGGGCCAATCGCCACGCCAGGTGAGGCCTCGCTGAAAGCGGCAGCACACCCGGCAAAAACGCCATATCTCTATTTTGTGGCCGATGGCAAAGGCGGACACAGGTTTAACACCAATCTCGCCAGCCATAACCGGTCAGTGCAGGAATATCTGAGAGTACTTAAGGAAAAAAATGGGCAGTAAATACATCGTCATTGAAGGGCTGGAAGGCGCGGGGAAAACCACGGCGCGTGATGTCATCGTTGAGACGCTTAAAGCGCTTGGCGTCGGTGAGATGGTGTTCACCCGTGAGCCGGGCGGCACGCTGCTGGCGGAAAAACTGCGCAGCCTGGTGCTGGATATCCGCGCCGTTGGCGATGAAGTTATCTCCGACAAAGCCGAAGTGCTGATGTTTTACGCAGCCCGCGTGCAACTGGTGGAAACGGTGATTAAGCCCGCGCTGTCTCGCGGTTGCTGGGTGATTGGCGATCGCCACGATCTCTCCACCCAGGCGTATCAGGGCGGCGGGCGCGGCATCGATCGCACCATGCTGGCGACCTTGCGCGACGCCGTGCTTGGTGATTTTCGCCCGGATTTAACGCTCTATCTTGATGTAACACCCGAAGTGGGTCTGAAACGCGCGCGCGCGCGCGGCGAGTTGGATCGCATTGAGCAAGAGTCGCTGGATTTCTTCAACCGTACTCGCGCCCGCTATCTTGAGCTGGCGGCGCAGGACCCCACCATTTGCACTATTGATGCCACCCAGCCGCTGGAAAGCGTGATTGCCGCTATTCGCCAGACTGTCACCGCCTGGGTGCAGGAGCAGGGCGCATGAAATGGTATCCGTGGCTGCGACCGGACTTTGAGCAACTGGTCGCCAGTTATCAGAGTGGACGCGGGCACCACGCGTTACTGATCCACGCGTTGCCGGGAATGGGCGATGATGCGCTGATCTATGCTATCAGCCGCTTTTTGCTGTGCCAGACCCCGCAAGGCCATAAAAGCTGCGGTCACTGCCGCGGCTGCGAGTTGATGCAGGCCAGTACGCATCCTGATTACTATCTTCTGGCACCCGAAAAGGGCAAATCCACGCTCGGTATCGATGCTGTGCGTGAAGTGAGCGAAAAGCTTTACGAACATGCGCGGCTCGGCGGGGCGAAAGTGGTGTGTATCCCGGACGCCGCGCTGCTGACCGATGCGGCGGCTAACGCCTTGCTGAAAACGCTGGAAGAGCCACCCGCACAAACCTGGTTCTTCCTTGCCTGCCGGGAACCCGCGCGCTTACTGGCGACGCTGCGCAGCCGTTGTCGTTTACATCATCTTGCGCCGCCCGCAGAAAATTACGCGAGTAACTGGCTATCACGTGAGGTGACAACGTCACAAGAAGCGATATTAACAGCGTTGCGTTTATCGGCGGGTTCGCCGGGCGCGGCGCAAGCGTTATTGCAGGACAATCACTGGACGCAGCGCCAGGCGTTGTGCCAGGCAACCGGTGCTGCGCTCACCAGCGGTGACTGGTTTGCCCTGTTACCCGCGTTGAATCACGACAACGTGGCCGAACGTTTGCAATGGCTCTCGTCGCTGTTTCTGGATGCATTGAAAATCCAGCAAGGCGCGACCCTGCTCAGTAATGTGGATTCCTGGGCGCTGGTGCAAAACCTCGCACAACAACTGCGAAGCGAAACCTTACATGCACTTCTGCATGCAGTATTTACCTGCCGTGAGCAACTGCTCAGCGTGGTTGGCGTTAACCGCGAGCTGCTGCTTACCGATCTATTATTAAATGTGGAACGTTACCTGCAACCTGGCGCAACGCTTCCCGTATCCCATCTATAAGAGAGACATTATGTTTTTAGTCGACTCGCACTGCCATCTTGATGGCCTGGACTACCAGTCTTTGCATAAAGACGTCGATGATGTGCTGGCAAAAGCCGCCGCGCGCGATGTGAAATTTTGTCTGGCGGTAGCAACTACGCTTCCGGGCTACCGTTCAATGCGGGAGTTAGTGGGCGAGCGCGATAATGTGGTTTTTTCCTGCGGCGTGCATCCATTGAACCAGGACGAAGAGTATGACGTCGAAACCCTGCGCCAGCTGGCGGCGGAAGAGGGCGTTGTAGCAATGGGCGAAACCGGTCTGGACTATTTCTACACGCCGGAAACCAAAGCGCGCCAGCAGGCGTCTTTCCGCAACCATATCCGCATTGGCCGCGAACTGAACAAGCCTGTTATTGTGCATACCCGCGAGGCGCGCGCCGATACGCTATCGATTTTGCAAGACGAGAAAGTGGCAGACTGTGGTGGCGTGCTGCACTGCTTTACCGAAGATCGTGAAACGGCGGGTAAGCTACTTGATATGGGCTTTTATATCTCCTTTTCCGGGATTGTGACCTTCCGTAACGCCGATCAGTTGCGCGATGCGGCGCGTTATGTGCCGCTGGATCGCCTGCTGGTGGAAACTGACTCGCCGTATCTCGCACCGGTGCCGCATCGCGGTAAAGAAAACCAGCCTGCCATGACGCGCGATGTGGCGGAATACATGGCCGTTCTGAAAGGTGTATCCCTTGATGAGCTTGCGCTGCAAACCACGCAAAACTTTGCCCGCTTGTTCCATATCGCGCCGTCCCGCTTGCAATCCGCCTGACATCACATCTTATTTTAGTACTCGTAATTAATAACCGATCAGAGTAAAGTTCACCGCCATAAAACGGGCGGTGACGGTTATTTTTTGTCCGAAATAGAGCGGCAATTGTAAGGCATTGTTAGTTTTATGGTTGATGCTGGCTGAAACGTGACAGTGGTCAAACAAACCTGAACCGATTTATTTTACTCTGTGTAATAAATAAAGGGCACTTAGATGCCCTTCCCACGGCGCGGTTCTCCCCCCGCGCCAATGCGCGAAAGCGTAGAAAAAAGCACTAATACTCAGGAGCACTCTCAATTATGTTCAAGAATGCATTTGCTAACCTGCAGAAGGTCGGTAAATCGCTGATGCTGCCAGTTTCCGTACTGCCTATCGCAGGTATCCTGCTCGGCGTCGGTTCGGCAAACTTCAGCTGGCTGCCAGAAGTGGTTTCCCACGTTATGGCCGAAGCGGGCGGTTCCGTTTTCGCCAACATGCCACTGATCTTCGCTATCGGTGTTGCCCTTGGCTTCACCAATAATGACGGCGTTTCCGCGCTGGCTGCCGTTGTAGCCTACGGCATTATGGTGAAAACCATGGCTGTGGTTGCGCCTCTGGTTCTGAATTTACCTGCGGAAGAAATCGCGGCGAAACACCTGGCGGATACCGGTGTTCTGGGCGGGATCATCTCTGGTGCGATCGCAGCGTATATGTTCAACCGCTTCTACCGTATCAAGCTGCCTGAGTATCTGGGCTTCTTCGCTGGTAAGCGCTTCGTCCCCATTATTTCTGGTCTGGCGGCGATTTTCACGGGCGTGATCCTCTCCTTCATTTGGCCGCCGATCGGTACTGCTATCCAGACCTTCTCTCAGTGGGCTGCTTACCAGAACCCGGTTGTGGCATTTGGTATCTACGGCTTCATTGAGCGCTGCCTGGTGCCGTTTGGTCTGCACCACATCTGGAACGTACCTTTCCAGATGCAGATTGGTGAATTCACCAACGCTGCCGGTCAGGTGTTCCACGGCGACATCCCGCGTTACATGGCAGGCGACCCGACTGCAGGTAAACTCTCTGGCGGCTTCCTGTTCAAAATGTACGGTCTGCCGGCTGCCGCGATTGCTATCTGGCACTCTGCTAAACCGGAAAACCGCGCCAAAGTGGGCGGTATCATGATCTCCGCAGCGCTGACCTCGTTCCTGACCGGTATTACCGAGCCGATCGAGTTCTCCTTCATGTTCGTTGCGCCGATCCTGTACATTATCCACGCGATTCTGGCCGGTCTGGCCTTCCCGATCTGTATCCTGCTGGGTATGCGTGACGGTACGTCGTTCTCTCACGGTCTGATCGACTTTATCGTGCTGAGCGGCAACAGCAGCAAACTGTGGCTGTTCCCGCTTATCGGTGCAGGCTACGCGGTGATTTACTACACCGTGTTCCGCGTGCTGATTAAAGCGCTGGATCTGAAAACACCGGGTCGTGAAGACGCCACCGAAGAGAACAAAGCTGGCGCGACCGGCGAAATGGCTCCGGCTCTGGTTTCTGCATTCGGCGGTAAAGAGAACATCACCAACCTGGATGCGTGCATCACGCGTCTGCGTGTCAGCGTGGCTGACGTAGCGAAAGTGGATCAGGCTGGCCTGAAGAAACTGGGCGCTGCGGGTGTGGTTGTTGCAGGTTCTGGTGTTCAGGCAATTTTCGGGACTAAATCCGATAACCTGAAAACCGAAATGGATGAATACATCCGCAACAACTAAGCCATAGTCTGGGGAGACTGAGGGAGCCTGATGGCTCCCTTTTTTATTCTGTCAGAAGCTGTAATTCGCGCTGACTGAGAAGTTACGCGGCTCGCCGAAAACATACGTCCGGCTGTCGACGTTAGTGTCATATTTCTTATCGAACAGGTTATCGATGTTCGCCTGCACGGAGAGCTGTTTGGTGACGTGATAGCGGGCAAACAGATCCACCAGCGCGAAGCTACCCTGCTCGGAGCGGAAATTGCCGTTTGCGGTGCTGACATTCGCCCAGGTGGTGTTCTGCCAGTTCACGCCGCCACCGACAGTCAGCTCCTGGAGCATCGGCAGGCGATAGCTGGTGAACATTTTCACCGAGGTGCGCGGCAGGTTCGGGTTTACCGCGTTGCCATCTTTATCTTCCGCGACGTAGCGCGTTGCGCCGAAGGTCATCTGCCAGTTGTCGGTCAGCGCCCCGTTAATCTCCAGCTCAACCCCTTTGCTTACCGCGCCATCAACCGCTTCATAGGCGCTTTCACCGTTGGAGCCAGGAACAACACCTCCGGTCGTCTGACCGAGATTATCCTGCTCAATACGGAACACGGCGAGTGATGCCGTCAGGCGGCTGTTCATCCAGTCGGATTTCACGCCCAGCTCGTAGTTTTTACCGGTGACCGGCGAGAGATACTTACCTTCAGCGTCACGGTAAGCCTGCGGTTTGAAGATGGAGGTATAGCTGGCGTATGTTGACCAGGTATCGTTGATGTCATACACCAGACCAGCGTAAGGCGAGGTGTTATTCTTCTCCATCGTCTGCGTCAGCGTATCGAGCTTGTACTTGGTGTAGCGCGCGCCCACGATCAGATGCAGCGGATCGGCAAGCGAAATGCGCGTTGCCATATAGGCAGACTGCTGGCGCACCGTATCTTCCTGAGCGAGGCTCAGCGGAGCCCATTGGGTTTCCGGGAAGTTGCCATTGAAATCGTCGTAATTGCCCAGCGCGGTATCAAGGATGTTTTCCCACGAACTGAAGTAACGGTTATTTTGCTTGCTCAGATTGCCGCCGATCATCAGCTCATGCTGGCGACCAAACAGTTCATATGAGCCATTGGCAAAAGTATCCAGCGCATCCACTTTACGCACGCCGGTGTTATAACCTGTTCCGCCAACATAGGGATAAGACGCGCCATACGGACTGACCACCAGACCGGTGGTTTTGTCGACCGTGCCATCGACATACAGCGCTTTACTGTCGAGCTGCATTTCCGTGTGGGTGCCGTTAACCGTCAGCAGCCAGTCGCTGCCCAGATCCTGCTTGAGGGTGGCGAAAGTCCGTTTAGAGATTTTATTGTTATAGGCCCAGTCCGGCGCGGTGCTGTCACTGCGGCTCGGATTGGTTTTGGTGCCGTCGGTATACCAGCGCGGCAAACCGCCCCAGGTCGGGCTGTCGACATCGGTTTCCTGATAGTCATAACCGACAGAGAACGCCGTCGATTCGGTCAGATCCACATCCAGCACGCCATAAAAGAACTTCTTCTCCTGGCTGTAGCGATCGAGCCAGCTATCGTTGTGCTGGTAGCCTGCGACCACCCGGCCACGAATATTGCCATTCTCCGTCAGCGGGGAAGAGACATCCGCCACGTAACGCTGCTTGTTCCAGCTACCATATTCCGCCGAAACGTTCGATTTGAACTCACGGCTATCGGCATGTTTACGCACCATATTCACGGAAGCGGAGGGGTTACCTGAACCGGTCATCAACCCGGTTGCGCCGCGCACCACTTCAATACGCTCATACATGGCGGTGTCAGACAGCGCATCACCCAGGTTCCAGCGGGATTCAAAAATGGTCGGAATACCATCGACCATATAGTTATCAATCATAAAGCCGCGGGAATAGTAGGTGCTGCGATCGGAATCAGCCGCGCTTTCAAACACGCCAGTGGTGTTTTTCAGCACATCGCCCAGGGTTTCCAGCCGCTGATCTTTCATGCGCTGCTGCGTAGTGATGCTGATGGACTGTGGAATATCGCGCTGCACCATCGTCATTTTGGTGCCCGCCGCGGTGGTCTGCGTGTTGTAATCCTGTTCGGTGAGCGAGCTGGTATCGGCAGTACTGGAGCCTTCAACAATAACCGTTTCTTCCGTACCCGTGGTTGCAGCGACGCTGGCCGCGGGCGCTAACGCGAACGCAATGCAGACAGCAAGCAGGGAAGGGGCGGCGGCAAAGGTGCGCGCTCCGTCCTGGGCATTTTCCGTGAAAGACATGATAAACCCTTAATGGTGTGTGAGAGGGATAACCCGCCAGCGATACGTTGTCGTGGCGGGAACAAGCAACATTTGTTTTGTTGTTAGTGCGCATGGAAATGCAAATGCGAAATATACTCATTCACTCCATTGATGTAAACAGATGTAATATTCATCTATGAAATGCTATTTCATGTCAGCGGTGCTCACGGGTGGGCGATTCGGACATTGCCGAATCCTGAAAGGCGAAAGAAAAACAGCGTTATAGTTGAAACAACAAGAGAATCTCGATCATACTCTAGGGCACATAATTGACGACGGCTGCGGGCTGTCCCGCGCTTAGAAAAGGAAAACGTCATGGCCGAAGAAACTATTTTCAGCAAAATCATCCGCCGCGAAATTCCCGCGGATATCGTCTATCAGGACGAACTGGTTACCGCTTTTCGTGATATCTCTCCTCAGGCACCAACCCACGTACTGATCGTGCCGAACCTTCTTATCCCCACCGTCAATGACGTTACCGAGGCGCATGAACAGACGCTGGGTCGTATGTTGACCGTTGCGGCGAAAATCGCCCGTGACGAAGGCATTGCCGAAGACGGTTACCGTTTGATCATGAACTGTAATCGCCATGGGGGTCAGGAGGTTTACCATATCCATATGCACCTGCTTGGCGGGCGCGCGCTGGGGCCAATGCTGGCTCATAAAGGTCTTTGAGATGATAAGAGGGCGTGTCGCTTTATTACTGGCGGCGTTTGCGCTAGCAGGGTGCGGTTCGCGCCCGGCGATTCCGGTTGCCAGCAATCAAACGTTAGTGATGGAGTCCAGCATTCTGGCGGCGGGCATTATTGCGCAGCCGCCGACGCTAAATCGC
Source organism: Kosakonia sp. H02 (assembly GCA_030704225.1). Classification (NCBI taxonomy): domain Bacteria; kingdom Pseudomonadati; phylum Pseudomonadota; class Gammaproteobacteria; order Enterobacterales; family Enterobacteriaceae; genus Kosakonia; species Kosakonia styphnolobii. The sequence goes on from CP131915.1 coordinate 64,962, forward strand.
CAGGAGCTCCAGCCTTCCGCGTCCTCACGGCTGTTTAACGAACGACAACAGCCTGTCACTTTGCACTATCGTTTTTACTGGTATGACGCCAGAGGTCTGGAAATGCATCCTCTGGAAGAGCCGCGCAGCGTGACGGTGCCGGGTAATTCCGGCGTAACGCTGTATGGCAGCGCCAACTATCTGGGTGCCCACAGCGTCAGACTTTATCTCTATCTGTAAGAGGTGACACTTGATTAAAACAATTGGACGCTACGCGTTACTGACTACACTTGCCATGCTACTCGCCGGCTGTATTACCGATCAACAACCGGCTCCGGTCGAACAAGCTGGCGGCGGCACTGCACAACCAACGCAGCCGCAACCGCCGCAACAACCGGTGCCGACAGTGCCTTCCGTTCCTACGCTGCCGCAACAGCCAGGGCCGATTGAGCATCAGGATCAAACCGGTCAGCCTGCGCCACGCGAACGTCATTATGACTGGAACGGCGCAGTGCAGCCGATGGTGGGCAAAATGTTGCAGGCCAGCGGCGCGAATGCGGGCAGCGTTCTGCTGGTCGACAGCGTAAACAACCGCACCAATGGTTCCATTAACACCAGCGAAGCAACGGATGTGCTGCGCAATGCGCTGGCGAACAATGGCAAATTTACGCTGATTACTGCGCAGCAACTGGCGGTCGCCAAGCAGCAACTGGGTCTTTCTCCCCAGGACAGCCTGGGTACCCGCAGCAAAGCCATCGGCATCGCCCGCAATGTTGGCGCGCAATATGTGCTGTACTCCAACGCCACCGGCAACGCCAGCGCACCGACGCTGCAAATGCAATTAATGCTGGTGCAGACCGGCGAGATTATCTGGTCGGGTAAAGGTGCAGTTCAGCAACAATAAACCCACGCGTGATGCGATCCTGTCACGCTTCTTTCCGCACTACGCGCCTGCCGCCAGCCAGAAGGCCGGGCTAAGCGGCGGGAGTTGTCTTATAAGCGACGGGCAACGGATGCTGGTGTTGCGTAAGCAACATCAGGCCACCTCGTCGCCGATTCTGCGCCAGTACCGTTTACTTCGCCGGTTGCCTGCGCGCCTCGCGCCGCAGCCGCGTTTCTATACCGGCGGCTGGATGGCTGTCGACTATTTACCCGGCGAGATCAAAACCGCGCTGCCGCAGGCCGACGCGCTGGCGGCGTTGCTGTATGATTTGCACCGCCAGGCGCTTTTCGGCTGGCGTATAACGCTGTTGCCTTTGCTCGACGGTTACTGGCAGACTAGCGCGCCCGCGCGGCGTACACCGTTCTGGCTGCGGCAGTTAAAACGTCTGCGCCGTCTGGGCGAACCCGTGCCGTTGCGGCTCGCGCCGCTACATATGGATGTCCACGCGGGCAATATTGTGCATGGTGCGTCCGGGCTGCGGCTGATTGACTGGGAATATGCGGGCGACGGCGATGTCGCGCTGGAGCTGGCCTCTGTCTGGGCAGAAAATGAGCATCAGCGGCAAGAAATCGTCATTCACTATGCGCAGCAAGCGGCTATCTCTCCGGCACAATTATGGCGGCAGGTTCGCCGCTGGCGGCCCTGGGTGCTGATGCTGATGGCCGGCTGGTACGAGTGCCGCTGGCAGCAGACGGGCGATCAACAATTTATTACGCTGGCGAATGAAATATGGCGTCAGCTACAGTCTGAAGGTTAAGTGAGGTGAGTGTGGGCCCAGTCATGTTGGATGTAGAAGGGTACGAACTGGAGGCGGAAGAGCGCGAGATTCTGGCGCATCCGCTGGTCGGCGGCTTGATCCTCTTTACCCGGAATTATCACGATCCCGAGCAGTTGCGTGAACTGGTGCGCCAGATCCGTAGCGCGTCGCATCACCGCCTGGTGGTAGCAGTCGATCAGGAAGGCGGGCGCGTACAGCGTTTTCGCGAAGGCTTTACCCGGCTGCCTGCGGCGCAATCTTTCGCCGCGCTGCACGGGCTGGAAGAGGGCGGCCGCCTGGCGCAGGACGCGGGCTGGTTAATGGCGAGCGAAATGATCGCTATGGATATTGATATCAGCTTCGCGCCAGTGCTGGACGTCGGCCATATTAGCGCAGCCATTGGTGAGCGCTCTTACCATGCCGATCCGCAAAAAGCATTAACAATGGCGACGCGCTTTATTGACGGTATGCACAGCGCCGGGATGAAAACCACCGGCAAACATTTTCCCGGCCACGGCGCGGTCACGGCCGATTCCCACAAAGAGACGCCGCGCGATCCGCGCCCGCTCGACGAGATCCGCGCAAAAGACATGTCCGTTTTTCGCTCGCTTATTGATCAAAACAAACTCGACGCCATCATGCCCGCTCATGTGATCTACACCGATGCAGACCCGCGTCCGGCAAGCGGTTCGCCGTGGTGGCTAAAAACCGTGCTGCGCGAAGAGCTGGGTTTTGAGGGCGTGATTTTTTCTGATGATTTGTCGATGGAAGGCGCGGCCATTATGGGCAGCTATGCCGAGCGCGGGCAGGCTTCACTGGATGCCGGTTGCGATATGATCCTGGTCTGTAATAATCGTAAAGGCGCAACAAGTGTGTTGGATAACCTGTCGCCGATCAATGCATCGCGTGTTACACAATTGTATCATAAAGGTTCATATTCTCGTCAGGAGTTGATGAGTTCGGCGCGCTGGAAGGCTGTCAGTAAAGAGCTGGAGCAGTTGCACGAACGCTGGCAGGAGCAAAAATCCGCCCATTAACCCTGTGGACACGGCGTCGAAGTGGTGAGGATACAATGATTATCTATTTACACGGTTTTGACTCAAACAGCCCTGGCAACCACGAAAAAGTGTTGCAGCTACAGTTTATCGACCCGGATGTGCGGCTCATCAGTTACAGCACGCGGCACCCGAAACATGATATGCAGCATCTGCTGAAAGAAGTGGACAAAATGCTGCAACTCAACGTCGATGAACGCCCGCTGATTTGTGGCGTCGGTCTGGGCGGTTACTGGGCGGAGCGCATCGGTTTTCTCTGCGATATTCGTCAGGTGATCCTTAATCCCAATCTTTTCCCGTATGAAAATATGGAAGGGAAAATTGACCGGCCAGAAGAGTACGAAGATATCGCCACCAAATGCGTGGCCAACTTCCGCGAGAAAAATCGCGATCGCTGCCTGGTGATTTTGTCACGTAACGATGAAACGCTCGATAACCAGCGCGCGTCGGAAGAACTGCATCACTATTACGAAATCATCTGGGATGAAGAACAATCCCATAAATTCAAGAACATCTCGCCGCATCTCCAGCGCATCAAGGCCTTTAAAACCCTCGGTTAATTCTCTCTCCGGCAGGGGTTTACCTGCCGGGACTCCCTTGTTTTTTTATGTCACTTGCCAGGCATTTTTCGGCGGTACAACTACACTTGCTCATCTTTCAGGCAGCAAAACTTGATGCATATCAATTTTGGTATGACCATTGACCCGTTCGTGCTATTCTCGTGGTCAATGTGCAGTTGCCAGTACGTAAACCATTGTTAATTAAAGGCTATTTTTATAACTTTTAATTAACAATTGGTTAATATTTTAGGGGGTCACGTTGACTACACCATTAAGAAAAATTGTGATTGTAGGCGGTGGTGCTGGCGGTCTGGAACTGGCAACCCAGTTAGGCAAAAAGCTGGGGCGCGGTAAAAAAGCGAAAATCACGCTGGTGGACAGAAACCACAGCCATTTATGGAAACCGTTGTTGCATGAAGTGGCGACCGGCTCGCTGGATGAAGGCGTGGACGCCCTGAGCTACCTGGCGCACGCGCGTAATCATCATTTCCAGTTCCAGCTTGGTTCCGTTATCGACATTAACCGTGAAAACAAAACTCTTACCCTTGCCGAACTGCGCGATGAGAAAGGCGAACTGCTGGTCCCGGAACGCAAGCTGGCGTACGACACGCTGGTTATGGCGCTGGGCAGCACCTCCAACGATTTCAACACGCCGGGCGTCAAAGAGCACTGTATCTTCCTTGATAACCCGCACCAGGCGCGTCGTTTCCATCAGGAGATGCTTAATCTGTTCCTGAAATACTCCGCTAACCTTGGCGTAAACGGCAAAGTGAATATCGCGATTGTCGGCGGCGGGGCAACGGGCGTTGAGCTTTCAGCCGAGTTGCATAACGCGGTCAAACAGCTGCACAGCTACGGCTATAAAGGGCTGACCAACGAAGCGCTGAACGTGACGCTGGTGGAAGCGGGCGAACGCATTCTGCCTGCGCTGCCGCCGCGTATTTCCGGCGCGGCACACAATGAGTTGACCAAAATGGGCGTGCGCGTGTTGACCCAGACGATGGTCACCAGCGCCGACGAAGGCGGTCTGCACACCAAAGAGGGCGAGTACATCAAAGCCGATCTGATGGTCTGGGCGGCAGGCATCAAAGCGCCGGACTTTATGAAAGATATTGGCGGTCTGGAAACCAACCGTATCAATCAGCTGGTGGTAGAGCCGACATTGCAGACCACGCGTGATGCGGATATTTACGCGATTGGCGACTGTGCGTCGTGTGCCCGCCCGGAAGGCGGCTTTGTGCCACCGCGTGCGCAGGCTGCGCACCAGATGGCGAGCCTGGCGCTGCACAATATTGTGGCGCAGATCAAAGGCAAGCCGCTGAAAGCGTATATTTATAAAGATCACGGCTCGCTGGTCTCGCTGTCGAACTTCTCCACCGTTGGCAGCCTGATGGGTAATCTGATGCGCGGCTCAATGATGATCGAAGGGCGTATCGCGCGGTTCGTTTACATCTCGCTCTACCGTATGCATCAGGTCGCGCTGCACGGTTACTTTAAGACCGGGTTGATGATGCTGGTCGGCAGCATTAACCGCGTGATCCGCCCGCGTCTGAAACTGCATTAATCTGTTTTCTGCTCCCTGCGCGTTTTGACGGCGGGGAGCAGCATATCCCTCTGCCTGAGTCGCTTTATGCGCTCGGATAACTCTGAATATCTCCATTTTCCTACCCCGAACCCCTATTTTTACGCGCTTTCTGATTGGCTTGCGTGCTTCTGGCGTTGCAGAATTGTTACCAATAGCCAACCAGGGAGAGAATCCTGTGAATAAATCAATGTTAGCGGGTATCGGTATTGGCGTGGCCGCTGCACTGGGCGTTGCCGCAGTCGCCAGCCTGAATGTCTTCGATCGCGGTCCTCAATATGCGCAGGTGATTTCAGCAACGCCCATCAAAGAGACGGTCAAAACGCCGCGACAGGCGTGCCGCAACGTCACCGTGACGCATCGTCGTCCGGTGCAGGATGAAAACCGTATTACCGGCTCCGTGCTGGGCGCGGTAGCGGGTGGGGTATTAGGTCACCAGTTTGGTGGCGGGCGCGGCAAAGATGTTGCCACCGTTGTCGGCGCGTTAGGCGGCGGCTATGCCGGTAACCAGATTCAGGGTGGGATGCAGGAGAGGGACACCTACACCACAACCCAGCAACGCTGTAGCACCGTGTATGACAAATCGGAAAAAATGCTCGGCTATGACGTGACGTACAAAATTGGCGACCAACAGGGAAAAATCCGCATGGATAAAGATCCCGGCACGCAAATTCCGCTGGATAACAATGGTCAGCTCGTTTTGAATAACAAAGCGTAAAAAAGTAGTACTCTGCATGTTGGCTCCTCATCGCTCAGGCTGAGGAGCCTTTTTTTGCATTAAAAAAGCCTCGCATTTCGGCAAGGCTTTTAACGGGTCAAATGAAATCGTGTTGGCGTACCACCAGCAATCCGGTAATCAGGATAGAGACAAACGCGAACAGTACTGAACCGCCCAACAGAACCCACAGACCAAATAACAATGTTATTACTATTAACACTTTGATGAATGGTAATAGCAAAATCATTTCCATTTTCCTTCTGCATGTGATTAGTCAGTGAAGTACCCTTCATCCTCAAAACAAGCGTTCAAACAGCGCGTAGAGTGAGAGCATAAAAACATTCCTGATGCGTCATCTTGACGCTTATGGTTTTTATATTGCCCCGGTGAATGCTTAGCGAAGCAATAATCACATTTAAGGATAGCAAAGCGGGAAAAATGGCTGATAGATTTTACCTATTATTACATTGTGCGATCTCTATCATAGAGTCGGAATGAGACGGTTGCCCGTCTCATTCATTTCTCAGGGTTTGATCAGATCGGGCCACAAACGCAAGGTCGTGCGGATAATTTGCAGTAACTTTTCATAGCTTGCACCTTCACGTGCACTGATCGACATGCCCTGCAAAATACAGCCGAGGAACTGCGACAGCGCCTCTACATCAACGCCTGACGGAATTTCCCCGCCTTGCTGACGCTGGCTGAGGAACTGAAGCAAGGTCTCTTCCTGCCGGGCGTGGCGCGATTTAATGGTCTTCGCAATCTCGTGTGACGAGGCCGCCAGCGTCGCGGAGGTGTTGATCATAAAACAGCCGGCGGGCGTATCTGTGCTGGTAAAGCACTTCGCCACGGCAGAAAAATAATCTAACAGCGCCCGCTCAACGGGTTTGTCCTCACACTGCAATAGTGCTTCATGTTGGTTGGCGAACCGCGCGATATAACGATCAAGCACCGCGCGGAACAACCCCTCTTTATTGGTGAATTCGGCGTACAGCGTAGGGGCTTTGGCCCCGGTCGCTTCTACCAGGTCGGATAATGATGTGGCTTCGTAGCCATGCTGCCAGAACAGCGTCATGGCTTTATCGAGCGCCGATTCCCTGTCGAACACTTTCGGTCGGCCACGGCTTTTTTTAGTACAACTTATGATTTCATTGCTCATAGCGCCGCTTAATCTTTGTTGGTTTGTTGAGCAACCATTATAAAAATAATTTCGGTGAATGACCAGCACGAAATAGCACATATTAACAAATCATATCTATATGATATTTAAGAAATTACTATTTTTATTAACGATCGTTATAAAAAAATATTGACGGGTGACATTGATCACACTTATGATTTCCCTATCGATCGTTAACTTAATCGCTAACGGCATTTTTCACCTGCATCAGGAAAATCATCATGAAAAACATCACTACACTTTTTGCTGCCGCTGTACTGAGTACCCTGTCTTTCGCAAGCTTTGCCGCAGTTGAGGTGCAATCCGCACCTGCCGGGCAACAAGAACTGGCAACCGTGGGTGTGAGCGCAGGCTCTAACCTCGCATCTGTTGAAAATCAGGTCGCGATGAAAGCGGAACAACTGGGCGCCTCTTCTTACCGCATCACATCTGTAACCGGTGATGACAAACTGCACGGGACTGCGGTGCTGTACAAATAAGTTCCAACCCCTCTGAACGTTATGCCACTGCTATAAAAAAGGCCCCGCGAAATTCGCAGGGCCTTTTCCTTTTTGCAGACGGGTTACATTGTTTGCACTGTGTTTTCCGTATGACGGGTGACCTCCACTGGCATACCGGAGCGGGCTTCCATAACCTGCTCCATGACCTCCGCATTACTTTGCGCATCCGCTTTAAATGCCTGCATTGCGGCATTCAGTACAATCGGCTGCGTTTTCGGATCGTCATCAAGTGATTTGGACAGCGGTTGATGGATTTCCACCAGCCGCGCGCCGTCCGGCTCGACGGAGACTTTTATCGGCGTATTGATGATGTTAACTGGCGTGCCGGGCGAGACTTGCGCGAAAAGGCTGGAAATATCAGCATCGCGCAGGCGAATACACCCTGAACTGACACGCATCCCGATACCGAAATCGGCATTCGTGCCATGTATCAGATAGACGCCACCAAACGCGGCCAGGCGAATAGCATGGTGACCCATCGGGTTATCCGGCCCGGCGGGCATCACCGCAGGCAGATCGATGCCCTGGGCTTTGTAGCGCGCACGGATATTCACCGTTGGCGTCCAGGTCGGGTTTGCGCGTTTGTTGATGACGGTCGTGACCATCGTCGGTGTCAGCGTATCGCCGCCCAGTTGGCCGATACCTATCGGGTAGACGGTGACTTCATTTTTTCCCGGCGGATAGTAATAAAGACGCAGCTCGGCGAGGTTAATCACAATGCCTTTGCGCGGCACATCTGGCAGCAGGGTTTGTAGCGGGATAGTCAGCACGCTACCGGCGCGGGGCACATACGGATCCACGCCAGGGTTGGCCTGCAACAGCGCAAGAAATCCAACATTGTATTTTTTGGCGATGGCTTCCAGTGAGCCGCCGTCACTTTGCACAAGGTGAAAACGGTTTTCACCGACCACCTTGCTGCCCGCAGGCGGCAGTGGCCAGGTATTTGCCCGAGCGGGCAGGGTAAGGGCGACAGTGGCGGCGACGGCAAAAAGCGTCATCCAGCGAGCGAAACGCGACATTTTTCTCATTATCATAATCCATGTAAATAATAAGGTTATTAATATTAACTTGCGTGATGGAATTATGATCGTCTGACGCGTCGAAAAAACCTGGCCTATTGCAAAATATTTGTAAATTTTGCGAAACCGCACGAAATGTTGGCCGGATGAGGCGTAAGTCGCCGTCCGGCAAACCGATCGCACCACAGCCAAAAACCGCCGTCAGGCGACGGCGTTTTCGGCAAGCTGCTGCATAAAGCTGCGCACCCACTCCATGCGGGTCTTACGCTCGTTCAGTTCTTGTATAAACTTCAGCCGCGTTGGGCCATCAAGACGGAAATGCTGTGGCTGCTTCTGCAATAACCCAATCAGCCATGCCGGGTTAACGTTATTTTTCTCGTTAAACTCGATCAGGCCGCCTTTGTCGTTGCCCTCCAGCTTACGGATCCCCAGTTTCTGCGCCTGCTGGCGTAAAAGCGCGATGTCCAGCAGATTACGTGCTGCATCAGGCAGCAGGCCGAAACGGTCAATCAGCTCCACTTTGATCTCCTCCAGCGCATTTTCATCTTTCGCGCTGGCGATACGTTTATAGAACGACAGTCGGGTATTCACGTCAGGAATAAAATCCTCCGGCAGCAGAGCAGGCATGCGCAGCTCCACTTCCGTTTGCTGACTGGTGAGATCTTCCAGCGACGGTTCACGCCCGGCTTTCAGTGCATCCACGGCATTCTCCAGCAGCTCCATATAGAGCGAGAAGCCGATGGTTTCCATCTGCCCGCTCTGATCTTCCCCGAGCAGTTCGCCCGCGCCACGGATCTCCAGATCGTGGGTCGCCAGCGCAAAACCGGCCCCCAAATCTTCCAGTGAGGCGATGGCTTCCAGACGTTTTTGCGCGTCGGTGGTCATCGCTTTAGGATGCGGCGTCAGTAACCACGCATAGGCCTGATGATGCGAACGGCCCACGCGACCGCGCAACTGGTGCAGCTGCGCCAGGCCAAAGTGGTCAGCCCGTTCAATAATGATGGTATTGGCGGTCGGAATATCGATACCGGTTTCAATAATCGTGGTACATACCAGCACGTTGAAGCGTTGATGGTGGAAATCATTCATCACCCGCTCCAGTTCGCGCTCGCGCATCTGCCCGTGACCAATAGCGATACGCGCCTCCGGCACCAGCTCCGCCAGCCTGTCTGCCGCTTTCTGGATGTTTTCTACGTCGTTGTAGAGGTAATAAACCTGGCCGCCGCGCAGCACTTCACGCAGGATTGCTTCCCGCACCACCAGGCTATCGTACTCGCGCACAAAAGTTTTCACCGCCAGGCGACGCGCCGGTGGCGTGGCGATAATCGACAGATCGCGCATCCCGCTCATTGCCATATTTAATGTGCGCGGAATGGGCGTGGCGGTCAGCGTCAGGATATCGACATCGGCGCGCATCGCTTTAATACGTTCTTTGTGGCGCACACCGAAACGGTGCTCTTCATCGACAATCAGCAAGCCCAGGTCTTTAAGCTTCACATCACTTTGCAGCAGCTTGTGGGTGCCGATAAGAATGTCGATTTTCCCTTCGGCGGCTTGTTCCAGAATTTGCGCCTGCTCTTTGGCGCTACGAAAGCGGGACAGCATCTCAATGCGCACCGGCCAGTTAGCAAAACGGTCGCGGAAATTATCAAAGTGCTGCTGAGCGAGCAGGGTAGTCGGCACCAGCACCGCCACCTGCTTGTTGTTTTCCACGGCGAGGAAAGCGGCGCGCATCGCCACTTCGGTTTTACCGAAACCGACATCGCCGCATACCAGCCGGTCCATTGCCAGCGGCTGGCACATATCGCTGAGCACGGCATTAATGGCCTGCGCCTGATCCGGCGTGGTTTCGAAGGGGAAACCGTCGCAAAAGAGCTGATACTGTTCGCGATCGTGTTTAAAGGCAAAGCCCGCTTTCGCCGCGCGCTGGGCGTAGATATCCAGCAATTCCGCCGCCACATCGCGCACTTTCTCCGCCGCTTTTTGCCGCGCGCGCGTCCAGGCGTCGCTGCCGAGTTTATGCAGCGGGGCGTTATCTTCCGCACCGCCGGCATAGCGGCTGATCAGGTGCAGCGACGAGACCGGCACATAGAGTTTGGCGTCATTGGCATAGACAAGCATCAGATACTCTGCGGTGATGCCGCCTGTTTCGAGGGTGGTCATACCGGCATAGCGCCCGACGCCGTGCTCCAGGTGCACCACCGGCTGGCCGTCATGCAGTTCGGCAAGGTTACGAATCAACGTATCCGGGTTGATCGTGCGGCGCGTGTCCTGGCGACGACGGGCAACGCGTTCGCCCAGCAGATCGCTTTCACAAATCAGCGCCCGGTTGCGCAGGGTATCGATAAACCCGCGTTCCGCCGCGCCAATCATCAGATACGCCCCCGGCTGGCTGGCGTCATCAAGTCGCAGGATGCGTTTAGGTGCAACTTTAATCCGCGCCAGCAGTTCAATCAGCGCTTCGCGACGGCCTTCACTCTCAACAGAGAACACCACCGGCCCGCTAAAGGATTCGATAAATTTGCGCAGGTTATCCAGCGGCGATTTTTGCTGCGCCTGCACTGCCAGATCCGGCAGGTTCTGATAACCCAGGTTAACCTGCCCGGATTTATCCGCCACCTGTTCGGTTTTCAACTGGATGCGTGGCCACTTTTTCAGTTCGCTGAACAGTTCGTCCACGCGTAGCCACAGCGCCTGCGGCGGCAGGAGCGGGCGCATCGGATCGACGCCGCGGTTCTCAAAACGCGCTTGGGTTTCCTGCTGAAAACGTTCCGCACTGGCTTCCAGATTGCCGGTATTCACCAACAGGGTATTCGCCGGGAAATAGCTGAATAGCGGCGGCAGCGGCTCGCTGAAAAAAAGCGGTTGCCAGTACTCGATCCCGGCGGGCAGGGTGCCTTTACTCACCTGCTGGTAGATATGCTCTGCGTCGCGCTTGACCTCAAACTTATCGCGCCACTGGCTGCGGAACAGTTCAATCGCGGTTTTATCCGTCGGGAATTCGTGCGCTGGTAATAGATTGATGGCTTCCACTTCTTCCAGCGTGCGCTGGGTATCGGCATCGAACAGACGCAAGCTGTCGATTTCATCATCGAAAAAGTCGAGGCGGAAGGGCTGAGTGCTGCCCATCGGGAAGAGATCCAACAGCGCGCCGCGCGTCGCATACTCGCCATGTTCCATCACCTGGTCAACGTGGCGGTAACCGGCGCTATCCAGTTGCGTGCGTAACTGATCGCGCGACAGGCGCTGGCCCTTTTTCATCACCAGCGCGTGGCCGTGCAGATAGGTATGCGGGCACACGCGCTGCATCAGGGTGTTAACCGGCACAATCAATACGCCGCGCTGCATGGCGGGCAGTTGATAAAGCGTCGACAGGCGCGAAGAGATTATCTCCTGGTGCGGCGAAAAGCTGTCGTAGGGCAGCGTTTCCCAGTCGGCAAGATTCATCACCAGGTTATCGGTAAATTGCTTAATCTCGTCCTGCAAACGCAATGCGTTTTGCATATCCGGGGCGATAAGCACCACCGGGCCGGTGTGACGTTCAATGATTTCTGCCACTTCGGTGGCGCAGGCCGCGCCAGTGAGTTCGCCAAACTGGCGCTGGTCGCCTGCTTTAACGGGCAGGGAATAACGGTATTGTTCAGGCATGGGGATATGAAGATCTCTCTAAAGACATACCCCCGTTATGGGGGCATATCACTGATTCGCAATACCAGGATTATGTGTGATTACGCTGTTTTAGCCAATACGATGCGCCGAATCAGCGCGCCTGTACCGTCGAGAGGTGCTTCGTTGGCGGGGTGAAAAAGAGATCGCCAAACAGCGCGGAAGAGAGTTTTTTCACCATCAGGCCGACCAGCGTACAGATCAACAGCGAAGCGAACGGATAGACCAGCAGCAGCGCCAGTTCTGCCATCGGCGGCCACGCTCCTGCGTTCAGCGGCTTGATCAGCGCCAGGCTAAAGCCTTCCACCAGGATGCGGTGAGTGGTGTAAATCGCCAGCGTATTGGATCCCACCACATTCAGCAGGCTGTTCTCACTGGGCGGGAAACGTTTTTCCAGCGCCTGGAACAGACGCATGATGGCGACGATCGACAGCATACAGAGCGGCAGAGGCATATTGAACATCCACAGCCCGAACGCCACCACCACGGCGAGCACAAACGGCAGTGCGTAGCGGCGCAGGGAGAGTGTTTTCACCCACTCCATCACGCTGGCACCGTACCAGGCCCCGAGGCTGTAGAAAATCATATTACGTATCACGCTGTTCATGCCCCACCACGGCAGCGGCAGGTAGTTAATCGCCAGGCTCGCCAGAATCATCAGCGCCAGCATCGGCACTTTCCAGCGGCTTAGCAGTTTGCACAGCGTGAAATAGACCACTAACGCGTAGAGATACCAGAGACTGGTGGTGGCCGTTATCATGCCGTGCAAAAACTCCAGCCAGCTATCGGCATACGCCGCATTCGACGAGTTACTGAGATCGCGCTCCGGCGCCAGCCAGTCATTAAGGTGGCTTAATCCTACCCACTGCAACACGCCCCACAGGATGAGCACATACGCAATGCTCCAGATGCGTTTGTCGACCGCGTCTTTCCATGGCACGTCGTCGATATAACGACGAATCAGGTAGCCGGAAATAAAAAAGAACACCGGCATGCGAAAAGGCGCAAGGTAAAGGTTGAAGTAAATCCAGCACTTAGACAGGGTTTCTGACCACGGATGCTGGAAGGCGGAAAGGTGCGGATAAAACGTAATAACCGAGTGGTAAATCACCACCAGACAAATACATAACCCCTTAATTTGGTTAATCCATAATGCTTTTTGTTTCATGCGTTTTGTGCCTGTTTTGCCATAATCCCGGCTAAAGATCCTGGTGAACGAGGCGGTGGATGTAACGGGGAAGTGTCTGTATTTGTTAAATTTCGGATAAGCCGCAGGGTGACGGTTACGCTGCGCGCAAACGTGTGCCAGCTCACAGAAATCATTGCGCGGTTAGTAATTTGATTTCCCGACGTTTTTTGGCATTGTGCTGACGAATAGTTACCGTTTCACTCATTTACGCTCGGGATTTTCACTTATATACTCCTGAGTCTGCTAACCGCAACCAGATGGATCTCATGTATCAGCCTGTCACTCTTTTCATAGGTCTACGCTACATGCGTGGACGCGCAGCGGACCGCTTCGGCCGCTTTGTCTCCTGGCTGTCGACCATTGGCATCACCCTGGGCGTTATGGCGCTGGTCACGGTGTTATCGGTGATGAATGGCTTTGAACGCGAGCTGCAAAATAACATCCTGGGGCTGATGCCGCAGGCCACGCTCACCACGCAAAAAGGGTCGCTGAACCCGCAACAACTTCCCGCCAGTGCCTTAAAACTGCAAGGCGTGTCGCGCATTGCGCCGCTGACCACCGGAGATGTGGTGCTGCAAAGCGCACGCAGCGTCGCGGTGGGCGTGATGCTGGGTATCGATCCGGCGCAAAAAGATCCGCTCACCCCTTATCTGGTGAATGTCCAACAAAGCGATTTACAAGCAGGAAAATACAACATCATTCTTGGCGAGCAACTCGCCGGGCAACTGGGCGTGAACCGTGGCGATCAAATCCGCGTGATGGTGCCTTCCGCCAGCCAGTTTACGCCGATGGGCCGCCTGCCCAGCCAGCGTCTGTTTACCGTGGTGGGCACCTTTGCCGCCAACAGTGAAGTTGATGAATACCAGATGCTGGTCAACATTGATGATGCCTCGCGCCTGATGCGCTACCCGGCGGGCAATATCACCGGCTGGCGTTTATGGCTGAACGAGCCGCTGAAAGTTGATGTTCTCAGCCAACAAACCTTACCGGAAGGCACACAATGGCATGACTGGCGCGATCGCAAAGGCGAGCTGTTCCAGGCCGTGCGCATGGAAAAAAACATGATGGGGCTGCTGCTGAGCCTGATCGTCGCCGTCGCCGCGTTTAACATCATTACTTCGCTGGGCCTGATGGTGATGGAAAAACAGGGCGAGGTGGCGATTTTGCAAACGCAGGGCTTAACGCCGCGCCAGATTATGGCGGTGTTTATGGTGCAGGGCGCCAGCGCCGGGATTATCGGCGCACTGCTCGGTGCCGCGCTGGGCGCGCTGCTTGCCAGCCAGTTAAATAATTTGATGCCGATTATTGGCGCGCTGCTCGACGGCGCGGCGCTGCCGGTGGCGATCGATCCGCTACAGGTGGTCGGCATTGCGCTGGTGGCGATGGCCATCGCGCTGCTTTCAACGCTTTATCCTTCCTGGCGCGCTGCCGCCACTCAACCCGCTGAGGCTTTACGTTATGAATAAAATCCTGTTGCAATGCGACAACCTGTGCAAACGCTATCAGGAAGGCAATGTGCAAACCGATGTGTTGCACAACGTCAGCTTTAGCATGGCGGAAGGGGAGTTGATGGCGATTGTCGGGAGTTCCGGCTCCGGCAAAAGTACGCTGCTGCACCTGCTCGGCGGGCTGGACACGCCGACCTCCGGCGATGTGATTTTTGGCGACAGGGCGATGAGCAAACTGTCGTCAACGGCGAAAGCCGAGCTGCGTAACCGCGAACTGGGCTTTATCTACCAGTTCCACCATTTGTTGCCGGATTTCACCGCACTGGAAAACGTGGCGATGCCGCTGTTGATTGGCAAAAAGAAACCGGCAGAAATTGATACCCGTGCCCGCGAGATGCTGCGCGCCGTTGGTCTTGAACACCGCGCCAGCCACCGGCCTTCTGAGCTTTCCGGCGGGGAACGCCAGCGCGTGGCGATCGCCCGTGCGCTGGTCAATAACCCGCGTCTGGTGCTGGCAGATGAACCCACCGGTAACCTCGATGCCCGCAACGCCGACAGCATTTTTGCTCTGCTGGGCGAACTGAACAAATCCCAGGGCACCGCTTTCCTGGTGGTGACGCACGATTTACAACTGGCGAAGCGCATGAACCGTCAACTGGAAATGCGTGATGGCCATCTTGATACCGACGTGACCCTGATGGGGGCAGACTAATGGCCTCACCGCTGTCGTTATTAATAGGTCTGCGTTTTAGCCGGGGCCGCCGCCGTAGCGGCATGGTGTCGCTGATTTCGGTGATCTCGACCGTGGGTATCGCGCTGGGCGTGGCGGTGTTGATCGTCGGTTTAAGCGCGATGAACGGTTTTGAACGCGAGCTGAATAACCGCATTCTGGCGGTGGTGCCGCACGGTGAAATCGAGCCGGTAAATCAGCCGTGGAATGGCTGGAATGAAGTGCTGGGTAAAGTGCAGAAAGTGCCGGGCATTGCGGCGGCTGCGCCCTACATCAACTTTACCGGGCTGGTGGAGAGCGGGGCGAACCTGCGCGCCATCCAGGTGAAAGGCGTCGATCCGGCGCAGGAAACGCACCTGAGCGCGCTGCCGAAGTTTGTGCAGGGCGATGCCTGGCAAGGGTTTAGCGCCGGTTCACAGCAAATCATTCTCGGCAAAGGCGTAGCAGACGCGCTGAAAGTGAAGCGCGGCGATTGGGTATCGATCATGATCCCTAACTCTGACGATGCCCATAAGCTGCTGCAACCGAAACGTGTGCGCCTGCACGTTACCGGCATTTTGCAACTCAGCGGCCAACTCGATCACAACTACGCCATGATCCCGCTGGCTGATGCGCAGCAATACCTCGATATGGGCCACAGCGTCACCGGTATTGCCATCAAAGTGAACGATGTCTTTAACGCCAATAAGCTGGTGCGCGACGCGGGCGAAGTGACCAACAGCTATGTTTATATCAAAAGCTGGATCGGCAAATATGGCTACATGTACCGCGACATTCAGATGATCCGCGCCATTATGTACCTGGCGATGGTGCTGGTCATTGGCGTGGCCTGTTTTAACATTGTTTCGACGCTGGTAATGGCGGTAAAAGACAAAAGCGGTGATATCGCCGTGCTTCGCACCCTTGGCGCGAAAGATGGCCTGATCCGCGCGATTTTTGTCTGGTACGGCCTGCTGGCAGGGCTGTTTGGTAGCCTGTGCGGCGTGGTGATTGGCGTCGTGGTGTCGCTGCAACTGACGCCGATTATCAATGTGATTGAAAAGTTTATCGGCCATCAGTTCCTGTCGGGGGATATCTACTTTATCGATTTCCTGCCGTCAGAATTACACCCGCTGGATGTGGTGTATGTGCTGGTAACAGCGTTGTTATTAAGCCTGCTGGCGAGCTGGTATCCGGCACGTCGGGCGAGCAATATTGATCCGGCACGCGTACTGAGCGGGCAGTAATCCCGCATGTGACAGGCCACAATCAAGGAGTGGCGATGAACTACGGATTTGATATCGGCGGCAGCAAAATTGCCCTTGGCGTCTTTGACGCCGGGCGGCGTTTGCAGTGGGAAAAACGTGTCGCCACCCCTCATGAAAGCTACGACGCCTTTCTGCATGCGATTGCCGGGCTGGTCGCCGACGCCGATGCGCATTTCGGTGTTAAAGGCAGTATCGGCATCGGCATTCCCGGTATGCCCGAAACCGCCGACGGCACGTTGTATGCCGCCAATCTTCCCGCCGCCAGCGGTAAACCTCTGCGCCGCGATCTCAGCGCGTTACTGGCGCGCGATGTGCGCATGGATAACGACGCCAACTGTTTTACCCTTTCTGAAGCCTGGGATGATGAGTTCCGCCAGTATCCGCTGGTGATGGGGCTTATTCTCGGCACCGGCGTTGGCGGCGGGCTGGTGGTTAAAGGCAAAACGATTCCCGGACGGCGCTTTATCACCGGTGAATTCGGCCACACCCGCTTGCCCGTCGATGCGCTCGGGCTGATGGGGTTTGATTTTCCTCTTACCCGCTGCGGCTGCGGCAAAATCGGCTGTATTGAGAACTATCTCTCCGGCCGCGGTTTTGCGTGGTTGTACCGACACTTCTATCATCAAACATTGCCCGCGCCGGAAATTATCGCGCGCTGGGAGCAGGGGGAGGCGAAGGCGCTGGCGCACGTTGAGCGCTACGTTGATTTGCTGGCGGTGTGTCTGGGAAATATCCTCACCATTATCGACCCGGACCTGCTGGTGATTGGCGGTGGCTTATCGAATTTCAGCGCCCTGACCCGGCTGTTGCCGGAACGGATCGCGCCACATTTATTACCGGCGGGTGACGTGCCACGTATTGAGCGCGCGCGTCATGGCGACGCGGGCGGTATGCGCGGCGCGGCCTTTCTTCACCTTACTGATTAGCTCTGAGAGGATGCCATGCAATCGCGACGTTCACATCGTCTCAGCCGTTTTCGCCGTAACAAACGCCGCCTGCGCGAGCGGTTACGCCAGCGAATCTTTTTCCGCGACATAATGGTGCATGACGTAATGGAAAAACCGAGAGTTGTTGTTCTGACGGGGGCGGGCATCTCCGCCGAGTCCGGTATTCGTACCTTCCGCGCGGCGGATGGGCTTTGGGAAGAGCATCATGTAGAAGATGTGGCCACGCCGGAAGGGTTTGCCCGTAACCCGGAACTGGTACAAAGGTTCTATAACGATCGCCGTCGCCAGCTTCAGCAGCCAGAAATTACGCCGAATCCGGCGCATCTGGCGCTGGCAAAACTGGAAGCGGCGCTGGGCGATCGCTTTTTACTGGTGACGCAAAATATCGATAACCTGCACGAGCGCGCCGGGAATGAGCACATTATTCATATGCACGGCGAGCTGCTGAAAGTGCGTTGTTCGCACAGCGGACAGGTGCTGGAGTGGACCGACGATGTGACGCATGACGATAAGTGCCACTGCTGCCAGTTTCCCTCCGCGCTGCGCCCGCATGTGGTGTGGTTCGGCGAAATGCCGCTCGGCATGGATGAAATTTACAGCGCGCTGGCGATGGCCGATGTGTTTATCGCCATCGGCACCTCCGGGCATGTTTATCCCGCCGCCGGGTTTGTTCACGAAGCCAAACTGCACGGCGCGCATACCGTTGAGTTGAACCTCGAACCGAGCCAGGTCGGCAGCGAGTTCGAAGAAAAACATTACGGCCTTGCGAGTGTGGTGGTGCCGGAGTACGTCGAGAAGTTGTTGAAAGGGTTGTAGGCCAGATAAGGCGGCAAAAACCAGTAAGTTCCCCGTAAGAATTTACTGCTGATGATAGCGCTTCCACCATTAACAGGAGCGTTATCATGGTTGTCGTCTCACGCCGCATTATCGCTGCGGGTCTGCTCTCTCTTTCCTTTACTGCTGCCGCCGAAAATCCCACCGAATGGGGGTTAGGCGTCGGGGTTGCCAGCACGCAAAAGCCTTACACCGACATCGATCGCAAATATTCCCCGTTGCCGATCCTCTATTTCTCCAGCCCGTGGTTTCGTTTTGCCGGCACCCAGGCAGAGATAATCCTGCCGGAATTGTCACTCAGTGAAACTCAACAGCTTAATTTCGGTCTTATTGCCAGCTACGACGGCTCAGGTTATGACGAGGATGATTCGTGGATCTTCCGCGATATGGCTAAACGCAAAAGCGGTTTCTGGGCTGGCGCCAAAGTCGAGTGGCAAAACGACGTGGCGAACATTTTCAGCGACTGGACACACGATATCTCCGATAACAGTAACGGGCAGCGTATTCGCCTCGGCGCAGAAAGAAGCTGGCAGTGGGGTGATATCACGCTGACGCCGCGCATTGTCGCCAATCGCTATAACGCCAGTTATGTCAATTATTACTATGGTGTGCGCCCGGATGAAGCCCGCGCGTGGCGGCCTGCTTACCAGGGCGACGCCAGTATTAACACTGAATTAGGGTTACGCAGCGTCTATCAAATAAATCCGCATAACTATCTGACATTTGATGTGGAAGTGACGCTGCTGGCATCAGACATTAAGGACAGCCCGTTAGTGGACAGGAATAACGAAAACCGCCTTTTTTTGAGCTACATGTATAAATTCTGATGGGCCGAATACTGTTAATTGAAGATCACGAATACCTGGCGCGGCTGATCGCGAAAGGACTTTCCAGCGCGGGCATCGCCGTGGATATTGTCGGGCGCGGTGACACCGCCTGGGCGGCGATCACGCAGGTGGCCTATCAGGGGCTGGTGCTCGATCGCGGCCTGCCCGATGGTGACGGCTTGCAGCTTTTGCAACGCCTGCGCCAGGCGGGGATTGCCATTCCGTGCCTGATCCTTACCGCCCGTGATGCGCTGCATGACCGGGTGCAGGGGCTGGAAGCGGGTGCCGATGACTATCTCCCCAAACCGTTTGCCATGGAGGAACTGGTAGCGCGCGCCCGCGCGTTGCTGCGTCGGCCCGCCGCCAGCCAGCCGCTGCAACCGGCGTGGGGAGATTTAACCCTGTCACCGGAATCCGCCGTGATGCAGTGCGGGCAGCACAGCATTGCGCTGGCGCCGGCAGAGTTACAGATAATGCTTACTCTTATCCAAAAGCAGGGCAGTGTGGTGCGCCGCAGCCAGATGGAGGCCGCCGGTTGGGGGCTGAGCGATGCAGTCACCCCGAATGCGCTGGATGTTGCCCTGCATCGCCTGCGACGTAAGCTCTCCTCCATCGGCTCGCAGATGCAGATTATCAACCTGCGGGGACTGGGTTATGCCATCCGTGAAGACGAACTGGCTGAATAGCCTGGCGCTGAAGATCCTGCTGGCGTTTATTGCCGGGGCGTTACTGAGTATCGGCCTGCTGGTTTCATTTAGCCTGGTGGTGAAAGAACGCCTGCCGGGCATGGACCTGAGCGACTATACGCGCGCCTTAGCCAGCGAATTACAGTTTGATCCTTCGCCGGGCAGGATGAGTGAAAGCGATCGCTATCCGCTGTGGATCTATAGCAGCCTCGCTGACGATGTGGCTTACCGGGTGCTGGACGACAAAGGGCGCGTTGTAATGAGTTCCCCTGGCGCGCAGCACTGGCCGCCGCTTAAGCAAATCATCACTCCTGTCGTTGGCGACTTTGAATTTACGCTTCATGGCAATGACTATATTGGCACTACCGAACTTTATGCGAGCGAAGGGAAAACATGGTTTATTCAGATGACCGCCAGTTCGCGGCTCGTTGATTTTTTACACCGTAGTTTTGCCCTGCCGTTTATCCGCTTTGGTATTGAGTTATTCAGCCTGGTGCTGCTGGTGGTCTTTGGTTTATGCGCCTGGGTCACCCTGAAATATTCCCTCAGGCCGCTACGTAACGCCTCCGCTGAGGCGGCAACAATCTCGCCGCGCTCGCTGGACGGGCGTTTGCAGACCGAAGGTGTGCCAGCGGAAATTTCCCCCCTTATTGACAGCTTTAACCAGGCGCTGGCGCGGCTGGAGAAGGGGTATCGCACCCAGCAGGATTTTCTGGCAAAAGCCGCCCATGAACTCAAAACGCCGCTGACGCTTATCCGCGCGGAAGTGGAGTTGATGGAAGATAACAGCGATGCGCGTGAACCGCTGCTGTGCCAGGTTGA
Organism: Kosakonia sp. H02; assembly: GCA_030704225.1. Taxonomy (NCBI): domain Bacteria; kingdom Pseudomonadati; phylum Pseudomonadota; class Gammaproteobacteria; order Enterobacterales; family Enterobacteriaceae; genus Kosakonia; species Kosakonia styphnolobii. The sequence goes on from CP131915.1 coordinate 85,651, forward strand.
GCATCTGGCGCGCCAGGTGCAGCAATTGCTGTTGCTGGCAGAGGCCAGCGAGCCGCTCAGTTACCGTTTCGACCGGGTTGATGCCGGCGCGGTGGCGCGTGATTGTGTGCAGTTTTTGCAGCGTATCGCCGATGACGCGCAGGTGAGTTTAACGCTTTGCGTGCCGGGTGAGGCGGTGTTCTGGCGGGCCGATCGCGGCGCGTTTTTTACCCTGTTAAAAAACCTGATGGAAAATGCCATCCAGCATGCGCCGCCGGAGTCAGAAGTGCGCACGGAAATCAGCGTGGAGCGCATTACCGTGCGCGATTGTGGGCCGGGAGTCGCGCAGGACGAATTGCCACTACTCTTCTCCCGCTTCTGGCGCGGCGCACACCGCCGGGACAGCGGTGCAGGCCTTGGGCTGGCTATCTGTCAGGAGATTGCCATTGCTCACGGCTGGACATTAGCGGCCGAAAACAGGCAACCAGGATTACAGTTATGCCTTCTGCGGCCAGCAACGTTAACGACCGGCTTTTAACTTCTGGTAATACTCTTCGTAAATGGCGCTGGCGCTGCCGACATCGTTTTGCCACTCGCCCTTATTAATGGTGTCTGCATCCGGGTAGAGGGATTTGTCGTTAGCGATTTCGGGTTTCAGCAGCTTACGCGCGGCGAGGTTTGGCGTCGGGTAACCGATGGTTTCCGCCACTTGTTTGGCAATATCCGGGCGCAGCAGGAAGTTAATCAGCTTCAGCGCGCCGTCGACGTTTTTGGCGTTCGCTGGAATCGACAGGCTATCCATCCAGAAAATACCGCCTTCTTTCGGCCACACCACTTCCAGCGGGGTTCCCGCTTCGCGCGCCACAAACGCGGAACCGTTCCACACCATGCCGAGATTCACTTCGCCTTCCATATACGGGTTCGCCGGGTTATCGGAGTTGAACGCCGCCACGTTTGGCATTAGTTTTTGCAGCTCTTTATACGCTGCTTCAATCTCTTTCGGGTCGGTGGTATTGCCGGAATAACCCAGTTTACGCAGCGCTATCTGGAACACTTCGCGCGCATCGTCGGTCAACAGCAGGCTGCCTTTGTATTGTGGTTTCCACAAATCCGCCCAACTGGTGACGGTTTTCGGATCGATAGCCTCGCTGTTCACACCAATTGCCGTTGCACCCCAGATATAGGGAATGGAGTAATCATTGCTCGGGTCAAACGGCTTGTTGAGCATCTGCGGATCGAGGTTGTGGAAGTTGGTCAGCTTCGTTTTATCGATCTTCTGAATCATGCCCTCTTTACGCATTTTGTCGACGAAGTAGGTCGACGGCACCACTAAGTCGTACGCACCTTCTTTGTAGGTTTTGAGCTTGGCATACATGGTTTCATTCGACTCATACGTGGAATAAATAACCTTGATGCCGGTCTCTTTGGTGAACTGCTCCAGCAAGCCTGGCGGCACATACTCGGTCCAGTTGTAGAAGTAGAGCGTGTTGTTGTCGTCCGCATGCGCGGCGCTGATGCCGAGGGCAAGTGCGCCTGCTGCGAGCAGGTGGCGTGACCAGTTTTTCTTCATTTACGTCCCCTGAGATTTTGTTTTATCACGAGCAATAAGCTGGCTGGCGATCACCAGAACCAGCGACAGTACTAACAGAATGGTGGCGAGGGCATTCACTTCGGGTGAGACGCCGACTTTCACCATCGAATAGATTTTTAGCGGCAGAATTTCATACCCTGGTCCGGTCACGAAGGAGGAAACCACCACGTCATCCATCGACAGGGTAAAACTCAATAACCAGCCAGCGGCCACGGCGGGCAGCGCCAGCGGCAAAATGATTTTGCGCAGAATGGTTATCTCACTGGCTCCCAGGTCTTTCGCCGCCTCAAGCATGCGCACATCAAACCCTTTTAAGCGCGAGAAGACGGTGACCACCACAAACGGCAGGCAGAAAGTGATATGGGAAAACAGCAGCGACCAGAAGCCAAGCTGCACGCCGATCAGCATAAACAGCACCAGCAGCGAAATCGCCATCACGATATCCGGCGACATCATCACCACAAACAGCATGCCGCTGACAAACGGTTTGCCGCGAAAACGGTAGCGGTAGAGCGCCACGGCGGTGAGCGAGCCAATCAGCGTGGCGAAGGTTGCTGACAGCACGGCCATAGTGAGCGAGTGTTGCGCCGCCTGTAACAGGCTGTCGTTGTTCATCAGCAGGCTGTACCACTGCGTGGAAAAGCCCTGCCAGTTAATGCCGAAGCGCGAACGGTTAAACGAATTCACGATCAGAATAATGATCGGAATATAAAGGTAAGCGTAAATGGCGGTCATAAAACCGCCTCTGAGCAGTCGACCGATCATTCCAGCTCCACCTTTTTATTCAGCAAACGCGCGGCGCGCCAGTAGACCAGCAGCATCAGCCCCATCACGATAGTCAACGTGATGCTGGTGGCGGAGCCAAACGGCCAGTCGCGAATGTTCAGGAACTGGCTTTTAATCACATTACCAATCAGCAAGTTTTTCGCGCCGCCCATTAAATCTGACACGTAGAACAGCCCCATGGCAGGCAGCATCACCAGCAGGCAACCAGCGATGATCCCCGGCATGGTCAGCGGAATAATAATGCGCGTGAAGGTTTGCAGCTTGCTGGCACCGAGATCACGAGCGGCTTCCAGCAAAGGTTTGTCGAGCTTTTCGATACTGGAGTAGAGCGGCATCACCATAAACGGCAGCAGAATATAGACCAGCCCAATGATCACCGCACTCGGGGTAAACATAATGCGCATCGGCGTGTCGATGACCCCGAGCCAGAGTAAGAACTCATTGAGATAGCCTTTGGTGCTGAGGAAAATTTTCAGCCCATAAATGCGGATAAGCGAATTGGTCCAGAAAGGAACAATCAGCAAAAACAGCAGCAGCGGGCGCACCTTTATCGGCAGCTTTGCCAGAAACCAGGCGAAAGGATAGCCAAGCACTAGACAGGCGAGGGTGGCGATAACCGCCATATTGAGCGAGTGCAGCAGCACGTCGAAATAGAGCGGATCGAGCAGCCTGGCATAGTTATCCAGCGTGAAGACCAGCTTGACGAAATTGGCGTCATCGCGGGTCAAAAAGCTGGTGGCGATGATCATCAGGTTGGGCAGAAAGACAAACAGCACAAGCCAACCAACGATAGTGGCGATCACCCCATTCTGGAATTTACTTGTGCTCTTCATCAGCCAGTACGACCTCCCAGCTTTCCACCCAGTTGATGGCCATTTTTTGATCCAGCGAGTGGTCAAAATCCGGGTCGTCTTCGTTAAAAAACTCGCTGACCATCACCATTTTGCCGTTCTCAAGTTCGACCATGGATTCCAGCGTCATGCCTTTATAGTTACGTTCGCGTACAAAACCAATCAGCCCTTCCACATCGGCGATATCGTTAATTTCTTCAACGCGCAAATCTTCCGGGCGCAGCAGGACATTAAGCTGTTGACCTTTTTCCACTGCGAAGTTGACGTAAATATTGCACTCGCGGCCTTCAACGCTGGCGCGCACGCGGCTCTCATCCAGACGCTCAATCACCGTGGCATTGAAAATGTTGATTTCACCAATAAAGCTGGCGACAAACAGGTTTTTCGGCTCTTCGTAGATTTCGCGCGGCGTACCGTCCTGCTCAATGCGCCCGTCGCGCATCACCACGATGCGATCTGACATAGTCAGGGCTTCTTCCTGATCGTGGGTGACAAAGACAAAAGTGATGCCCAGTTTACGTTGCAGCGCTTTGAGTTCGTTTTGCATCTGCTTGCGCAGCTTGTAATCGAGCGCCGAGAGGGATTCATCAAGCAGCAGTAAACGGGGTTTATTGACCACGGCGCGGGCGATGGCAACGCGCTGTTGCTGGCCGCCAGAAAGTTGGTGCGATTTGCGCTGGGCAAACGCGTCAAGTTGCACCATACGCAGGGCGTCGGTGACGCGCGGGGCGATCTCTGCCGCCGGGGTTTTTTGCATCCGCAAACCAAAGGCCACGTTTTCAAACACGGTCATATGCGGGAAAAGCGCGTAACTTTGAAAAACGGTGTTCACATGGCGGTGTTCCGCCGGGACGTGAGTAATATCCTGGGCATCAAGCTGAATATGGCCAACATCGACGCTTTCCAGCCCGGCAATCAGGCGCAGAACCGTGGTTTTACCGCAGCCAGACGGGCCAAGCAGTGTCAGAAATTCGCCGTTATTGATGGTGAGATTAAAATCAGAAATGACGGTTTTACCATCAAAGCTTTTGCGAATACCGGCCAGTTGCACCAGCGGTGAACGCGAACGCGATTGTGTGTTCAATTTTTTTACTCTGTCCCGTGTTTGCGCATCGAAAGGCTTATCAGATGCGGGGTTTGTGATTAACCACCTTCAGGGTTGTGCACGATTTAAGGGCTGGCATTCTACGGCAAAGCAATGAAATCGCCAATCGTTGATGCATTTTCGCCGCTCGATCAGTCACTTTCTCAACTACGGTTATTAAGTACGGTTATTAAGACAAACTTTAAAATATCGTCGTTTGCGGGGTAAAAGTGACCTGACGCAATATTTGTCTTTTCACGCTTACTGATAATGTCGTGACATTTTGTAGGGGGGCTTCATGGACAAATTATTAGAGCGTTTTTTACAGTACGTTTCTCTGGATACGCAATCAAAGCCGGGCGTCCGCCAGGTGCCAAGCACGGATGGCCAGTGGAAGCTCCTGCACTTATTGCAAGACCAGCTTAACGAGATGGGGCTGGCGAACGTGACGTTAAGTGATAAAGGCACGTTAATGGCAAAATTGCCCTCAAACGTGTCAACGCCCGTCCCGGCGATTGGTTTTATTTCCCACGTTGATACCTCACCCGATTGCAGCGGCAAAAACGTTAACCCGCAAATTCTTGAAAATTACCGTGGTGGCGATATCGCCCTGGGCGTTGGCGATGAGATCCTCTCGCCGGTGATGTTCCCGGTGCTGCATCAGTTGCTGGGGCAAACGCTTATCACCACCGACGGCAAAACGCTGCTCGGCGCGGATGATAAAGCCGGCGTGGCAGAAATCATGACCGCGCTGGCGGTCCTGAAAAAGAAAAACATTCCCCACGGTGATATTTGCGTGGCGTTTACGCCGGACGAAGAGGTGGGTAAAGGCGCGAAGCATTTTGATGTGGACGCGTTTGGCGCGCAGTGGGCGTACACCATGGACGGCGGCGGAGTCGGAGAACTGGAGTTCGAGAACTTTAACGCCGCGTCGGTAACCATCAAAATCGCCGGGAATAATGTGCATCCCGGTACGGCGAAAGGGGTAATGGTCAATGCCTTAACCCTTGCCAGCAAAATCCACGCGCAGGTGCCGGAAGAAGAGAGCCCGGAGCAAACTGAAGGCTACGAAGGTTTTTATCACCTCGCCAGTATTAAAGGCACCGTTGAACGCGCCGAGATGCACTACATCATTCGCGATTTTGAGCGTAAATCGTTTGAAGCGCGTAAACGTAAGATGATGGAGATTGCCAAACACGTCGGTAAAGGGCTGCACCCGGATTGTTATATCGAACTGGTGATTGAAGACAGTTATTACAATATGCGTGAGAAAGTGGCGGAGTTTCCGCACATTATCGACATTGCTCAGCAAGCGATGCGCGATTGCGATATCGAACCGGATATGAAACCGATTCGCGGCGGCACCGATGGCGCACAGCTCTCCTTTATGGGCCTGCCATGCCCGAACATTTTTACCGGCGGATATAACTACCACGGCAAACATGAGTTCGTGACCCTCGACGGCATGGAAAAAGCGGTACAGGTGATTGTACGTATCGCCGAATTAACCGCGAAAGGGGAATAAACCCGAAGAATTACCCGGTGGTGCGGTGCCACCGGGTGACATCAAAAATCAATCCTCAAAAAACCAATATCCGCTATTCACCAGCGCGGCGAGCATCGCGAGGAAGGACGGATCGTCCAGCGCGTCGCCGAACATCTCTCCGTTCAATACGATATGGCTTGCCAGCGCTTCCAGTGCCGGGCGGTGCGGCGAGTTGATTTTCTCGCCGTTGGCGTAGACATCTTCGCCGATGCGCAGTACGCGCAGGCCGCCGAGGCGCGCCAGCTTATCGCCCTGTTTTAACGCATCATAGATTTCATCCGGCTGATAAGGCGGCTCTGGCGGGGCGATATCCAGCTCATGGCGCGACTGGGAGATAAACTCGCCGAGCCACTCATTAAACTGTTCCGGCTGATTAATCAGGCCGAGCATCATCTCGCGCAGCTTATCCACCTCTTGCGGCAGAACATCCGCCGGGTGCTCGCGCTCTGGCACATCCGGGTCGCTATAACGCTGGCTACCCAGTTCACGTTGCAGCACATAATCGGCAAAACCGCTGATCAGCTCGCGACCGCTTGGCGCGCGAAAGCCGACAGAATAGTTCAGCGAGTTCTCCAGCGAATAGCCTTCATGCGGGAATCCTGGCGGAATATAGAGAATGTCGCCCGGCTCCATCTCTTCATCAATAATCGCCTCGAAAGGATCCACCTGGAGCAGATCCGGGTGCGGGCAGTGCTGTCTCAGCCGCGCTTTTTCACCCACGCGCCAGCGGCGACGGCCGGTGCCCTGAATGATAAACACATCATATTGATCGAGATGCGGACCCACACCGCCGCCAGGCACCGAGAACGAAATCATCAGATCATCGGTGCGCCAGTCGGGCAGGGTGCGAAACGGGCGCATCAGCGCGGCGGCAGGCTGGTGCCAATGATTCACCGCCTGCACCAGCAGCGACCAGTTGCTTTCACCCAGATCATCGTAGCTCTGGAACGGCCCGTGGCTCACCTGCCATTTGCCATCAAGATGGCTGACCAGGCGGCTATCCACTTCGTTCTCCATCGCCAGCCCTGCCAGCTCATCCGGGCTGATGGGGTCGACAAATGCTTTAAATCCGCGTTTCAGCACTACCGGGCGTTTCTGCCAGTAGCGTTGAAGAAAGTCTGGCCAGTTTATTTCCAGGTGATATTCCATATATGTTTCCGGCAATTAATCATTGGATGAATAATGGATTATAGCCATGTTAAGGGCGTTCAGTCGCCCGTTATCACCGTTTGCTGACGCGCAAAAATCACTTCCATCCTCGCGCCGCCCAGCAGACTGTCGCCGGTGATTATCTTTCCGCCATATTGTTCGACGATTTCTCGCGCGACGGAAAGCCCCACACCCTGGCCGGGGCGCAGCGTATCGGCGCGCTGGCCGCGATCAAACACCCTTTCACGCTGCGCGGCGGGAATTCCTGGCCCGTCATCTTCCACCACAATATGCAGCGTCTCATCGGTCTGGCTCACCGACACTTCGACAAATTCCAGGCAGTATTTACAGGCGTTATCCAGCACATTGCCCATCACTTCCATAAAGTCAGTTTGCTCACCAACAAAACTGATTTCCGGCGAAATATCGAGGGTGATGTTGACCCCTTTGCGCTGATAAACCTTATTCAGCGCCGAGGTTAAACTGTCGAGCAGCGGCGCGACGGGATGTAATTCACGGCTGAGCATACTGCTGCCGCGCATGGTCGCACGGTGCAGGTAATAACCAATCTGCTGGGAAATACGGCTGATTTGCTCCAGCATCACCGGCTCGGCATCGCTGACGCTCATTTTTTCGCTGCGTAATGAGCGCAGGGTACTTTGCAGCACCGCCAGCGGCGTTTTTAAGCTGTGGGTGAGATCCGTCAGGGTAGTGCGGTATTTGTCGTAGCGCTCGCGTTCACTTTTTAACAGGCGGTTCAGGTTGCGCACCAGACTGGTGAGCTCCCGGGTGGTGTCCGGGTTGAGCTGTACGCGGTGATGCTCTTCCAGTTCGCGCACTTCACGCGCCAGAGCTTCAATTGGCCGCAAACTCCACCAGGCCGCCAGCCACAGCAGCGGCACTACTAATAATAAGTTGGCCGCCAGCACGTAGAAGAACCAGCTCCACACCATATAGGAGCGGTTCAACTCTATAGGGATGGTATCGACAACCACAATGGTCAGTTGCGGCATATGCGCGGTGGCGGAGTAGATATTGACCGCCACCGAGTGTGTCATCTCGGAATCGCTGTCATCTTCGCGGATCTCTTTAAGCTTCTGCGCCATGGAGTGATCGTCATCAATCAGCGTGCTACTGGCATCGACATCCGCTTCAATCTCGTGAAAGCCATTGGTCGTCAGCCAGCCGGGTTCAATGCGTTTTTGCAACCACGGCACATTGCGCTGTGACCAGATAAGCTGGCCTTGCTTGTTGTAGATAAACGTCATGGTGGGGCTTTGCTGATCCAGACTCTCAGGAAGATCAACGCGCAACGTGTTGTTTTCCCAGCGTGCGAGGGTGTAGAAGAGATTACTTTCACCGCGCAGCAGGCGGAAGGTGGTTTTATCGAAGCTGACGCTGTAACCCACCAGCGCGACAACGCCATAAGCCAGCGAAAGCACCATCACCACCGCGGCGGTGGCGAGCAGAAAGCGCACTCGCAGAGAAAGCGGCAAAATATGCCGCAGCACGCGCCTCATTTGGGCAGTTCGAACAGATAACCCTGGCCGCGCACGGTGGTTATCACCTCATCGGGATATTGTGCCTGGATTTTTTTACGCAGCCGCCCCATCAGCACATCAATGGTATGGCTTTCGCGCAGCTCCGCATCGGGGTAAAGCTGCAACATCAGCGAATCTTTACTCACCACTTTGCCGTTATTACGGATCAGCGTTTCCATAATGGTGTATTCAAAAGCAGTGAGCTTGACCACTTCGTTATTGACGGAGAGTTCACGGCGGGAGAGATCGACCTGGAACGGCGGCATGGAAATCAGCTGTGAAGCGAGACCGCTGTTACGGCGCATCAGCGCCTGGATCCGCGCCACCACTTCTTCGATATGGAACGGTTTGGTGACGTAATCGTCAGCGCCGGCACTCAGCACTTCAACCTTATCCTGCCAGCCTTCGCGCGCGGTCAGCACCAGCACCGGCAGCGTGACCTCATGGCTGCGCCAGCGGCGGATCAACGACAGTCCATCTTCATCCGGCAGGCCGAGATCGACAATCGCGATATCGGGCAGATGTTCATTCAGAAAGTAATCCGCTTCCTTTGCATCTTCTGCGGCGTCGACCTGATGTCCCAGCTCCTGCAACTGAACCTTTAAATGGTGACGCAACAGAGCATTATCTTCCACAACGAGTACGCGCATCGTCAGACCTCTCCCTCTATTTTTTACCTGAATAGTTTAACGCTGATTTTGAAACAGAAGGGATAAACATTTACTCAACCGGGGAGGGAAGAAACCCTCTTTCCGGGGAAAGAGGGCGGGCAGGCAGGTGTGGTACTTATTTCAATTCATCAACCATAGTGATGGCACGACCAATGTAGTTGGCCGGGGTCATTGCTTTCAGACGCACTTTTTCATCCTCCGGCAGCGCCAGGCTGTCGATAAACTGCTTCATCCCTTCGGCGTCTACGCGCTTGCCACGGGTCAACTCTTTCAGTTTTTCGTACGGTTTTTCAATGCCGTAACGGCGCATGACTGTCTGAATCGGCTCGGCCAGCACTTCCCAGTTGTGATCCAGTTCGTCCAGCAGACGATCGCGGTTCACTTCCAGCTTGCTGATACCTTTCAGAGTCGACTGGTACGCGATCAGCGCATAGCCGACGCCGACGCCCAGGTTACGCAGCACGGTGGAGTCCGTCAGATCGCGCTGCCAGCGGGAGACCGGCAGTTTGCTCGCCAGGTGTTGCAATACCGCGTTCGACAGGCCGAGGTTGCCTTCGGAGTTTTCAAAATCGATCGGGTTAACTTTGTGCGGCATGGTCGAAGAACCAATCTCGCCAGCAATGGTTTTCTGCTTGAAGTGGTTCAGTGCGACATAACCCCAGATATCACGGTCGAAGTCGATAAGAATGGTGTTGAAACGCGCCATGCAGTCGAACAATTCAGCGATGTAATCGTGCGGTTCAATCTGCGTGGTGTACGGGTTCCACTGAATACCGAGGGAGGTCACAAACTCTTCGCTGAACTGGTGCCAGTCCACTTCCGGGTAGGCAGCGATATGCGCGTTGTAGTTCCCCACTGCGCCGTTGATTTTACCGAGGATCTCCACCTGGTTAAGCTGGCGGTACTGACGCTCCATACGGTAAGCAACGTTGGCCATCTCTTTTCCGAGGGTCGACGGCGTTGCCGGCTGGCCGTGGGTGCGGGAGAGCAACGGGATGTCGCGGTACTGCACGGCGAGCTCTTTCACCGAATCGATAAGTTTGCGCCAGTACGGCAGGATAACTTCATCGCGGGCGGTTTTCAGCATCAGCGCGTGAGAGAGGTTGTTGATATCTTCAGAAGTACAGGCGAAGTGGATGAACTCAGAAACGGCGTGCAGTTCGGGGATATCCGCCACTTTCTCTTTCAGAAAATACTCCACCGCTTTCACATCGTGGTTGGTGGTGCGCTCAATGGTTTTAATGCGCTGCGCATCTTCTTCATTGAAGTCTTCGATGATTTTATCGAGGTAACCGTTTGCGTGGGCAGCAAAAGCAGGAACTTCCTTGATCGCCGCGTGTGCCGCCAGTTTTTGCAGCCAGCGTACTTCAACCTGAACGCGAAATTTCAGCAAACCGTATTCGCTGAAGATCCCGCGCAGTACGCTGACTTTATCGCCGTAGCGTCCATCGACAGGGGAAACGGCGGTCAGTGAGGATAATTCCATAAGTCACAACTCCGGGAGGTTAACAATGAGCGAGAATTTGTTTGGCCTGCGTCGACAGGCGATTTCGGGAAAACATTAACTGTAGTCGGCCTCCGCCGACCTGATGCCACAGCACGGCGGCGCGGATCCCGGCGAGCAGGGTGGCGCGCACTTTCGCCTGCACCTGCGAGCTTTGCAGCACGGCAGGGGAACCGGTGACCTGAATACGCGGCCCGAGCGGGCTGATAACATCCACATAGATGGCGGCCATGGCGCTGAGCAGCGTTTCTGATTCAAGATCGAAATGTTCAAGCTGGCGCTGTAAACCGTTAATGCGGTTACCGAGCGTCTCCATCGCCCCTTTATTGGCGGCAAGTTTGCGCTCCAGCACCATCAGGCTCAGGGTATAGCGGGTCAATTCACCGTTCAGTCCCTGGCGGCTGCTGGCGTTGAGCACGCCGAGCAGGGTTTCCAGCCCCATACGCAGGTTGGCTTCGCTGCCGCCAAACACACTGAGGGTGGAATCCGGATTCATGTCAATCACGCTATTGAGTGAAACATGCAGCGCGTCGGCGTCACAGTGGCCCTGGTGCGCAAGTTCTTGCACCAGACGTGCGGACTGGCAGATGCCTGCCAGCGCCAGGGTAATGTCGTAATAGTTCTTCGCCACACTCACTCCTTTTTCTGCCCGCATACCGTGCTGCGGTTGCGGGCTTTCGCCAGTCCGGTATTGCTAAAATGTCTTAAAGGGGCAGCGGCAGGCGCTGCTCAATAATGCCGCCGCCGAGGCACACTTCACCGAGGTAAAACACCGCGGATTGACCCGGCGTGACGGCAGCAACCGGTTCGTCGAAACGCACCTCAATGCGATCGTCGTCCAGCGCGGTCACCGTGCAAGGAATATCTTCCTGGCGGTAACGGGTTTTCACCGTGCAGCGCAGTGTGCCGGTGAACGGCTCGCGATCGACCCAGTGCAGCTGTTGAGCAATCAGCCCGACAGACATCAGGCGCGGGTGATCGTGGCCCTGCGCGACAATCAGGATATTGTTTTCGACGTCTTTATCGACCACATACCACGGATCTTCGCTGCCCTCTTTGGTGCCGCCAATGCCCAACCCTTTGCGCTGGCCGAGGGTGTGGTACATCAGACCCTGATGTTCGCCAATCTCTTCACCGTCAACGGTAAGGATTTTGCCCGGCTGAGCAGGCAAGTAGCGCCCAAGGAACTCGCGGAATTTGCGCTCGCCAATAAAGCAGATGCCGGTCGAGTCTTTTTTCTTCGCGGTGGCAAGCCCCAGCTCTTCGGCAATTTTACGCACCTGCGGTTTTTCCAGCTCGCCGACCGGGAACAGACTCTGGGCGATTTGATCGGAGCCCAGCGTATAAAGGAAGTAGCTCTGATCCTTATTGCCATCGAGACCGCGCAGCAGGCGGCTTTTACCGTCGACATCGGCACGGCGCACATAGTGGCCGGTGGCAATATAATCCGCGCCAAGATCTTCGGCGGCGAACTCAAGGAAGGCTTTAAATTTGATCTCTTTGTTGCACAGAATATCCGGGTTTGGCGTGCGTCCGGCTTTGTATTCAGCCAGGAAATGCTCGAACACATTGTCCCAATACTCTGCGGCAAAATTCACGGTGTGAAGCTCAATGCCGAGCTTGTCGCAAACAGCTTGCGCGTCGGCAAGATCTGCCGCCGCGGTGCAGTATTCCTCGCCGTCATCCTCTTCCCAGTTCTTCATGAACAGGCCTTCCACTTTGTAGCCTTGTTGCAGCAACAAGTAAGCGGAAACAGAAGAGTCGACACCGCCGGACATGCCGACGATCACTTTTTTTGGGCTATCAGACATAAGAATACTCACAACGAAGAACTTCAGGGCGGCGTATTCTAGCACGGGCTGGCGGCTCAGGCATCCCCTGTAAACGGCCAGTTAAATTCTGCGATCGTTTCCAGCGGCAGACGTTGGCCGGCCTGGTAACAGCGGATACTCTCTGCAACCAGCGGCGAGCGCAGGTTGGACGCAGTCAGGATCTCATCTGCCGACACCCAGTGACAGCGGTCGATATCGCTATCGTGCGGTTCAGTGGCGCACATTTCGTTAAGCTCAATGGCAAAAAGGAAGCGCAGAAACGGCGTGCCGTCTGGCGCAAGCCACTGATGCATTCTGACAAAGTGCTGCGGTTCGGCGTCGATGCCGGTCTCTTCCCACAGCTCACGTTTTGCCGCCTGGGCCAGTGTTTCATCGGCTTCCAGATGACCGGCAGGCTGGTTCCACAGCGCTTTGCCGTGAATAGTTTCTTCCACCACCAGAAATTTCCCCTGCGCATGAACAACGCAGGCCACAGTGACATGGGGTTTGAACATCGTTTTCTCCCTGAGATTAAGCGTCGCGCCAGTCGCCATTGGCGAGGTTTTCCAGCGTGTAGTTCCCCATAGCGTAGCGGATGAGGCGCAGAGTGGGAAAACCGACATGGGCAGTCATGCGCCGGACCTGGCGGTTGCGGCCTTCATAAAGGGTGATTTTCAGCCAGCAGGCGGGAATGGATTTGCGCTCGCGAATCGGCGGATTGCGCGGCCACAGCCAGGCGGGTTCGTCAACACGTTCCACACCAGCGGGCAGGGTGGGGCCATCGTTGAGCGTGATGCCGTTGCGCAGCGCGTCGATCGCGTCATCAGTGGGTTCGCCTTCAACTTGCACATAATAGATTTTGCCAGTGCGTTTGCCAGGCTGCGTGAGGCTTGCCTGCAATGCGCCATCGTTGGTGAGCACCAGCAGACCCTCGCTGTCGCGGTCCAGTCGCCCGGCGGCGTACACGCCCGGAACCGGTATAAAGTCTTTCAGCGTGCTGCGTCCGGCTTCGTCTGTGAACTGGGGCAAAACATCGTAGGGTTTATTGAACAAAATCACCCGTTTCGGCTGGCTTTCCCCAGCAGGCTTAGTGGCTTGTCGTGAGCTGAATCGCTCAAGCCGGTGATTTCTATAAGAAGTTTTCTTCATGGTATTTTCAGTAGTTATCAATTGCCGCATTATAGCTGAATCATGATTGCCTTTCATGGAACCCAACTATCGGTTAGTATTGACGGGCTCATTACAATTCATTAACAAAAAACGGTTTGCTCTGTGTGATTCACGTAACAGGTGAGCGGACGCAGTCTGAGCGCCCCGGCATGAAGTCAGCGAGCAAAACAACCAGAAGCGCTCGAAGGAGAGGTGAATGGAAAGCAAAGTAGTTGTTCCGGCGGAAGGTAATAAGATCACCCTGCAAAATGGCAAGCTCAACGTTCCGAATAACCCGATTATTCCGTTCATTGAAGGTGACGGTATCGGTGTTGACGTGACCCCGGCTATGCTGAAAGTGGTCGATGCCGCCGTGGAAAAAGCCTACAAAGGTGAGCGTAAAATTTCCTGGATGGAAATTTATACCGGCGAGAAATCGACCCAGGTTTATGGCCAGGACGTCTGGCTGCCGCCTGAAACTCTTGATCTGATTCGTGATTATCGCGTTGCGATTAAAGGCCCCCTGACCACGCCCGTTGGCGGCGGTATTCGTTCTCTGAACGTTGCGCTGCGCCAGGAGCTGGATCTGTACATCTGCCTGCGCCCGGTACGTTACTACCAGGGCACCCCGAGCCCGGTGAAACACCCTGAGCTGACCGATATGGTCATCTTCCGTGAGAACTCCGAAGACATCTACGCCGGTATCGAGTGGAAAGCCGACTCTGCCGACGCGGAAAAAGTGATTAAATTCCTGCGCGAAGAGATGGGCGTGAAGAAAATTCGCTTCCCGGAACATTGCGGTATCGGCATCAAACCGTGTTCTGAAGACGGCACCAAACGCCTGGTGCGCGCGGCGATCGAATACGCAATCACTAACGACCGCGATTCTGTGACGCTGGTGCACAAAGGCAACATCATGAAGTTCACCGAAGGCGCGTTCAAAGACTGGGGTTACCAGTTGGCACGCGAAGAGTTCGGCGGCGAGCTGATCGATGGCGGCCCGTGGCAAAAAATCAAAAACCCGAAAACCGGCAAAGAGATCATCATTAAAGATGTGATTGCAGATGCGTTCCTGCAACAGATCCTGCTGCGTCCGGCGGAATACGACGTTATCGCCTGTATGAACCTGAACGGTGACTACATTTCCGACGCCCTGGCCGCACAGGTTGGCGGTATCGGTATCGCACCTGGCGCGAACATCGGTGACGAATGCGCCCTGTTCGAAGCAACCCACGGTACTGCGCCGAAATACGCGGGCCAGGACAAAGTGAACCCGGGTTCTATCATCCTTTCCGCAGAGATGATGCTGCGTCATATGGAATGGTTCGAAGCCGCAGACCTGATCGTCAAAGGCACCGAAGGCGCAATCGCTGCCAAAACCGTGACCTACGATTTCGAACGTCTGATGGAAGGCGCTAAACTGCTGAAATGTAGCGAGTTTGGCGACGCGATTATCGCGAATATGTAATCCAGTTTCTGGGTTAAATAAGAACGGGAGCCGAGTGGTTCCCGTTTTTTTATGCCTGGAAAAGTTCTTCCTCAAAACCCCGGCTTTATGACCCTGTTTTTGTGGTGACGATCACCCAGTCTTTTCCCCGGTCATCATCATAACGTTCAGTCGGCCCATGAAGCGCTCTCTTCACTCTACCGACCAGAGCCGCAACCCGCAGTTGAGTGGGCAAATAATCGCTACTGCCTGCCCACTGACTTTTTAAATCCCAAAAGTTAAAGGTTGCCATGTTTTTGCAAAACACCTTTCTCAACAAAAATGAAGAGAACCTTCTGCCCGACGCCATTCTGACACAGTAAACCATCCGCTTTTGTTTTATCGGTTATGCCCTGACAGCCCATATTGCTCACGTAAGGCTGAAATTGGTACTTAAGCGTTTTACCATCCGGTGTAAGGACATATCGTATCTCTCGAACTGTATAATCCTGGAACAGGTAGCCTGGTGCGGTGGGGGGGCATAGTGCAGTGATAAGGCGAGGCTCGCCGAACCTCGCCTAAATTATTTTACTGGGTCGATGTTGTAGTGGTGGTTGTCGTGCCGGTACTGGAACCATCGCTGCCACCGGCGGCGATCAGCGCCACACCGGTTATGGCTGTTGCTACAGTGATGCCAGCAATGGCCGACGACCCGACGGCGAATTCGGATGCATTTGCGCCTGCCGCTTCACCTGTATTGATATCCAGAGCAGAAGCGGGGGCGGCGACGGCATTACCTGCGACCAAAAGTAAAAAAATGGCAGACAGTATCTTTTTCATTTTTCTTTTCCTCATTCCTTATATGAAGTCCATCAGGGGTAGCGGTACGGAACCCTCACCCTATGGTTATAGTCACTTAAGTGAAACTTACAACGTTAAGGGCTTGTTAATTCGATTGTTATCAGAATGAGTAGAAATCGGAGCGGCTAACCTCTTGATCAATCAAGTTAAGCCAATAGCGGAGTAAATCATTTTAGGAATTAACTCAGGCCAGCATAGATGGTATGTCTCTCTATTCTGATGCTTTTATATGTGCAGCCTGGGATCAAAAGACCATGCGAAGCGGAAAAGTAAATGGGGGCCATCAGAGGAATTGCATATTCTGGCCATGGCTCGTTGATATGGCATTGGAGGGCGCATACCTTACGCGAAAGATGCGCTGGCTTATCACCCTCACTTCCTGGAAAAAACGCCGCCACGCACAGGATTATCTGAAGCAGATGCCGGTCGTGTTTGATACCCCATACCGCAGCATTATCCGTGAACATCTCGGTTGGACATGCATATTAATCACTCATCGCAAATTGGTGACTCACACTCTTCTGCCGTTGCATTAAATCGTATGAAACGCAGAACAGACCTACCATAAAGGGGATTTCATAAAGCTCTTCAATGAGGTCCTGATAAGCCGGCTTATGCAGGAAGAAATGCGCAATTAAGCGGTGATGCTCCACGCTGTCCGAGATAAGAAAAGTGACAACGACCAAACCGAACGTCCAGACCAGGAACGTTTCGTTACGAAGACGGTTTAAAATTTCGTCGCGTAACGCCCGGGAGAAGAAGACAAAAAGGACCAGCGCGCCAATCAGTAGTACGGAAATCAGGCGGAAGAGGAGACGCGGCTCCCCAGGAAAATAGTCTCTTCCCCAGCTTGTGCTGCGCCCCAATAAAACAAGCCACCATAATGCCGCCCACAGCCAGAACGCCTTTGACCCGGCGGTTAACGCAGTACTACAAGCGAAGCGTAAGGTGAAAAGAAAACCGAAAAACAGCCATAACGCCTGCGCGTTTTCTACCCACTCAACGGACAATCCATGGTCAAGCGGAAAAGAAAAATCAGCGAAAAAGGGGATCAGGCAAGAGAACACCGCCAGAACAAGGGTCGTGGGCGTCAGGCGCGTATCAAATTTCATGGGTTAGCCATAAATAAACATAATTAGCGGGCTAACTTACTTCATATATCGTGCATCTTCTTCGCTATAAGTGTCTTTATGTCGCTTCTTTTGGTAGGTGGATCTAAAAACAGCAAACCGACTGAAGAGCCGGTGCTATTCATGTTTTACGCAGGTAAGCTCTTTCTTAACGGCTTATAAAGCCTGAGCGGTACGGCTAACTTTATGGATGCGGTGTTTAAAGCGTTGAATTAACCTGTCCACTTTCCGGCGATGCAGAAAGGGGATATAAGACGCAACGGGAACAAATTCCGCTTCGCCAATATTGTCTATCACGACCAGGCTATATTCATGCGGAGCTGCCTTACGTACCAGCACGTTATACTCTTTTAACGTCATGGTGGAGATGCCATGTTCAATTAGCGTGTCGCGGAGCTCGGCAATTTTCTGCTCAAGAACCGGCATTGGCATGCGCTTATGCTTGATATAAAACGCGAGGCTTTTAGATATTTCCCCATCGTAATCGGTGACAAGATCGAAAACATAACCGGTGCCGAAATTTGTTTGCACCGTTCCGTAATAATTAGGGATCGCACGGCAAGCCTGAATCGAATCTGTTTTTTTCAGGTAATAAGACACTTCGCGCTTAACTTCTTTAAGCCCGCCATCATCAGGGTTGTAAAGGGTTTTGATGCATTTATGATTATCGAAAGGGTGCTGGTAACAATGTCTGTGACGGCCGCTACCAATATTTTCTTGAAGTATCAACACAATAATGCCTCCATGCTTAACACTATGAATGTAGACAGTTAAATATTTCCTAAACGGGAAATACAAATGGTCACAATTAGCCGAAATGGCGTTGATAAGGGCATCCGTTGCTGATTTAAGCGTAGCGTTTAAAAAGGATAAGGCCACTATTTTTGCCTGCCTTCTTTGTACTACACTCTTTTTTTATCGAAGCGACAGAGCATGAAATGGAATCCGTTGATCTTGAAAGCCTTTATGGCGCGACGAACGAAAACACGCTGACACTCTGGCAAGAAAATAGCGGCATCGGAAAACGACGGGAGGATTATTATGATCCGCGAAAACTTGCCCTGGCGGCGGGCATACAGCCTGTTTTACCACAGCCAGTAACGGCGCTTCTCAGGCAACTTCGCCATCTTATCGGGCATGATCCGCTGGCGGACGTGCTGCCAGATATGGGGTTTCACTTCACCTTTTTGCCCCTGACCTTGCCGTTGTATCAACCAAACGCACCACTACCAGAGAAAGTGCGGTTTTTGACGGAAATTTGGCAGGGTTATCAGGCCAGATCCATCCACATTCGCCAATTACGGCTAGTGGCGCTGCCGAGGCAGCTTTTGTTGGCAGGCATCCCGGATGAAACAGCGGTGTCACTTCGCCATGCTTTCTGTGAGCAGATCCTGAATTCTCCCTGGAAAGAGGAGTTGCGTGCCCGCCACAGGAATACGCCGTTGCCTGCGCCATTCTGGCATAGCACGTTGCTACGTTACCGGGCTGCATTTATGCCAGAGGCGTTGCGGACGTTTTTCCGCGAACGCCAGTCACAGCGCTTTGGTGAGGTATCCGGGGAGCTTAAGCTTGCGAGAATCAACTACAACTGGACGACATGCTATCCAGTTGCAGGGGAAAGCTTGATGAGTTAATCCTGCACCATCCACATATCCGCTTCCTCAAACATCTCTTCCAGCATGCGATTGAGTTTTTCGCGATCGCTTTTGCTGGCATCGCTGTTCAAGCCATTGGCCTGCATGGGTTTTACGCGTACATCGGCGTCGGGAAAGAGGCGGTGCACACGCTTCGTCAGTTCGGTAAGGATAATCTCTCTCGCACCGGGTAAACCTTCAACGTTACGCTTGTCATAAACCAGTTCAACAAACACAGGGTAGTCCTATTCACTCTGATTTTTCGTGCAGCATTTATACTGGATAAAAAATCAGTATTCAAGCGCGAAAAGAGGGTGAGTTGGGCAATATCTTCCTGGCTTATGCCGGTGTGGCAACCCTAATTAAAACAACGCCTGAACAGCCTAAAAAAAGCCACGTCCGCGAAGGCAGACGTAGCTTTTGGTCAGGCCGCGGGCTCAGGCATCTTTTCCATCACAAATTTCAATACAGCCTCGCCATCCATTGACGCAAAAGGATAGCTTTCGATAATCGCAATAGGGGCATTATTGCCAATGGTGGCTTTCAGTTCATCGATCTTGTACTGAATATGCGGCGCAACCAGATAGCAGTCAAAAGCCGGCGCGACGCTGGCAAAATTCTCCAGCCCTACCGCACTAACCAGTAGTGGGTAACCCAGCTCATTTGCTGCTTTTTGCATTTTTTTCGCCAGAGAATTGGCGGTATTGCCGAAAAGACAACAGATCAGTAATTTTTTCATGGACGTATCCTCCTGGAAGTTATCCTTACACTATGCCTGCCCGTGGCGAGAAAATGAGCGCTATATCCAGGTTTACATCGCCTCATACTTAGCATCGGGCAAAAAAGAGTTATTTATATCAAAGCCGTGACGAGTGATAAGAATGCTGCGTCAGCTCACTAAAGCAGGCAAAGAAGATTCTCTATTTTCAAAGCGTCAGCTACGCTGAAAATAACTTACCGCGAATGGATTTTTCTTATGAAAGGTACTGTCATTCATCACGAGCATCGCATTGGATTTATTGTTATCCGCGACGAAAAAGGAGAGTTTGCTATTGCAGAATTAATCGGAAGCTGCGACGTCGAAAGAGGGGATGTGGTATCGGGTAATATTCACACCAGCGGCGGCGCGGCGTTATTTAATGAAACGCAGGAAGAATCAATGGATGTTTTTATTAAGGAATATGGATTGTCTGAGCAGGATGCGATCAGCCTGATCCTGCGTACTCATTAAAGAGTTCAGCAGAACCCTAAAACACCATAACTATAGGTTTAGAAAGAAAAAATAAAAGATGGCAGTTTCGACATCAAAACTGCCAGCGAATGATTTGAAAACCTGTTAAATCGTATATCCGTCACTTGTGCACTTTATAACCCGCTGCCCCGATCTGCGCAAACGCAAATTTTGCGGTGGATGGATTGATAAAATTTATGATCAGCATATTAATCATTCCTGTTCCCAATTGTTATAGGGTGCGCAAGCCCTTGTGAAATTTCAAACGTCCCCATCATTGGTGCGGGAGTGAGGGCGACACAGCGTTTTGGATTACCACCAGCCGAATTGGGTTCCGGCAACGGCAACAATTGCCACGATCAGCATAATGATGGTTGTCTTTCTCACGAAAACTCCTTCACTGGCGTTAAACGCCAAAATTAAGTGGGTATGAAACCGAAAAAACAGAGATTTTTCACAATGGTATTGGCTGCGCGTGATTAAAACATGAAAGATGACAATTTGATATATCGCGGCGGGAGAGCAAAAAAAAGCCCCGTTGATGAAGCGGGGCAAAAACTCATTGATTACGGAATGATGTTCTCTGGTCATGGGTGAGAACAGGGCAAACTATAACGACCAAAAGTGCAGTAAGAATGGAGAAATCATGGAGAGTTGCCCGCTCTGGGGGCACACTGAGAAGTGTTTTCCGCCACGTGAAGGATAAAACAGCGGCATCAGGATGACAGTGCGCCTAAAGCCAGGTAAACTTCTCTATCAGAATTATCTCATTTCCAGTTTATGTGAGCGCACGAGAGAAACATGTTTCAGTTACGACCGGGCAGCCAGGCGTTAGTGATTGGTGCCCAAACCGCCACCGGGCGGAGCAATATTGGTAAATCCGTTGAATTATTCGGGCTGTGTCAGCCCGGAGAACGTTTTCTCAACCCGGTAAACGGGTTTATGACTGAAATGCCGCGCAGCGCTCCGCGTGCGCTGTGGCTGGTCACCGGGGATGTTACGGCGTTTGACGGTCAGCGCGGTTTTGCTTTTGTGCGCGCCGAACACCTGATGCCGCTCCAGCCGGACAGCCAACCGCAGGATGTATACGAGCAGGCAATCGGCTAAGCCAGCGCGCGTAGCCACTCTGCCAGTATGCGAGCGTGATTATGTTCGGTGTCTTTCGCCGCGTATAACAGCGTGATGGCGCTTTTCGCCCCCCGCGCCGCCAGCTTTTTGCCTTCCTCTTTCTGCGCCTCCAGCTCCTGACGATAGCTTTCGCGAAAGGCGGAAAAATCAATCGCTTCGCCGTGGAACGCCTTACGCAGTTCCGTTGACGGGGCCAGGGTTTTGCACCACTCATCGTACTGAAGATCCGTTTTTTTCACCCCGCGCGGCCAGAGCCGGTCAACCAGTACCCGGTAGCCATCCTCTTTAGCCGGGGATTCATAGACGCGTTTGCACTTAATCATGGCTCGTTCTCTCTTTTTACATAATTTGTAGTGATAACACCCCGCTGATTTTAAGGTGTTGTGATTACATTAAAAGACGGCTATCGTGATGTTCCTTATGTTATTACTTATCTGACACGGCATAAGGACTCTACCATGCACCATATCCCCCCCAAAAAAACAGTGCGCATCGCGCTGGTTGGTGATTACAACCACGACATCGTTGCGCACCAGGCGATCCCGCTGGCGATTGACGATGCCGCTGCCGTGCTGGAGATAACCGCAGATTACGACTGGCTGGCAACCAGCGAAATCGGCAGCGATGAAGACCTGGTTGGCTATGATGCCATTTGGGTCGTGCCGGGAAGCCCCTATAAAAATGCGCACGGTGCGTTTATCGCCATTAAATACGCGCGGGAAAATGCGGTGCCATTCCTTGGCACCTGCGGCGGTTTTCAGCATGCGGTCATTGAATATGCCCGTCATGTGCTGGGCTGGGAGGATGCGGCGCACGCCGAAACGGAACAGCAAGGGCGGATGGTGATTACGCCGCTAAGCTGCGCGCTGGTGGAGCAAACGGGGTCGATTGAGTTGCGCCCCAATACGTTGATTGCCCGCGCCTATGGCCGCGATCAGATTGAAGAAGCTTACCGCTGTAGTTTTGGCGTCTCGTCAGAATTCGCCCGTGAACTGGAGAGCGGCGATTTGCGCGTCACCGGCTGGGATGAAGAGGGCGAAATCCGCGCGGTCGAGCTGGTGACGCATCCGTTTTTTGTCGCCACGCTGTTCCAGCATGAACGCGGTGCGCTGGCCGGACGCCCGGTGCCGCTGGTGCAGGCGATGCTTCGCGCGGCGGGGGAGTAACGCTTTTCGCCGGATGGCGGGCGCTTTCACCCTGCAATAATCTCTCTGTCGCGCCCGGCATACGCGCCGAACACCGCCATCACCACCGACAATACCCCACACGCCAGCAGCGGAATATGCCAGTCGCCGCTGGCGTCGTGGATTTTCCCCATCAGCGGCGGCCCGCAGGCAGCCAGCAAATAGCCCACGGATTGCGCCATTCCGGAGAGTGCGGCAGCCTGGTGCGCCGAACTGGCACGCAGGCCAATAAAGGTCAGACCGAGGATCATGGTTGCGCCGGAGCCAAAACCATACACGATAGTCCACACGGCGGCCTGTCCGGGCTGTAACCACAAACCCAATGCGCCGATCGCGCACAGTAACGCCACCACGACTGCGATGCCGCGCTGATCCTTGAGCCGGTGCAGCACCAGCGGGACCAGTAAACCGGGCGCAGCGGTTGCCAGTTGCAGCACCCCATGCAGGGAGCCAGCCTGCGCTTCGCTAAAACCCTGGCTAATCAAAATCGACGGCAGCCAGCCAATCACGATGTAATAAATCAGCGAGTTAATGCCGAGGAACAGCGTCACCTGCCAGGCGAGCGCCGAGCGCCAGATCCCCCGGCTATGCAATGCCCCGGAGTTGCTGAGATTGGTCGGCACGCCAAAACGCAAGCGCGGTAACCATAGCAGCAGCGCCGGCAGCGGGAAAACCATCAATGTTAATAACGCGCCATGCCAGCCTGCGCCGCTCTGCGCTATCGGCACCACTGCCGCTGAACCCAGCGCCGCCGCCGCGCCCATCGTCAGGGAGTACGCGCCGGTCAGTTTTGCCACATGCTGTGCAAAATCGCGCTTCAACATGCCGGGCAGCAACACATTTCCCAGCGCAATGCCACAGCCGATCACCGCCGTGCCAGCGAACAGCAACATCGCCGAGGGCAGGGAACGAATGGCGATGCCGAGACAAATCAACACCAATGCCATAAACAGGCTGCGCTCCATGCCAAAACGGCGGGCAACACCTGCCGCCAGCGGCGAGATCAGCGCAAAAGCGAGCAGCGGCAAGGTGGTAAGCATCCCGGTTTGCGCGGTGGTTAAACCATATTCCGCGCGAATCGCATCAAGCAAAGGGGCGGCACCGGTAAAGGTGACGCGAAGCGTAGTCGCAATCATCAGGATCCCGGCAATCAGCAGGAGCCCTTGTTTGCCACGGGAAGAGAGGCTAGTGGTCATCGTATTCTCATCATTGAAAGCAGGCGGTTACGATACCGTTTTTCCCGCGCGTTTGAATCAAGCTAAAATGACACTTTATCGCTAAATTCGGACAAATTAATGCACGGACTTGGATTAGGTGGCTACGATCCCGACAGCCAGCAAGAAGCTGCCGTCGCTTTTCGCATCACGGTTGATGAGAGCGAGCAGCTTATTCCCGCGCACTACCACCGCAAAGGGCAGCTTATCCTGGCGCTGACCGGGGCAATCACCTGTGAAGTGGAACACGCCCGCTGGATGGTGCCGCCGCATCACGCGATGTGGCTACCGGGCTTCGTGCCGCACAGCAACCGCGCCACGCCGAACGCCCAGCTCTGTTTTCTGTTTATCGAAGCCTGGTCGGTGGTGATGCCGGAACACTGCTGCACGCTGAAGATTTCGCCGCTGGTTCGCGAACTGATCCTGTCTCTGGCCTCGCGCTCGCACCTACAGCGCCGTCAGCCGGAAACGCAGCGTCTGGTGCAGGTGTTATTCGATGAACTGCCGGATCAGCCGCAAATGCAACTCCAGCTTCCGGTATCGGCGCACCCGAAAATTCGCCAGATGGTCGACAGCATGGAGAGCCGCCCGGCCGAGAGGCAGACGCTGGCGCAGTGGGCGCAAGTGTTTGCCATGAGCGAGCGCAACCTGGCGCGGCTGGTGGTGAAAGAGACAGGTTTAAGTTTTCGCCGCTGGCGACACCAGATGCAGTTGATCCTCGCGCTGCGCTTATTGATTGACGGGCAATCAGTGCAGCATATCGCCCAGACGTTAG
The DNA here is from genome assembly GCA_030704225.1 of Kosakonia sp. H02. Taxonomy (NCBI): domain Bacteria; kingdom Pseudomonadati; phylum Pseudomonadota; class Gammaproteobacteria; order Enterobacterales; family Enterobacteriaceae; genus Kosakonia; species Kosakonia styphnolobii. Next base: position 109,896 of record CP131915.1, read on the forward strand.
GTTATGACTCCACCACGGCGTTTATCACCATGTTTAAAAAAGGGTTAGGGCAAACACCGGGGCGTTATCTTGCCGCACTCGGCGAGCGGTAGATTTTTTTACTGCCTTTCCCTTTGCGTTACTGTGGGCTTTGTGTGTTTGTTCTGGCAGAACGAGCAAGATAAGTGATTAGTATGGCAAGTCTGGTTTTAATAACTTTTTCGGATAATCAATGCACTTTTTGATATTTGTCTGATGAAAAGGCTTATGTGACTTTAACGCTGCAATTAACACAATAACAGGGCGTAAAGATGAGCATGGCAACCACATTACACACTAAAAAAATGGGTGCGCTCAGCGCACTGGCGCTACTTTCAGCGCTCTCTTTTTCGGCTCATGCCGACAAACTGGCTGATATCAAAGCCGCAGGCGTGGTAAAAGTCGCCACTTTTGATGCCAACCCGCCGTTTGGTGCTATCGACCCGAAAACGCACGATATTGTGGGATATGACGTCGATTTCGCCAAAGCGCTGGCAAAAAGCCTCGGCGTGAAACTCCAGCTGGTCGCCACCAACCCGGCGAACCGTATTCCGCTGCTGCAATCCGGCAAAGTGGATCTGATTGTTGCCGATATCACCATTACGCCTGAACGTGCGCAGGTGATTGACTTCTCCACGCCGTATTTTGTCACCGGCCAGCAGTTCCTCGTGCCGGCCACGGCACCCGACAAACTGGACGCCTACAGCAAAGCGCGTATTGGCGCGGTGAAAGGCACCACCGGCGAACAGACGCTGCACCAGCGTTTTCCGCAATCCCGCGTACTGGCCTATGACGATATCCCGCTGGCGTTGACCGCGTTGCGTAACGGTAATGTGCAGGCGATCACGCAGGACAGCACTATTCTGGCGGGCTTGCTGGCGGAAGCGCCGGACAAAGCGAAGTTCAAAATCCTGCCGGATCTGCTGTCGAAAGAGGAGATTGGCGTGGGCGTCACCAAAGGGGAAACCGCGCTGCTGAAAGCGGTGAATGATGAGCTGGTGAACCTTGAGAAAAGCGGTGACGCGGCAAAAATCTACGATACCTGGTTTGGCCCGCAAACCAAAACCCCGGCTCCGCGCAGCTTTACCATAGAAGCGAAGTAACTATGCTGGCAGGTCTGTTTTCCGCCTCTGTGGCTGATGCCACGGAGGTGTTGCCCGTGCAAAAAGGCACGGTGGCGTTTCGCAAAGTCAGTAAACGTTACGGCGACAACGTGGTGCTCAATTCGATTGATTTGCAGGTTGCCGCCGGGGAAGTGCTGGCGGTGTGCGGGCCGTCCGGCTCCGGCAAATCAACGCTTATTCGCCTGATTAACCAACTGGAAACCCTGAGCGGTGGCGAAATTTTCGTTGATGGTCAGCCAACCAGCCGCTTAACCGGGCGCGGGTTGCGTGAGTTACGCCGCCATGTTGGCTTTGTGTTTCAGCAATTCAACCTCTACGCGCACCTGAACGCGCTGGACAATATCACCCTTGCGTTGCGGCGCATTCATGGCAAAACCGCCGCTGAGGCGCAGGCAATTGGCCTTGCATTGCTGGCGCGCGTCGGGTTGCAGGATAAAGCTGAACACTATCCATCCCAGCTTTCCGGCGGGCAGCAGCAGCGGGTGGCGATTGCCCGCACGCTGGCCGCCGATCCGCATATCATTTTGTTTGATGAACCTACTTCAGCGCTTGACCCGGAGATGATTGGCGAAGTGCTGCAAGTGATGAAATCCCTGGCACACAGCGGCATTACGCTGATTGTGGTCACCCACGAGATGCAGTTCGCCCGCGAAATTGCTGACCGGGTTATCTTTATCGACGGTGGGGAGATCCTCGAACAAGCAGCCCCGGCGCAGTTTTTTACTGCACCGCAGCACCCGCGAGCACAACGTTTTCTGCAAAAGGTGCTCAACCCGCTGCATGCCGATAGCAAGGAGTTGTAATGGCGCTGCATCTCGACTGGGCGGGCGTGCTCACCGGACAGCCCGCGCAATGGATTATTTCGGGTTTCCTGACCACCATTTGGGTCACCGTTGCGGGCACGCTACTGGCGACCGCGCTCACCGTATTGCTGCTGGCACTGCGTCTGGCGGGCGGTAAAGCGGGCAGGGGCGCGGTTGCGATATGGGTATCGCTGTTTCGCAATACGCCGCTGCTGGTGCAACTGCTGTTCTGGTATTTCGCCGCCTGGAACTTTCTGCCGCTGGGTTTTCGCCAGTACGTCAATGATGATCACGCGTTTAGCATCCTGCCGGGAGATGTCTGGTGGTTTACGCCGGAGTTTCTCTCATCGGCCTGGGCGCTGGGGCTGTTTACCGCCGCGTTTCTCGTTGAAGAGATTCAGGCGGGTTTACTTGCCGTTCCGCGCGGGCAGGTTGAAGCCGCTCAGTCGCAGGGATTCAGCCAGCTGGCACTGTTTCGCTGGGTGCTGCTGCCGCAAGGTTTGCGCAATGCCTGGCAACCGGTGGTCGGCCAGTATCTCAACCTGATGAAACTCTCGTCACTGGCGACGGGGATTGGTCTTGGGGAACTGACCTACCAGACCCGGCAGATTGAAAGTTTTAACGCCCATGCGCTGGAAGCGTTTGTCATCGGTAGCGCGCTCTATTTGCTGCTCGGTCTGCTGATGAGCGCGTTGTTTAATCTGCCGCAGGCATTACGTCGCGCGCCGGAGGTGCACCGTGATCGCTAATATCACCGTCATTACCGACAACCTCGACTATCTGCTGTGGGGGCGGGCAGCGCAGGGCGAGCCTGGCGGCGTGCTGTTATCGCTGCTGATGACCCTCGGCGCTGCCGCGCTGGCGTTTCCCGGCGGTATCTTGCTGGCATGTTGCGCCTGGCGGTTTCGTGGCTGGCCGCGCAAGGTGCTGTTTCTGTGGGCCGAACTGATTCGCGGTATTCCGCTGATTTTCGTTATCTTCTGGCTGTGGTTTTTACTGCCGTGGCTGACGGGGGCGGATTTGCCTGGCGCGGTAACCGTCACGCTGGCGCTGGCGTGGTTTACGTCTGCGTCGGTGATGTACTCGACGCTGGCAGCGCTGGGTGCATTACCAAAAGGGCAGTATGAAGCCGCGCTGAGCAGCGGATTTGGCAGTGTGCAGATCCTGCGGCTGGTGTTGCTGCCGCAGGCGTTACGCAATGCGCTCCCGTCGTATATCGGCTTGCTTATTGCGCTGTTGAAAGACACTTCGCTGGCGTTCATCGTCAACGTACCGGAACTGACCACCGTGGCCGGGCAGGTGAATAACCGGGTACAGGTCTACCCGGCAGCGTTATTTATCTTTACCGGTCTGGTCTATTACCTGCTGTGCAGCGCGCTGGAGTTTAGCGTTAAGCGCTGGCAGCGGCGTTACTCACTGCCGGCCAATTAACAGCGACACCAGACCTGCGGCAATCAGTGGCCCGACCGGAACACCCCGGAACAGGGCCACACCTAATACCGTTCCCACCAGTAAACCGGCGACCAGCGACGGTTGCGCACTCATCAGCGTGACCCCGCGACCGCCCAGCCACGACACAAACACCCCAACCGCAATGGCGAGCAGCGATTTCCAGTTAACAAACGAGTGCAGCAGCGTCGAGGGCGGAAGCGTACCGCTGGCAATCGGGGCCATCACGCCAATGGTCAGAATGATAATGCCGATGGTCAGCCCCTGTTTTTCAATCCACGGAAAGTAAGTATTGAGGGGCGTAATGCGCACAATGATCAGCACCAGGACCGCGATCGCAACGGTAGTGTTGTGGCTGGCGAACCCCAGCGCGACGAGCGCGAGTAAAATAAACAGCGTGGTATCAAACATGAAGGAATTCCTTTATACCGAAAGGCCTTGCCAAAAATGCAACCATTTTACTCTACGCATAAACGGGTGATGAGACAGGATTTTTTCTTGCTGGCGGAGAATTTCAGGCAGTTGCCAAAAACGGGATGAAAAAAAGCCATACTGCAACCGTCGAAAGCAGTATGGCTGAATGGGGAACCTGTCCCCATTGCTTCAGGATTTGTGTAAAACGGCGCTACCCGTGTGCGAAGCCGGTGTTGCATCGAGGGTCAGGCGTTCCAGTTTGCCGACGATAAACAGGTAAGCAATTACGCCAATCAGCCCCATCGAGCCGATATAGATAATCGCCCAGTCAAACGAGCCGGTGGCCTGGATAATAAAGCCGATCACCAGCGGCGTCAGGATGCCGGCAATGTTACCGAAGGTATTAAAAATACCGCCCGCCAGCCCCAGCGCCTCTTTCGGTGAGGTGTCGCTCAGCACACACCAGCCCAGGTTGCTGAAGCCTTTGGCAAAGAAGGCCAGACTCATTACAAAAATGACCAGCGGCGTCGATTGCGTATAGTTGGCAATGATGATTGAGCAGGAGAGCAACATGCCGAGCACAATCGGCAGTTTGCGCGAGAACGTCAGGCTGTAGCCTTTGCGCAGCAGGTAATCGGACAACATGCCGCCCACAATCCCGCCGACAAAGCCTGCGATTGCCGGAATCGCCGCCACCAGCCCGACTTTGATGATCGACATTCCTTTGTCCTGATAGAGATAAGTCGGGAACCAGGTAAAAAAGAACCAGGTGATTGACGTCAGGCAGAACTGGCCGATATAGACGCCAATCATCATGCGGTTGGCACACATATTTTTGACTTGCTGCCAGCTAATCACCTGCTTCGCCTGCGTGGAGGAACCGAGTTCCGGGATCCCGCCGCCGCTTCGGATGTATTCCAGCTCTTGTTGATTGATTTTTTTATGCTTCAGCGGATCGCGCACGAAACCGAGCCAGAACAGACCAAACACAATGCCCAGCAGACCGGCGCTGAAAAAGACGTAATGCCAACTGGTGAGGGTGATGACATACGACAGGATCGGCGTAAACACGCCCAGCGCGACGTAGGGCGCGGTCTGGTAAATCGAGGTGGCGAAACCGCGCTCGTTATTGGGAAACCACTGCACTGACAGGCGGCTACTGGCTGGTGTCGCCGGGGATTCCGCCATGCCCATCAGAAACCGGAAGACAAATAACATCACAAAGGTGGAAGGGAAAAGGTAGACCGCGCCTTGTAAGAAGGTAAACACCGACCAGACGATCATCGCCAGGCCGTAAACCAGCCGGGAGCCAAATTTATCCAGCAAAATACCGCCGGGGATCTGGCATAACATATAGGCCCAGCCAAAGGCGGAAAATGCCCAGCCCATATCGGCGGGGCTAAAACCTAACTCTTTGCTCATCACCGGGGCGGCGACGGAAAGCGTTGCGCGATCGATAAAATTGACCAGCATTGCCGCCCCCATAAACCCCAGCATCACGTAACGTACGTTGCTTTTTTTCATGGCTTACACTCCGAAACGTTGAGGGGCTTGCACGCTTACTGACTCGTACGCCGCAATAAGGCGCGAGCGGATATCTGAAGGGAGTGCGCACAATGGCGGGCGCACCGTTTCCCATGATGCTTCGCGCGTTGTGTAAGCCAGCAGGGTTTTTACTGCCGGAATGGTGTCCGCCATGCCTACCACCTGGCGCACGCGGCTAAGCTGCTCCTGCGCCGCCAGCCCGTCGGCATTGTCATAGTTGCGGTAGATAAATGCCGTTAACGTTGAGGCAATATTGGTGGTGGCGGTGATACACCCAGCCGCACCGGCCTGCATCACCTGGGCAAAGGTGACGTCGGCACCGGAGTAAACCTCAAAGCCCCCGGCGGAAAAACGGTTGATATAAGCCACGGTGTTGGCGAAATCACCGCTGCTGTCTTTGATGCCCTGGAACACGCCGGGGTGGCGCGCGATAAGGCGTTCAATCAGATCCAGCGTGATCGCAATGGTGCTCTGCTGCGGGAAGTTATAGAAATAGAGTTTCACGTCGTGACCGACCGCCTCGGCAATCGCGCTGTAAAAAGCAAACAGCCCCTGTTCTGAGGGTGCTTTGTAATAGAAGGGCGGCAGCAGTAAGACGCCGGGGCAGCCCAGTTTTGCTGCGTGGCGCGTTAATCGAAGGGTGGTTGGGATATCGCAGGCGCTGGTGCCGGGCAGCATTTTCGCCGGTGAAATCCCGCTGCTCACCAGTTCTTCCAGCAAGGTTTCCCGCTCTTCTGCGCTGAGCGAGTTGGTTTCGGAGGTGGTGCCGAGCACCGCCAGGCTGTCGCAGCCGTTAGCCAGTAAATTGTGGCAATGGGCGACGGTTTTCGCGTAATTCAGCGTCAGATCGTCATTGAAGAAGGTGGCCGCCGCAGCGTTCACCCCCGCGTAAAGTGCGTTTCGCATGTTCTTTTCCTTACCGCCAGCCCTCTGCGTGGCTGGCGGGATCGGGTTTGTAGGGTCGAAGCGTTATTTTTTGCCAAACACAAAACGGTTGGTGGCGTGGTAGTTAAGCCAGTCCCAGTCGTAGGTCACACCGAGGCCAGCGCCGTCCGGCACCGTCACGCAGCCGTTTTCGTCAATGGAGTCCAGCTCGTCCTGGTAGCCGCAGGCGTAGCACGGCGGCAGGATATTTTTCAGTTTCGGGCCGACTTCCGCCATTTCGTAGAAATTGGTATTGCGGATGCTGGCCATCAACTGGCGATGCGCCGGGCCTGGGGCGTGGATCTCCACATCCAGGCCGAAGGCTTCGGCCATATGCGCGGTTTTCAGCGCGCCGGTAATGCCCATGTCATATTCCGGATCGACGCGCACAAAGTCGGTCCCGCCCGCCATAATAAAGTCACACTTCGCCTCCAGCGCGCGCACATGCTCGGTGATAAGCAACGGCGTTTTGATCATCGAACGCAGTTTCTTATGGGAAAAGGCGGAGAGGGAGTTGTCGCGATAGGGATCTTCATACCAGAAGAAATTCGCCTCGTCGCAGGCACGGCCCACATACAGCGCATCGGCAAAGGTTTTCAGATCCGAGGCGGCGTCGTACATCAGTTTCATTTTGTCGCTGAGCGCTTCGCCGAGAGCCAGCACCAGCGAGGCTTCTTTACGGGCGTCGCCGTCGAACCAGCCGTGGTGTTTAAAGGCGCGATAGCCCATCTCGTAACACTGCTTAGCAAAGTCCACGAAGGCGGCATTGCTGTTGAGCATGCCCTCATCGCCGTGATAGGTGCTGGCGTAGGTCGGCAACTTATTGCGGTACTGGCCGATCATTTTCGAAATGGATTTGCCCGCCTGTTTGCCCGCCAGATCCCACAACACAATGTCCACCGGCCCCTGACCCATATGATCCATATGGCACAGGCGGCGGTTCCATTCGGTATAAAACGCTTCACGCTGATCGCTATCGCGGCCCGGCAAATCGCTTGCCAGCATCAGGGTTTGCGCCAGCGCCGGGCGGGTGCCGCCCCAGAGGGCGACATATTCACCGCGTGAACCATCATCACACTCCACGACGATGGCATATTTCGATAATGACAGCGTTGATCCTTCCACATAGCCCACATGGTTGTGCGCATGGGTAAATGAGGAACCCATATCTTTCACATCATATTTAAAGTCAATGACTTCGACACGTTCAATAATCGGCATTCTCGCTCTCCTGAAATAAACGTTATTCTTTTTTCGCTCAATAACGGTATGCAATGGATGAGAGTCAGAATGAGTTTGTTCTTAATAGTCGTCCATTTTAGAGAGAGTATTGTCTGATACCGAAAAGGTATCAGGCGCAGGACGCTTTTTTTGTGAAATTAACGCTGGGCCACAGAAGTGAATAATTCTTTATAACATGTTATTTATTAATTGCTTGATATGTAACATTTTATTGGTTGTTTATTGACTGTGTTTACCGCACGACCACTGGGCGATTTTTTATGATACTCCTCACATAAACAGTGATACCTTTTTGCCAGGCGGAAAAAGTTTCTGCACAGTCTGGGGCATTCATCACATTATTAAATGCTGGCTGTCGATGCTGAATATTAACCAGGTGAGATGTTTTATTGCAGTAGCAACGGAGTTAAGTTTCCGTCGCGCGGCGCAGTCGCTGAATATGAGCCAGCCGCCGTTAACCCGGCAAATTCAATTGCTGGAGCAGCATTTAAATATCACCTTGCTGAACCGGGATAAACGCAGCGTGACGCTGACCACGGCGGGAAAAGCGTTTTTTCAGGAAGCCTCGGAGTTGATGAAACATATTCATCAAATTGAGCAATACACCCGGCGGATTGCCAGCGGCGAAGTGGGTTCCGTGGCCATTGGTTTTGTCCCCAATGCCTTCTATCAATTTTTGCCGCACCTGCTGGTCCGGCTGAGAGACGCCTTTCCGTTTATCCATATTTCCCTGCAACAAACCAATACCTTCCAGCAGGTCGAAGCGGTGATCAATCGCCAGATTGATTTAGGCATCGTGCGCATTATTCCCGAGAACAACGCCCTTGAGAGCGCGCTCTGTATTGATGAGACGTTCGTGGCGGCGGTTCCACGCCAGCACGCGCTGGCAACCCGCGAAACGCTGCAACTGGAAGATTTCGATAATCAGCCGGTTGTCATGTACTCCATCTCCTGGAAGCCGTTCTTTGATTTATTGACCCATGCTTTTGATGCCGCCGGTGCCAGGCCAGACTACGTGCAGTATGAATCCAACACCGTGAATATTCTGTCGCTGGTGAATGTGGGTCTGGGCGCGGCGGTAGTGCCGCAAAGCGCCACGACGTTTAAATTTGACAATGTGGTTTACCTGCCGCTGAAAACCCCGCAGCGGTTAGCGAATCGCATGTATTTTATCTGGCGCAAAGATAACGAGAATGAAGCCTTTCATCTGGTTAAGCAGTGCATTATGGGATGACGGCAGGCGAGCAGAAAAAAGCCGCCCGGTTGGGCGGCGAAGAAATACAAGCACTACAAACAACGCTTTTTGTGTGTACTGTCTTTTTTATTCAACAGCCTGACGAGGCCTGAAATGCTGACAGTGCGAAAGGCGACGACGTAAGCCGCCGCGCAACAAATTCATCAATAACGTTAATGTGCCACATTTATTTACCAGCAAGGCGTGAAATAGACGGGGGTTTATAGGGTAATTCGGCCCTTTACGGTTTCTTGCTCAGGGTGTTAACCGTATCTTTCAGTGAGGTGTCCATCGGTTTATGAAGGGATTGTTTTCATAGAGGAAAATAACGATGTTGGCATGCGATAAATCTTAAATTAGATGCAGGACACGTAAGCATGTTTATCTAAATGTGAACAATTGCTACTCTGATGCCATAATTTATACGAAGCGGCTGTCGAGACAACAATGTCTACTTATAGAAGCGCAAACGCCTTGCATAACAAAACATTCAAATATCATAAAAACTTAAGTATCGATAACGGAAACTACTCCAGACGGGTCGGGGGAGATATGCGTTTTATGGACTTAACGGATAAGAATTTAAAAAATATAAATCTTTCAGGTTGTGATTTATCATTCAGCAATCTGACATCGGCTGATTTTTCTTACGCTTCTTTAAAAGGTGCGAATTTATCTCACTGTACCCTTAAAGGTGCCATCTTTAATTTTACCGATTTCAGATGCGTAGATCTTACGGGAAGTGATGTAGAGAGTGCTTCTTTCACCGGAGCAATCACTGAACGCAATGATCTGGCAAAAGATACCTTTTCGGCGTTGCCATTAATTACTGTATATATGCCCACCTGGAATCGAGAAGATTTAGCTATCAGGGCTATAAAGTCCGTTATTGCGCAGGATTATCAACATTGGGAATTGATCGTTATTGATGATTGCTCTCCAGGTTACGAAAAAATCAGTAATTACCTTAATGAAATACAAGATTCAAGAATAATATTTATCAGAAATGAATTTAATTCTGGCGCTTGTGCGGTAAGAAACCAGGCTATAAAAATGGCCACAGGATATTTGATAACAGGTATCGATGATGACGATACATGGCTACCCAATCGTTTATCATCATTTCTTGAGAAACAACATCGGCTATATCAGCACGCGTTTCTGTATGCAGATGACTACATTTGCGATAAAAAAGATTATACAGATCTATCTGAATTAAACATTTATCCTAAGCCACCTTTCGAAAAAAACGTGTTCGATAAAAAGAATATTATCGGCAACCAAATGTTCACATTAACTCGTCGTCTAAAAGATGTACTTTTTGATACAAAACTATTAGCTGCTCAAGATTATGATGCGTTTTATCGGCTTACAGAGAAATTTGGTACACCGTTAAAAATTGACAAAGTAACGCAAGTTCTATTTGTCAATCATGGCGAGGCGAGGATTACCGGATCGCGTAAGAAATTTGCGGGATATTGGGGATTCTATAAAAAGCACAAATGGAATTTTGATAAATCGAGCAAAAAATATCAATTGTTTACGCTTTATTATATCCGAAATAAGCCAATGGGATTGCGGACCTTTTTGATATTAATGACCCTAAGAAATATGAAGAGATATTTTATGCTTTTTACTAATTTCAAAAAAAGAAAGTTTTAGTAAAAGGCAGGGCAATGTCGTTATCCTGAATAAATCCAATATAAAAAAACAGCCAGCAAAGGTCACTGGCTGATTTTTTATTACGATCCGCTGGTCGCGTTTTGTTTATGAAACAGTTCGCGGAACACCGGGTAGATATCTTCCTGATCGCGAATATGCTGGATGGCGAAATTATCAAACATCGTTTGCAGATGCTCATACTCGCGCCACAAAGTCTGGTGCGCCCGGCGGGTTATCTCGATATAGCTGTAATAACGCACCACTGGCAGGATTTTCTTCGCCAGGAGTTCGTGACACAGCGGCGAGTCGTCCGCCCAGTTATCGCCGTCTGACGCCTGCGCGGCGTAGATGTTCCACTGCGCCGGGTCATAACGCTCTTTCACCACTTCATCCATCAGTTTCAGGGCGCTGGAGACGATCGTGCCGCCGGTTTCCTGGGAGTAGAAGAACTCATGCTCATCCACTTCTTTCGCCTGAGTGTGATGGCGGATATAGACCACTTCGACGTTTTTATAGGTCCGGCTCAGGAACAGATAGAGCAGGATGTAAAAACGCTTGGCCATATCTTTGGTGGCCTGATCCATTGAGCCGGAGACGTCCATCAGGCAGAACATCACTGCCTGGCTGGAGGGTTCCGGGCGTTTCTCGTAGTTTTTGTAACGTAAGTCAAAGGTGTCGATAAACGGCACGCGATCGATTTTTGCGCGCAGTTCGGCTATCTCTTTACGCAAACGCTCCTCTTCCAGTAGCTGAGCAGGCTCGCTTTTGGCGACGGTCTCCAGGCTACTTTCCAGCTCACGCAGTTCACGGCGTTTACCTGCGGTCATTGCCGTGCGGCGGGCGAGGGAGTTCTGCAACGAACGCACGACGCTGATGTTCGCCGGTACACCGTTGGCGGTATAGCCTGCGCGGTGAGTTTTGTATTCATTCATCTGCCGTTGCTGATTTTTCTTCAGGTTGGGCAGGGCTAAATCTTCAAACAGAAGATCGAGATATTCATCTTTGGAGATCTGGAACACGAACTCATCCTGGCCTTCGCCGTCCGGGCTGGCTTCGCCCTGACCGCTGCCACCACCGCCACCGCCGCCCTGCGGGCGCTCGATACGGTCGTTTTGCACAAAATGGTCGTTCCCCGGATGTACGCGATGGCGTAAACCGCCGCGCCCCTGATGAAACATCGGTTCGCTGATATCTTCCGACGGGATAGAGACGGACTCGCCGTTCTCTACGTCTGTGACCGATCGTTTATTGATCGCCTCGGAAATCGACTGCTTAATTTGCGCTTTGTAACGGCGTAAAAAACGCTGGCGGTTAACCGTGCTTTTATTTTTGCCGTTCAGACGCCGGTCAATGAACCAGGTCATAGTTCCCTCCCGCTGCGTATGCCAACTTTGCAACAGGCCGCGCACGCGGCGCGGCCGGGGTGTTGTTATGAGGATTTACGTACACGCAAATACCATTCGCACAGCAGGCGAACCTGCTTACGGGTGTAGCCTTTCTCCATCATACGATCCACAAAGTCGTCATGCTTTTTCTGCTCGTCGGTAGAGGTTTTGGCGTTAAACGAAATGACTGGCAGTAACTCTTCGGTGTTGGAGAACATTTTCTTCTCGATAACCGTGCGCAGTTTTTCGTAGCTGGTCCAGTTCGGGTTGCGACCGTTGTTGTTGGCGCGGGCGCGCAAGACGAAGTTGACGATTTCATTACGGAAATCTTTCGGGTTACTGATCCCGGCCGGTTTCTCGATTTTTTCCAGTTCCGCATTCAGGGATTCACGGTCAAACAACTGGCCGGTATCCGGGTCGCGGTACTCCTGATCCTGGATCCAGAAATCCGCATAGGTGACATAACGATCAAAGATGTTCTGCCCATATTCGGAATAGGATTCAAGGTACGCCGTCTGGATCTCTTTGCCGATAAACTCGGCGTATTTCGGGATCAGGTAACCTTTGAGGAACTCAAGGTAGCGTTCTGCTATCTCTTGCGGGAACTGTTCACGCTCGATTTGCTGTTCCAGTACATAGAAGAGATGCACCGGGTTGGCGGCCACTTCGGCGTGGTCGAAGTTAAATACCCGCGAGAGGATCTTAAAGGCGAAACGCGTTGACAGCCCGTTCATCCCTTCGTCGACACCGGCGTAATCGCGATACTCCTGATAGGACTTCGCTTTCGGGTCGGTATCTTTCAGGCTTTCACCGTCATAAACACGCATTTTCGAATAAATGCTGGAGTTTTCCGGCTCTTTAAGGCGCGACAGAATGGAGAAGCGTGCCAGCGTTTCCAGCGTGCCGGGAGCGCATGGGGCGTGAGAAAGCTCTGAGTGATTGAGCAGTTTCTCGTAAATTTTCATCTCTTCCGAAATACGCAGGCAATACGGCACCTTGACGATATAGACACGGTCGAGGAAGGCCTCGTTGTTTTTGTTATTACGGAACTGTACCCATTCTGATTCGTTTGAGTGAGCAAGGATGATGCCGTTAAACGGTAGGGCGGAAATACCTTCTGTGCCGTTGTAGTTCCCCTCCTGCGTGGCGGTCAGCAGCGGGTGCAGCACCTTAATAGGCGCTTTAAACATTTCGACGAATTCCATTACCCCTTGGTTGGCACGGCACAGTGCGCCGGAGTAACCGTAAGCATCGGGATCGTTTTGCGCGTGGTTTTCCAGTTTGCGGATATCCACTTTCCCCACCAGCGCCGAAATATCCTGGTTGTTTTCATCGCCCGGTTCTGTTTTGGCGATGGCGATCTGTTCGAGGATGGACGGCCAGACTTTGACGACGCGGAATTTACTGATATCGCCGCCGAATTCGTGCAGCCGTTTCGCCGCCCATGGCGACATTATGGTACCGAGGTAGCGGCGCGGAACGTTATATTCCTTTTCGAGGATCTGCGCGTCTTCCTGCGGGTTGAACAGGCACAACGGGTGGTCGTTGACCGGGCTGCGTTCGCCATTGGCGCTCAGCACATAAATGGGCACCCGCTGCATTAATGATTTCAGCCGTTCTGCGAGGGAGGATTTACCGCCGCCAACCGGGCCGAGCAGGTAGAGGATCTGTTTCTTCTCTTCAAGCCCCTGGGCGGCGTGTTTGAGGTAAGAGACGATCTGCTCGATGGCTTCTTCCATACCATAGAATTCTTCAAACGCCGGGTAGCGTCCGATAACCCGGTTCGAAAAGAGACGGGAAAGCCGTGGCTCCTGGGCAGTGTCAACCATCACTGGCTCACCAATGGCCATCAATAGCCTTTCTGCCGCGTTAGCATAGGCACTGCGATCTTGCTTACAGATAGCAAGAAACTCCTGCAGTGTGAACTCTTCGTCCTTGGCAGCTTCATAGCGCTGGCGATAGTGATCGAATATATTCATGGCATGCCGTCCTTTCGTTTTTAGCACAGACAGGTTAAGAGCCGTTCATATGAGTAGTGGAGGCTCCCGGAAGCGTTCACTGAAGGGCGCTAAAAGTCACAGAGCAACACTTGTGCCAGGTCGCATGCCAATGGCTTCGCGCGGATCAGTTAAATCATCTTCTTAAATTAAGCGTAGATGGCTTTGCAAAACTTGCATCCAGCCAAAAACCAATTTCAATGACATATCAATAACTCATCCAAAAATTCCTGGTTTAGAGATAAGCCTTTGGCCGCACTCTCTTCTGTTAGTCATATAACTGTAAGCCGCGTGTCATTAAACGAATGCACAGTGAAGGATTTAATTTTGTAATGTAAAGGTAAAAAAAATTGGGTAGGATGCGCAGGACGGTTAAACTTCTTGCGCCAATTATTTGACTACAGGAAAAAAAGGATTGTGACCAAATTCAAACTCCTGGCACTGGGCGTGCTGGCTGCGACGTCCGCCTTTGCGGCCAATGCAGAAAATACCTTTTCTCTCGGCGCGGGCGTGGGTGTCGCAGAAACTCCCTATAAAGAGTACGACACGCGCGTTCTGCCAATCCCGGTGGTGACCTATGAAGGCGATGATTTCTGGTTTCGCGGCCTGGGTGGTGGTTACTACTTGTGGAATGACGCGGCGGATAAATTATCGATAACGGCGTTTTACTCACCGTGGCAGTTCAGACCCAAAGACAGTGATGACAGCCAATTGCGTCGGCTGGATCGCCGTAAAGCCACGGCGATGGCGGGGCTGAGCTATATCCATAATACTGCGCAGTATGGTTTCCTGCGTACTACCCTTGCGGGTGACGTGCTGGATAACAGCAACGGTGTGATGTGGGATATCGCCTGGCTGTACAACTACATCAACGGCGGGCTGAGCGTCACGCCGGGCATTGGTGTTGAGTGGAGCAGTGATAACCAGAACGAATACTATTATGGTGTCTCCCGTTCTGAATCTCGCCGTAGCGGCCTTGCCAGCTACGATCCGGACAGCAGCTGGAACCCGTATCTGGAGTTGAGCGTCAGCTATCGTTTGTCGGATAACTGGAGCGTTTACGGCACTGGCCGTTACACGCACCTGTCTGATGAAGTGAAAGATAGCCCGATGGTTGATAAATCCTGGGCAGGTTTGTTCTCGACAGGGGTCACTTACCGCTTCTGATTGGGCACCTGAACAGTGCAATCTGTGTAATAAAACAGGGCCGATGGCCCTGTTTTGCTTTACGGTGGTGCATGTAGCCGAGGAGGAGGAAATGGCAGATAAACAGGTTATCTTTGCAGGTCAGGTCGCTCAGCCCGCTATTGGTCAGGGTACCTGGTATATGGGCGAAAATGCGCAGTTACGCTCAAAAGAAGCGGATGCACTACGCGCGGGCATCGATCTTGGATTGACGCTTATCGATACCGCCGAAATGTACGCCGATGGCGGAGCGGAAGAGGTGGTCGGCGAGGCGTTGCGGGGCGGATATCGCGATAAAGTCTTCCTGGTCTCCAAAGTTTACCCGTGGAATGCGGGTGGACAGAAAGCCATTGCCGCATGCGAAGCCAGCTTGCGTCGCCTGAAAACCGAGGTACTCGATCTTTACCTGTTGCACTGGCGCGGTAATTACTCTCTGGCTGAAACCGTCGAGGTGATGGAAACGCTGATCCAGCAGGGCAAAATCCGCCGCTGGGGCGTTTCGAACCTTGATTACAGCGATATGCAGGAACTGATGCAGGTGAGCGGCGGCGAAGCCTGCGCCACCGATCAGGTGCTGTACCACCTTGCTTCACGCGGGATTGAGTACGATTTGCTGCCGTGGTGCCAGCAGCACGCCATGCCGGTGATGGCCTACTGCCCGCTGGCGCAGGCAGGCCGCTTACGCGATGGTTTGCTGGAAAGTAGCGTGGTGCAGGATATCGCGCAGGCCCACGGCGCCAGTGCGGCGCAAATCTTACTGGCGTGGGTGATTAGCCATCAGGGCGTGATCGCCATTCCGAAAGCGTCAAGCGTGAAGCATGTCGAGGAGAATGCGGCGGCACTGAAGATTTCGCTAACCCATGATGATCTGGTGTGGCTGGATAAAGCTTTCCCGGCACCGAACCGTAAAACGCCACTTGATATGCAGTAATGCGCTGTTAAAACCCTCTCCCGGCGGGAGAGGGCAGGCAGGACAATCAGCGTTTAACGACGCGAATGGTTTGCCCCAGGCGGGATGGTTTCTCTTCGCTGGCTTTCTGCGGCACGGTCGCATTGACTGATTCCACACAGACGAAGGTTTTGTAGCCGTCATCTGGCATGTCGGCCATGCTGACGGAAAGGGCCGGGCCAGGGTTCCACGCTACAACGTTGGCGTTATGGCTGTGGATCACTTCGATGGTGCGGCTCAGTTTCCCATCGTGGATCAGGCTGCACGCTTCGGCGTTCAGGTAGACGCGGTCGGTGCGATCCGGGAAGGTCTGTACGCCATCAGCCAGCACATCCTCTTTCGCGTCATTCACTTTATCGATAAAGCGATCGCCGAGGCCGCTCACTTTCACCGCCGCAATATCGCCAACGTTGAAATAGGTGTGCAGCGCGGAGGTGGTTTCAAACTCGCCGTGGGCTTCCAGCTCCATTTCACAGGTCGCACCCAGCTTATAACGCGCATAAACGGTGAAATCATGCGGCCAGTACTGGCGGGACGCATCGCTGCTTTGCAGTTCGAACGTCAGCACGACGCCATTAGCGTCTTCGTTGTGCGCTTTCAATACCCACGGCAGGTTACGCGCAAAACCGTGCGCAGGCAGACCTTGCTGTTTGGCCGGGCCAAACCACGGCCAGCACACCGGCACGCCGCCGCGCAGTGCCACACCGTTTTTAAACGGCGTGTTGCCACTTAGCCACAGAACCTCGTCTTCACCCTGCGGTTTCCAGGAGAGCAGATGCGCGCCCTGGTAAGCGAATGACGCTTTCACCTGCGGATGGTCGATAACCAATACATCAAGTTCGTCCATTTTGCGGCGGGAGAGTGTCGGGGTAATTTGTTCGACTACCGGAAGTGCAAAAATTTTATTAATCATTAACGCAATCCTCTGTCTTCAAAACAAAAAAAGAGCGACCGAAGTCGCTCTTTCAGATCTTGTTCTCATCTCAACTTATTTGGAGATGTGAGCGATCAGGTCCAGAACTTTGTTGGAGTAACCCGTTTCGTTGTCGTACCAGGAAACCAGTTTCACGAAGTTGTCGTTCAGTGCGATACCGGCTTTAGCATCGAACACGGAAGTGCAAACTTCACCGTTGAAATCGGTAGAAACAACGTCGTCTTCGGTGTAACCCAGAACGCCTTTCATCGGGCCTTCAGAAGCGGCTTTGATGGCTTTCTTGATTTCTTCGTAGGACGCTGCTTTTTCCAGACGTACAGTCAGGTCAACAACAGACACGTTCGGAGTCGGAACGCGGAACGCCATACCGGTCAGTTTGCCGTTCAGTTCCGGCAGTACTTTACCTACCGCTTTAGCAGCACCGGTAGAGGACGGGATGATGTTCTGGGATGCGCCGCGGCCGCCGCGCCAGTCTTTGTGAGACGGGCCATCAACGGTTTTCTGAGTTGCGGTAGTGGCGTGAACAGTGGTCATCAGACCTTCGATGATGCCGAAGTTGTCGTTGATAACTTTAGCCAGCGGAGCCAGGCAGTTGGTGGTGCAGGAAGCGTTAGAAACGATGTCCTGGCCAGCATATTTGTCGAAGTTAGCGCCACGCACGAACATCGGGGTATTGTCTTTGGACGGACCAGTCAGAACTACTTTTTTCGCGCCAGCAGTGATGTGCTTACGAGCAGTTTCGTCGGTCAGGAAGATACCGGTAGCTTCAGCAACAACGTCAACACCGATTTCGTTCCATTTCAGGTTAGCCGGGTCTTTCTCAGCAGTAACACGGATGGTTTTGCCGTTAACAACCAGGTGGCCGTCTTTCACTTCTACGGTACCGTTGAAACGGCCGTGAGTGGAGTCATACTTCAGCATGTACGCCATGTATTCAGCGTCCAACAGATCGTTGATACCAACGATTTCGATGTCAGAACGTTCCTGAGCAGCACGGAAAACAATGCGACCGATACGGCCAAAACCGTTGATACCTACTTTGATAGTCATATATTCCACCAGCTATTTGTTAGTGAATAAAAGGTTGGCTGTAAAATTACAAAAACCTTACGCAGCGTCAAGCGGAATCGTGTCAATCATTGCGACAAATCAATCCCAGCATATCCTTTGTTCAACTGATTAGTCCCACTTTCCTTTTGAGCATCTTCCCCATATCGGGGCGCCGCCCGGAATTTTAAAGGTCGGTAAGGATAAAAATGTGAGAGCCATCACAATTCCCTGGCTGCTTTACCGCAACTGCTAAGTTTAGAACAAAAGTCGCCCCCTGGGTGTTAATGTTTTGTTAGAATCAGACGGATAAGTTGTCGAATTTTTACCGCGAGACGTAAGCAAATGGCGAATAATTCCTCTCAAGACGACCTGAATAAAGATCTGACCGAAATGCAGTTTTACGTGACCCAGAATCACGGCACAGAACCGCCGTTCACCGGGCGTCTACTGCATAACAAGCGTGATGGCGTTTACCACTGCCTGGTGTGCGATGCCGCGCTGTTTAACTCCCAGACCAAGTACGATTCCGGCTGCGGCTGGCCGAGCTTTTTTGAACCCGTCAGCGAAGACGCAATCCGCTATATCAACGACTATTCACACGGCATGCAGCGCATTGAAATCCGCTGTGGCAAGTGTGATGCGCACCTGGGGCATGTTTTCCCCGATGGCCCGCAGCCAACCGGTGAACGTTATTGCGTCAATTCGGCCTCGTTAAGCTTCACCGATGATGAAAACGGCGACCAGACACGTGGTTGAAAAATCGATTCAGCAATTATTCCACGGAGTTGAGTAACATGAATCTCGAACAAATTGTTAACAGCATGACGCCGGAAATCTACCAGCGCCTGGCCACGGCTGTGGAACTGGGAAAATGGCCAGATGGTGTGGCGCTGACGCCGGAACAAAAAGAGAACAGTCTGCAACTGGTGATGTTATGGCAGGCGCGTAATAACGTGCAGGCAGAGCATATGACCATCGATACCAACGGGCAGATGGTGATGAAGAGCAAGCAGCAGCTTAAAGAGGATTTTGGTATCACGCCAAAACCGATTGCGACCTTTAAATAAATTCTGACGGCTTGCCTGATAAGGCGAAGCCGCCATCAGGCAAATACTACGCCTGTGTTTCCTGCCAGTCCGCCAGCGTGTACAGCGTCGCGCCCGCTGCGGACATCTCCATAAACGCGTTTGCGCTATCCTGCGCATGCAGGTTCACACCGCGGCAGCCATCGGTAATCACATTTACCTGATAACCCAACTGTAAGGCGTCCAGCACCGTAAACTTCACGCAGTAATCGGTGGCGAGCCCCATCACAATGAGTTCTTCGATACCATGATGTTGCAACCAGCCATGCAGCGCCGTTTCCTGCCGGTGTCCGTTATCAAAGAACGCGCTGTAGCTGTCAATCCGTGGGTTTTCACCTTTGTGAAAAACCACATCGATTGCCTGGCTGTTCAGCAGCGGATGCAGCGCAGCACCTTCGCTGTTCTGTACGCAGTGATCCGGCCAGAAGGTTTGCGCTAAGCCGTCCAGCTCCCCCACAACAAACGGTTCGACACCGTGCTGGCTGGCAAAGCTGCCATGATTCGCCGGGTGCCAGTCCTGGCTTGCCAGCACCGCTTCGCCGCGCGTTTTACACCATGAAATCAATGTATTGGCGACATCCACGGTGCTATCGCCTTCGGCGACGGCCAGCGCGCCGCCCGCACAAAAGTCATTTTGCAGATCGACTAACAGCAGAGCACGTTGTTTCATCGGGAGGATCCTTATTCGTCCGGCGTCAGTTCGCCGCGCAGATTTTGCGTCATCGCGGTGCGGATGGCGTTCGCATCAAGATTCTGGCTTAACAGATAATGAAGTTTAGTCAGCGTCGCTTCCACCGTCATATCCGCGCCGCCAATCACACCCGCATGAGCGAGGGCGTTACCGGTGGCGTAACCGCCCATATTCACTTTGCCGGACATACATTGCGTCAGGTTAACCACCACGATACCGCGCGCGCTGGCTTCCTGAAGCTCTTTCAGGAACTCACCGTTTTGCGGCGCGTTACCGACACCGTACGAGCGCAAAATCAACGCTTTTACCGGCTGGCGCAGGAAATTACGCACCACGTCGGCGGAAATACCCGGATAGATAGTAACCACGCCAATCGGCTGCGGCGTAATCGGGTGCACAATCAGCTCGCCAACGGTATGCGGCGCAGGCGGCGTACCGAGGCGGCGAATATGAATACCCGCTTCGAGTAACGGCGCAAGGTTTGGCGAAGCAAAAGCATCAAAACCGTCGGCGTGGGCTTTGGTGGTGCGGTTACCGCGATAGAGGCGATTATTGAAAAACAGCGTGACTTCGTTGATCGGGAAGTTCGCCGCGACATATAACGCGTTAAGCAGGTTGATTTGCCCGTCTGAACGCAGCTCGGCAAGCGGGATTTGCGAGCCCGTGACAATCACTGGTTTGCCAAGATTTTCGAGCATAAATGACAGCGCTGACGCGGTGTAGGCCATGGTGTCGGTACCATGCAGAATGACAAAACCGTCATAGTCGTTGTAATGCGCTTTGACATCATCGGCGATGTGCTGCCAGTCTTCCGGCGTCATATCGGACGAGTCCATCAATGGCGCATATTCATGAATAGTGAAGTCCGGCATTTCCTGGCGATGAAACTCAGGCATCAGCGCCAACTGGCGTTGCAGGTGACCGGAAACCGGCACATAACCGTGTTCTGAGCGCTGCATACCGATAGTACCGCCGGTATAGGCGACGTAAATGGATTTCTTTTGCATGGCGTTGTGTTCTGGCTGACTCGAAAAAATCCCCTCCGGCGGAGGGGATACGTAATGATGATGTTAGCGGATAGTGGCGCAGTTCAGGCACAGCGCATAGCGATTTTGTGGATCGTTAAACACCGCCAGTTTGTCCGTTTCGGCTTTCACTTCCTGTGCCGCGCTGGCAAGCGGGGCAGGCAAATAAGCCTGCAATGCTTGCGGTAGCATCGCGCGTACCGAACCGGTCATGCTGTCCATCACGCGCTCAAAGAAGGTGGGTTCCTCTTCGTAGTAATCGATATGCCACTGTTTCAGTTTTGCCAGTTCAGCGGCTTTTGTTACTGCATCGTCGAAATCACCCAGCGCATCGACCAGACCGTTGGTTTTCGCATCCTGTCCGGTCCAGACATGGCCCTGCGCGATTTTATCAACCTGCTCCGGCGTGCTGTGACGCGACTGCGCCACCAGCGTGATAAAGCGCTTATAGCCGTTCTCAATGCTCAGTTGCATCATTTGCTGCACTTCATCCGGCAGGGCTTTGGTCATGCTGACATCGGCCAGCGGCGAGGTGGCCACACCGTCCGTATGCACACCGATGCTATCAAGGCTGTTTTCCAGCGTATTGATCACGCCGAAAATGCCGATGGAACCGGTCAACGTGCTGGGGTTAGCAACGATGTAATTCGCCGGGGTGGAGATCCAGTAACCGCCAGATGCCGCCATGCCGCCCATCGATACCACCACCGGTTTGCCAGCGGCTCTGGCTGCGGCCAGTTCTGAACGGATGATTTCCGACGCGCTGACGCTACCGCCAGGGCTGTTGACGCGCAGCACAATGGCTTTCACTTTGTCATCCAGGCGCGCATCGCGGATTTGTGCGGCAGTGGTATCGCCGCCGACATTTCCTGGGGTTTCTTCGCCGTCCATAATCGCGCCGTTAGCGAAAATCACCGCGACGGTTCCGCCGACATCGGCCGGGGTTTTGGTCGGGTAATCGTAGAAGCTGATGGCGCGGAAGTTTTTATCTTCATTGCTCCAGCCAAACTGTTTCACCATCGCTTTTTCCGCATCGGCGGCGGAGCCTAGTTCATCCACCAGTTTGTTATCGAGCGCATATTTCGCGGTATCGCCATCGACTTTACGCAGACCGTCGAGCATCGCTTGTGCGCCGGGGAACACTTGTTGCGCGGTGATTTGGCGGTTAGCCGCCACGGTATTGAGATAGTTTTGCCACAGCTCGCCTATCCAGCGGCTGTCCGCCTCGCGCGCGGCGGGGGACATATCATCACGGATAAACGGCTCGACGGCGGATTTGTAAGTCCCGACGCGGAACACGTGGGTGGTGACTTTCAGTTTGTCGAGCAGCGTTTTGTAGTACAGACCGTTGGTGGCAAAGCCGTGCAGATCGACCACGCCCTGCGGCGAGAGCCAGATTTTATTGGCGAAGCTGGCAAGGTAATACTGGCCCTGGCTGTAGTTATCGCCCACCGCATACACCGGTTTGCCACTGTCGCGGAACGCGCGCAGTGCTTTACCGATGTACTGCATCGAGGGCTGATCGGCCCCGGCGAAGTTTTTCAGATCCATCACAATACCGGTGATATTGCGATCGCTCTGCGCCTGGCGAATAGTTTCGACGATGTCGAACAGTGAATTTTCCTGCAAACGATCGGAACTGGCACCAAACAACTGGCGACCCAGCACGCCCAAACGACCGCTGGTGGAGGTTTTATCGACGACCACGCCGGAGATATCCAGCAGCAATGCGCCACGACTATTGTGCTCAGCTTTACTGTCGCTGAGCTGCATCCAGACACCGACTGCAACCAGCACCAGCAAGATGAAAACAATATTCATCACCAAATTGCGGGTAAAGTTCAGCAATCGCCAGCACCACTTAAAAAAACCGGCAATAATTCGCCAAAGGGTTCGCATGTATTCTCCCTGGTAGTTAACGCCCACCGCTGCCCGAGCGGCAAAGTGTGGTTATCCTAATTACCCCGCTGTCTCTTGTCAGCAGGAATCGGCTCCGGCGCTGTAACAATTTCTACGCCCGTGTTAATTTTATGAACAAATTTCAATACAGGAGGTTAACTAATGGACGCACTTGAACTTCTCGTCAACCGCCGCAGTGCTTCCCGCCTGGTAGAACCGGCTCCGGCAGGAGAACAACTGGATAACATTCTTCATGCCGGTATGCGCGCGCCCGATCACGGTACGCTTCAGCCGTGGCATTTTTTCGTCATCGAAGGCGAAGGGCGCGAGCGTTTTAGTCAGGTGCTGGAACATGCCGCCGTTGCCGCAGGCCAGGATGAGAAGGGCATTGAAAAAGCGCGCACCTCGCCGTTTCGTGCACCGTTGATTATCACCGTGGTGGCAAAATGTCAGGAACATCATAAAGTGCCGCAGTGGGAACAACTGCTTTCTGCTGGCTGTGCGGTGATGGCGATGCAAATGGCGGCGCTGGCGCAGGGGTTTAATGGGATCTGGCGTACCGGTCCGTTGACCGACCGCCCTGAAGTGCGTAGTGCATTCAACTGCCGCGAACAGGATCAGATTGTCGGTTTCCTCTACCTCGGCACACCGCAGTTAAAAGCATCAACCACCGTTACCGTGCCGGATATCGCCCCGTTTGTAACGCGTTTTTAAATGCCGGATGGCACTGCGTTTATCCGGCCTACAATCACGTAGGTCGGATAAGACGAAGCCGCCATCCGACAATCGATGACGACCTCTTATTTATTCTTCGCAGCGAACTCTTCTTTGGCTTTCTGCAACTGCTGCTGGAACGCCGGACTGGTGTGCAGCGTAGCCACAACCGCCGAACCGACAATGCGCGCGGCATCCACGTCGCTCTGCCAGTGATAGCCACAGATCACCCGGCTTTGACCGAGATCGTAACCGCGCTTGAGGATCTGATCCTGACGCTGCGGATTCACTTCCGCCAGCACCAGCGCGGTCGCCCAGCCGATAGACGTGTGTCCTGACGGGTAAGAGCCATTTTTTGACAGCTCATTCTGATCTTTAGTATTGCAGGTTGGCACACCGTAAAAGGCAAAAGGACGAATACGCATGTACTTCTGTTTTGCGCCGCGCGTGGCCAGATCGCCCGCATCCTCAATCATATTGGTCAGAAGCTTATGCAGTTGCGGTGCATCTTTCTGCGTAATCGGCGATCCAAACGCGCCAGAGAACGCATTCGCCACGCCGCCGCTGCCGAGGTTAGCATCTTCCGCAGCCAGCTTACCGCGCTCGGTGCTGCGCAGCAGGCGGCCTTGTTCATACATTGCCTGGTCGTTTAAAAACGCGATGCTGCCCACTTCCGGCGGGGGCGGCAGCAGCGCCAGGCTATCAATCGCCTGGGCGTTTTTCAGGTAGTAGAGATCGGGTTTGGTGGTGGCGTCATTCCCGGCAGGGACAAGGGCAAAGGCGTTGGCAGAAAGCAAACTGGCAAGACAAATTGTGATAAAGCTTTTTTTCATGAGTGTTCCCTTAAAATGATGTTACTTCCGTAGCCATAACTGGCTGCTGTCATATTTCTGTCATAAAGCGATTCACATTACGTTGCGGTGGCTCGCAAATAATCCGAACGCAGATGAAATGTTGCAAAGATAGCCGCCAGTTATGGCTTATTCGCTCGCTTAATGAGCAACAGCACGCGAATTAAGCGTGTCAGACTTACCACCTTGCGCTTTGGGCGCTACCATAGCCGGATTGCAATGACAGGAGATGTCCATGAGCGAGCAAACTATTCGTTTAACGCAATACAGCCACGGAGCTGGTTGCGGTTGTAAAATTTCACCCAAAGTGCTCGATACCATTCTGCACAGCGAGCAGGCGAAGTTTCTCGACCCGAACCTGCTTGTCGGTAACGAAACGCGTGATGACGCCGCCGTTTACGATCTCGGTAACGGCACCTGTATTATCAGCACCACCGATTTTTTCATGCCGATTGTCGATAACCCCTTCGATTTTGGTCGCATTGCGGCAACCAACGCCATTAGCGACGTGTTCGCCATGGGCGGTAAACCGATTATGGCGATTGCCATTCTTGGCTGGCCGCTCGACAAACTCGCGCCGGAAATTGCCCGTGAAGTGATCGACGGCGGGCGTTTTGCCTGCCAACAAGCGGGGATTGCGCTGGCGGGCGGTCACTCGATCGATGCGCCTGAACCGATCTTCGGCCTGGCGGTGACGGGCGTGGTGCCAACCGAACGGGTGAAGAAAAACAGCACTGCGCAGGCGGGCTGCAAACTGTTCCTCACCAAGCCGCTGGGGATTGGCGTGTTAACCACCGCTGAGAAAAAATCCCTGCTCAAGCCGGAACATGTCGGTCTGGCAACGGAAGTGATGTGCCGTATGAACATTGCTGGCGCCGCTTTCGCTAATATCGAAGGCGTAAAAGCGATGACCGATGTCACCGGCTTTGGTCTGCTCGGCCATCTGAGCGAAATGTGCCAGGGCGCAGGCGTGCAGGCGCAAGTCTGGTATCAGGAGGTGCCGAAACTGCCGGGCGTGGAAGCCTATATTGCCCAGGGCGCTGTGCCGGGTGGCACGCAGCGCAACTTTGCCAGCTACGGTCATCTGATGGGCGAAATGCCGGATGCGGTGCGCAATCTGTTGTGCGATCCGCAAACTTCTGGTGGCCTGCTGCTGGCGGTAACGCCGGAGGCTGAAGCGCAAGTAAAAGCCACGGCGGCGGAATACGACATCACGCTTAGCGCGATTGGTGAACTGGTCACCGCCCGCGGCGGTCGTCCGATGATTGAGATCCGTTAATTCGATGCGGTTATTTATTGCCGAAAAGCCCAGTCTGGCGCGCGCTATTGCCGATGTGTTGCCAAAACCGCATCGCAAAGGCGACGGCTATATTGAGTGCGGTAATGGCCAGGTGGTGACCTGGTGTATCGGTCATTTGCTGGAGCAGGCGCAGCCGGATGTCTATGACAGCCGCTATGCACGCTGGAACCTGGCCGATTTACCCATCGTGCCGGAAAAATGGCAATTGCAACCGCGCGCCTCGGTGCTCAAACAGATCAACGTTATCAAGCGCCTGCTCGCCGATGCGGAGCAGGTGGTGCATGCCGGTGATCCGGATCGCGAAGGGCAGTTACTGGTCGATGAAGTGATCGATTACCTGCAACTGCCCGCCGAAAAGCGTCAGCAGGTGCAGCGCTGTCTGATAAACGACCTCAACCCGCAGGCGGTGGAACGTGCCATTGAGCGCCTGCGCGCCAACAGTGAATTTATTCCACTGTGTGTCTCAGCGCTGGCCCGCGCCCGCGCCGACTGGCTCTACGGCATTAATATGACCCGCGCCTATACGCTGCTCGGGCGTAATGCCGGTTATCAGGGCGTGCTTTCGGTTGGTCGCGTGCAGACCCCGGTACTCGGGCTGGTGGTGCGCCGCGACGAAGAGATCGAAAACTTCGTCTCGAAAGATTTCTTTGAAGTTAAAGCGCATATCGTGACGCCTGCTGGAGAGCGTTTCACCGCCCTGTGGCAGCCGAGCGACGCCTGCGAGCCGTATCAGGATGAAGAAGGGCGCTTGCTGCACCGACCGCTGGCGGAACATGTGGTTAACCGCATCAGCGGCCAGCCCGCCATTGTCACCGCCTATAACGATAAACGGGAATCAGAACTGGCTCCGCTGCCGTTTTCCCTTTCGGCATTGCAAATTGAGGCGGCAAAGCGCTTTGGCCTCAGCGCGCAGAACGTGCTGGATATCTGCCAGAAGCTGTATGAAACCCACAAGCTGATTACTTATCCGCGTTCGGATTGCCGCTATCTTCCGGAGGAGCATTTCGCTGGTCGCCATGCGGTGATGAACGCCATTGGCGCACACATGCCGGATTTACTGCCGCAGCCAGCCGTCAACCCCGATACGCGCAACCGCTGCTGGGATGATAAAAAGGTCGATGCGCACCACGCCATTATTCCTACCGCGCGCGCCTCGAAAATCAGCCTCAGCGATAACGAAGCCAAAGTGTATAACCTGATTGCGCGGCAATATCTGATGCAGTTCTGCCAGGATGCGGTGTTCCGCAAATGCCAGATAGACCTCGATATCGCCAACGGCAAGTTTGTTGCCAAAGCGCGTTTCCTGGCGGAAGCGGGCTGGCGCACGTTGTTGGGTGCCAAAGAGCGCGACGAAGATAACGACGGTACGCCGCTGCCGGTGGTGGCAAAAGATGACGAGCTATTGTGTGAGAAAGGGGAAGTGGTGGCGCGCCAGACCCAGCCGCCGCGCCATTTTACCGACGCGACGCTGCTCTCGGCGATGACCGGGATTGCGCGTTTTGTGCAGGATAAAGATCTGAAAAAGATCCTCCGCGCGACCGACGGGCTGGGCACAGAAGCGACCCGCGCCGGGATTATCGAACTGCTGTTTAAGCGCGGTTTTCTGGTCAAGAAGGGGCGTTATATCCACTCAACGGAACCCGGCAGAGCGTTAATTCATTCGTTGCCGGAAATGGCGGCGCGACCGGATATGACCGCGCACTGGGAATCGGTACTGACGCAAATCAGCGAAAAGGAGTGTCGCTATCAGGACTTTATGCAGCCGCTGGTTGGCACGCTGCATGAATTGATCCACCAGGCGCGTAACACGCCGGTACGCCAGTTCCGCGGCCTGGTGGCACCGGCTGGTGAGAAGAAGAAAACCTTCGCCAAAGGGCGGGGTAAAAAACGCCCGCCATCAGAACAGGCAGCAACCTCGTAGGCCGGATACGCCATTTTTGTCGCCACCCGGCAACGGGGCGAGGTTAAATCACCCCTTGCGCCATCATCGCGTCGGCCACTTTCACAAAGCCCGCGATATTGGCACCGCGCACATAATGTGTCTGCTTGCCTTCGCCGCCATACTCGACGCATGCCTGGTGAATATCCAGCATGATGTGATGCAGCCGCGCATCGACTTTTTCCGCTTTCCAGCCCATCCGCGCGGCATTCTGCGCCATCTCAAGCCCCGATGTCGCCACCCCACCCGCATTGGCCGCTTTACCCGGCGCGAAGAGCACGCCCGCCTCAAGGAACAGTTCTGTTGCATCAATGGTGGTCGGCATATTTGCCCCTTCAGCGACCGCTTTTACGCCATTGGCGATAAGCTGTCGTGCAGCATCAATGTCCAGTTCATTTTGCGTGGCGCACGGCAGGGCGATATCGACCGGCACTGCCCACGGCTGCTTGCCTTCGAGATACATCAGGCCAAATTCGCGGGCGTAATCCGCAAGACGGCCATCGCGGCTGGCTTTGATTTCACACAGGCGGGCGAGTTTTTCCGGGGTAAATCCGGCTTCATCAATGACGGTTCCGGCAGAATCCGAGGCGGTAATCACGCGCGCGCCAAAGGCCATCGCTTTTTCAATCGCGTATTGCGCCACATTCCCCGAGCCGGAAACCGCGACGCGCATCCCTTCAAAACTCAGGCCGTGGCGTTTAAGCATCGCTTCAGTGAAATAGACCAGGCCATAGCCGGTGGCTTCCGGGCGGATCAGGCTGCCGCCAAACGATAACCCCTTGCCGGTAAACACGCAGGCGGTGTTATTGGAGAGCTTTTTCATCATCCCGGCCATAAAGCCCACTTCCCGCGCGCCAACGCCGATATCCCCGGCCGGTACGTCAGTGTCTGCGCCGAGATGACGATACAGTTCAGTGATTAACGACTGGCAGAAACGCATCACTTCGCCATCGCTTTTGCCTTTCGGATCGAAATCGCTGCCGCCTTTACCGCCGCCCATTGGTAGGGTAGTTAGCGCATTTTTAAAGGTTTGTTCAAAGCCGAGGAATTTCAGGATCGACAGATTCACCGACGGGTGAAAACGCATGCCGCCTTTATAGGGGCCGATGGCGGAGCTGAACTGCACGCGCCAGGCGCGGTTAACTTGCACCTGATTGCGGTCATCCACCCACGCCACGCGGAATTGAATCACGCGTTCCGGCTCGACCAGGCGTTCAAGCAGAGAAAGCTGGCGGTAGCGGGGGTTATTTTCAAGAAACGGCCAGAGGGTGGTCATCACTTCGCGAACGGCCTGGGAGAACTCCGGCTGGTGCGGGTCGCGTTGTTGAACATAATTGAGAAATGAAGCAAGAGAGTGAGTCTGATCCATAGATATAAGTGTCTCTTATTGTGTTGGTGAATTTTTGTGTTTGCAGTGCGCAAAAAACGGGCGCTCGCCGACTATAGCATTCGTAATGCAGCACGCTGCAAGGGAAAATTCCCCGTCATCAGACAAATTAAGAACCTGTTTAACGTCATAAGAAAAAAGGATGACGGCGGAAATTAAAGTCCCGGAAAATAGATCCGTTATAGTAATAAGTGGAGTCAATCAGAAAGGATAAATTATGACCCGATTCACGTGGATGGCCGCTGCGTTATGGCTGGCAGCTTCTGGCAACGCGCTGGCTGAGCGCTATCCTTCGCCCGGTATCGAAGTGAATGTGCCGCCGGAAGTATTCAGTTCCGGCGGGCAGACGCAAACCCCGCAACCCTGCATGCAGTGCTGCGTCTATGGCAATCAAAATTACAGTGAAGGTGCGGTCATCAAAATGGAAGGCGTGCTGCTGCAATGCCAGCGCGATGAACGCACTATTTCCACCAATCCGCTGGTCTGGCGGCGCGTAAAACCGTAAACGCCGCCAGCCGGATCAGATCTTGAATTTCGCCCACACCGGCGCGTGGTCAGAGGGTTTTTCCATGGCGCGAATGTCGTAATCAATGCCGGTTTCGATGCAGCGTTCCGCCAGCGACTTGCTCGCCAGCAGCAGGTCGATGCGCAGCCCGCGGTTGTCATCAAAGCCTTTTGAGCGGTAATCAAACCACGAGAAGCGATCCTGGGTTTCCGGGTTCGCTTCGCGGAACGTGTCCACCAGACCCCAGCCTTTCAGGCGCTCCATCCATTCACGCTCTTCCGGCAGGAAGGAGCATTTCCCGGTACGCAGCCAACGCTTGCGGCTCTCTTCGCCGATACCGATATCCAGATCCGTTGGGCTGATATTCATATCGCCCATAATCAACACCGGGTTCTCTTTTTTCAGTTCCTTATCGAGGAAATGTTGCAGATCCTGGTAGAACTTCGCTTTCGCCGGGAATTTCACCGGGTGGTCGCGGCTTTCTCCCTGCGGAAAGTAACCGTTGATCACGGTGATCGTGCCGATGGCTGAAGGGATCTCCGCCATGATAATGCGACGCTGCGCCTCTTCCCCATCATCCGGGAAACCGCGACGCACCAGAATCGGCGTCTCTTTCGTCAATAATGCGACGCCGTAGTGACCTTTTTGCCCGTGATAAAAAACGTTGTAACCCAGGCGCGCCACATCCTCCAGCGGAAACATATCGTCATGGACTTTGGTTTCCTGTAGGCCAATGACATCCGGCTGGTGCTGTTCGACAAGGGCTTCAAGCTGATGCGGCCTGGCGCGCAGGCCGTTGATATTAAACGAAACAAATTTCATAGTCGCAGCCACTGATAGTGTGAAAGATGCGAGGATGTTATCAGAGTTTACATTTAATCACTGCCACTTATTCCTTCCCCACGCGACTTTGCGCATAAAACGGGCCAGGCGCCTCTTTTTAGGGCGTAACGCGCCAAAATGGGGCATTCCGGTAAAATTAATTTCGCGGACGATCACAGTTCCAGAATTATATTTTATAAATGCATAAACTTTCGCGAAATCCCGCCTTTCATCCCGCCATGATATAAAATTATTCACTTTTTATGCATTTTAAGTGAATAGCGACAGGTTGTAAGTTGTTGAAATTCCGTTGTCGCAAACCATTTATGCATTTTTATCGCTAGCTGGCATGAAGCATGCAATCTACATTAACAGCGAAAACGCCATATTAATTAACATTTATTCAACTATTTATTTACCGGAAGAGGTCGCTATGTCTGTGTCAATTACGCGTGAAAATTTCGATCAATGGATGCTGCCGGTTTACGCGCCAGCGCCTTTTATTCCGGTTCGCGGTGAGGGTTCACGCCTGTGGGATCAGCAGGGCAAAGAGTATATCGATTTTGCTGGCGGGATTGCGGTCAACGCGCTGGGCCACGCGCATCCTGCACTGTGTAAAGCACTCAGTGAGCAGGCGGCGAAGTTCTGGCATACCGGCAATGGCTACACCAATGAACCGGCGCTGAAACTGGCGAAACGGCTGATTGATGCCACCTTTGCTGACCGCGTCTTCTTTTGTAACTCCGGTGCAGAAGCCAACGAAGCGGCGTTAAAACTGGCGCGTAAATATGCCCACGATACGTTCGGGGCGCAGAAAAGCGGCATTGTGGCGTTCAAAAACGCCTTTCATGGCCGCACGCTGTTTACCGTCAGCGCTGGTGGGCAACCGGCTTATTCGCAGGATTTTGCGCCGTTGCCGCCGCAGATCCAGCATGCGGTTTACAACGATCTGGCTTCTGCCAGCGCGTTAATCAACGACGACACTTGCGCGGTGATTGTCGAGCCGATGCAGGGCGAAGGCGGCGTGGTTCCAGCAAGCCAGGCGTTTTTGCAGGGGCTGCGCGAACTCTGTACCCGCCATAATGCGCTATTGATTTTTGATGAAGTGCAAACCGGCGTTGGCCGCACCGGCGAGCTGTATGCCTACATGCACTACGGCGTGACGCCGGATGTATTAACTACCGCGAAAGCGCTGGGTGGCGGTTTCCCGATTGGCGCGATGCTGACCACAGACCCGTTTGGCAAGGTGATGAATGCCGGTACGCACGGCACGACGTATGGCGGCAACCCGCTGGCTGGCGCCGTAGCGGGCGCGCTGCTGGATATCGTCAACACGCCGCAAACCCTGGCTGGGGTAAAACAGCGTAACCAGTGGTTTGTCGAACAATTGACGGCGTTAAACGCGCGTTTTCCATTGTTTAGCGAAATCCGTGGCTTAGGGCTGCTGATCGGCTGCCAGCTAACGCCGGAATATGCCGGGAAAGCGAAACAGATTTCACAACTGGCGGCAGCGGAAGGGGCGATGGTGCTGATTGCCGGGGGCAATGTGCTGCGTTTTGCCCCGGCGCTGAATATCAGCGAAGAGGAGATCCGTACCGGGCTGGAACGCGTTGCCCGCGCCTGTGAAAAATTCCTTGCGGAGAGCTCATCATGATGATTATCCGTCCGGTCGCCGCGAGCGATCTCGCGGCTCTGATGAAACTTGCCGGGAAAACCGGCGGCGGCCTGACCTCGCTCCCGGCGGACGAAACCACGCTGGCGGCCCGCATTGAGCGCGCGCGCCGCACCTGGCTTGGGGAGTTACCGAAAGGCGAGCAGGGTTATGTGTTTGTCCTGGAAGATACCGACAGCGGCGACGTGGCGGGGATTTGCGCGATTGAGGTCGCCGTCGGGCTAAACGATCCCTGGTACAACTACCGTGTCGGCACGCAAGTTCATGCCTCGAAAGAGCTGAACGTCTATAACGCCTTGCCGACGCTGTTTCTCAGTAATGATCACACCGGCAGCAGTGAACTCTGCACGCTGTTTCTCGATCCCGGCTGGCGCAAAGCGAGTAACGGTTATTTATTGTCGAAATCCCGTTTTCTTTTTATGGCGGCGTTTCGCGATCGCTTTAATGAAAAAGTGGTCGCTGAAATGCGCGGCGTCATTGATGAGCATGGCTACTCACCGTTCTGGGAAAGTCTCGGCAAACGCTTTTTCTCGATGGAATTCAGCCGGGCCGATTATTTGTGTGGCACCGGACAGAAAGCTTTTATTGCGGAGTTAATGCCAAAGCACCCGATCTACACCCATTTTCTCGCCCCGGAAGCCCAGGCGGTGATTGGCGAAGTGCATCCCCAAACCGCCCCGGCGCGCGCGGTACTGGAAAAAGAGGGGTTTCGCTACCGCAACTATGTCGACATCTTTGATGGCGGGCCAACGCTGGAGTGCGATATCGACCGGGTGCGGGCAATCCGCAAAAGTCGGCTGGTGGAGACTGGCGAAGGGCAACGTGCGCCGGGCGAATGGCCAGCCTGTATGGTATCGAATGAGCGTTACCACGATTTTCGCGCCATGCTAATACAGGCCGATCCGCAGACCGAACGTCTGCTGTTAACGGCGGCAGAACTGGATGCCCTGAAATGTCAGGCTGGCGATACCGTGCGGCTGGTACGCCTTTGCGCAGAGGAGAAATCACAATGAGTTTATGGATCAACGGCGACTGGATAACCGGCCAGGGCGAACGCCGGGTCAAAACCAACCCGGTCAGTAATGAAGCACTGTGGCACGGTTTCGATGCCGATAACGCGCAAGTAGAGCAGGCCTACCAGGCGGCGCGTGCTGCATTTCCGCGCTGGGCGCGCCAGCCCTTTAGCGCCCGTCAGGCGATCGTCGAAAAATTTGCCGCGTTGCTGGAGAGCAACAAAGCGGCGCTGACGGAGATTATTGCCCGCGAGACCGGCAAACCGCGTTGGGAGGCCGCCACTGAAGTGATGGCGATGATCAACAAAGCGGCGATTTCGGTAAAGGCGTACCACTCGCGTACCGGTGAGCAGCACACCGATATGCCCGACGGCGCGGCAACTCTGCGCCACCGCCCGCATGGTGTGCTGGCGGTCTTCGGGCCGTATAACTTCCCCGGCCATTTACCCAATGGACACATTATTCCGGCGTTGCTGGCGGGCAATACGCTGCTGTTTAAACCCAGCGAACTGACGCCGTGGAGCGGCGAAGTGGTGGTGAAACTGTGGGAACAGGCAGGATTGCCGGCGGGTGTGCTCAACCTGGTGCAGGGCGGGCGCGAAACCGGGCAGGCGCTGAGTGCGCTACCGTGGATTGATGGGTTGCTGTTTACTGGCAGCGCCAGTACCGGTTATCAACTGCATCGCCAGCTCGCCGGGCAACCGGAGAAAATCCTCGCGCTGGAGATGGGCGGCAATAACCCGCTGATAGTGGAAGATCCCGACGATAGCGATGCCGCCGTGCATCTGGCTATTCAGTCAGCATTTATTACCGCAGGCCAGCGCTGTACCTGTGCCCGACGGCTGCTGGTAAAACGATCGGCGGCGGGCGATGCGTTTTTGGCGCGGCTGGTAGAGGTCGCTGCACGTCTGGTGCCGCAAGCGTGGGACGCAGAACCTGCGTCGTTTCTTGGCGGTTTGATCTCCGCCCAGGCTGCACAGCATGTTTATCAGGCGTGGCAGGCCCATGAAAAACGCGGCGGCAACACGCTGCTGGCTCCGCGCTTACTTCAGGAAGGCACCTCATTACTGACGCCGGGCATTATCGACATGACCGGTGTCGCCGACGTGCCGGATGAAGAGGTGTTTGGCCCGCTGTTGTGCGTCTGGCGCTATGACGATTTTGATGAGGCGATAGCGCTGGCGAATAACACCCGTTACGGGCTGGCGTGCGGCTTGATTTCGCCGGAAAGGCAGAAGTTCGACCAACTGCTGCTGGAAGCGCGCGCCGGAATTGTCAACTGGAACAAACCGTTGACCGGTGCGGCCAGCACCGCGCCGTTTGGCGGGATTGGCGCGTCCGGTAACCATCGCCCCAGTGCGTGGTACGCGGCGGATTATTGTGCCTGGCCGATGGCAAGCCTCGAAACGGCGGAATTAACGCTGCCGCAAACCTTGAGCCCGGGGCTTGATTTTTCCCGCGAGGAGCAGCCATGAAAGCCCGTGAAGTGAATTTTGATGGCCTGGTCGGCCTGACCCATCATTACGCCGGGCTATCCTTTGGCAACGAAGCCTCGACGAAACACCGCTTTCAACGATCCAACCCAAAACTTGCGGCGAAGCAGGGCTTGCTGAAAATGAAGGCGCTGGCGGATGCCGGTTTTCCCCAGGCGGTGATCCCGCCCCATGAACGCCCGAATGTGGCGGCGCTGCGCCAGCTTGGTTTTACCGGCAGTGATGAAAAGGTAGTGGAAAAAGCCGCCGCCCAGGCGCCGCAATGGCTCTCTGCCGCCAGTTCCGCATCGGCAATGTGGGTCGCCAATGCCGCTACCGTTTGCCCATCCGCAGATGCCATGGATGGCAAAGTCCACCTGACGGTGGCGAACCTGAATAACAAGTTCCACCGCGCGATGGAAGCACCGACCACCGAAGCGTTGCTGCGGGCTATTTTTCGCGATCGGGAAACGTTTGCCGTTCATGGCGCGCTGCCGCAGGTGGCGTTGTTCGGTGATGAAGGTGCCGCCAACCATAACCGCTTTGGCGGTGAGTATGGCGAACCGGGTGTGCAGCTGTTTGTCTATGGCCGCGATGAGGAGAGCCCGCTTGCGCCAGCCCGCTACCCGGCGCGCCAGACTTTGCAGGCAAGCCAGGCCGTCGCGCGACTTAACCAGGTTCACCCGCAGCGGGTAGTTTATGCCCAGCAAAACCCGGCGGTTATCGATCAAGGGGTATTTCATAATGATGTGATTGCCGTATCGAACCGTCAGTTACTGTTTTGCCATCAACACGCCTTTGCCGACCAGCCGCGTCTGCTGGCGGAACTGGCAGAGAAAGTACCGGGATTTATGGCTATCGAAGTACCGCAGCAGGCGGTGTCGGTGGCCGATGCGGTGGCGACGTATCTGTTTAATAGCCAGTTACTCAGCCATGACGATGGGCGGATGGTGCTGGTGCTGCCGCAGGAGTCGCAGGCGCATCCTGGCGTCTGGCGTTATCTCAATCAATTACTGGCCGAGGACAATCCCATCAGTGAACTGAACGTCTTTGACCTGCGCGAAAGTATGGCGAACGGTGGAGGGCCAGCGTGCCTGCGTTTGCGCGTGGTGCTCAACGAGGCGGAGCAGCGGGCGGTTAATCCGGCAGTGATGATGAACGACACGCTGTTTGCCAGCCTGAATGCGTGGGTTGACAGGTACTATCGCGATCGCCTGACGCAGGCGGATTTGGCCGATCCGCACCTGCTGCGTGAGGGGCGAGAGGCGCTGGATCGGTTGACACAGTTGTTGGATCTCGGTTCGGTTTATCCTTTCCAGCGTTAACCGGAGGATGTATGGATAACTTTCTTGCTGCAACGATTGCGGGTGACATCCCGCGTAAAATGTCAGGCGAAGTGGGCGGTATTCACTGGTTGTGGCATGAGCAAGGGATCCTCGAACTGGTACCGCCGCAACCCACCGGGCGCTCGCTGGTCATCTCATGCGCTATTCACGGCAATGAAACTGCGCCGGTTGAAATGCTCGATATGCTGCTACAAAACCTCTTTTCCGGCAGCCAGCCGCTGACCTGGCGGCTGCTGGTTATCCTCGGTAATCCGCAGGCACTGGCGCAGGGTAAACGCTATCTGAAAAACGATCTTAACCGCATGTTTGGCGGGCGCTGGCAGCAACTGCCGCCCAGTGATGAAACCATTCGCGCCGCCCAGCTTGAACGGGCGGTAACGCACTTTTTTTCGCAAGGTGGCGAAGTGCGCTGGCATCTTGATTTGCATACCGCCATTCGGGGTTCGCATCATGTTCGCTTCGGCGTATTGCCGCAACGCGCCGAGCCGTGGGATGAAGTGTTCCTCGCGTGGCTGGGCGCAGCCGGTCTGGAAGCGCTGGTGTTTCATCAGGCGCCTGGCGGGACGTTTACCCATTACAGTTGCGAAGCGTTCGGCGCCCTGGCCTGCACGCTGGAGCTTGGTAAAGCGCTGCCATTTGGCGCGAATGATTTAAGCCAGTTCCAGCGAACAGCCTGGGCGCTGGCGGCGTTGCTTGCCGGTGAGCCCGCGCCGGATAGCGAAAATACCCCGTTGCGCTACCAGGTGGTGCAGCAGCTGACCCGCCACAGCGAAGCGTTCAAACTCAACATGTCGGCAGACACGCTTAATTTCACCCCGTTCAAGGCGGGTACGTTGCTGGCGGAAGACCGGGGTGAACATTATGTCGTTCAGCGCCCTGAAGAGTATGTTTTGTTCCCAAATCCTAATGTCGCCATTGGCTTACGTGCGGGATTAATGCTCGAAAAAATAAATTAAATCGTAGCCCTGCGATCGCGGGGCTTATTTTTTATCGGCGGCTGAAATAAATTACAGAATTATCTTGTTGAATGGGTTTATTTATTAGCGTGCCTGCTTTATGATTCTCCACAATTCCTTATTTATCAGCGTATTGATTATTTAATTTTCGACTCTCCACGTTTTATCCTTATTTCCTTCATATTTGACGTAAAAACGCTATTTACACTTTCATTGTTTTACCCTCGCTCTGATTAATTGACGATAAACACCGTAAAGTGCATAGCGTCAACACGGCAACCGCCGTAAGTAAAACCGAAGTAAGGAATAAAATTATGCGTAAATTGACTGCTCTGTTTGTTGCCTCTACCCTGGCTTTCGGCGCTGCAAACCTGGCGCACGCTGCCGATACCACTGCCGCGCCTGCCGATGGCAAACCGATGATGCACCATAAAGGTAAAGGGCCGCATGACATGATGTTCAAAGGTCTGAACCTGACCGATGCGCAAAGACAGCAAATCCGCGACATTATGAAAAGCCAGCGTGAAGAGATGAAACGCCCGCCGGTTGAGGATATGCGTGCGATGCACGACCTGGTTGCCAGTGACAGCTTCGACCGTGCCAAAGCTGAAGCGCAAATCACCAAAATGGATGAACAGCGTAAAGCGGGTATGTTGAAACATCTGGAAACCCAGAACAAGATTTATAACATCCTGACCCCGGAACAGAAAAAACAGTTCAACGCCAATTTTGAGAAGCGTCTGACAGAACGTCCGGCCGCAGAAGGTAAAATGCCTCCTGCACCGGCTGAATAATTCGGTAACCCCCTTAAGACCGCCGGCTTTGCCCATCGCACGCTGTAAGTGATGGGCAGAACCGGCGGTTTTTTCTTTCATGCCCTCTTGCCAGCCGCTACCGGCGCGGTATTCTCGTTCAGCCCGTTGTTCACGGTCATGTTACTTATCTGAAATTTATGCTTTTTTACCTGTCTGGTTACGTCGTAGCCTGAGGCAAATCTGCCCGGCTGCCGATAATCCGGCATGGCAAACTACACAATAGCAAGTATGCACGCTGCCCCCAGAAGCAGCGGCGCAGGCGATACGCTGCGCCATTCAGGAGTGATGATGGAATTCTTTGATATTCGTAAGATGCCGGTAAATCTCTGGCGTAATGGCGCGGGCGAAACCCGCGAGATTTGTTGTTTTCCGCCTGCGACCCGTGATTTTAACTGGCGGGCAAGCATCGCTTCTTTAGCCAGTAACGGTGAGTTTCCGCAATTTCCCGGTGTGGATCGCGTGATAACGCTGATAGAAGGCGGTGAAGTGACGCTGGTTGGCGGAAACGCGTTTTGCCATACCCTGAAACGCTACCAGCCTTTTGCCTTTGCGGGTGAGCAGGCGGTCAAAGCTGAGCTTTCTGAGGGCCGCATGTCGATGGATTTCAATATCATGACCCGCCGCGATCGCTGTCGGGCGAGCGTGCGTATTGCCGATCGCACCTTCACCACCTTTGGTACGCGCGGCGGGGTGGTTTTTGTCCTTAGCGGTGCCTGGCAACTGGGCGATAAACTGTTGACGGCAGATCAGGGGGCGTTCTGGCAGGAGGGGAGACATACCCTGCGGCTGTTGCGATCCGAAGGGCAGTTATTATTCAGCGAGTTAACCTGGCTGGCAGGGCACTAACCCAGCTCAATGATCTCATGGTTGCCAGCAAGCAGTGGTTTGCAGAGGATTTTGTAACCATCGTGATCGAAACCGGCGGGTGTGCGCAGCAGTGCCGCTGCTTCGCCCGGTGTGTTGACCGATCCCAGCCAGAACCAGTTATGGATGATATGGTATTGCGTTATCTCTGTTGTACTCTCTTTCAGTGCGATCGGGCCAGGCCACGGCCAGCATATCAGTTGCATACGCGCCATCGCGACAAGAAAACGGCTATGGTGCGCCTCAACCGTCTCTTTACCACAGCACGCGCCGGCGCAGCGCTTGAGCGCGGAGCGAAAACAGGCGCGACCCCGACTTAAGGGCTCAAGGCCCAGCAATCCATAGCAGAGCTTTTCGTCATCGGCGATGGATTGCAGCGCCTGCAACGCCGCACGTCGGTTGGCGAACAGGCCATAGAGATCGGGCGAGGAGGAAAAATCCACTTCGCGCGCGTAGACCACCTGGGGTTTGCTGCCATCAAAACGCAGGGAGCAGAGCTGACGGTTACGGCGCAGGCGCTTATTAAACAGCGGCTGTTGTTCTTTGATAAGCCTCGCTTCCAGCAGCAGCGCACCGATTTCGCCCGCAGTGCAGATCCAGCTAACGCGCCGGGATTGACGCAGCATGGCCGCTTCATCGGGGGTGCGAAAATGCGACATCACGCGGCTGCGGATATTGACGCTTTTGCCGATATAGAGCGGCATCGCTTCGCTTTCGCCATGGAAAATATAGACGCCGGGCTGTTTAGGCATTGCCTCAAGCCACTGGCGTAAATGTTCGGGGTATTCATAAATTGCCGCCGCTTCAAATTCAAGACGCGGGGCGGATTGACGCCTGACCACAACGGACTCCTGATACTGTTTGCTTGTACAGTGTAGCAGGGCAAGTCAGGTTAAAAAAGAGACATTTGGAAACATTAAGCAAGGCGGGAACTTAAATTGCCTGATGGCGCTTCGCTTATCGGGCTTACGTACACGTTGTAGGCCCGATAAGACGAAGTGTTTTATTGCTGTTTCCAGAAATCGTCAAATACCGTGATCGGCGGGCGGCGTTTATGCTCGGTTTTCAGATACCAGCCCTCAATAATATGAGCGGTAGCCGCATCCAGAGTTTTGCCTTCCAGATAATCATCAATATTTTCATAGGTCACGCCCAGCGCGGCTTCATCCGGCAGCGACGGACGGTCATCTTCCAGATCTGCCGTTGGCGCTTTTTTGTAGAGGTGTTCCGGGCAGCCGAGATACTCAAGCAGTTGTTTTCCCTGGCGCTTATTCAGACGAAACAGGGGGTTAATGTCGGTGCCACCATCGCCATACTTGGTGAAGAACCCGGTTACTGCTTCGGCAGCGTGGTCTGTACCGACGACAACACCTTTGCTCATTCCGGCGATGCTGTATTGGGCTTTCATTCGCTCGCGCGCTTTCTCGTTGCCGCGCACAAAATCGCTCAGCTCAATACCGGCTTCGCGCAGCGCCTGTTCGCTCGCCAGCACTGACGCTTTGATATTCACCGTCAGCACGCGATCCGGCTTAATAAAGTTGATGGCGTCCTGGCAATCCTGCTCATCCGCCTGTGCGCCGTAAGGCAGGCGTACGGCGATAAACTGGTAAGCGCTGTCGCCGGTTTCTTCTCGCAGTTCGTTAATGGCTAGCTGGGAAATTTTACCGGCCAGCGTTGAATCCTGACCGCCGCTGATACCCAGTATCAGGGATTTGATAAAGGGATAGGTTTTTAGGTAGGTTTTCAGGAAATCCACACTACGGCGAACTTCCTCTTCGGCATTGATTGCAGGCTTGACGCCCAGCGCCTGAATAATCTCTTGTTGCAGAGCCATTTACCCCTCCGTTGTTGAATCCTGCTGTGCAGGTTGCAAATAGATATGGGATAAAGCTAACCCCTTCGCGGTAAAACGACAAGGATCACAGTCTGGAGTGTCGCAATTTGCGCCGTTTTGGTGGCTTTACGCACTTTTATTAGATTTTTCCGAAAGATAGACCATCGCCCGTCGATAGTTGAAAAAAGCAATTTTATATTCCAGGCTTAGATAACACGCTGATACAGAAGCTGATACTAAAAGAGGATGGAATATGAATAAGAATATTGCAGGAATTCTGGGCGCTGCGGCAGTGATGACAATGCTGGCAGGTTGTACTGCTTACGATCGCGCCAAAGATCAAGTTAGCCAACCGGTTGTAAAAGACGTGAAAAAAGGGATGAGCCGCGAACAGGTTACGCAGATCGCAGGCCGTCCTTCTTCTGAA
Organism: Kosakonia sp. H02; assembly: GCA_030704225.1. Taxonomy (NCBI): domain Bacteria; kingdom Pseudomonadati; phylum Pseudomonadota; class Gammaproteobacteria; order Enterobacterales; family Enterobacteriaceae; genus Kosakonia; species Kosakonia styphnolobii. The sequence continues at coordinate 150,428 of CP131915.1, forward strand.
GTCACCATGATCCACGCACGTGGTACTTGCCAGACTTATATTCTGGGTCAACGTAACGGTAAAACCGAAACCTATTTCGTGGCGCTGGATGAGACCGGTCACGTGATGAACTCCGGCTACCAGACTTGTGCCGAATACGACACCGACCCGCAAGCTAAGCAGTAATTTTCTTTTTTTAAGCCTGAGCAGACAAAAACCGGCCAAAAGGCCGGTTTTTTATTGCCTGGCGCTCAATCAGGCCGGTACGTTATCGATTTTGCTGATCCGTGACCAGACGCGGTGAGCGGCAAGCTGATCGATAAAATTATCCACCAGCGCGCTCGACGCGGTATCGCCTTCAATAATGCCTTCTTCACCTTGTGCATCCACATGCAGCACGTTTTTAAACTGCCGCGCATCGCCCGCCAGCGCGATAGTTTTCAGATGCTTATAGGCTTCCAGCAAGTAATACTTCGCATCGCCATTTTGCAGCAGTGTGCTGACATCCCCGCCAGGAACGAAAACGCCATCGACGGTCAATGACGGCGAACCCGCAAACGTTGCGGCAACCGGCAATCTGGAGCCATCATCGGCGATCACTTCGCCCATGCGCGAGTAAAGCAGTTTGGCATGCACGCCTTTGGCTTTTAACCCTTGCAGCAGCGTTAGCACATCCTGCGCGCGGACATTATCATGCAGCAGCACGGCCACGACACGGCCTTTCACTTCACCATCGGGGATCGCATACAGGCTGAGAGAGGGATCTTTCTCCACGCCGTTGACGTTAGCTGGCGGCGTAATATTGAGCTGATCTTCGCTCAGGGTGATACCGAGATTGTCCGCCACTGCCTGCGCCAGGTTGACATCAATATGCGCCAGTTGATCGACCACGCGCTCGCGAATATAGGGCCGGGCGACTTTACTCAGCTCGAAACTAAACGCATCGATAATATGGCGTTGCTCAAACGGCGTCTGGCTCAGCCAGAAGAGGCGCGGATGCGCATAATACTCGCCAAAAGAGGGGCTGCGCTCGCGCACTTTGTGGCCCTCTACGCGCTCCTGATAAGTTTCAAACCCGCCGCGTTTCGGGCCGGGAGGCGTTTCGCGTGGCCAGTTATCATTGATGGAGTTTGGCTCGTAGTTCGCCGGATTGGTGTCGATATCCATCCGGTGCATGCCGTCACGCTGGAAATTGTGATACGGGCAGGTCGGGCGGTTTATCGGGATTTCATGGAAGTTAGGCCCGCCGAGACGGCTGATTTGCGTATCGGTGTAGGAGAACAGTCGCCCCTGCAAGAGCGGATCGTTGGTGAAATCCAGCCCCGGAACGATATGGCCTGGGTGAAACGCCGCCTGTTCATTTTCGGCAAAGAAGTTATCCGGGTTGCGGTTAAGCACCATTTTGCCCACGCGCTGCACCGGGACCAGTGCTTCGGGGATCAGTTTGGTGGGATCAAGCAGGTCAAAATCAAATTTGAACTCATCCTCTTCCGGGATCAGTTGCAGGCCCAGTTCATATTCCGGGTAATCACCGGCTTCAATGGCTTCCCATAAGTCACGGCGGTGGAAATCCGGATCGCGCCCGGTCAGTTTCTGCGATTCATCCCACACCAGCGACGCTTTGCCCGCCAGCGGTTTCCAGTGGAAACGCACAAACGTCGCTTTGCCTTCGGCATTAATCAGCCGGAAGGTGTGAATACCAAACCCTTCCATGGTGCGATAGCTGCGTGGAATACCGCGATCGGACATTGCCCACGTTACGTTGTGCAGGGTTTCAGGTTGCAGAGAAACATAATCCCAGAAGGTGTCGTGCGCGCTCTGGCCTTGAGGAATGGCCCAGTGCGGCTCGGGTTTCACCGCGTGGACAAAATCCGGGAATTTATGCGCATCCTGAATGAAAAAGACCGGAGTGTTGTTACCGACAAGATCAAAAATGCCCTCTTCGGTATAGAACTTGGTGGCGAAACCGCGAATATCGCGCACGGTATCCGCCGAGCCTGCGCCACCCTGGACGGTGGAGAAGCGCACGAAAACCGGGGTGATTTTATCCGGATCGGAGAGGAAATCGGCTTTGGTTATCTCTTTCAGGCTGCGGTAGGGCTGGAAATAGCCATGCGCTGCCGAACCACGCGCATGGACGATACGTTCCGGAATGCGCTCATGGTCGAAGTGCGTGATCTTTTCCCGCAGGATAAAATCTTCCAGCAGCGTCGGACCGCGCGTACCCGCCCGCAGGGAGTTTTGATCATCACTGATACGCACACCCTGGTTCGTGGTCAGCGGGAAGTTTTCGCTGCCTTTTCGGAAAGTATCAAGGGCGTTCAGCTTTTCATTCGCGGTATCCGGCGCTTTCAGGCTCCCCGGTGCCGTTGGCTGCTCGCCGGGCGCGGTCGGTTCGGGGGAAGGGCGGTGAGAGTTATCTTCAGGGGCCAGGGAATCCAGCCCTGGACGTGATTCACTGGCATCGTGAACCGGGGAACGTGGATTATGAGTATCTTTCTCGTTGTGCGACATTGAACTCGTCTCCTGTTTTCATTACTAAAAATGAGGTTGTTACATTAACCCTCCTAACTATAGAACAATGTCCCGGCCTCGCCCGTGCGCGCAGGGGGAAGAAAAATCGCCAGGGAATAAGAGAAAGTCACGCCGGGCGCGACGCGCAGGGCAACAATCGGCTATGATAGGTCTTTCCTGTTTCTGGAATTTGCCTTTAGTGAATGCATCGCTTATGAAACCTTTGCGTCAACAAAACCGTGTCGTTGTTAGCTATGTCCCGCGTGTCGAACCGGCACCGCCCGATCATGCCGCGAAAGTGGACGGCTTTCGTGATGTCTGGTTGTTACGTGGAAAATATGTGGCGTTTGTGTTGATGGGCGAACATTTTCGCCGCTCGCCCGCGTTCGGCGTGCCGGAAGCGGCTCAGCGCTGGGCCACGCAGATTCGCCAGGAAGGCGAAATAGACGAAGAATAAAAAAACGCCTGCATTGCAGGCGTTTCGCATTTCAAAGACGTACTTAGCGGTGGGCCAGTTCGGCGTTCTCTTCGCTGTCCATCACGGCTTTATCGGTCTGCTTCAGCCACTGGCTGGTCAGCGTCCCGGCGGTCATTGAGCCGCTCACGTTAAGTGCGGTACGACCCATATCGATCAGCGGTTCAACGGAGATCAGCAACGCGACCAGGGTGACCGGCAGACCCAGCGCAGGCAGCACGATCAGCGCGGCGAATGTGGCACCGCCGCCCACACCGGCAACGCCCGCAGAACTCACGGTGACAATACCCACCAGTGTTGCAATCCACATCGGATCCAGCGGGTTTATGCCAACGGTTGGCGCAACCATCACCGCCAGCATCGCCGGGTAAAGCCCTGCACAGCCGTTTTGCCCGATAGTCGCCCCGAAGGACGCCGAGAAGCTGGCGATCGATTCCGGTACGCCCAGGCGGCGGGTTTGTGCTTCCACATTCAGCGGAATGGACGCCGCGCTGGAGCGGCTGGTAAAGGCAAAGGTCAGCACTGGCCAGACTTTGCGGAAGAATTTCAGCGGGCTTACGCCGTTCACGCCCAGCAGCAAGCCGTGCACCACGAACATAATGCCGAGGCCGAGGTAAGAGGCGATAACGAAGCTACCCAGTTTGATGATGTCCTGGATGTTCGAACCCGCAACCACTTTGGTCATCAACGCCAGTACGCCATACGGCGTCAGTTGCATGACCAGACGTACCAGCTTCATCACCCAGCTTTGCAAAGTGTCGATTGCCGTTAATACACGCTGGCCTTTCGCCGCGTCGTCCTTCAGCAGCTTGAGCGCCGCGACACCGAGGAAAGCAGCAAAGATAACAATGCTGATAATTGACGTCGGGTTCGCGCCGGTGAGATCGGCAAACGGGTTTTTCGGTACAAACGACAACAGCAGTTGCGGTACGGTTAAGCCGGCGACTTTACCGACATAATTGCTCTGAATGGCATTAAGACGCGCGGTTTCTGCCGTGCCCTGCACCAGACCTTCGGCGCTCAGGCCAAACAGATTGGTGACAAGCACCCCGACCAGCGCGGCAATCAGCGTGGTGAAAAGTAACGTCCCGATGGTTAAGAAACTGATTTTACCCAGTTGCGAAGCGTTATGCAGACGCGCAACGGCACTCAGAATGGAGGCGAAAACCAGCGGCATGACGATCATTTGCAGCAACTGCACATAGCCGTTACCGACCACGTTGAACCACTGAATAGATTCTTTCAGTACCGGATTATCGGCACCGTAAATAGCCTGAAGCGCAAGGCCAAATACGACGCCCAGACCTAAACCGACCAGTACTTTTTTTGCCAGACTCCACTGCTTGTGGCGCGCCTGCGCCAGCAAAAACAGCAGTGCCACGAACACGACAACGTTCGCGATTAGTGGAAAATTCATCCCCGTTCTCCTGATATCATTATGCGCTCGACCTGCCCGGTCGATCCTGGGGCGCAAGGTTAGCAGAAGTGCCGGAGGGGCTTTATATCCAAATGGAATGGGTTATTCCGATTTGGGAAAATCAGGCGAATTAACGTTCAGATTGATGATGAATAAAGCGATCGAACTGATTTTGTAGCGTATTTATCATTTCAGATGACCAGCGGACTGCACCATTTTCGGGCAACGTTTGCGGCATCCACACGGCATAGGTAAAAAGCGCCATGCATAATACGCGCTCCAGTTGATTACCTTTTTGCGGGACCAGCAGCGGCAGACGAAACCGCCAGCGACAGGGCCAGAGCAACGGTACACCGGCAGGGGTGAGCATATCGGCGACAATATGGCTCAGGTATCCCACCACCATGCCTTGCAGAGCATCAGCGGGGATAATCCAGCTTGCCGGGACTTTTAAATAGAACAGCGTGAGCGCCAGAAACACCGCCATCAGGCTATGAGTGAACCCGCGATGGCCGAACGCGCGCGCCACGGGTTTTGATATCCACTTGAGGCGTTGCCCGAGAAAGGATTTCGGGTGATCGATATCCGGCAGCAGACAGGTGAGAATGGCGGAAGGCACGATATGCCACCAGTCGCCCTGAGCCAGGACGGGCGTCAATTCTGCATTCTTGGTAAACACCGCGCAGGCAATGGAGAAAAGCAGGTGTCCTTCCGCCGTCATGATCAAACTCGCTAAACTGTCGATGCATACAGTATAGGATGTTTGTACAGTAGGCGGAAGAGGTGACGGTGTAACTCTTTGTCACAATCTTGTCAAATTAACGCGCCAGCCAGCCGCCATCCACCGCAACTGTGTAACCGTTGATATAGTCCGACGCTTTCGAGGCCAGAAAAACGACCGCGCCTTGTAAATCTGCGGGGTCGCCCCAGCGCCCGGCAGGAATGCGATCGAGGATTTCCTGGCTGCGCTCTGCGTCTTCGCGCAATTGCTGGGTGTTGTTGGTTGCCATATAACCCGGCGCAATGGCATTGACGTTAATATTGTGCGCCGCCCATTCATTGGCCAGCAGGCGGGTTAGCCCCATCACGCCGCTTTTTGAGGCGGTGTACGATGGCACACGGATGCCGCCCTGATACGAGAGCATAGAGGCAATATTGATGATTTTGCCGCCGCGGCCCTGCGCGATGAATTGCCTGGCAACGGCCTGCGAGAGAAAGAAGAGAGATTTCAGGTTCAGATCCATCACGTCGTCCCAGTCTTTCTCGCTAAAGTCCAGCGCATCGCAGCGGCGAATGGTGCCTGCGTTGTTAACCAGAATATCGATGTGACCCATCTTTTCGACCGCCTCGCTGACAATATCCGCAAGCCCTTGCTGGTGGCGTAGATCGGCCTGAATGGCGTGAAAGCGGCGACCGAGCGCCTCAACGCGTTGGGCGGTTTCGTGCGGAATTTTACGGTTAACACCGACAATATCGCAGCCTGCTTCCGCCAGCCCTATCGTCATTCCCTGGCCGAGGCCGGTATCGCATCCGGTTACTATGGCCACTTTGCCCGTAAGCTTAAAAGCATCCAGTATCATATTTACTCCGGCGTAATGAAGTGTTGTCGTGACGGGGCGTCAGCGCCTGAGGATCAGAATAGAAGGCGGGCGATAAAAACACAAATAAATGAAATGATGTTTCAATTAGTTATGGGGCAGGAGCAGCAGAACGCTGCTCCGTCGTGTGTTAGCCCCGCAGATGGGCGAGCGTAAGCTGTTGTAAGCTGTCGAGTTTGACATTCGCCAGTACATAACGCGGATCGGCGCGATGCTCTTCATCGGGGACGACAATCGAGCGCATGCGCGCGGCTTTACTGGCAATCATGCCATTGACAGAATCTTCCAGCGCCACGCAGGTTAACGGATCGACACCCAGCTTCGCCGCGCAATCAAGATACACCTGCGGATGCGGCTTGCTGTACGGCAATTTCTCTGCCGAAGCCAGTGCATCGAAACTGTCGCGCAGTTCGAACATCGTCAACACTTTTTCCAGCATGTGTAGCGGCGACGCCGACGCCAGGCCAACCAGCAAGCCATTCGCTTTACACAACGCAATGGCCTCACGCACGCCGGGCAATAACGGGCGCTCTGCTTCAACCAACGAGATGGCACGCTCAATAATACGGTCGGTCACTTCCTGGCGAGACGGGCCATTCCACGGTTGCTGCGCGTACCACAGCTCAACAACCATATCGATGCGCAAGCCGAGCGTGTCGGGCAGTTCGTTGCGCCGGGTGATGTCTACCCCGAGACTTGACACTACCTCCAGCTCGGCGCGATCCCAAAGCGGTTCTGAATCGATAAGCAAGCCATCCATATCAAAAATTGCAGCAAGAATTTGGCGCTGGGCAGACATAGTACCTCTCTGGTTGACGGAATTTTGCAGGGTGAAAATGCAGATTATGGCAAAGCGTCTATCATAGCGCCTTTAAAAATCAGGCGAAAATGATTATCAGCAGGTAGACTAAGGCACAAACAGTGCGTCACCAAAAAGGGGAATCCATGACGTATCAACAAGCTGGACGCATCGCCGTGCTGAAACGCGTTCTCGGTTGGGGGATTTTTATTCCGGCTGTCATTTCGACCATTATTTCTGTGCTCAAGTTTATGTACGATCACAGCGATAAACAGCCCGGTATCAATGCCGTGATGCTTGATTTCGCCCATGTGATGATTGAAATGATGCGTTTTAATACGCCTTTTCTGAATCTTTTCTGGTACAACTCGCCGACCCCTAATTTCCACCAGAGCCTGAACATCCTGTTCTGGATTATCTTCGCGCTGATCTTTGTTGGGCTGGCATTGCAGGCTTCCGGCGCGCGCATGAGCCGCCAGGCGCGCTTTCTGCGTGAAGGTGTAGAAAATCAGATGATCCTCGAAAAAGCCAAAGGCGATGAAGGGTTAACCCGCGAGCAGATCGAAGCGCGTATTGTCGTGCCGCATCACACCATTTTCCTGCAAATCTTCCCGCTCTATGTTCTGCCGGTGATTGTCATCGTGGCGGGATACTTCTTTTTTAAGCTGCTTGGTTTTTTGTGAGGAAGAAATTGCCCGATGGCGCGTTGCTTATCGGGCCTGCGTACTTGCTTATGCGGCCAACACCCGATCCAGCGCTTTTTGCGCATTCAACAAATGCTCGCCACCAAAGAGAATGGCCCGGTTGAACAGAGTGTAGAGCTGATAAAGCGGCTGACGCTCCAGAAAATCGGCGGGGAGTGGCGAGATAGATTGGTAGCCATCGTAAATCTGCGGTGGCTGATCCGGGTGCAGTGGCAGCATCGCCAGGTCGCACTCCCGATCGCCCCAATAACAGGCTGGATCGTAGATGTAAGGCCCGTCCGGCCCCAGCGCGCAGTTAGCCGACCATAAATCGCCATGTAATAAAGAAGGTTGTGGCTGATGGGCGCTCAGGCGCTGCTGAACGTGCTCGACAATCGCATCGATATTGCCGAACTCCAGCCCTTTCTCGGCCGCCAGTTCAAGCTGCCAGCCAATACGCTGTTCAGCAAAAAATGTCGACCAACGACGTTGCCAGGCATTGGGCTGCGGGGTGGTGGAGAGGTCGTTATCGAAATCAAGACCGAACTGCGGCTGGTCGCTCCACTGATGCAGGCGAGCAAGTTGGTGGCCTAACAGGAACGCGCTGTGTGCGTCCAGCGGACGGGCAGGGAGATATTCCATCACCAGGAAACAGTAGTCCCGATCGCTGCCTACCGCCCAGACTTTTGGCACCCGCACCGTGTTACTGCGCGCCAGCAGCGCCAGTTGATCGGCTTCGGCGGTAAATATGGGTAACAGGGCGCGTTCATCGCACTTCACGAAGAGATCGTGACCGGCATAGCGTAAATACCATGCAGCATGAATTTCACCGCCCGGTAACTCGTCGCGCTGTTCAATTTCGCCATCGCCCAGTTGTTCGCGTAACAGACCACTTATCGCTTGCCACATGATGTCTCTCCCATGTAATCAGCCAGATCATAAGGTTAGCGCACTAAAGCTGTGAAAATACTCGACTCAACGCACACCAGACACACGGACGGCGCGGGATGGCACTTAATGCGCTTCCTGCTGCCAGGCTTCCCAGGTACTGACCGTAATGTCAGTTTTCTGATGGACTGCGCTTTCTGCTAAACCATCCGCCAACGCGTGCACCTCTTGTTCGCTCAGCGCACTGATAAACCCGAAAGTATTGGTGCCAAGATCGTGTACTTTGCCCTCATCGTCCGTCATGGTGATGAGAAAGCCCGCGCGTGTAAAGTGGTTATTCAGCTCATTGAGATCGGTCAGGGTCTGATCGTGAAATTTGACCGTGACTACGTAGCGTGTGATGCCATCGCTGCCCATATTTCACCTCATTGTTATCACAAGTTTTTTCAGCATAGTCGGCGAGGGGCATTTGTCGACCACTATCCGGTCTTTGTCTTCCCCCCGTCTCACTGAAAAAGCCAGCGCCTTCACACTTTGCGCAGGTAATCATAAATTTTCTGCGTATCTTCCAGCGCGCATAAACGCGTGCCCTGATTGATGGTGGCGGCACTCCCGGCGGCGACGCCAAAACGCACCATATCATCAAGTGGCGCATTCTGCGCAAGCTTAAGCGTCATTGCGCCGACCATGCTGTCACCCGCACCGACGGTGCTTTGGCTTTTCATCGGCGGTGGCACGACCTGCACACAGTTTTGCGCATCAACGGCGAGTGCCCCCTGGGGACCAAGAGAAACCACTACGCGTAACACTTTTCCGCTGCGGATAAGTTCTTGTGCCGCCAGGCGCACGTCATCCGGCTGGGTTAAATCCCGGCCAACCAGCGCGCTTAACTCCTTCTGATTGGGTTTGACCAGTTCGATATTGCCAATGGCGAGTGCAGCGCTGAGCGCTTCGCCGGAGCTATCGACAATGCAGCGAATGCCTTGTTTTTGTGCGGCGGTAATCAATTGCGTCAGCTTTTCGACCTGAATGCCCGGCGGGAGGCTCCCGCTGATAACCAGAATGGCGCCGCTTTCAATAGTAAGGACTTTTTCTTCCAGTTGGCGAAACTCATCTTCGCTTAGGGCGGCGCCAGGCATGACGAAACGGTATTGTTCCCCGCTGGATTCGACATGAACATGCAGATTTTGCCGGGTCCAGTCGGCGGTTTGTACGCTGACGGTGGGGACATTTTCATCGGCCAGTAGTGACGTGAGATGTTCCCCGGTTGCGCCGCCAGCCGGGAAAATGGCGGTGGCTTTCCCGCCGAGGTGCGCAATGGCGCGGGCTACGTTAATGCCGCCACCGCCCGGTTCAAAAACCGGTGAGGTGCAGCGGAGTTTACCTTCAGGATAAATTTGCGGTGTCAATGTCGCGCTATCGAGTGAGGGCGCGAGCGTCAGTGTATAAACAGATACCATGATGACCTCCTTTTACTCAGCTTGCAGTAAGCCTGGCACCGATTAGGCGCCAGGGAAAGGAAATAACAGTATGATTTTCAAAATAATATAGGTTTAATCGGCCTCGGTGATTAATAACCGTTTTCTCATTTTTGAGATCTCTCTTATTCAAAAAATCAAATAAGATTTCATTGATCTGTTTAAGCGGCCTTTTTATAATTTGTTACCTTTCTTTGGACCGTTGGTCGTTGATCCTAATGAAAGTTTCCGGGACCGTGTTGGTCTCTTTTTTTGCTGTACGGACTCTAAAAAAATGAAGCTTTTGAAGACAGTACCCGTGCTGGTAATGGCTGCGGGCGTGCTTGCGTCGATGAATGCCGCCGCAGATGATACCGTTTTTACTGTCATGGATGACCCTTCCACCGCGAAACAACCGTTTGAAGGCAGTGTGAACGGCGGCTATCTCGGTCAGTCCGGCAACACAAAGAGCTCTTCTTTGACTGCCGATTCCACTTTAACCTGGTACGGCGACAACACCGCCTGGTCCTTGTGGGGCAACGCCAGTAATACCTCGTCGAACGATGAACGTTCGTCTGAGAAATACGCTGTAGGTGGCCGTAGCCGTTATAACATGACCGACTACGATTATCTGTTTGGCCAGGCGAGCTGGTTGACCGACCGTTACAATGGTTACCGCGATCGCGACATCCTGACCGCCGGTTATGGTCGCCAGTTCCTGAATGGCCCGGTTCACAGCCTGCGCTTTGAATTCGGTCCGGGTGTACGTTACGACAAGTACACGAATGGCGACACGGAAACCACCGCGCTGGGCTACGCTTCAGGTACGTATGCATGGCAAGTGACTGATAATACGAAATTCACCCAGGGCGTTTCTGTATTTGGCGCGGATGATACTACCGTCAACTCTGAAACCGCACTGAACGTTGCTATTAATGCGCATTTCGCACTTAAGGTCGCTTATAACGTCACCTGGAACTCTGAGCCGCCGTCAACCGCGCCAGAGCATACCGATCGCCGTACCTCGGTAACGTTAGGTTATAAAATGTAATTTGCCGGGCCGGAAATATCGGCCCGCTTTTTTATTTGTGAATTCGTGCTATTTTCCCTCGACGACTATTCAGTTTTATTTAAGTAAACAATCCTCTCCTTAATTTCTTCATAATTAATTAATGCGTAACACATTCAGTTTATTTGACACGAATGGATAAATAAATTGACTGGGCAAAAGTGTGATCCAGATCTACACTGAATTTATGGGCAAAAACATCTCGCCCGGCCAGTCAATGATTAATTCAAGTAAGAGAACAATATGATGAAAACAATCAAAACAGCCGCAGCCGCCGTGGTGCTTTCTGCACTTTCATTTGGCGCATTCGCTGCACAGCCTGCAACTTCTGCCAGCCAGTCAAACGCTAACATCACGAATATTGAAGCCGGTTCCAACATGGTCACAGTTGCTCATTCTCAGGGTTCGAATGACGCTGCGTTCGACGCGCATACACTGGTTGCCGGTGAGTGGGATTAATCTAGTTGCTGTTAAGTTGTTCATTTCAAAACCGGATCATGTCGTACCGGTTTTTGTATAAAAACTTGTGTAAAGCGAATAATACAAATCTTATTCTTTATTGACGAAACGTGCGCTTAATATTGTCCGCGTTGTTATTCCCTGATTTACAAACGTTAACCGCGCAGCAGTGAAAGAATATTTTCAGCCGACTGGTTAGCCACTTTCAGTACCGCATCCTGACTCTGCTGTAATATTTGTGCTTTTGCCAGTTTGCTCGTTTCCAGGGCATAATCTGCATCTTCAATGCGGCTTTTTGCCGCCTGGGTGGCGACATTTTGCTGCGCCAGTACCGACTTATTCGACTCGAAGCGATTGATATACGCGCCGTACTGCGCCCGATAGCTGCTCACTGTATCCAGCGCTGTATCGAGCTTACCCATGGCACCGTTCGCCGCCTGCATCGTCAGCAGGTCGGTACTGGTTAATCCCAGCGATTTCAAATCCGACGGCGTGGTTTCCATGGTGATTGATTTGATGTCATCACCGAAACTAGCGCTTGTGACGACCTCCCATGGCCGGCTCTGTTTGGGCGGTTCCGCTGGCGTAATGGTTGGCTCAGGGAGCGAATCCCAGGTCAGGTTACTGGTAAACGAACCGCTCCCCACCACCATCACCACCAGATCTTCCGTCACATTATCGATTTGCAAACGCTCAAGCCGGTTAGAGCCATTGCTGCCGTCGTTATAGGCCGGTCCTGTCTCGTAACGATCGCCATCACCGCTGTAGCTGATGGTCATGCCGTTGTAACTGAGCGTGGCGCTGCCATTCAGTGACCAGGATGCGCCTCCTTCGATAAGCTGTGAATCATCATAGGTTGCCCCGTTTTCGAATCCGTTCGCTCCAGTTAATACCCGGCTGGTCGCTTTCGCGGAATCGGTGATGCCGCGACTACTCCATGTGTAATCCGGATCGCTGCCATTGATTGGCGTTCCCGCCAGATGTTTACCATCACGGGTGAAAAGCTGAATGTCATCATCCAGACCCAGTGAATCGATAGTGATGGCGATATTTTTCGCACCCGCGGGGATATAGGCCAGTGAAACAATGCCTGAGCTAAATGAATAATCGCTACCCTGCACCGGGAATTTCACCTTCAGCGGTGGAACATCGCCAATCAGCACGGGCGGGAGCTCCGGGGAATCCGTCGCCAATGGATAGCTACCAAAAATTTCCGTACTTTCAGAGATCGACTGAATGTTGTTAAGAATGCTTTGATATTCGTCCTGAATGCTTTGCCGATCGCTGTCCGTGAGCGTGCTGTTGCCAGATTGAATAGCGAGGCTTTTGGCGCGGATCAACAGCTCACCAATAGTATTCAGCGCGCCATCGGCGGTCTGCCCCATACTGATGGCGTCATCAAGCCCGCGGGATACCACGTTATCGGCGCTGGCATTTGAGCGCATCCGGTTAGCAATGGCCTGGCCTGCCGCATCGTCTTTTGCGCCATTAATCCTTAAGCCTGATGAAAGACGTTCAATAGATTCTTGCAGCGTTGACGCTGTTGTCTTTCGGGCCGTCAGGTTGAGCCCCGTCATTTCGTTATAATTGATCGCTTGCATTACCGTCATTAATTCACTCAAGCCATGAATGTGTCATTAATCGGCAGCCCAGGCGGTTAACTTTAAGGCAAATTGATTGAAAAATTTAACTTTGTGCAAATGACCGGAAAGGGAGGCGCTTTCACAATAAGGTTGTAATCAGGCTAACATGTGAAAGCATTGCGGCCGGAATGGCTTTATCAGAAGTTTGTCTTAAAGAAAGTTTTCTTATTAAAACAACAACAAACGGAGGGGTGATGGGGAAGCATAAAGATGATGAGCTTTATAAGGAAATGTGCCGGGTTGTGGGGAAAGTGGTGCTGGAAATGCGCGATCTTGGACAAGAGCCTAAGCACATTGTAATTGCTGGTGTGGTCAGGACAATGCTGGCTAATCAAAAGATCACACGTTCAGCCTTGACCCATGACGCCATGGAAGAGGTCATTCGGGCGCTGGGTTTCAATACCTGATTTAAAGACAAAAAAGGCACGCAGGGTGCGTGCCTTGTGGGGGAGAACGTTTCAGCGTCGTTTCTTAGGACGGCTGGGGAGGGTTCTTGATGACTTTATGCTGTGGTGTTTATAAAACGAAAAAATAGCAATTGCGATGAGCGCAATAATAACTAAGAGATAAACTATTACCATGCTTTATCAGTAAGTTAGGTGTTAAAGGGTAGCCAACTAGAATACCTGGAGCATATCTGTGTCAAGGCAGTATTGGAAATTAGGATTAAACTCAGATTTTTCGCCGCTTTTGAAGCCCTTTTTAGCAACCATTTTTCGGGCTTGCTGCGTCGAACATGATTGACCTTCATCACACTAATTCTTTCAACCCTCCGTGCAAATGTGTACTATTGCCCGGTACATAACAGTGGCGGGTAAGGGTACGTTGTGGTCAAAAAAGCACAGTGCATATTCCGCAGAGTGAAGCGAGAAAACTTATCTTAACTGCTGTTATATCTTTAAAATCTCATTTTGTATGTGCTCTTTCGTGGAGAGGTTGATCTGCGTCGATTGGGGGCGCCAGCTGGTGTTGTTGCATTTCAAATTACCCTTGCGGATATTTGCTCAATCCAAATTGCTGAACTCCGTGTAACCAAAACTTCTGAGGCTCCTCAGGTTTCTGGCACTTATTACGGAACTGCCGCTCCTTCTTTCGGATTTTTTAAAGGGGGGGATGTTGTTAAGAATGCTGGCCCTGCCGTGGGATCTCCAAAAGGTTGGGTATGCACAGCTTCAGGTGTGCCTGGGACGTGGGTATCAGAAGGTAACCTATAAAGTTGCGCCACGGATGGCGCTTTACCTTAATCCCTTCCAGGAAGCCTGCCAAGCCTTACTATCAACACCCCATCTTTGAGTTGTACTGAATCGTCATGAGGCCATTGAGGATGATTGACAGCATAACCCCTAAATTTATTTACATCTTTAGGAGCGATCATTTTCAGATCGGCAATTCCTTCTGCCCTCAAAAATTCATGAATGCGTTTATTAACCCCACCATTCCACGAAAATATTGTCCCCCCAAAAGTATCTGAATTATCAATTTTCCATGTCTTAACGGTATAGTATCCTCCATAAAAATATACAGGAGTTTTAGATGGGGAAAAATCAGGGTATTTATTATAAATAGATTGCATTATAAATCTTGCATTATTTGAATCTGACTTATAAGCCATCATGTCGCTATAAAATAGCTTGCTTGAGTTGGCGCATCCGATTGCCAGAGCGATAGCGGCAACACCAATTTTTACGGCATTGCTATGGATATCCATTAGAGATAGTGTGATTATGACGGAAAAAGACACACTCAATCCAAGCATAGTCCTTGGTGGTAGGTTTGAGCAAAGAGCCGCTATCATTATCATTGGTGATATTAATAACAAGGCAGGCAGGAGTAAGTTAGAGGTCGTAATTTGCCTTCTCATGAATAATTTTGCAACAACTACACCATAAGCGAGCATAGTGGTGGAATAAATTTTGAGCCCAAAATATGATCGCCCATTAAAATAACTTATAACGTACTCAATATCTTGAACAATAGAGTTATTGATATCAGAAAAATCCCAGCCGACCTTGTTTTGTAAGTAAGTGGAAGAAAGGCCTAATTTACTTTGTATATAACCATTGAGACAGTAATAAATTATTGTGGCTGTTGCCGCTATAGCCCCGAACCTTATAAGGTTCATTAGATTGTCTGCGATTGTATATCTCGCCCTTATGTTTTCAGTCGTAATATATGCAATGTATATTACTATCGGGAGTATAGCGAAAGACTGATAGACACTTATTGATAATGTGTACAGAACTACAGCTATGAACGTTCTAAATGATAAGATACGTTGCTTACCTTTCAGGAAATAATGAACAGCCAAAGTACTCGCTACAAGGGCTATAGAAACAGTGTCGCTTTGATTGGAAAATTCTAACTGATATGCGAACTGAGGTAAGCTTATATACAATACTGCTAGTATTGATGCGTTAAAAGTATCAAGCTTTAGCAATCTTGCAGTTAGGAAGGCTGCTAAAGATAGAGCTGCCAAAGATAGTAAGGTTGTGAAAAATGGGACGTATGGCTCAGGGAGAATGAATACCTTTAAAAATGCATGACCCCATCTACCTAAAGAAATTGTATTATTGAAGTTATCGCTAAACTCCTCGTCAACTGACATGGTGAAATTAGTTAATTCGTAGCCATATACAATAAGTGAGCTAAACAGCGCACTTAAATAAATGATAATGCTATTTTTATACTTATTCACTTTTCGAACCCTTTAAGATATAACGAGGACGCTGTTTAACCTCTACATAAATTCTGCCGATATACTCGCCGAGAACGCCAATTCCTATTAACTGAATGCCACCAAGGAACAGTATTGAAACCAAGAGAGAAGGGTAACCGCGAACTGCATTACCAAACACTATCGTGTCGAAAATCATCCATGCTCCGTACAGGAAGGAAATGCCTGCGACGAAAAGTCCAATATAGGTCCACATGCGTAACGGAAATGTAGAGAAGCTGGTGATCCCCTCAAGTGCTAGGTTCCATAGCTTCCAGCCGTTGAATTTGGATTTTCCAGCTACCCGTTCTGCGCGGGCATACTCAACGACGTCAGTGCGTCCACCGACCCAACTTAAAACCCCTTTCATGAACAGGTTTCGCTCAGGCATCAGCTTGATATTTTCGACCACTTCCCGCGACATCAGGCGGAAGTCACCAACGTTTTCCTCAATTTGCGGATTACTGATTTTGTTATGCAGCTTATAGAACCATTCCGCTGTCTTGCGCTTCAGGCGCCGGTCCGTAGAGCGATCAGTGCGCTTGGCAAGCACAATATCCGCGCCATCCTGCCATTTGCGGATCAGGTGCGGGATAACTTCAATGGGGTCCTGCAAATCGACGTCAACAGGGATTACAGCGTCACCACTGGCGTAGTCAAGACCGGCAAACAGCGCGGACTCCTTGCCGAAATTTCGTGTGAACGAGAGGGGAACGACAAGGGGATCGGAAACAGCCAGAGCATTAACAATTGACTCGGTGGCATCTTTGCTACCGTCGTTTATGAAGATGATTTCAACTTCATGATCCCTTAATTCTTCGAACTCCCTCACCGTTTTATAAAAAACGGGTATCGCGTCCTCTTCATTGAAGACCGGCACGACCAGAGATATTTTCATTTCATTCCCTAAACACAATGAGCTTTGAATAGATAAATCCGCACACCAAACTGATGGCGGAGAACACGATTAATGTGATGATGGGTGCCATTCCAGATTTGTCAGCACACCAACCAAAAGCAGCGCTTAGCGTCCCCATAAAGCCAACGTAAAGCATGTAACGCATGGTTGTTGTTGATGACTTAAAAGTGAATCTGGCATTGGCGAAAAAGCTGAACGATACGGACACAACGAACCCGGCGAAATTTCCAAGTGCCTGACCTGTATGAAATGCGTATATGCAAATGGCGAACACCACCCAGTGAATGAGCGTGTTAATGACACCTATCGATGTGTACCTGGCGAATAACTTTAACATTACAGAAATCAGTGAATTCGGAAAAGTCTGGAGTTTAGCACCAAGCCTTCACTTGATCGACCTTCCGGGCAAACGAGACACTCACCGGCGAGTTCGGTGATAATCCGATGATGTGATTCATCAGCATGATTCTATTCACGCTTTTATGTGATCGCGATGCCGTGTACTATTGAGGTGCGTTATCAGCAAGGTGAGGTGGGTATATTGTGAAAGTAGTACACCATGATGTACACAGTTTGCAGAGTGAAGCAAATAAACACCTTTAACCTTCTGATATTTAAAATCTATTTGTTTTTGTATGTGCTCTTTCGTGGGGGGCACCACTGCAAATTAAGGAAATGAAATGCCTGTAATTACTCTTCCTGATGGCAGTCAACGCCATTACGACCATGCCGTTAGCCCAATGGATGTTGCGCTGGATATAGGTCCGGGCCTGGCGAAAGCCTGCATCGCGGGTCGTGTTAATGGCGAACTGGTTGATGCCTCAGATGTTATCGACAGCGATGCCAACCTGGCTATCATCACGGCGAAAGATGAAGATGGTCTGGAAATTATCCGTCACTCTTGCGCGCACCTGTTAGGTCATGCCATCAAACAACTGTGGCCGCACGCTAAAATGGCTATCGGTCCGGTTATCGATAACGGCTTTTATTACGACGTTGACCTTGACCACACGCTGACTCAGGAAGATATCGACGCGCTCGAAAAACGTATGCATGAGCTCGCCGAAACCAACTATGACGTCATCAAGAAAAAAGTGAGCTGGCAGGAAGCCCGCGAAACATTTGTTGCTCGCGGCGAGAATTACAAAGTGGCCATTCTTGATGAAAACATTGCGCATGATGACAAGCCTGGTTTGTATCATCACGAAGAATACGTTGATATGTGCCGTGGACCGCACGTGCCGAACATGCGTTTTTGCCATCATTTCAAATTGATGAAAACCGCCGGGGCTTACTGGCGCGGCGACAGCAACAATAAGATGCTGCAACGTATTTACGGTACCGCGTGGGCGGATAAAAAAGCCCTTAACGCCTATCTGCAACGTCTGGAAGAAGCGGCGAAGCGTGACCACCGTAAAATCGGTAAACAGCTTGACCTGTATCATATGCAGGAAGAAGCGCCGGGTATGGTGTTCTGGCATAACGATGGCTGGACTATTTTCCGTGAACTGGAAACGTTCGTACGTTCTAAACTGAAAGAGTATCAGTACCAGGAAGTAAAAGGGCCGTTCATGATGGACCGTGTGCTGTGGGAAAAAACCGGCCACTGGGACAACTATAAAGATGCGATGTTTACGACGTCTTCCGAGAACCGTGAATATTGCATCAAGCCGATGAACTGCCCGGGGCATGTGCAGATTTTTAACCAGGGGCTAAAATCCTATCGCGATTTGCCGCTGCGTATGGCCGAGTTCGGCAGCTGCCATCGCAATGAGCCATCAGGCGCGTTGCACGGGCTAATGCGCGTTCGCGGGTTCACTCAGGACGATGCGCATATCTTCTGTACAGAAGAGCAAGTTCGCGATGAAGTGAACGCATGTATTCGTATGGTCTACGATATGTACAGCACCTTTGGCTTCGAGAAGATCGTCGTCAAGCTCTCCACTCGTCCGGAAAAACGTATCGGTAGTGACGAGATGTGGGATCGTGCTGAGGCGGATCTGGCAGTTGCGCTGGAAGAGAACAATATCCCATTTGAGTATCAATTGGGTGAAGGCGCATTTTACGGTCCGAAAATTGAATTTACCCTTTATGACTGCCTCGATCGTGCATGGCAGTGCGGAACGGTACAGCTGGACTTCTCCCTGCCGGCTCGTCTGAACGCCTCTTATGTGGGCGAAAGCAACGAGCGTCAGGTGCCAGTAATGATTCACCGCGCGATTCTTGGGTCTCTGGAGCGCTTTATCGGCATCCTGACAGAAGAGTTCGCTGGCTTCTTCCCGACCTGGCTCGCGCCAGTGCAGGCAGTCGTAATGAACATTACTGATTCGCAGTCTGAATACGTTAACGAATTGACCCGCAAATTACAAAATGCTGGCATTCGTGTAAAAGCAGACTTGAGAAACGAGAAGATAGGCTTTAAAATCCGCGAGCACACTTTACGTCGCGTCCCTTATATGCTGGTTTGCGGTGACAAAGAGGTTGAAGCCGGCAAAGTTGCTGTGCGCACCCGTCGCGGTAAAGACCTGGGAAGCCTGGACGTAAATGAAGTTATCGAGAAGCTGCAACAAGAGATTCGCAGCCGCAGTCTTCAACAACTGGAGGAATAAGGTATTAAAGGCGGAAAACGAGTTCAAACGGCGCGTCCCAATCGTATTAATGGCGAGATTCGCGCCACGGAAGTTCGCTTAACTGGTCTGGAAGGCGAGCAGCTTGGTATTGTGAGTCTGAGAGAAGCTCTGGAAAAAGCTGAAGAAGCCGGGGTTGATTTAGTCGAAATTAGCCCTAACGCCGAGCCGCCCGTATGCCGTATAATGGACTACGGCAAGTTCCTCTATGAAAAGAGCAAATCTTCTAAGGAACAGAAGAAGAAGCAAAAAGTTATTCAGGTTAAGGAAATTAAATTCCGACCTGGTACAGATGAAGGTGACTATCAGGTAAAACTCCGCAGCCTGATTCGCTTTCTCGAAGAGGGCGATAAGGCCAAAATCACACTGCGTTTCCGTGGTCGTGAAATGGCCCACCAACAGATCGGTATGGAAGTGCTTAATCGCGTGAAAGAAGATCTGAATGAACTGGCAGTTGTCGAATCCTTCCCAACGAAGATCGAAGGCCGCCAGATGATTATGGTGCTTGCTCCGAAGAAGAAACAGTAAGGCCATCAAGTAATTAAACCTGTAGGCCACAAGCTTACAGGTTTAGTTCGCCTTTGTTTCGTTTATTAACAATGCGAAGTGGAAATTGAAAAATGCCAAAGATCAAGACCGTACGCGGTGCTGCTAAGCGCTTCAAAAAAACCGGTAAAGGTGGTTTTAAGCACAAGCATGCTAACCTGCGTCATATTCTGACCAAAAAAGCTACCAAGCGTAAACGTCACCTGCGTCCGAAAGCCATGGTTTCCAAAGGCGATCTGGGCCTGGTAATCGCGTGCCTGCCGTACGCATAAGTCGTTAACCTTTTAACTTTTTAATTAGAATATACAGGAGAGCATATGGCTCGCGTAAAACGTGGTGTGATTGCACGTGCACGTCATAAGAAAATTTTGAAACAAGCTAAAGGTTACTACGGCGCGCGTTCACGCGTTTACCGTGTTGCCTTCCAGGCTGTTATCAAAGCTGGTCAGTACGCTTATCGTGACCGTCGTCAGAAAAAGCGTCAGTTCCGTCAACTGTGGATTGCACGTATCAACGCAGCAGCACGTCAGAACGGTATCTCTTACAGCAAATTCATCAATGGCCTGAAAAAAGCCTCTGTTGAAATCGACCGTAAGATTCTGGCTGACATCGCTGTATTCGACAAAGTGGCATTCTCTGCACTGGTTGAAAAAGCGAAAGCAGCTCTGGCATAAGCCAGTTTAAGAGAGGGAGCCTGGCTCCCTCTTTTGCTTTAACAGTATCAAAACATTGACATTTTGCCGTGATGCGTTTTCAATAGCCCATCGCCGTCACTTACCCTTTTAAGGTAACGCAAGCATGAATGCTGCTCTTTTCCGCTTCTTTTTTTACTTTAGCACCTGAACCCGGGAGGCTAGCGCGTGAAAGAAGAAACGGAAAACAGCGCCAGAAAGCCTCCCTTGTGGAGGCTTTTTTTGTATTTGCCGCTTGTAAATATCGTCATATAACGAGGAAAACCATGTCACATCTCGCAGAGCTGGTTGCCAGTGCGAAGGCAGCCATTAATGATGCCTCAGATGTCGCCGCGCTGGACAATGTCCGTGTCGAATACCTGGGTAAGAAAGGGCACCTGACCCTTCAGATGACCACCCTGCGTGAGCTGCCGCCAGAAGAGCGCCCGGCTGCCGGGGCGGTAATCAATGAAGCAAAAGAACACGTTCAGCAGGCGCTGAACGAACGTAAAGCCGCTTTAGAGAGCGCAGCGCTGAATGCACGTCTGGCCGCAGAAACTATCGACGTTTCTTTGCCTGGACGTCGTATTGAGAACGGCGGTCTGCACCCGGTAACCCGCACCATTGATCGCATCGAAAGCTTTTTCGGCGAACTGGGTTTTACCGTCGCCACAGGCCCGGAAATTGAAGATGATTACCACAACTTTGACGCGCTGAATATTCCTGGTCATCACCCGGCTCGTGCGGATCACGACACCTTCTGGTTTGACGCCACGCGCTTGCTGCGTACCCAAACTTCTGGCGTACAGATCCGCACCATGGAAAACCAGCAGCCGCCAATTCGTATTATCGCGCCTGGCCGCGTTTATCGTAACGATTACGATCAGACCCACACTCCGATGTTCCATCAGATGGAAGGGCTGATTGTCGATAAACACATCAGTTTTACCAACCTGAAAGGTACGCTGCACGATTTCCTGCGTAACTTCTTCGAAGAAGATCTGCAAATTCGTTTCCGTCCCTCTTATTTCCCGTTCACTGAGCCGTCCGCAGAAGTGGATGTCATGGGTAAAAACGGCAAATGGCTGGAGGTGTTAGGTTGCGGGATGGTTCACCCGAACGTGCTGCGTAATGTAGGAATCGACCCGGAAATCTACTCTGGCTTCGCTTTCGGTATGGGGATGGAGCGCCTCACGATGCTGCGTTACGGTGTCACAGATTTGCGCGCATTCTTCGAAAACGATTTGCGTTTCCTCAAACAGTTTAAATAAGGGCAGGCAAGACAATGAAATTCAGTGAACTGTGGTTACGCGAATGGGTTAATCCCGCCATTGATAGCGAAGCGCTGTCCGGGCAAATCACCATGGCTGGTCTTGAAGTCGATGGCGTTGAACCCGTAGCCGGTGCATTCCACGGCGTGGTGGTTGGCGAAGTCATGGAGTGCGCACAGCACCCGAACGCTGACAAACTGCGTGTAACAAAAGTGAATGTTGGCGGCGATCGCCTGCTGGACATCGTCTGCGGTGCGCCTAATTGCCGTTCAGGCTTGAAAGTTGCTGTCGCAACCGTCGGCGCGGTGCTGCCGGGCGATTTCAAAATTAAAGCGGCGAAACTGCGTGGCGAGCCGTCTGAAGGCATGTTGTGCTCCTTCTCTGAACTGGGCATTTCCGACGATCATAATGGCATCATCGAACTGCCGGTCGATGCCCCAATCGGAACGGATATTCGCGACTACCTGAAACTTGACGACAACACGATAGAAATCAGTGTGACGCCGAACCGTGCGGATTGCCTCGGTATTATCGGTGTGGCCCGTGACGTTGCGGTGCTGAACAAGTCCCCACTTGTCGAGCCAGAGATTGCGCCGGTTGACGCGACCATTACCGATACACTGCCGATTGTTGTTGAAGCGGCCGATGCCTGCCCGCGTTACCTGGGCCGTCTGGTTAAAGGCATTAACGTTAAAGCGCCGACCCCGCTGTGGATGAAAGAGAAACTGCGCCGCTGCGGTATTCGTTCCATTGATGCCGTTGTGGATGTGACCAACTACGTTCTGCTGGAACTGGGTCAGCCAATGCATGCCTTCGACAGCGATCGTCTTGAAGGCGGGATTGTCGTGCGTATGGCGAAAGAAGGAGAAACCCTGGTGCTGCTGGACGGCAGCGAAGCAAAACTGAATGCTGACACCTTGGTCATTGCGGATCATAACAAAGCGCTGGCGATGGGCGGCATTTTCGGGGGTGAACACTCTGGCGTGAACAGCGAAACGCAGAATGTGCTGCTGGAGTGTGCATTCTTCAACCCGCTTTCCATTACTGGCCGCGCGCGTCGCCATGGCCTGCATACCGATGCTTCTCACCGTTACGAGCGTGGTGTTGATCCGCAGTTGCAATACATGGCAATGGAACGTGCTACCCGCCTGCTGCTGGATATTTGCGGCGGTGAAGCTGGCCCGGTCATTGATGTCACTAACGAAGCGACGTTGCCAAAACGTGCGACCATCCGCCTGCGCCGCAGTAAGCTGGATCGCCTGATTGGCCATCATATTGCTGACGATCAGGTGAGCGATATCCTGAAACGTCTGGGCTGTGAAGTGACGGAAGGCCAGGATGAGTGGCTGGCCGTTGCGCCGAGCTGGCGTTTCGATATGGAAATTGAAGAGGACCTGGTAGAAGAAGTTGCCCGTATCTACGGTTACAACAATATTCCTGACGAGCCAGTGCAGGCAGGCTTGATAATGGGCGCGCATCGCGAAGCCAACTTGTCTCTTAAGCGTGTGAAAACTATGCTTAACGACAAAGGCTACCAGGAAGTGATCACCTACAGCTTCGTTGATCCGAAATTGCAACAGCTGATCCATCCAGGTGAAGAGGCGCTTATTCTGCCAAGCCCCATTTCCAGCGAAATGTCGGCCATGCGTCTTTCTCTGTGGACGGGTCTGTTAGCGACTATTATCTACAACCAGAACCGTCAGCAGAGCCGCGTACGCATCTTCGAAACCGGTCTTCGTTTTGTGCCGGATACGCAGGCGAACCTGGGGATCCGCCAGGACGTCATGCTGGCAGGCGCAATGTGTGGCAACCGCTATGAAGAGCACTGGGATTTGGCTAAAGGCAGCGTCGATTTCTTCGATCTGAAAGGCGATCTGGAGTCTGTACTGGAGCTGACGGGCAAATTATCAGCCATTGAGTTCCGCGCCCAGGCGAATCCGGCGTTGCATCCGGGGCAATCTGCCGCGATTTATCTGAAAGATAAGCGGATTGGTTTCATCGGTGTGGTTCATCCGGAACTGGAACGCAAGCTTGATCTGAATGGTCGTACCGTGGTGTTTGAGCTGGAATGGGATGCGCTCGCAGACCGCGTGGTGCCTCAGGCTCAGGAGATTTCTCGCTTCCCGGCGAACCGCCGCGACATCGCTGTTGTGGTCAACGAAAACGTGCCCGCAGCAGATGTTTTGGCTGAATGTAAGAAAGTTGGCGCAAATCAGGTAGTTGGCGTAAACTTATTTGACGTGTACCGCGGTAAGGGCGTAGTGGAAGGGTCTAAGAGCCTTGCCATTAGTCTTATCCTTCAGGATACCGGCCGTACACTCGAAGAAGAGGAGATTGCCGCTACCGTTGCCAGATGTGTAGAGGCATTAAAAGAGCGATTCCAGGCATCATTGAGGGATTGAACCTATGGCGCTTACAAAAGCTGAAATGTCAGAATATCTGTTTGATAAGCTAGGGCTTAGCAAGCGGGACGCAAAAGAGCTGGTAGAGCTGTTTTTCGAAGAGATCCGTCGTGCTCTGGAAAACGGTGAACAGGTAAAACTCTCCGGCTTTGGCAACTTCGATTTACGCGACAAGAATCAACGTCCGGGACGTAACCCGAAAACGGGTGAAGATATTCCCATTACAGCACGGCGCGTGGTGACCTTCAGACCCGGCCAGAAGTTAAAAAGCCGCGTTGAAAACGCTTCGCCCAAAGCTGAATGATTTGAACTAACTAAAAAGGCCGCATCTCGCGGCCTTTTTTCTTTTCAGCGCCCGGCATCACTCTTAGAATCAGTCACCTGGCTGATAGATTAAACGGATAACATGCAGGCATACGCTCATCTGCAACAGCAACGTAATCGCCGCTGGCTTGGCGGCTTGTGGCTCCTTCTTCTTCTCGCGCTATTTCTTAGCCTTTGCGCGGGCGATCAATGGATTGCGCCCACCGCCTGGCTCTCGCCGCAAGGTCAGCTTTTTGTCTGGCAAATTCGCCTGCCGCGCACCCTGGCGGTGATATTGGTCGGCGCGGCACTGGCCCTGTGCGGCGCAATTATGCAAGCCCTGTTCGAAAACCCGCTGGCGGAGCCAGGCCTGCTCGGCGTATCCAGTGGCGCAGGTGTCGGGTTAATCGCTGCGGTATTGTTAGGGGGCGGCCTGTTGCCCGGCTGGGCGCTGGGCGTGTGCGCCATTGCCGGGGCGCTGACAGTCACGATTATTCTGCTACGCTTCGCCCGCCGTCATCTCTCTACCAGCCGTCTGCTGCTCGCTGGCGTTGCGTTGGGCATTATCTGCACGGCATTAATGACCTGGGCCGTTTACTTCTCAACCTCTTTTGATTTGCGTCAGTTGATGTACTGGATGATGGGCGGTTTTGGCGGCGTCGACTGGCAACAAAGTTGGTTGATGCTGGCACTGGTGCCGGTTATGGTCTGGATCTGTTTCCAGTCGCAGCCACTCAATGTGCTGGCGCTCGGTGAAATCTCTGCCCGTCAGCTAGGATTACCGCTGTGGTTGTGGCGTAACCTGCTGGTGGTGGCTACTGGGTGGATGGTGGGCGTCAGCGTTGCGCTGGCCGGAGCGATTGGCTTTATTGGCCTGGTCATTCCTCATATTCTACGTTTATGCGGCCTGACCGATCACCGGGTCCTGCTTCCGGGCTGCGCGCTGGCAGGCGCGGTGGCACTACTGTTTGCCGATGTAGTGGCTCGCCTGGCGCTCAGCGCCGCCGAACTGCCGATCGGGGTGGTGACCGCAACGCTGGGTGCGCCAGTATTTATCTGGCTATTATTGAGGGTCGGGCGCTAAGCCCACAAACCGTAACATCAATGAAGGTGACGCTATGCAACAGGATATTCTTGATACCGAAGTGACGACAATTGATGGTGAACGCACCACGCTGGCCTCGTATCGCGGGGATGTGCTGCTGGTGGTTAATGTGGCGTCTAAATGCGGCCTGACGCCGCAATATGAGCAACTGGAGAATCTCCAGAAAGCATGGGAAAGCGAAGGCTTTACGGTACTCGGTTTTCCGTGCAACCAGTTCCTGGGCCAGGAGCCAGGTTCGGAAGAAGAGATCAAAACCTTTTGCAGCACCACTTATGGCGTGACGTTTCCGCTGTTCAGCAAAATTGAGGTGAATGGCGAAGCACGTCATCCTCTGTATAAAAAGCTGATCGCGGCGGCACCCACGGCGGTTGCCCCCGCAGACAGCGGTTTTTATGAGCGAATGGTCAGCAAAGGTCGCGCACCAAAAGAGCCGGGCGATATTCTGTGGAATTTCGAAAAATTCCTGATTGGCCGCGATGGCAATGTTATCCAGCGCTTCTCACCGGATATGACGCCAGACGATCCGGTTCTGGTTTCTGCAATTAAGCAGGCTGTAACGAAATAATGCCGATGCTGTTGCAACTTCAGGATGTGGGTGAGCCTGGCAGGCTGGGGCCTGTCACCGCGTCGGTAACGCGCGGTGAGCTTTTGCATTTAGTCGGGCCGAACGGTGCGGGGAAAAGTACCTTATTGACCCGCATCGCTGGTTTATCCAGCGGGCAGGGCGAGGTGCTGTTTAACGGGCAGGCGCTTTCGCAGTGGCAGGCACCGCAACTGGCGCAGCACCGTGCTTACCTCGCCCAGCAGCAGATGCCGCCTTTTGCCATGCCGGTCTGGCACTACCTGTCGTTGCATCAGCGCAAGCCTGCGCAGGGTGAATTGTTGGCAGAGGTTGCCGGAAAACTGGGGCTTACCGATAAGCTGGGAAGGGCCGTCAATCAGCTTTCCGGCGGCGAGTGGCAGCGGGTGCGGCTGGCGGCAGTGATTGTCCAGATTCATCCACACGGCAACCCGGACGGGCAGCTTTTACTGCTGGATGAACCGATGAACAGCCTGGATGTGGCACAGCAGGCAGCGCTCGACAGTGTCATCACCGGGCTGGTGAAGTCCGGCATTACGGTGATTATGAGCAGCCATGATTTAAACCACACGCTGCGCCATGCGCATCAAGTGTGGTTACTGAGCGGGGGAAAATTGCTGATGAGCGGCCCGAAAGAGGACGTCTTAACCCCGTCTCATTTGGCTACAGCCTACGGTTTGCCATTTCGTCAGCTGGATACCGAAGGGCATCGTATGTTGATCCCGGCGACGTGACTTGCCACACGTCTCGTTCCCACTGTAGATTAATCCGATAAAAAGAGATGAAGAGGCGTATTTCAGGATGCGTATCTGGTTTTTGCTGGCAGCGGCGCTATTTCTTGCAGGATGTAGCTCTCATCGCGCACCGCCGCCAAACCCAAGGCTGTCGGACTCCATCACCGTTATCGCGAATCTGAACGATCAGCTTAGCGAATGGCGGGGCACACCCTATCGATACGGGGGAATGGCGCGTTCAGGGGTGGATTGCTCTGGCTTTGTGGTGATGACCTTTCGCGATAAATTCGCGCTCCAGCTGCCGAGAGAAACGCGCCAGCAAGCCGAAATTGGTACTAAAATCGATAAAGACGATTTACTGCCGGGCGATCTGGTGTTCTTTAAAACCGGTTCGGGCGACAGCGGGCTTCATGTTGGCATTTACGATACCGATAACGAATTTATTCATGCCTCGACCAGCCGGGGCGTAATGCGCTCCTCGCTAAATAACGTTTACTGGCGCAAAAATTTCTGGCAGGCGCGGCGTATCTGACAGACATTAACGAGGTATCGGGTAAGAGGGATCGCGGGCATTGCAAGCTGTCCCTCTTTTTGTTTGTCTTTACGTTGTGTTTTTTATTAAACCAGGATGTTTCCACTAATGGATATTTATAAGATTAATTATGATTAGCCTACACTAACAACCAGATACCAGAACAATTAGTGAGCAAGCGAATAAAAACGGAGAGGAGAGTAATAATAAAACGGGAAAAAAATGAGAATAAACTCATCGAAATCAGTAATTATGAAAAAATTTTCCTTATGTTTGTTAAAGCCGGATCTCACCCTTAATGCGGGGCTGGCACAATGATAGTTTCACTCGATGACACATATCGCTCTGAGCTTTTATTACTACCGGCAAGAAACGGTAACGGAATGCTTCGGGGTGTCGAAATTATTGTTAACTTTGCGGGGAAGGACAGCACTGTCCGCGCCCCCACAGAGCTGGTACTACCACGTTTGTCGCCAGCCGAAACGCTGGAATTGTTCACCGAGCAACTGGCACTTATAGAAGCTTGCCAGCTCTTTTTAATTCAACATCAATTGACCGCGTGGATTAATATTTCTCCTAATATTGTCGATGCATTACTGACGGATGAAACACTGGCTGCGCGTGTCAGAAAATTCCCTTTCCTCGAATTTACCGTCTCTGAGAATTATCCAGATTTAAATAAAGGCAGGGATAACCCGCCATTGTTTCTATTGGCGAAACAATATCCGCTGGTGCTATCGAATTTCGGAACCGGAACAGCATCGACAAAAGCCATTTTTGATGGGTTGTTTAAACGGGTGATACTGGATAAAAATTTCACCCAGCAGCGATTAACCTCTCCCTCTTTCGAACCCTTTATGCGCGCCATCATTTCGCAAGTCGAACCGTATTGCGAATCCGTAATGATTGCGGGCATTGATGATGAACAAGCCCTGAAACGGGCGGCCGCTTTTCAGTTCAGCGCCATGCAAGGTGCGCTCTGGCCACCCGTCACCGCCGCACAACTTACTACCCTGGTCCATCCATAGCCCTTGTTTTGCCCGGTGTTTAAACAACGAAGAAGGCACTACACTAAAAGGCTGGAGGACTTATGACCCTGACTTTTACCCCTCGCTGGCGGGATGAACTGCCAGATTTTTACACCGCATTATCTCCAACTCCGTTGCTCAATGCCCGCCTGATCTGGCGCAACCAGCCACTGGCGCAGACATTAGGCGTGCCCGACGCGCTTTTCCATCCCGAAACGAGGGCGGGCGTCTGGGGCGGAGAAACACTGCTGCCGGGTATGTCGCCGCTGGCGCAAGTCTACAGCGGGCATCAGTTTGGTGTCTGGGCCGGGCAACTGGGCGACGGGCGCGGTATTTTGCTCGGTGAACAACAATTGCCGGATGGCACCACCCGCGACTGGCACCTGAAAGGTGCCGGGCTGACGCCTTACTCGCGAATGGGCGATGGCCGCGCGGTGTTGCGCTCGACAATCCGTGAAAGCCTGGCCTCGGAAGCGATGCATTACTTAGGCATTCCGACCACCCGCGCGCTCAGTATTGTCACCAGCGATACGCCCGTTCAGCGTGAAACCCGCGAACAGGGCGCGATGCTGATGCGCATTGCCGAAAGCCATGTCCGGTTCGGTCATTTCGAGCATTTTTATTACCGTCGCGAAACAGAAAAAGTCCGCGAGTTGGCCGATTTCGTCATCCGCCATCACTGGCCGCAATTGCAGGATGAGCGCGATAGCTATGTCGCCTGGTTCCGGGATGTGGTGCGCCGCACCGCGTCGTTGATTGCCCGCTGGCAGGCGGTGGGCTTTGCCCATGGCGTGATGAATACCGACAACATGTCGATTCTCGGCCTGACTATCGATTACGGGCCGTTTGGTTTTCTGGATGATTACAACCCCGGCTTTATCTGCAACCACTCTGACTACCAGGGGCGATACAGCTTCGATAACCAACCGGCGGTGGCGCTGTGGAATCTCCAGCGTCTGGCGCAGTCGTTATCGCCGTTTATTGCTGTCGATGCCTTAAACGCCGCGCTGGACGAATATCAGCACATTTTGCTGACGGAATACGGCACCTTAATGCGTGACAAGCTGGGTTTTTTCACCGCGCAACAAGGGGATAATGAGATTCTGAATGCCCTGTTTGCATTAATGGCGCGGGAAGGCAGCGATTACACGCGCACGTTCCGTTTGTTAAGCCAGACCGAACAACAGAGTGCAGACTCACCACTGCGTGATGAGTTTATCGATCGCGGCGCGTTTGATAGCTGGTTTACCGGCTATCGCCAGCGTTTGCAGCAGGAAAATATCGACGATGCGCAACGGCAGCAACGCATGCAGAGCGTTAACCCGGCCGTTGTATTGCGCAACTGGCTGGCGCAACGCGCCATTGACGCGGCAGAGAAAGGTGATTTTGACGAGCTGGAACGGCTGCATGCGATTTTGCGCGAGCCGTTTAACGATCGCCGCGATGAGTATGCGCGCCGTCCGCCAGACTGGGGCAAACGGCTGGAAGTCAGCTGCTCGAGCTAGAAGTCATCTCCCGCCGCAAAGGGCGGGAGAGTTTCACAGGCGGGTGGCGACGGCTGCCGCCAGTTTTTCCAGCAGCAGTTCGCTATCATCCCAGCTCAGGCAAGGGTCAGTAATGGATTGCCCATAAACCAGTGGCTGGCCATTAACGATTTTTTGCGTTCCTTCTTGCAGGAAACTTTCCGCCATCACGCCGGCAATCGCCGTTGAACCGTTACGGATTTGCGTACAAATATCGTCACAAACGTCCAGCTGGCGGCGATGCTGCTTCTGACAGTTGCCATGACTAAAATCCACCACCAGATGTTCCGGCAGGCCGAATTCATGCAGCGTGTCGCAGGCATTAGCGATATCTTGCGCATGATAATTGGGCGTTTTACCGCCGCGCATAATGATATGGCCGTATGGGTTACCGCTGGTCTGGTAAATAGTCATCTGCCCGGTTTTATCCGGCGAGAGGAACATATGGCTGGCGCGCGAGGCGCGGATCGCATCTACCGCGATGCGTGTATTGCCATCGGTGCCGTTTTTAAAGCCGACCGGGCAGGAGAGCGCCGAGGCCATTTCACGGTGGATCTGACTTTCGGTCGTGCGTGCGCCAATGGCACCCCAGCTAATCAGATCGGCAATAAACTGGCCGGTCACCATATCGAGAAATTCTGTTGCCGTGGGCACGCCCAGTTCGTTGACCTGTAGCAGCAACTTACGCGCCAGTTCAATGCCGTGGTTAACCCTATAGCTGCCGTTGAGATCCGGATCGGAAATTAACCCTTTCCAGCCGACCACGGTACGTGGTTTTTCAAAGTAGGTACGCATCACGATTTCTAACTGCGCATGATGCTGAGTGCGAAGTGTTTGCAGGCGGCGCGCATAATCCATGGCCGCATCAAGATCGTGAATAGAGCAGGGGCCAATAATCACCAGCAATCGGCGATCTTCGCCATTCAGGATTTTTTCAATGCGTCGGCGGGACGCGGTGACCCGCTCCGCAACCTCCGGGCTGACAGGATAGCGCAGCGCCAGCTCCGCAGGCGTCACCAGGCTATCAATACGCGCAGTGCGAAGTTCATCAGTTTTGTTCATGGGAAGTCTCAAAAATTAGGTGCTTCAGCGGCAGGAATGCCGGAAGTGATGCGCAACACCTTAAACCAATCGCGGCTTATTACAAGCCTGGCTGTGATGCGCATCACATCTGTGGACGGCATAATAGCGCAGAATGCATTCATGTACTAGCTTGTTAGTACATGCGGCGATTCAGCCCCATAATATCGAGCATCTTGGTGGCGATTTCTTCGACAGAGTAGTTAGTACTGTTCAGGCACGGGATCTGGTTTTTGCGGTAAAGCGCTTCCACTTCCGCCACTTCCATGCGGCACTGGCGTAACGATGCATAACGGCTATTTTCTCGTCGCTCTTCGCGAATGGCCGCCAGACGCTCCGGATTAATGGTCAGACCAAAAAGCTTATGCTGCAACGGCTTCAACGCAGCGGGAAGGGTAAGGTTATCCATGTCATCGGCAATAAAGGGATAATTTGCCGCACGAATACCAAATTGCATTGCCAGATAGAGGCTGGTTGGCGTTTTACCGCAGCGTGAAACGCCCAGCAAAATCACTTGTGCCTGATCGAGATTACGCAACGAAATACCATCGTCATGCGCCAGGGTGTAATCAATTGCCGCAATCCGCGCGTCATATTTGATTAAATTGCCTGGGTTCAGGCCGTGTGTACGATGCGCAATCGGCGTCGGATCAAGTTTTAATTCCTGCTGAAGCGGAGCCACCAGCGCCTGCACGATATCCTGACAAAACCCTTCGCTTTGTAAAATAATGGCGCGAATTTCCGGGATCACAATCGAGTAAAAAACCAGCGGGCGGTTACCGGTTTGTTGATAGAGCGCGTCTATCTGCTCTTTCACGGCACGGGCGCGGCTCTCATTTTCCACGAACGGCAGGGTGATGCTGCTTACGGCCACCGGGAATTGTGACATGACCGCATGGCCTAATACTTCAGCGGTGATAGCGGTTCCATCGGAAATATAAAAAACGTGGCGATCTACAGAACTGTCCATTAACCTCATCCTGAATGTCATGCGTAATTATCTGAAAGCATAAATTAAATCTTCCAGGCTGCGTATAACCTTTTTCTCATTTTAAAATGAAATGCTGTTTTTATATTTACTGAACTGTACGGTTCACTTTTTTCGAGGACGTATAAAAAATAAGGACATAGGGAAAACAGAATTATCCAGGTGCGGTTTTAATGATGGGAATCTGTCCGAAAAACCAGAAAACCTAATTGCTTACACGATTCACCGTTTTTTCAACGGAATTAATTATGCCAGGATAAAAACGCAGTCAGACGTTTTATACCCATTCATATATCACAAAAGGATTGTCTCGATGTCCAACAATGGCTCGTCTCCGCTGGTGCTTTGGTATGACCAACTCGGCATGAATGATGTAGACAGAGTTGGGGGCAAAAATGCCTCCCTGGGTGAAATGATTACTAATCTGTCCGGCATGGGGGTCTCCGTGCCAAACGGATTTGCGACCACCGCCGACGCGTTTAATCAATTCCTCGAACAAAGCGGATTAAACCAGCGCATTTACGCATTACTGGATAATACCGACATCGACGACGTTTCCGAACTGGCAAAAGCCGGGACGCAGATCCGCCAGTGGATTGTGGATACGCCTTTCCAGCCGGAACTGGAAAAAGCTGTTCATGAAGCCTATGCAAAATTGTCAGAAGATGACGCGCAGGCCTCGTTTGCCGTGCGCTCATCAGCGACGGCAGAAGATATGCCGGATGCCTCCTTTGCCGGGCAGCAGGAAACCTTTCTCAATGTGCAGGG
Organism: Kosakonia sp. H02; assembly: GCA_030704225.1. Classification (NCBI taxonomy): domain Bacteria; kingdom Pseudomonadati; phylum Pseudomonadota; class Gammaproteobacteria; order Enterobacterales; family Enterobacteriaceae; genus Kosakonia; species Kosakonia styphnolobii. Next base: position 183,199 of record CP131915.1, read on the forward strand.
CTACGACGCCGTTCTGGTGGCGATAAAACATGTCTTTGCTTCTCTCTTCAACGACCGCGCTATCTCCTATCGCGTACATCAGGGCTATGACCACCGTGGCGTAGCGCTCTCTGCGGGCGTGCAGCGTATGGTGCGCTCAGATATCGCTTCGTCCGGCGTGATGTTCTCTATCGATACTGAATCCGGTTTTGATCAGGTGGTGTTTATTACTTCCGCCTGGGGCCTGGGCGAAATGGTGGTGCAGGGCGCGGTGAACCCGGACGAGTTTTATGTCCATAAACCGACGCTGGCCGCCGATCGTCCGGCCATCGTGCGCCGCACAATGGGCTCGAAAAAAATCCGCATGGTCTATGCACCGACCCAGGAACATGGCAAGCAGGTGCAAATTGAAGATGTGCCGCAGGACGATCGCGACCGCTTCTCCCTGACCGATGATGAAGTGCAGGCGCTGGCAAAACAGGCCGTACAGATTGAAAAACATTATGGTCGTCCGATGGATATCGAATGGGCGAAAGATGGCCATACCGGCAAACTGTTCATTGTGCAGGCGCGCCCGGAAACCGTGCGTTCGCGCGGCCAGGTGATGGAACGCTACACGCTGCATGCGCAGGGCAAAATCATCTCCGAAGGTCGCGCCATCGGTCATCGTATCGGCGCGGGTACGGTAAAAGTTATCCACGATATCAGCGAAATGAACCTTATCCAGCCGGGCGATGTGCTGGTCACCGACATGACCGACCCGGACTGGGAACCGATCATGAAAAAAGCCGCAGCGATTGTCACCAACCGTGGCGGGCGTACCTGCCATGCGGCGATTATCGCCCGTGAACTCGGCATTCCGGCGGTAGTCGGTTGTGGCGACGCCACCGATCGCATTAAAACCGGCGAGAAAGTCACGGTCTCCTGCGCCGAAGGGGATACTGGTTATGTCTATGCCGACCTGCTGGATTTCAGCGTGAAAAGCTCCAGCGTCGATACCATGCCGGATCTGCCGCTGAAAATTATGATGAACGTGGGTAACCCCGATCGCGCGTTTGACTTTGCCTGCTTGCCGAATGAAGGCGTAGGTCTGGCGCGCCTGGAATTTATCATCAACCGCATGATCGGCGTGCACCCGCGCGCGCTGCTGGAGTTTGATGACCAGGAGCCGAAACTGCAAAACGAAATCCGCGAGATGATGAAAGGCTTTGACTCGCCGGTTGAGTTTTACGTTGGCCGCCTGACAGAAGGGATTTCAACGCTGGGCGCGGCGTTCTGGCCAAAACGCGTGATTGTGCGTTTGTCAGATTTCAAATCGAACGAGTACGCGAATCTGGTCGGCGGCGAGCGCTATGAACCGGAAGAAGAGAACCCGATGCTCGGTTTCCGCGGTGCAGGTCGCTATGTGGCAGACAGCTTCCGCGATTGCTTCGCCCTTGAATGTGAAGCGGTAAAACGCGTGCGTAACGAGATGGGGCTGACCAACGTGGAGATCATGATCCCGTTTGTGCGTACCGTTGAGCAGGCGAAAGCGGTGGTGGACGAGCTGGCGCGTCAGGGCCTGAAGCGCGGCGAAAACGGGCTGAAAATCATCATGATGTGTGAGATTCCGTCGAACGCGCTGCTGGCGGAGCAGTTCCTCGAACATTTTGATGGTTTCTCCATCGGCTCTAACGATATGACGCAACTGGCGCTCGGTCTCGACCGCGACTCCGGCGTGGTGTCAGAACTGTTCGACGAGCGTAACGACGCGGTGAAAGCGCTGCTGTCCATGGCTATCCGCGCGGCGAAAAAACAGGGTAAATACGTCGGTATTTGTGGGCAGGGGCCGTCGGATCACGAGGATTTTGCCGCGTGGTTGATGGAGGAGGGAATCGATAGCCTCTCTCTGAACCCGGACACCGTGGTGCAGACCTGGCTGAGTCTTGCCGAACTGAAAAAATAATCGCTAATGTGAAATCCCCGGCATAATGTCGGGGATTTTTTTATTACACCCGCTTTTACGTGGCCGATCACAATAACTAAAAATCGTAAAAAGCCTGGTAATTATTGCAATTGTTACCCCCACACCTTCTTCCAATACTTGAGCCTGTAGTGAGCGGTGCGATAAGAATCTTCGCACCAGGTTGAAATACGTTTTCACCTCACAAGGCTAATAAAAATGACAATTTCCTCTGTCCTGCGTACTCAAGACAAAATAGGCTATGGCCTCGGAGATATGGCGAGTGCACTGGTCTGGCAAACGGCAACGCTATTTCTCGCTTATTTTTATACCGATGTGTTTGGCTTACCCGCTGCGATCATGGGGACCATGTTTTTAGTGGTTCGTATTATCGATGCGTTTGTTGATCCCTGTATCGGTGCGCTGGTGGATCGCACACAAACCCGGCATGGCCGTTTTCGCCCGTGGCTATTATGGTTTGCCATTCCGTTTGGCGTCAGTTGCGTTATCACCTTCTATGTGCCGGACGTCGGCGCGACGGGCAAAATTATTTATGCCTGCGTCACTTATGCCATTCTCAGTTTTATCTATTCCGCTATTAACGTCCCGTACTGCGCCATGCCGGGCGCGCTGACGATGGATCCTCACGAGCGGCATTCGCTGCAATCCTGGCGCTTTGGCCTGTCATTTATTGGTGGATTGATTGTTACGGTGATTGCGCTGCCGCTGGTGGCTCACCTTGGTGATGGCAACGTGCAAAAAGGCTATTTCTACGCCATGAGCATGATGGGCGTACTCGGTATTCTTCTTTTCTTCGGCTGCTTCTTTATGACCCGCGAGCGTTTTACGCCGCGTAATGATACCTCCGGGTCGATATTCAGCGATCTCAAACTGCTGGCGGCAAACAGCCAGTGGCGCATTGTTTTCCTGTTTAATATTTTGCTGTTAACCGCCGTGGTAACGCGCGGGTCGGCAACCATGTATTACGTCAAATATGTATTACAACGCCCGGAGATGGTGTTTACCTTTATTGTTTCGGGAATGATTGCCGCGCTGACAGGCGCATTATTATCGGCACGCTTATTGGGGAAATTCGATCGCGTTCGCGCTTATCAGTGGACAATTATTACTTTCGTGATCTTTGCGGCGCTGATTTTTATCATCCCGCCGACTCAGGTGTGGCTTATTTTTGCCCTTAATATTGTGTTCAGTTTTATTCAAAACCTGACCACGCCGCTACAGTGGACCATGTTCTCCGATGTGGTGGATTACGAAGAGCATCGCAGCGGGCGACGCCTGGATGGCCTGGTCTTTTCCACGGCGTTATTCGCCATCAAATTTGGCCTTGCGCTGGGTGGCGCAGTGGTGGGGTGGATCCTCGGCGCCGTCGATTACATTCCCAACCAGGCTCAACAAACTGCCACTGTACTGAACACCATCAACGCGCTGTTCACCCTGATCCCGTGCCTGCTATTTATCTGCATGGTGCTGCTGTTAACCCGCTACAAACTGAACAGCAGCGTTGCCGACAACATCGCTCAAGCGTTGTTGCGTAAACGTGGTGACAACCACAGCGCCACCGTGCCAGAGGCTTCCCCGGATATCAGTAACCCAGGAGTTACCCGATGACCACAATCTATAAAGACGCAAACCGCCCCGTTGCCGAGCGTGTGGCGGATCTTCTTGCCCGTATGACGCCGGAAGAGAAATTCGCCCAGATGCACGCCCTGTGGCTGGTGCTCTCGCAAGAGGGCGATCACCGCGAACGAACCGATCTCAGTGATGAGTTTGCCGGTGTGAGTGCGCAAGACGCGCTGGCTGAGCGGCTTAAACGGGGCATAGGGCAAATAACCCGCCCGCTGGGAACGCATATTGTTGATGCGAAAAGCGGCGTGCGCGCCGCCAACCGGCTGCAAAAAACGCTGATGGAAGAGACGCGCCTCGGCATCCCGGCGCTGTTCCATGAAGAGTGCCTGGTCGGCTTACTGTGCAAAGATGCCACCCTGTTTCCCTCTTCCCTGAATTACGGTTCCACCTGGGATCCGGCGCTCGTTAAACGCGCAGCGCAGCAGATTGGCGAGGAAGCGCGTTCCACCGGGTGTAAACAAGGCCTGGCTCCGGTGCTGGATGTCTCACGCGATGTGCGCTGGGGGCGAACTGAAGAGACATTTGGCGAAGATCCGTGGCTGGTCGGGGTAATGGCCTGCGCCTATGTTGAGGGCCTCCAGGGCGAGAAGCGCGATATGCTGGCAACGCTCAAGCACTATGTCGGCCACTCCTTTAGCGAGGGCGCGCGTAATCATGCGCCGGTCCACCTCGGTTTTTGCGAATTAAACGATACCTTCCTGTTGCCGTTTGAGATGGCGGTAAAACTCGCCAACGCCGGTTCGGTGATGCCGGCTTATCACGATATCGATAATCAGCCGGGCCATAGCGATCATTTTCTGCTCACCACCGTGTTGCGTGAGCAGTGGGGCTTTGACGGTCTCATTGTTGCCGATTACGGCGGCGTCAGTTTGCTGCACCAACATCACGGCGTGACGCACGATGCCGCTGAATCTGCGGCGCTGGCCTTTAACGCCGGGCTGGATGTGGAACTACCAAAAGATGATTGCGCGCGCCATCTGGCGCAGGCCGTGGAGCGCGGGTTGATTTCGATGCAGAAAGTGGACGAAATTGTGGCCCGCGTGCTGGCGGTAAAATTCCACCTCGGCCTGTTTGAACAACCCTATAGCGATGAGCAGGGCATTGCGCTGCAATCAGCGAAGACGCGGCAAGTGGCGCGTGACGTCGCTACCCGTTCGCTGACGCTGCTGGAAAACAACGGCATTCTGCCCTTAAGCGGTACACCAAACGTGGCGGTCATCGGCCCGACCGCCGACGATCCGCTGGCGTTACTGAGCGGCTACAGCTTCCCGGTACATCTGATAATCAGCGATATGCTGGAAGAGACCTCGCAGGTCACTACGCCGCTGGCGGCGTTACGCCAGACGCTGGGTGAAGGCAACGTTCGCTATGCGAAAGGCTGCCACATTATTGAAAAACGCATGGCGGGCGCACCGGTCTTTCCGGGTGATACTTCGGGTAAACCGATGCAACAATCGCCCGTATCAACCGATTTGAGTTTGATCCCGGAAGCCGTGCGTGTGGCGCAACAAAGCGAGGTCATTATTGCCTGTGTGGGCGATCTCGCCGGCTTGTTTCAGAGCGGGACGGTGGGTGAGGGCTCGGATACCGATAGCCTGACGCTGCCGGGGGTTCAGCAACAATTACTGCAAGCGCTGGTGGAAACCGGTAAGCCGGTGATTGTGGTGATGACCGGCGGTCGCCCCTATAACCTGCAAGGGCTGGAAACGAAAGTAGCCGCGTGGTTAATGGCGTGGGCGCCAGGTCAGGAGGGCGGCTGGGCGGTTGCCGATGTGCTCACCGGGCGGGCGGAGCCGCAGGGGCGGCTGGTGGTCAGCGTGCCGAAAAGCGCCGGGGCGATGCCCTATTACTACAACCACAAACTGAAAAGTGGCGGCACGCCGTTTGCCTTCCATTTTGGTTCGCGCTACCCCTTCGGTTACGGAAAAAGCTGGACGCAGTTCGCGTACGCTGCGCCTGAATTACTGACCCCGGAAGTGGCGATTGACGGCGAAATCGCGTTGCGTGTGCAGGTGACAAATACCGGTGAGCGCAGCGGCAGTGAAGTGGTGCAGCTCTACGTGCGCGATAAAGTCGCGTCGATGGTGCGGCCGGTGCAGGAGTTAAAAGCTTTCCAGCGCGTGGCGTTAAACCCCGGTGAAACGGCGGCGCTGACCTTCACCTTACCGGTCGATATGCTTAATTTCACCCGACGCGACGGGCAACGCATTGTCGAGCCGGGGGAGTTTGAGTTGCAGGTGGGCGCATCGTCGGCGGATATTCGTGGGCGTGTGACGGTGCAGGTCTCCGGGGAGACGCGCGTGTTGCCATCAGCGTGGCGAATGATGAGTCATTGTGAAGTAAACCGTTAACTTACTCAGCAGCCCATCACCACTGGTGGGTTGCGCTGTTTCGCCCGAAAAAAGGATAAAAAAAAGCCCATCGTGGGAGATGGGCAAAGACTACACACAGCAATTCGTTGTTTCACTCAGGGGATTTCCATGCTTATAAATCAAGGTGTTGATTTATAACCGTGTCCTTATAGTAGGCACGCTGGAATTTTGCGTCGATCAGATTCGTCTCATTAGTTAAAGGGACGTAAAGAATATATGCGCCAGATTGCGCATTCTGCGGGAGATTATGCAAGAAAATCGGAAATATGCCGTGGAAATGATAAGTATCGCTTAATGATTTATTAAGGCGGGCTACCCCGCCTTACGGGAATCAGGCGGGATCGTCTAAATCATGTACTTCGCTGAGGGCATTATCAGTTGGCGTCGAGGGTTCCGGCACTTCATTCACCCAGGCGGAGAAAAGACGCCAGGAGACCGCCAGTAACACCGGGCCGATAAACAACCCAATCATTCCGAATGCGACCAGCCCGCCAATGACGCCGGAGAGAATGAGGATCAGCGGCAAATCTGCCCCCAGACGAATCAGCACCGGGCGAATAAAGTTATCCAGCGTGGCTACCACGCAACTCCATACCAGCAATACCGTGCCCCATGTGGAATCACCGCTCCAGTAAAGCCAGATGATGGCAGGCACCAGCACCAATAACGGGCCAATCTGTATCAGACAGGTCATTAACATCAGCACAGTGAACAGCGTGGCGTAAGGGACACCGGAAATCGCCAGCCCGATACCGCCCAGTATCGCTTGCACCAGCGCGGTGACCACAACGCCCAGCGCGACTGCGCGAATCGCTTGTCCGGCCAGCAGTACCGCGGCATCACCGCGCTCAGCCGCCAGGCGAGCCGCAAAATGACGGATGCCTTTAGCCACCTGCTCTCCGCGCCAGTACAGGAGGGCGCTGAACAGCAGCATCAGGCCGCAGTGCAGCATAAATCGCCCGATATGTGCGGCCTGGCCGACAAACCACGTTGTGGTGGCGCCGACATAGGGGCGCAGCTTCGCCATAATCGCGCTGCCGCCCATATCCAGCAGGCTATGCCAGCCCGCGTACAGTTTTGCGCCGACCAGTGGAATGCTGTTCAGCCATACCAAATCAGGCGGAGACGAAACGCCGGTAGTAATGGCATGGATAACCGGGCCGCTGGAGTCAACCAGGCTATTAACCAACAGGGCAACCGGGATGATAAACAGCAGGATCAGCAGCAGCATCATCGCCAGAACCGCCAGCGAACGACGGCCAAACAGCACCCGCTGAAGACGCAGTAAAAGTGGCCATGTGGCGATCACCACCGTGCCCGCCCAGGCAAAGCCGAGGATGAAAGGCTGCACAACCCACAGACAGGCAATAATCATGATTGCTAAAAACAGTACCGACAGCATCAATTGCGGCACATCCCTGGACTGACGTATATCAACCATATGAATTATTCACCTTTAATAAGTGCTGAAAATGTGACGTTGCAGGACAACACCGGGAGTAATGATTAATGATTTCAGCGATTTTGCCCAGAAAGATTCTGCCTGCAATTCTGCTGGGCGCATAAGAAAAAAATGTGATACAACGTTGAAGGCTTAAAGCAAACGATTAACACTTCACAACATTAACTGTCAGGCAGGGTCAAGCATAATGATCCCACAGATTTCCCAGGCACCAGGCGTCGTTCAACTGGTGCTGAATTTTTTGCAGGCACTGGAGCAGCAAGGTTTTACAGGTGATACCGCCACAAGTTACGCCGACCGGCTAACCATGGCGACGGACAACAGTATTTACCAGCTATTACCCGACGCAGTCGTCTTCCCCCGTTCCACATCAGATGTCGCCCTGATTACCCGCCTTGCGGCGCAGGAGCGCTTCCGTTCGCTGATCTTTACCCCGCGCGGCGGCGGTACCGGCACCAATGGTCAGGCGCTAAACCAGGGCATTATTGTCGATATGTCCCGCTATATGAACCGCATCATAGAGATTAACCCAGAAGAGGGTTGGGTGCGCGTTGAAGCGGGCGTGATTAAAGATCAGCTCAACCAGTTTCTGAAACCTTACGGCTTCTTTTTCGCGCCGGAACTCTCCACCAGTAATCGCGCAACGCTCGGCGGCATGATCAATACCGATGCTTCCGGCCAGGGATCGCTGGTGTATGGCAAAACCTCCGATCATGTATTAGGCGTGCGCGCGGTACTGCTCGGCGGCGATATTCTCGATACTCAGGCAATGCCGGTCGCGCTGGCGGAAACGTTGGGAAATGCCAGCACCGCCACGGGCCGAATTTATAAAACTGTGCTCGAGCGGTGTCGCGATAACCGACAGCTGATCCTGGATAAATTTCCTAAACTTAACCGCTTTCTCACTGGCTACGATTTACGTCATGTCTTTAATGATGAGATGACCGAATTCGATCTTACCCGCATCCTGACGGGTTCAGAAGGAACGCTGGCCTTTATTACTGAAGCGCGTCTGGATATCACCCGGCTGCCTAAAGTCCGCCGTCTGGTGAACGTCAAATATGACTCTTTCGACTCCGCATTACGTAACGCGCCATTTATGGTCGATGCCCGCGCGTTATCGGTGGAGACCGTCGATTCGAAAGTGCTGAACCTGGCGCGGGAAGATATTGTCTGGCACTCGGTGAAAGAGTTGATTACCGATGTTCAGGATAAGACATTACTCGGCCTGAACATTGTCGAATTTGCTGGTGATGATGAGCCGCTCATTGATGCGCAAGTTGAGTCGCTGTGCCAGCGCCTTGATACGCTGATGGCTAATGGCGAAAGCGGGATTATCGGCAGGCAGCGGTGCGACGATCTGGCGGGCATTGAGCGTATTTACGCAATGCGTAAAAAAGCGGTGGGGCTGCTCGGAAACGCTAAAGGCGCCGCCAAACCGATTCCTTTCGCTGAAGATACCTGCGTACCACCGGAACATCTGGCGGATTACATTGTGGAGTTTCGTGCGCTACTCGACAGCCACGGCTTAAGCTACGGCATGTTTGGTCACGTCGATGCTGGTGTGCTGCACGTGCGCCCGGCGCTGGATATGTGCGATCCGCAGCAAGAAGTGCTGATGAAGTCTATCTCTGATGACGTGGTGGCGCTGATGGCGAAATACGGCGGTTTGTTGTGGGGGGAGCACGGCAAAGGATTCCGCGCACAGTACAGCCCGGATTTCTTCGGTGAGCAACTGTATGGCGAACTGCGCAAAATCAAAGCGGCCTTCGACCCGGAAAACCGCCTGAACCCCGGTAAAATCTGCCCGCCAGAAGGTGTCGATGCGCCGATGATGCAGGTGGATGATGTGAAACGCGGCACCTTCGACCGGCAAATTCCGATTGCCGTGCGCTCATCCTGGCGCGGCGCGATGGAGTGCAACGGCAACGGCCTGTGCTTTAACTTTGATGTCAAAAGCCCGATGTGTCCATCGATGAAGATCACCGCCAATCGCATTCATTCGCCGAAGGGGCGTGCCACGCTGGTGCGCGAATGGTTACGTCTGCTGGCCGATCGCGGTATCGATCCGCTGAAGCTGGAAAAAGAGCTGCCGGAAAAACGCGCCAGCCTGCGCACGCTGATTGAACGGACTCGCAATAGCTGGCATGCCCGTCGTGGGGAGTATGATTTCTCTCACGAAGTGAAAGAGGCGATGTCCGGTTGCCTGGCCTGTAAAGCCTGTTCCACGCAGTGCCCCATCAAGATTGATGTCCCGGAATTTCGCTCGCGATTTTTGCAGATTTACCACGGTCGCTATCTGCGCCCGGTGCGCGATCACCTTGTCGCCACGGTCGAAAGCTATGCGCCGTTGATGGCGCGCGCGCCGAAAACATTCAATTTCTTTATGAGCCAGCCGTGGGTGCGCACGCTTTCGGCGAAACATATCGGCATGGTGGATTTACCTCTGTTGTCGGTGCCGTCGTTACAGCGGCAAATGGTCGGCCACCGCACCGCGAACATGACGCTGGAGCAACTGGAAGCGCTGAATGACGCGCAGAAAGCGAAAACTGTGCTGGTGGTGCAGGATCCATTTACCAGCTATTACGATGCGCAGGTCGTTGCCGATTTTGTCCGCCTCGTCGAAAAGCTGGGGTTCGAGCCGGTCGTGTTGCCGTTTTCGCCGAACGGCAAGGCGCAGCACATTAAAGGGTTCCTGAACCGCTTTGCCAAAACGGCGCAAAAGACCGCCGATTTCCTCAATCGCGTGGCGCAACTGGCGATGCCGATGGTCGGTGTCGATCCTGCGCTGGTGCTCTGTTATCGCGACGAGTACAAACTTGCGCTGGGCGAGCAGCGCGGCGATTTCCATGTGCAACTGGTGCATGAATGGCTGCCTGCGGCGTTAGCAAGCGTGGAAAGCCGGGACGTGAGCGGTGAACCCTGGTATTTGTTCGGCCACTGTACGGAAGTGACCGCGTTACCGGGCGCGACGACGCAGTGGGCGTCGGTCTTTGCCCATTTTGGCGCGCGCCTTGAAAATGTCAGCGTTGGCTGTTGCGGTATGGCCGGTACGTATGGTCATGAAGTGAAGAACCATGCTAATTCGCTGGGGATTTATGAGCTCTCCTGGCATCAGGCGATGCAACGGTTACCGCGTAATCGCTGCCTGGCGACGGGGTATTCCTGTCGCAGTCAGGTGAAGCGCATTGAAGGTAACGGTGTACGTCATCCTTTGCAGGCGCTACTGGAGATTGTCGGATGATCTGGAAACGTGCGGTGACGCTGGAAGCCCTCAACGCGATGGGAGAGGGCAATATGGTCGGTTTGCTGGATATACGTTTTGAGCGCATTAGCGAGGATACGCTCGAAGCTTCAATGCCGGTCGACAATCGTACGCATCAGCCGTTTGGTTTACTGCACGGTGGTGCATCGGTGGTGCTGGCGGAAACTCTGGGTTCGGTGGCCGGGTATCTGTGCACGGAAGGTGAGCAAAAAGTGGTCGGCCTGGAGGTGAATGCCAACCATGTGCGCTCGGTACGCAGCGGGCGCGTGCGTGGCGTCTGTCGGGCGTTACATACAGGCGGGCGGCACCAGGTGTGGCAAATCGATATTTTCGACGATCAGGCGCGCCTGTGCTGCTCCTCCCGCCTTACCACTGCGGTTGTTTAAGACTTTTCGGCGTGCTACGCGCCGAAAAACTTCATTTTTTATTCATTATTCTGAGGGTTAATTTTTTGCCCCTCCGTGATATATTGCCCGGCACGGGATGTGTCGCTTGCGAGGTAACGTAAGCGAGTGACTGTAACGCATAATGACCTGATGAAGTGATTCATTGCCTCCTTAAGCGCTACTGATTAAAGGCTTTTAGGTAACATTGATGACATCATTTAAATTGGCGTTTTTACACCCGCGACACTGGGTGACATGGGCCGGCTTAGGTTTACTTTGGCTCCTCGTTCAACTTCCGTATCCTCTTCTTTCCCGCCTTGGCGCTGGCCTTGGTCGGCAATCCCGGCGGTTTCTCAAGCGTCGCGAGCGCATTGCGCAACGTAACCTCGAACTCTGCTTCCCCTATATGAACAAAGATGTTCGCGAAGCAATGATTGCGAAAAACTTCGTCTCGTTGGGCATGGGGCTGATCGAAACCGGAATGGCGTGGTTTTGGTCCGACAAACGCGTACGACGCTGGTTCGATGTGGAAGGCTACCAAAACCTGCAAGCTGCCCAGGCAAGCCAGCAGGGCGTCATGGTTGTCGGCGTGCATTTTATGTCGCTGGAGCTTGGCGGCCGCGTAATGGGGCTGTGCCAGCCAATGATGGCGACCTATCGCCCGCATAACAATCCGTTGATGGAATGGGTGCAAACCCGCGGTCGTATGCGCTCGAACAAATCAATGATCGATCGCCGCAACCTGAAAGGTCTGGTGCATGCTCTGAAGCAGGGCGAAGCCGTCTGGTTTGCGCCGGATCAGGATTATGGTCGTAAAGGCAGCAGTTTCGCGCCATTCTTTTCGGTGAAAGACGCAGCGACCACCAACGGCACGTTCGTTTTGTCCCGTCTCTCCGGGGCGAAAATGTTGACGGTTACGATGGTGCGTAAAGAGGGCCGCTCTGGCTACTCATTGCATATTGGGCAAGCGTTAAGTGATTACCCGGCGCAAGATGAGTTCGCGGCTGCCAGCTATATGAACCGGGTGATTGAACGTGAAATTTTACGTGCTCCAGAACAATATTTGTGGATCCACCGGCGTTTCAAAACCCGCCCGCTCGGTGAACCATCACTCTATAGCTGATTTTTTTCAACGCCCCGCTTCAGGGGCGTTGTTCTATTCTTTGCAAAAAAAACTTTCCAGAAAACGAACACGGGATATTTATGGTCAGGTTTATTGCAGGCAGTTGTTTTGTATTCTTCTGCGCGTATTCATGCGCGGCCGGTATCAATCTTTCATGTGATGAGTACACCGCCGTTGTCGAGCCAAACGGGTTAACTGTGAATGGCCGCCACTATGCGCAGCCGGAGGAAACGCCCTATGAGATATCCGATCAATATTCGGGGCGCACATTGACGTATACCGATAGCCAGGATCAGAACGCCGATACCAGGTGGGTTGCCATTCACATCATTACGCAGCTTGAAACAGGCAAAAAAGCGTTTTTCTTTTCTGACAGTAAACACACCGATAAGAAAGCCATCCTCTGCACCCGCGAGAAAGAGGCGCAGTAACGGCTCGGCTTTTGATTACTCGCTAATATCTTCCCGCAGTTGCAACTGCGAAAGGGTCAATGACCGATGCAGCGCATATCCCTGAATGGCAGGGAACAGAGGGCGTAATTCGGGGTCGCAAGCCCGCTCTGCGCCGTCGCTGGCATTCTCAAGCGAGAGCATAAAACCGTACGCTTTGGCCTGGTTCAAAAAGGGCAGGCTGGCCAGCAACTGATGGCGAGTGATCTGTTTGCTGATAGCTATTTCAATGCGCTCTGGACGCACATCGTTTGACACACATTGATGATGGAGCGTGGCGAGATAATCCCTGTCGTTCAATCGCTGTTGCGGCAGAGTAAAAGAGAAGCAAAGCGTCTCTTTCTTTTTTGCCAACTGGCAAAGCGTATCAAAAATAAAATCGGCGATGTGGTTAACCAGGACGGGATCCTGAATGTGCGCGGTTATTGGGTATGGCAAATCGGGAGTATCATTGGCCTCAAAAAAACGGGCAACAACCTGGTAGCAGAGAATATTTTTCCCGGTAAAATCTATGATGGGTCTAAATTCTGCCGTCACAAGAATTTTTTTATCTGCAATTTCGACTATTATTGATTTCATTTCCCTGACTAAGCTCCCCACTCAAAAGAACAGGACTTTTCCAATATACAATTTCTTAATTTTACACAGGCGATACTGACAATTGAAAATTGTTTTAAATGATCGATCCTAACATTTTGATAGTCTCTATCTATTGCTATCACAAAACTGATCGCTTAAATCTATATATAAATTCGGTTGTATATGCGTAATATTTTTATTTAAAAAGCGTTATTGGCTGTTTGTTTGCCCTGTATTTGCTTTATGTGACTGTTTTATGGAGGAAAAAAGGGTTGACTTCAGACTGATTTGCCTTCAAGACTGCCTGCTGTTTTCGCCAGGAAAGATGAGAGTGGTCGGTTCACTGCAAGAATAAAAGCATTAAATGTTTAAGCTGTAGCTATTTTGCATTTAAGCGTGGCTGTCTTACGGCCAAATAATAAAAAAAGCACGCCTTAAACGAAAAAGCGTGCTCAGTTCAACCCCGAGGCGAATTATTGATGCTGCGTGAGGAAATCAATAATCAATTGCGTCACAACGCGCGGGTTTTCGCGGTTACTGATATGCGCAGCCTGCGGAATTAACGTAAATTCACAACCTAATTTCTCTGCCATTAGCCGTCCTTCAACAGGCGGGCGCGGTAAATCGAGTTCGCCAGTAGCGACATGTGCCGGGCAGGTAATGGCATTAAGAATTGCCATTCTGTCGGGACGACCAAAAATCAGTTTTCCGAGCGGAACGATACTGCTGCGTAATTGCTGCGCTGAGAGAGATGAGAGGTATGTTCTCAGGTGTTGCACATCGGCGGGGTTAGCATTCCGGGAATAAAACTGCGAAACGACATAATCCAGCAGTGGCGGAGGCAGCGTGCCCGCCGCATCAATAGCATTCAGCATGGCGAAATATTTTTCGCGCGCTTCGTCGGTTTCGTTGCCAACGAAGGTATCGAACAACATTAACGATTTCACGCGTTGCGGTGCCAGCGCCGCTAACTCCGCTCCCCACATGCCGCCGACCGATAAACCCACCACGGCAAACTCCCCGATATTGAGGGAATCCATTAACGCCAGATGATCGGCGGCGAGATCCGCCATCGAAGACGTTGCTGCGGGCAGGGCGGGCGACTCACCGTGCCCCCATAAATCTGGTGCTATTACACGAAACTGTTTAGCCAGGGCCTCAATCTGCGTTGACCACATTGATTTATCAAACAGATAGCTGTGTCCTAATAAAACGGGAAACCCGCTACCGGTATCTGAAAATGACATCGTTGGTGTTGTGTGCATCATTACTTTCCTTGTCCGATCGCTCAACGGCGTGAGCACAGTGAAATAGGGTCTTCATCATATCGGACTTAGGCGGGCAGCATGACTATGTAAATTCTTATTTTGCGCCCTTGTTGGCCGCGTTTAAATCCCTTATCCATGCCGTCTCGGATTGTCTTCTTGCAGGATATGCTGGCGCAGGAGTTGCTCAAGCGCAGGGGCATCTTTGTGTTCAATGGCGGCAACCATCGCGAAATGCTCTTCAGACGACTGGACAATTCTGGCGTGGGAATTCCATTGCCCCAGCGCCGCAGAGGGCACCCGGCTGCGTAATTCAAAAATGAGTTCGATCATGTCCTGATTGGAGCAAGGGGCGAGCAGCGCGCGGTGAAAAGCCAGGTTGGACTCATACTGCTGTAACAGCGTGCCGTACTGGGTGTAATGGTCAAATAACTCGGCGCACTGGCGCAAATTATCCAGTTGTTGCGGTTGAATATGTTCCACGATGTCCGCCGCCGACGCGCTTTCCAGGATCGCCCGGATCGAGGAAATGTTACGACGTTGTTGCTCATTAGGCGTGTAAACGTGGTAGCCCCGGTTGGGAACATGCTGAACTAAGCGTTCAATAACCAGCTGATCCAGCGCCCGACGCACATCGCTGCGAGTACACTGATAACGTTCAGCCAGCTCCACCTGTTTCAGCCACGCGCCGGGCTGAAATTCCCCGGTATTGATGTCCATCGCGAGGCGATTGGCGACATGCACCAGTGCGCTTTTGCGGTGCGTCATATCTACTGTTCCTTCTGCTGTTTCCGGCTTCTTATGCTGTTGACCAGTCAATGGATAATGACGGGTTCACTCTTTTTCCGCCAGCGTAAACCCTGCCGTTATCGTTTTTTTATCTGACTCGGGGGCGAATTGTGACACGAGCCAGATCTTTTGTTAATAAATTGTTTTTTAAATTGGTGCCAATTTTGGTTTTGTGTTTGAATCTAATTTAAACAGCCAATGAGCGAGCGAATAATTTATGCAAGGTACTGATATAAAACTAAATATAGAAGATGCTGCCGTGCGGGGTCTGGCGCTTTACTACCGGGGCAGCACAACCATCTTTTCCAGCCAGCACGATCCACGTTTTCAGTATTGCCTGTATGTTCCGCCGGGTTTTGATGATGACAAAACCGGCTACCGCCTGATAGTCGCCATGCACGGCACCGGTCGCTCAATGGTGCAGTATCGCGACGCCTTCGCCGAGTTTGCCCGTTACAACCGCTGCGTTGTGCTGGCGCCGCTGTTTCCGGTTGGGCCGCTGGGCGACGGCAATTCGCATGGCTTCAAATACATCATCGAGCAGGATATTCGCTATGACCAGGCGCTGCTGGCAATGATCGAGGAAGTCAGCACCTTGCTGGAATATGACTTTGGCCGCTTTCTGCTGTTTGGCTACTCCGGCGGAGGACATTTTGCTCACCGCTTCCTCTACATCCACCCGGAAAAACTGCTCGGTGTCTCAGTTGGCGCGCCGGGGTCCGTTACGCTGCTGGATGACAGTAAAGCCTGGTGGCCTGGCATACAGAATTTTGAGCAGATTTTCGGCAAGCCTTTAAATTACAGCGCGTTGCGTGAGGTGGCTGTACAACTGGTGGTGGGGAAGGTGGATCTGGAAACCTGGGAAATCACCCATAAGCCCGGCGGTCGCTACTACATGCCCGGCTGTAACGATGCCGGTGTCACCCGCATTGAGCGCAACACGGCGTTGCTGAATAGCCTGCGGGAACACGGCGTTGATGCCATTCAGGATATTGTCCCTAACGTCGGTCACGACGGGATGAAAGTGCTGGATCAGGTAAAAGAATTCTTCCTGCGGGTTTTGCAGGCTAATCGCTGAGGAACAGACAACGTGACGCAACCTTTTCCATTAATTGAAATTTCCGGCACGCCCTATGAGCGCGGCTGCCAGTACGGCGAACAAGCAAAGGCGCGCATTCACGCAAGCGTCGCCATTTATGGGGACCAGCTTAATGCCCTGCATATTACACAGGCGCAGCGCGAAGATCTCATCAACAGCTTCAGCGCCATAATCCGTGATTTTGACGCAGATTATCTTGACGAGATGCGGGGCATTGCCGCGGCGTCAGGCGTGCCGCTGGAAGCGATTGTGATGATCAACGCCCGGACCGAAGTGATAGCCCAGGCGCGAAACCTGCAACGCTATGCCACCCCCCATGATGACGCGATAAAAGACGGGTGTACGGGGGCGGTGATCCTGCCGGAACGCAGCCATCACGGGAAACTCATTCACGGGCAGAACTGGGACTGGCGAGCCGAATGCGCAGAGAGTTCCGTGGTGGTAAAAATCAAACGCGAGCAGGGGCCGGATGTCCTGACCTTTGTTGAGGCGGGGGGGCTTGGACGAAGCGGCATGAACAGCGCGGGGATTGCCATCACCGCCAATTATCTTCGTTGCGAGCGCGACTACCAGCAGCAGGGCGTTCCTTTGTCGCTGATCCGACGTAAGGCGCTGGAACAACAGCACATGGCGCTGGCGATGAAAGTGGTCGCCACCACGCCGAAATCCTGCTCCAACAATATGATCCTCAGTACTAAAGCGGGTTTTGCCATCGACTTTGAATGCGCGCCGGACGAGAGCTTCACCCTGTACCCACAAAACGGCCTGCTGGTACACGCCAACCACTGGGAGAGCCTGCCTGCGCGTTGCAAAGTGCGCGAAGAGGGAATTGATGCCTCGCCCGATTCGTTGTATCGGGCATGGCGCGTCAGCGAGTTGCTGAAAGGTAAAGAAAAGCTCGGCGAAGAGGAGATGAAAAACGCCTTTTTCGATGATTTCGGCACGCCATATTCCGTGTGCCGCCCGCCGCGTCCCGGCTTCAGCAGCGATTTATCCGCAACCGTAGCGATGATTGTCATGACACCGGCTGATGGGGTGATGGACGTAGCACCGCTTCCGGCATTGAACCGCAACTTTACACGTTACACGCTCGACTAATTGAGAGGCTGGTATGAAAAAGTTTTTAACTGCGGTAGCCCTGCTTATGCCGGGACTGATGGCGCAGGCGGCAGATAATAATGTGATCCGTTTCGCCCTGAACCAGGATATCCGAAGCAGCCAGCCGGGCGTTAACCGTGACGGCAACACCGATGATGTGCTGATGCACGTTGTGGAAGGCCTGGTCGGTTATCGTGAAGATGGCACCGTTGGACCGATGCTGGCTTCATCATGGGATGTCAGCGACGAGGGTAAAACGTATACCTTTCATCTGCGCGACGGCGTGAAGTTTCACAATGGCGACACCATGACGGCGCAGGACGTCGTATGGAGCTGGAAACACTGGAACGACCCGAAAACCCAGTGGCGATGTTTGCGTGAATTCGACGGCAGCGGCCTGATTCATGTGACCGACGTCAGCGCACCGGATAACAGCACGGTGGTGATGAAGCTTGCCAAACCGGTGGCGCTGTTCCTTGATACGCTGGCGCGTACCGACTGCGGTGCCGCTGCCGTTATCAGCCCGAAATCCGTGGCGTCAGATGGCACCTGGGGTTCGCCAATAGGCACCGGCCCCTTCGTGTTCGGCGACTGGAAACATGGCGAATATGTCTCTCTGAAACGGTTTGCGGATTACAGCGCCTTGCCGGGTAAACCAGATGGGTTTGTCGGCGGTAAAAAAGCGCTGGTGGATGAAGTGCGCTTTATGGCGGTACCGGATGCGGCGACGGTAAAAGCCGGTCTGCAATCCGGGGCGGTGGATCTGGCTCAGGTCAGTCCGATTGATGGGATCGATCTGAAAAAAGACCCGAATATCGCTCTTGAAGTGGCACCGAACGCCCAGCGTCACGTCATGCTGATTCAGACTGACGATCCGCTGCTGAAAAACGTCAAGCTGCGCCAGGCGATAGCTTCTGCGCTGGACAGTGAACAGATAGCGCTGGGCACCAGCCAGAATATGGCTCACGCATCAAACTCTAATATTTCTGTGGCCTCGGCGTTTTACAGCAATGTGCAGAAGCAAGGGTACAAGTACGATCCGGCACGCACCGCGCAGTTGCTGAAAGAGGCGGGTTATAAGGGGCAACCGCTGGAAATTATCGCCAATAAACGCGCCACGGTACCGAGCTTTGACATGGCGATTATCATTCAGGCGATGTTGCAAGGAGCGGGAATCAACGCCCGTGTCACCACCATGGAGTGGGCGACGCAACTGGAGCGTTATCAGTCCGGCCGCTATCAGATGATGACCTTCACCTATTCCGCGCGCTTCAACCCTGCGCTGGCATTCGAGCAGATTACCGGCGACAAAACCAAACAGAAACGCAAGGTATGGGGAGATCCGCAGGCGATTGCGATGACCGATAAGCTCGCCACCCTCGACGATCCGGCGCAAATCCAGGCTCTGACCGACAAACTCCATCAGCAGATGATTGCAGATGTTCCGTTGATCATCTTCTATCCGGGGCTGGATATTGTTGCGCACCGCAAGGCGATTAGCGGCTATAAAGCCTGGCTGGCGGCAGCGGCGCGGCTGTGGAATGTCAGCAAAGCCTGATGAGATAAGGAGACGCGCATGTTGCAGTTCCTGCTTACCCGTATTTTGACCGCCATTCCCACCTTATTGCTGGTGACGGTGCTGGTCTTTTTGCTCACCCGCCTGGTGCCGGGCGATCCGGCGCTCCTGATGCTGGGCGATATGGCGACGGAAAACAGCCTTGCTGATTTGCGCCACAGCATGGGGTTGGATCAGGGCATGGTTCAGCAGTTCATTATCTGGTTCGGCAACGTGTTGCAGGGGAATTTTGGCCACTCGATTCAGAGTGGTCAGGATGTCTTACCGCTTATCCTGCAACGTTTCGGCGTGACGCTCAGCGTGGTGCTGATGGCGATAGTCATCGCCTCGCTGCTGGCCGTGCCCGCCGGGATGCTGGCGGCGTGGAAGCAGAACTCTTCGCTTGATACCGGGCTGGTGATGTTTTCCACTTTTTTGCTCTCCATTCCCAGCTTCTGGATGGGGTTGCTTATCCTGCTGCTGTTCGGCCTGCAACTGGGCTGGCTGCCGGTGGTCGGGTATGTCTCGTTAAGCGATAACTTAAAAGCAGGGGTTTTGTATCTGCTGATGCCGGTGATGACGCTTGTGCTGGTGGAGGTCGGGGCGCTGGTGCGCATGATGCGCGCCAGTACGCTGGAAGTACTGAGGCTGGATTATGTCTCCCATGCCCGGGCCAAAGGGCTGCGCGAGCGTACTGTCCTGTCGCGTCATGTGTTCCCGAATGCCTTCGGGCCGACATGGACGCTGATTGGTTTAACGCTTGGCAACCTGCTCAGTGGTGTCGCGGTGACGGAGACGGTTTTCAGCCTGCCTGGCCTTGGGCGCTTGCTGGTTGATGCTATCTATGCCCGCGATTACCCGGTTATCCAGGGCTGTATGTTGTTTATCGCCACGCTTTATGTGCTGACCAATTTGCTGATTGATGCGCTTTATCCGCTCTTTAACCCGAGGGTATCCGCCTGATGAAAAGACGAATTGCGCTCGCGCCGAATGCGCTTTTGGGGATGCTGCTGCTTGGCGTCATTGTGCTGGCCGGTGTGGTCGGCTTTTTCTGGACGCCGTTTGACCCAGGACGGATCAACATCCTGGCGCGCCTGGAAGCTCCCGGTAGTCATTACCTGCTCGGGACGGATGAATATGGCCGCGATGTCCTCAGCCGCCTGCTCGCCGGAGCCAGCGCCAGTATGACCATTTCGCTGGTGACGGTAAGTTTCGCGCTGCTGGCGGGTATTGTGCTGGGGCTTATCAGCGGCTATCTGCGGGGCGTGGTGGATCGTGTCATCATGATGGTGACCGACACGCTGCTGGCCTTTCCCGGCATTCTGCTGGCGTTGGGGCTGTTGAGTATTCTTGGCAATAACCGTTACGGCATTATTCTCGCGCTGGGGCTGGCCTATACCCCCTCGGTGGTGCGCATTGTGCGCGGAACGGTGATGGGGCTGCGCGAAGCCGATTTTGTCGCCGCCGCACGGATAATGGGACATAACGAACTGACTATTCTGCGCAGACACGTTCTGCCAAATTGCCTCGCGCCGCTGACCGTGCTGGCGACGTCCATGCTTGGCTGGGTGTTGATTTCTGAAAGTGCGCTCTCGTTTTTAGGTCTTGGCGTGCCGCCGCCGGAACCCACCTGGGGCAATATGCTGGCAGCAAGCCGCAGCTATCTGGCGCAGGCCCCCTGGCTTGCGCTGCTGCCGGGAGGCTGTATCTCTCTGGCGTTGCTGGGCGTGAATATGCTTGGCGATGCGTTACGTGATTATCTTGATCCGAGGATGCATTGATGAACAATCAGACGCCATTATTGCAGGTCACTAACCTGCGGGTCAGTGCGGCGGAGCGTGATGTCGTGAAAGGCATCTCCTTTTCCCTGGCACCGAGAGAAGTGCTGGCCGTGGTCGGGGAATCAGGCAGTGGTAAAACTCTGGCGATGCGCGCCTTGATCAAACTGTTGCCTGCGGGGATCTCCAGCCAGGCAGGATCCCTGATATTCGACGGCCAGGATTTGCAGCAACTGAGCCCGGAGCAACTGCGGAACTTGCGCGGCGCGGGCATTGGCATGGTGTTTCAGGAGCCAATGACCTCCCTGAACCCGGCGATGACAATCGGCCGTCAGCTTGATGAAGGGCTGGTTTTGCATAGCCAACTGACGGAGCGTGAACGGCGCGAAAAGATTATTGCCATGCTGGAGCGCGTCGGTTTAACGGATGCCGCGAATCTGTTGGGCCGTTATCCTCACGAGTTTTCAGGGGGAATGCGCCAGCGCGTGATGATTGCCGCCGTGATGCTGCTGGAGCCGAAACTGATTATTGCCGATGAGCCGACGACAGCGCTTGACGTACTGGTTCAGCATGAAGTGATGGAGTTGATGCTGTCGCTGACGGCCGAAAAGGGAAGTGCGGTGATCCTTATCAGCCATGATTTATCGATGGTGGCGCGTTACGCCTCGCGCATTATGGTGATGGAGCAGGGCGAGCTGGTAGAGCAGAACGACAGCCAGCGCCTGTTGGCCGATCCTCAACATCCTTATACCCGACGGCTGCTGGAAGCCTTGCCGGTGCGCCAGCCCGCCCCGGATCGGCAACGGTTACTGGCAGCGGAAAGCGTGATCGCCCTGACCGATGTCGAGATTACTTACACGGGGCGTAAAGCGTGGTTTCGTCCGGCTTCGGTAACGAAAGCGGTGCAGGGGGTGAGTTTTAACGTCCGCGCGGGGGAAACGGTCGCGCTGGTCGGTGCGAGTGGTTCAGGTAAAACCACCATCGGTAAACTGATTGCTGGCATGTTAAAGGCCAGCAACGGGACACTGGCGTTTCGCGGGCATCTGGTGGCAACGTCGGATAAGAAGCTGGTGTCAACCTGGCGTCGTGAATGCCAGATGATTCAGCAGGATCCGTTCTCCTCACTCGATCCGCGGATGTATATTGCGCAAATTCTCGAAGAGCCGCTGTTGCTGGTGGAAACCATGAATCGCAGCGCCCGCGAGCAGCGAGTGCGTGAAGTGCTTGATGAGGTGGGGCTGGGGGCCATGTTTTTGACCCGTTATCCGCATCAGCTATCGGGCGGGCAACGCCAGCGGGTGGCGATCGCCCGGGCAATTATTCGCCGTCCTGCATTTATCATTGCGGATGAGCCCACCTCCGCGCTGGATATGACTGTACAAAAACAGATCCTGCAACTGTTAAAACGGCTCCAGGAGCATTACGGATTCGCCTGCCTGTTTATCACTCACGATCTCGGGGCGGTCGAGCAGGTTGCAGACCGTATCCTGGTTATGGAGAAAGGCGTTCTGGTGGAGAGCGGCTGGAGTGACGACGTTCTCGATAACCCGCGTCATCCTTATACGCAGCGGCTACTGCGCTGTCTGCCGGTGCTGAAGCCGCTGACTCAGGGCGGGTATCAGCTACAGCAACAGCCGGCATGAGCAGGGCCCGGGGATAGGCAAAGCCGTTATGATCCCGTGAGCGGCAACATTATGTGGTTCGCCGGTGGGTGCCCGGAGCGGCCCCTGTCTGGCGACGATACATGCTGGAGAAGGCCCCAGGGCTGTCATAGCCCAGCCCCAAAGCCACGCTGGTGACGCTTTCTCCACATGAGAGACGCGTTACGGCGGCCATAAGGCATGCCTGCTGACGCCATTTGCCAAAAGAGGTTCCCGTCTGCTGGCGAAAAAAACGGGAGAATGTTCTGGGGCTGCAATTGAGCTGGTGAGCCCATTCTTCAGCAGACGTGGTGATATACGGGGTTCGCAGAAACGCCCGGCATAGCATGGACAACCGTTCATCCTGCGGTAGCGGTGCAAACAGCGGCAAGGCTGACGCCGATCGTAGCTCATCTATGGCAAGACGAAGGATGTGTCCCGCCCGTTCGTTTTCATCATACAACGCGGGGATGTCCTCGCTTGCCAGCAGTAACTGATGAAGCAATGGCGACACGATTAACGCTTCACATTGGTTCCCGTTACGTACCGGCAGTGTTTTCTCAATATAGAGGCTGCGGGTACTCACGCCACGCATCAGCACCTGATGCCGTTTCCCAGCGGGGATCCATACCCCGGAATAAGGGGGGATCACCCACGCGCCGTCGTCAGTTTCCACTTCCATCAGGCCACTAATCCCATACAGAAACTGTGCCCGACGATGTGTATGGGGAAGAAGTAATGTCTCTGGCGGATAATCCGTGCTGATAGCCAGAACGGCTCGGTTCACCTGATCAACGTCTGAAAGCGGGATATTGCGCATTTGAGCTCCTGTTGGCCGAAACTCACCTATTATTGTCCGTTTCGCGAATGTCGGCCATCGCTGAAAAGAGTAACTTCTCTGTCCTTGCTCTCATCCGGAGGATAGTCATGTTCTGGTTCCTGCTTGCAGCATTCGGCATTATTTCGGGGGTGACCACCGTACTGTTCGGGTTTGGTGGTGGTTTCGTCGCGGTTCCCCTTCTGTTTGCGCTCACCACGCTGTCGTACCCCCCAGGATCGTTAATCGGGCAGTCGGCGATGCATATTGCCGTTGCAACGTCCACTGCCGCCATGATGTTCGGGGCGGGTTTAGCCACGTTTAAGCGTCACCGGGAAGGCAAATTACAGTGGGGAATTATTCGGCCACTGTTGATACCTGTTGCGATAGGGGCCATAGCAGGGGCGCTGTTAGCGGTTGCCGTTAGCGGAGCCTGGATCCAATGGGTTTTTGTCGCCTACCTTGGCATCACCGTCCTGGATAATGTATTGCGTCCCGGGTTTATGCACAAATCCACAGGTCATTTCCGGCCAATGAGCCCCCGGGCAAACATCGTTATTGGCTTGGGTATTGGTTTGATCGCCGCGTTTCTGGGCGTCGGGGGCAGTGTATTAAGCGTTCCGGTTATGCGCCGCAGAGGCGCATCCATGGCCCAGGCGAGTGCGCTTGCCAATCCGGTGTCGTTACCCATGGCGGTGGCCGGATCGTTGGTTTACGTTGTTCTGGCCTGGCAGGGCAAATCATTAGGCTCGGGTTTTGTGGGGTATATCAATTTGCCCGCGCTCTCTCTGCTGATTGCAGGCTCATGGTGTGGGATCCGCCTGGCCGCGCCTCTTCTGCATAAGATCCCTGATGTTGTGTATGCGCGAATGTATATCCTGTTGTTAGTTTTGATGTTTTTCGTGATGTTAGCGCCCTGAAGAGAAAACGGTATAGACACAAGGGGATAGCGCGCACTGGCGAGGCAGGCGCTGACATCCACAACACGCTAGTGACGAATAAAATCGACCAGCGCCCGCATCGCGGGCGTCATAAACGCGTTTCGCGGGAAATAAAGGTAGAAACCCGCTACAGGTTGATACCATTGCGGCAGTATGTGGATCAGACGCCCGGCGGCCAGGGCGTCTGACACATGACCCTCTTCTAAAAGTGCCAGACCTGCGCCACGCTCGGCGGCGGCCAGTAGCATATCGTTATCGTTCACCGTGAATGCCGCAGTAACGGGGATCTCCACCGCTTCCTGTTGATGTTGCAGTACCCAGCGATACTGGGCGCTATTTTCGCGCCAGCGATAGTTAACGATCCGATGCTGGCTTAGCGCTTCAGGCCGTTCAGGGAGAGGCAACCCGGCAAAACAGGCTGGCGCGGCAACCACAATCATCTTCAGGTCTGGCGATACCCGTACGGCAATCATATCGCGCGGGACATGGTCGCCTGTACGGATCCCGGCATCAAACCCTGCACCGACCACATCCTCAAGATGATCATCAATCACCAGATCCAGACGAATATCCGGGTAACGGGACATGAATTCATCAAGTCGCGGCAAAATGACGCGCTGCGCTGCCAGACGTGACATGTTGAGGCGTACTCGCCCGCGCGGCATGAGCTGGGTTTCGCCCGCGTTTTCTACCGCATCGCTGAGTGCTTTCATCGCCGGGGACAAGTGCGTCATAAAATGAAGCCCGGCGTCTGTCAGCGACACGCTGCGGGTCGTACGGTTAAACAGACGGATCCGCAACCGCGTTTCCAGCGCGCGAATAGTATGGCTGACTGCTGAGGGCGAAATACCCAGCCGTTGCGCAGCGCGGCGAAAATTTTTCTCCTCCGCCACCGCCAGAAACGCGACCAGCTCAGTGTATTCGGATCCTTTCACATTGTTGTCTCCCGTTCACCAGTTCATGCCGATTATAGGGTATTAATTCGCAATCTCAGCACAGGCAAAATAGAACCTCATGTGAAAAACGAGGATATAAGGCAATGAAGACAATGAAACGCTGGGAAATGCTGCGAACAGGTCGCGACGCGCTGGAACTTAACACCGTGCTTGTGCCACAACCGGCCTCAGATGAGGTGCTTGTAAAGGTGCTGGCGGTGTCACTTAACCACCGCGACAAAATGGTGATTGAGCATGGCCGTGGATTGCCGCTGCGTTTTCCCTTTACGCCGGGTTCCGACCTTTCCGGCTGTGTCGTGGCAACCGGCAGTGATGTGACGCGCTTCGTTCCAGGGGATGAGGTGATTTCCGTCTTTACACCTGACTGGCAGGATGGACTCCGGCCGGGAAATGCCCGCGAGCTCTCTTATCGTACTTTGGGCGGCTTTTATCCTGGTGTGTTGGCTGAGTACGTTGCGATGAAACAGCACTGGCTGGTACGTAAACCCGTCGCGCTTAACCATGTTGAGGCCAGCACGTTACCCTGCGCCGCGCTTACGGCATGGTTCGCGCTGGTCGAGCGCGGCAATATTCAGTCCGGGGAAACGGTACTGATTCAGGGGACGGGCGGGGTGGCGCTCTCGGCGTTGCAAATCGTCAAAATGAAAGGGGCGCAGGCGTTACTGGTGACCCGAACCAGTAAAGTCGGGCAAATAGCGACGTTGGGTGTCCGGGACATTATCGACAGGGACCATGAGGACGTTGTGGAGCGTGTATTAGCGTTAACGCAGGATCGCGGCGTGGATCATGTGCTGGAAATTGTCGGTGGCGATAACCTGGGCAAAGCCGCCGCGATGGCAGCCATAGGCGGCAAAATTTACCTGATTGGTGCCCTCAAGGGCTTTGACGTTTCCTCCCCGCTGGAGCCGTTGCTGTTTAAGGATCTGCATATTTACGGTATTGGTACCGGGCATCGACGCGCGCTTACAGAACTTTGTGCTGCCATTGACCAGCAGGGTTTCGCCCCCGTGATAGACAAAGTCTATGCCCTGGAAGCACTCCCGGCGGCGCTTGAGCACCTTGACCGGGGGCCGGTAGGCAAGTTGGTTATTTCTTTAGAGAAAGAATTTATCCAATGACCAGGTGTTGATTTTTCATATTCCTATCCCATAAATAGGTAGTTCCTATACATCTTTTCCCTCGTGCCCTGTTGTTCGTGTAACGCTGTCTAAATCCATTATTTATCAATTTATTAAACATTTTCTCACTTATCTGTAATGCCTTTCAGCAGCGTCTATGCTTATAGCAACAGCTGAAAAAGGGGCTACGGGGGGAATAACCCTTCAGGATAGAGGTTGAAGTGAGAATTATTATCACTAACATAGCATTATGCCCTTCAGATCAGGTGAAGTGAGGTAATACGATGGAATCATTTAATCCCGACGATTTTGCGTGGCGTGGGCTCACCCTGACGCCTGCCGCAGCAGAACATATTCGTGCGCTGACCAGCAAGCAAGATGGGGTGCTGGGCGTACGGCTTGGCATCAAACAGACCGGTTGTGCGGGCTTTGGCTATGTACTCGACACGGTGACCGAGCCGAAAGATGACGATTTACTCTATGAATCTGACGGCGCGCGCCTCTACGTCCCGCTCCAGGCAATGCCTTTTATTGACGGCACGGAAGTGGATTACGTGCGTGAAGGCTTAAATCAGATCTTCAAATTTCATAACCCGAAAGCGCAGCACGAATGCGGCTGCGGCGAAAGCTTTGGGGTATAGGCGGTACTATGTCTCGTAATACTGAAGCAACTGACGATGTCAAAATCTGGACCGGCAACATCAATTATAAAGAGGGTTTTTTCACCCGCTTAAGCACTGATGAACTGGCGAAAGGCATCAATGAAGAGGTCGTGCGTGCCATCTCGGCCAAACGTAACGAGCCTGAATGGATGCTGGAATTTCGTCTGAATGCGTTTCGTGCCTGGCTGGAGATGGAAGAGCCGCACTGGCTGAAAGCCCATTACGACAAGCTGGATTATCAGGATTACAGCTATTACTCCGCGCCGTCTTGCGGCAACTGCGATGACACCTGCGCGTCGCAGCCCGGCGCTGTGCAGCAAACCGGCTCCAACGCCTGGCTGACGGAAGAAGTGGAAGAAGCCTTTAACCAGCTTGGCGTGCCGGTACGTGAAGGGAAAGAAGTGGCGGTTGACGCCATTTTTGACTCTGTTTCCGTCGCCACGACCTATCGTGAAAAGCTATCAGAACAGGGGATCATCTTCTGTTCCTTTGGCGAAGCGATTCACGACCATCCTGAACTGGTGAAACAGTACCTGGGCACCGTTGTTCCGTCGAATGACAACTTCTTCGCCGCGTTGAACGCCGCCGTGGCGTCTGATGGCACCTTCATCTATATCCCGAAAGGCGTGCGCTGCCCAATGGAACTGTCGACCTATTTCCGTATCAACGCGGAGAAAACCGGCCAGTTCGAACGCACGATCCTGATCGCCGATGAAGACAGCTACGTTAGCTATATTGAAGGCTGCTCCGCGCCGGTTCGCGACAGTTACCAGCTGCATGCAGCTGTGGTGGAAGTGATCATCCACAAAGACGCAGAAGTAAAATATTCCACGGTACAGAACTGGTTCCCCGGTGATAACAACACCGGCGGGATCCTCAACTTTGTGACCAAGCGTGCGCTGTGCGAAGGCGAGAACAGCAAAATGTCGTGGACCCAGTCGGAAACCGGCTCGGCGATCACCTGGAAATACCCAAGCTGCATTTTGCGCGGCGATAACTCGATTGGCGAGTTCTTCTCCGTTGCGTTGACTAGTGGGCACCAACAGGCGGATACCGGCACCAAGATGATCCATATCGGCAAAAACACCAAATCGACCATTATTTCGAAAGGGATCTCTGCCGGACACAGCCAGAACAGCTATCGCGGGCTGGTAAAAATCATGCCGACCGCCACCAACGCGCGCAATTTTACCCAGTGTGATTCGATGCTGATTGGCCCGGATAGCGGCGCACATACCTTCCCGTATGTCGAGTGTCGTAACAACAGTGCGCAACTGGAGCATGAAGCCACCACCTCGCGTATTGGTGAAGATCAGCTGTTCTACTGCCTGCAACGCGGCATTAGCGAAGATGATGCTATCTCTATGATTGTCAACGGCTTCTGTAAAGACGTCTTCTCCGAGCTGCCGCTGGAATTTGCCGTCGAAGCGCAAAAACTGCTGGCTATCAGCCTTGAACACAGCGTCGGTTAAGAATCAAAGGATAATAAATGTTAAGTATCAAAAATTTGCAGGTGAGCGTTGAAGATAAAGAGATTTTGCGTGGTTTGAGCCTTGAGGTTCGACCGGGCGAAGTGCATGCGATTATGGGGCCGAATGGCTCCGGTAAAAGTACGCTTTCTGCTACCCTGGCCGGGCGCGAAGATTACGAAGTGGTCGGCGGCAGCGTGGAATTTAAAGGCAAAGATCTGCTGGAGCTATCGCCGGAAGACCGCGCCGGAGAAGGCGTCTTTATGGCCTTCCAGTATCCGGTTGAAATTCCGGGCGTCAGTAACCAGTTCTTCCTGCAAACCGCGCTGAATGCGGTGCGTGAATACCGAGGGGAAGAGGCGCTGGATCGCTTTGATTTCCAGGATCTGATGGAAGAGAAGATCAAGCTTTTGAAAATGCCGGAAGATTTGCTGACCCGCTCGGTGAACGTGGGTTTCTCCGGCGGTGAGAAAAAGCGTAACGACATTTTGCAAATGGCGGTGCTGGAGCCGGAACTGTGCATTCTTGATGAAACCGACTCCGGGCTGGATATCGATGCGCTGAAAATCGTCGCTGAGGGCGTGAATGCGCTGCGTGACGAAAACCGGGCTTTTATTATCGTTACGCACTACCAGCGCATTCTCGATTACATCAAACCGGACTTTGTTCATGTGTTGTATCAGGGACGCATCGTGAAATCCGGTGATTTCACGCTGGTGAAGCAACTGGAGGAGCAGGGCTATGGCTGGCTTACCGAACAGCAGTAACGCGCTACAACAGTGGCACCATCTGTTCGAAACGCAGGGCGGCGCGCACTCTGAAGCGGCGCAACAGCACCTGCAACAGATGCTGCGTCTGGGGTTGCCGACGCGCAAACATGAAAACTGGAAATACACACCGCTTGATGGCCTGTTAAACAGCCAGTTTGTCGCAGCAAAAGGTTCGCTCACCGAACAACAGCGCGATGCGCTGGCATTGCCGGTGGATGCGCTGCGGCTGGTGTTTGTTGACGGGCAGTTCAGTGCGCAATTAAGCGATGATACGCTCGGTTCCGGATTTGAGGTGACCGTTAGTGATGCGCGCGCCAGCCTGCCTGCACCGGTGCAGCCAGAAGTGTTTCTGCATCTCACCGAAAGCCTGGCGCAAAGTGTGACGTCCATTCATGTCGCGCGTGATCAACGGCCTTCTAAGCCGTTGCTCTTAATGCACGTAACGCAAGGGCTGGCGGGTGAAGAGATGAACACGGCGCACTATCGCCATCATCTGGAGCTGGCGCAGGGCGCAGAGGCGACGGTGTACGAACATTACGTCAGCCTTAATGATGCCCGGCATTTTACCGGCTCGCGCTTAACCATGAAGGTGGGCGCGAATGCGCGGCTGCATCATGTGAAACTGGCGTTCGAAAACCCGCTCAGTTACCACTTCGCCCATAACGATATTTTGCTCTCAGACGATGGTGCAGCGGATAGTCACAGTTTCCTGCTCGGCGGCGCGGTACTGCGTCATAACACCAGTACGCAACTGAACGGCGAAAACACTCAACTGAATATGAACAGCCTGGCGATGCCGGTGAAATCGGAAGTCTGCGACACGCGCACCTGGCTTGAGCATAACAAGGGTTACTGCAATAGCCGCCAGTTGCATAAAACTATCGTCAGCGATAAAGGGCGTGCAGTGTTCAACGGCTTGATTAACGTTGCGCAACACGCCATTAAAACCGACGGTCAGATGACCAACAACAACTTGCTGCTGGGTCGGCTGGCGGAAGTGGACACCAAGCCTCAGCTTGAAATTTACGCTGATGACGTCAAATGTAGTCATGGTGCAACCATTGGCCGCATTGATAATGAGCAGATGTTCTATTTGCGTTCGCGCGGGATCAATCAGGATGCGGCGCAACAGATGATTATCCATGCCTTTGCCGCTGAGTTGACGGAAGCCATCAGCGACGAGGCGTTAAAACAACAGATTCTGGCGCGTATCAGCCAGCGTCTGGCAGGGGGCGTAGCATGAGTTTTCCCGTGAACAACGTACGTGCCGATTTCCCCGTACTGCTGCGTGAAGTGAACGGACTCCCGCTGGCATATCTCGACAGCGCAGCCAGCGCGCAAAAACCGAATCAGGTGATTGATGCCGAGGCGGATTTTTTCCGCCACGGTTATGCGGCGGTGCATCGCGGCATCCACACGCTGAGTGCAGAAGCCACCCAGCATATGGAAAACGTGCGCGTGAAGGCGGCAGCGTTTCTCAACGCCCGTTTGCCGGAAGAGCTGGTGTTTGTCCGTGGCACCACCGAAGGGATCAACCTGGTCGCCAACAGCTGGGGTAATAGCCAGGTGCAAGCGGGCGATAACATCATCATCAGCGCCATGGAACACCACGCCAATATTGTGCCGTGGCAGATGCTGTGTGAACGCGTTGGCGCGCAGCTTCGCGTGATCCCGTTGAACCAGGATGGCACGTTGCAACTGGACGTGCTGCCAACACTGCTCGATGAGCGCACGCGCCTGGTCGCCATCACCCAGGTTTCCAACGTGCTGGGCACCGAAAACCCGGTGGCGGAGATCGTTAGCCTGGCACATCAGCACGGCGCGAAAGTGCTGGTGGATGGCGCGCAGGCAGTGATGCATCATCCGGTTAATGTGCAGGCGCTGGATTGCGATTTTTATGTCTTCTCCGGCCATAAACTGTATGGACCCACGGGCATTGGCGTGTTGTATGTCAAAGAGGACATTTTGCAGGACATGCCGCCGTGGGAAGGGGGCGGGTCGATGATCGCCACCGTCAGCCTGACCGAAGGCACCACCTATGCCAAAGCGCCGTGGCGTTTCGAAGCCGGGACGCCGAATACCGGCGGGATTATTGGCCTTGGCGCAGCCATTGACTATGTCACCCAACTTGGCCTTGAAGCGATTGGGGAATATGAACAAACGCTGATGCGCTATGCCCTGGATGCGTTGAAAGGGGTTCCGGATCTGACGCTGTATGGCCCGGCACAGCGCCAGGGCGTGATTGCGTTCAACCTGGGTAAACACCACGCTTATGATGTCGGTAGCTTCCTCGATAATTACGGCATTGCGGTGCGCACCGGCCACCATTGCGCGATGCCATTGATGGCGTTTTACAATGTGCCAGCGATGTGTCGCGCGTCGCTGGTGATGTACAACACCCATGAAGAGGTGGATCGTCTGGTCGCTGGCCTGAAACGCATTCATCAGTTGCTGAGCTAACAAGGAGGTGAGAATGGCTGCATTACCCGATAAAGAGAAATTGCTGCGCAACTTTAGTCGCTGTGCCAACTGGGAAGAGAAGTATCTCTACATTATTGAGCTGGGGCAGCGACTGCCGGAACTGAGTGCAGAGGCGCATAACCCGGAAAATATTATTCAGGGTTGCCAAAGCCAGGTGTGGATTGTGATGCGGGAGAATGAAGCCGGTGTTATTGAGCTGGCAGGCGATAGCGATGCCGCGATCGTAAAAGGGCTTATCGCCATCGTGTTTGTGCTCTACCAGCAGATGACCGCGCAGGACATCGTGGCGTTTGATGTGCGCCCGTGGTTTGAAAAAATGTCCCTGACGCAACATTTAACCCCGTCGCGCTCGCAAGGGCTGGAAGCGATGATCCGCGCTATCCGCACCAAAGCTGCCAATCTTAGCTAAACTCAAAAGACCTCTTTCATCCTGTTACGCGGGGCGTTTGCCGCCTCGCTGGAACTTCAGCTTTCTGACACCTTGTCAGTGGATACAGGAACCTCAGCATGAAACGCGCGTCTTTTCTTTCACTCTGTCTTTTCGGTGCGTTCAGCACCTTTCATATGGCCGTTGCGGCGCAATATCCCTTGCCTGCGAGTAACAGTCGCCTTATCGGTCAAAACCAGACTTACACCGTGCAAGCAGGAGACAAAAATCTGCAAGCCATCGCCCGCCATTTCGATACGGCGGCGATGTTGATTCTGGAAGCTAACGACACGATTGCCCCCGTGCCGAAACCGGGTACAGTCGTCACCATCCCGTCGCAAATGCTACTGCCTGACACGCCGCGAGAAGGGATTGTGATCAATCTTGCGGAGCTACGCTTGTACTATTTCCCGAACGGGGAAAACAGTGTGCAAGTGTACCCGATTGGCATTGGGCAGCAGGGGCTGGAAACACCGGTTTCCGTGACGCGGGTCAGCCAGAAAATCCCGAATCCCACCTGGACGCCAACGGCAGGCATTCGCGCGCGCTCCCTTGAGCGGGGGATTGAATTACCTAAGGTTGTCCCTGCCGGGCCGAATAACCCGCTGGGGCGCTTTGCGCTGCGTCTGGGGATTGGAAATGGTGAATATCTGATTCACGGCACCAATGCGCAGGACAGCGTTGGGTTGCGGGTCAGTTCCGGCTGTATTCGCATGAATGCGCCGGATATCGAAGCGTTGTTTGCACAAGTCTCTGCCGGGACAAAAGTCACCATTATCAATGAGCCGGTGAAATATGCCGTGGAGCCGGACGGCAAGCACTACATTGAAGTGCATCGTCCGCTGGCGCAGACCGTGGAGGAAAACACGCAGACGGTGCCGATTAGCTTCTCATCAGAACTGGGGACACGTATTTCAGGCGCGGGTGGTGACAAGGCGATAATTGACAAGGCGCTCTCTCGCCGCGCCGGTTACCCGGTTGCCATTCCGACAGCGAAAGCCGCGGCGCCAGGCAATGTGTTGTCCGTGCAGAACAGCACCAAAGGCACGGCAATGAATGCGGAAGATCAGGGAGAGGTGGTGACGCAGTAGGAAGAGGGTAAATTACAGGCAAAAAAAATGGCGCACAATGTGCGCCATTTCATTACAGGTACTCTTACTTACGGTAAGAATGAGCCTGGTTGTCCAGACGCTGGTTAGCGCGAGCTGCGTCGTCTTTAGCAGCCTGAACGTCAGAACGGATTGCGTTCACGTCGTTGCTCAGCTGGTCAACTTTAGCGTTCAGAGTCTGAACGTCAGAAGACAGCTGATCGATTTTAGCGTTGCTGGAGCAACCAGCCAGCAGAGTAGAACCCAGGATTACCGCGCCCAGTACCAGTTTAGTACGATTCATTATTAATACCCTCTAGATTGAGTTAATCTCCATGTAGCGTTACAAGTATTACACAAAGTTTTTTAGGTTGAGAATATTTTTTTGATGAGAATGCACTTAAATTTGATCGTTCGCTCAAAGAAGCATCGACTTTGAATTAGGTAGCAAAAAACGCGTGTTAAAACAGCAGACTTTCATCGGATTCATCTTAGAAATCACCCTGCTTAAATAGTGAAATTCGATTTGATTTTTTATTTATGCAGGAGACGGGAATATAAAAAAAAGCGCCACGAGGGCGCTTTTTTAATCAGACTTTAACATCCGGTTATTATTACAGGACGTGGACAGAAGCGGTGTTTGTCGTGCCGCTCGGAACCAGTGCGCCGGATACCATTACCACCACGTCACCTTTGTTCGCGAGGCCGCTTTCCAGCGCCACTTCTTTACCCAGACGGTAGAAATCATCGGTAGAGGAGATCTCTTTCACCAACTGCGATACAACGCCTTTGCTCAGCACCAGCTGACGGGCAGTCAGTTCGTTGGTGGTCAGCGCCAGAATTGTCGCATCCGGGAAGTATTTACGCACAGCGCGCGCAGATTTACCGCCCTGGGTTGCCACAACGATCAGCGGCGCTTCCAGTTTCTCAGCCGTTTCAACCGCGCCACGGCATACTGCTTCGGTAATGCGCAGCTTGCGGCTGTCATTGTTGAAATCCAGACGGCTGGTCATCACGCGATCGGTACGCTCGCAGATGGTCGCCATGATGGAGACCGCTTCCAGCGGGTATTTACCTTTAGCAGACTCACCAGACAGCATCACTGCGTCGGTGCCATCAAGAATGGCGTTCGCCACGTCGCCTGCTTCAGCGCGGGTCGGACGCGGGTTTTTGATCATCGAGTCAAGCATCTGGGTCGCAGTGATCACCACTTTGCGTGCGCGGATACATTTTTCGATCATCATCTTCTGCGCGAAGATAACTTCTTCAACCGGGATTTCAACGCCCAGGTCGCCACGCGCAACCATGATGCCGTCTGACGCTTCGAGGATTTCGTCGAAGTTATTCAGGCCTTCCTGGTTTTCGATTTTGGAGATGATCTGAATGCGTTCACCGCCGTGCGCTTTCAGGTGCTCACGGATTTCAACCACGTCAGAGCGCTTACGGATAAAGGACGCGGCAACAAAATCAACGCCTTGCTCGCAACCGAAGATCAGGTCTTGCTTATCTTTTTCAGCCAGTGCCGGCAGGGCGATGGAAACGCCTGGCAGGTTAACGCCTTTGTTTTCACCCAGGTCGCCGTTGTTCAGCACCTTACAAATAACGTTGTTGCCTTCAATCGCGGTCACTTCCATGCCGATCAGACCATCGTCGACCAGCACAGTGTTGCCAACGCTCAGATCGCTGGTAAAGCCTTCATAGGTAACGGCAACGGTTTCGCTGTTACCCACAACGGATTTGTCAGTGGTGAAGGTGAAGGTCTGGCCTGCTTTCAGGGAAACGTCGTTACCGCCTTCCAGCTTGATGGTGCGGATTTCAGGACCTTTGGTGTCCAGCAGAATTGCCGCTTTTTTACCGGTTTTGCTCATCACGTTGCGCAGGTTCTGAATGCGCTGGCCGTGCTCAGCATAGTCACCGTGAGAGAAGTTTAAACGCATGACGTTCATGCCCGCGTCCAGCATTTTCGCCAGCATCTCTTCGGATTCGGTTTTCGGACCGATGGTGCAAACAATTTTGGTCTTTTTCATGACAGTTCTGGTCTTTAAGTTGGAGTTGAGAAGGATAGGAAATTCGTACTCCGGGAAGCACACAGCTTCGGAGTTAAATCTGTATTACGAAAAGAGCGATGCCACAGCCTAAGGATAGGTGACATCAAAAAAGCGTGCAGAGTAATGTGTGCCTGAGTTTCAGCCCAACCGGGAAAAGAGTGATGTACGTTATGTTTTTTACAGTTCAATCAGCTGAAACCATTCAAGAGTGAATAGACGACCATTATACGACGAAAAAAGGGCAAAAGGAAAACAAAAACGCTGTTTCAAAAATCATATGGGCAGTTTCACAACGAAGTGTTATCAACGTGTTAAGGTTGCACAATATCAATTTGATGAATTACGCGTAAAAGTGCTGCCTTTGCCGCGAAATGGGCAAAGGCAACAGTAAACCAGGGCTATTTTTACGCCGTTTCGCTTGCTCTTTTCGTAATGGTTATCGGCACTTACAGGTAAAAGCTGTAACGGTTTAGCTCATTTTTAACCATTCAGGATGCGCAACGCCTGTTCGTGCAACTGCGGGCACCCCGCGGCAAGGATATTTCCGCCAGCTTCCGGGCGATCGCCACTCAGGGTGGTGACGACGCCGCCAGCCTGTTCAATAATGGGCACCAGCGCGACGATATCGTAAGGCTGCAAGCCATATTCCAGACAGAGATCGATCTGTCCGGCGGCCAGCATTGCCATGGCGTAACATTCACCGCCGTAGCGGATCATCAATGTTTGCGCTTCCAGGGCGGCGAAATTGACCTCAGGATGTCGCGCAACAGGCTCCGGCGAGGTGAGATGCAAAATCGCCTGGTCGAGCGGCAGCCCGCGGCGGGTCTGTAACTGTGCTGTCCCTTGCGGCCCGCTGCGCCAGGCATGTTGCCCGTCGGCCCAGAAGCGTTCACCCGTGAGCGGCTGGCTCATCATCCCCAGATGCCCGCGCTGCTCAACCGTTAAGCCAATCAAGGTTCCCCAAACCGGCAACCCGCAAAGAAAAGGGCGGGTGCCATCGACCGGATCCAGCACCCATTGCAGCGGGCCGGAACCGGTCAGGCCGAACTCTTCGCCCATAATCGAGTGCGAAGGATAACGTGCAGTGATGAGTTCGCGCATTACGCGCTCAGCTTCGCGATCGGCATCGGTCACCGGATCGAAGCGAAAACCCTCTTTTGGTTTACTGCCGACATGCAGGTTCATCGAGGTACGAAAACGCGGCAGCGTCTGTTTATCTGCCGCGTCGGCCAGTTCGTGCAGAAAAGCGATATCGGGTACGGCGTGGTTCATGGCGTAATCCTCCGCTAAGACATAGGAATGACTGCTCCGGTTTTAACACATCACGGCGGTTTATTCTTTCCCGACGGGATAATAACCATTGCACAGGCAGAGTGTTGTATGTATTTTTATGCAGATAATTTGCATAAAAAGGTGATAAATATGTTCAGGAAGTGGATTCAGGCAGGTTGTCTCTTTGCCGCGTTCGCCAGCAGTGCCTTTGCCGCCCAGGAAACCTATGTAGTTGGCGCGGGTGGGACTTACCGTCCGTTCGAATTTGAAAACAGCCAGAAACAGCTGGAAGGTTTTGATATCGATATCATCAAAGCCATCGCCAAAGCGGAAAACTTCAATATCAAACTGATCAACACACCGTGGGAAGGGATTTTTGCCACCCTCGGTTCCGGCGATCGCGACATCATTATTTCCGGCATTACGATTACCGATAAACGTAAGCAGATGGTCGATTTCTCCGCACCGTATTTCCCGGCAGAGCAATCCATCGTCGTTCCGGCGACGTCTAAAGTGACGTCACTTGCGTCGCTGAAAGATGAAAAAGTCGGCGTAGTGAACTCCAGCACCGGCGACATCGTGGTGTCCGATGTGCTGGGCAAAAACAGCACCGCTATTAAGCGTTTCGATAACACGCCGCTGATGCTGCAAGAGCTGTTTGAAGATGGCGTCAGCGCGGCGGTTGGCGATGTCGGCGTGGTGAAGTACTACATCAAACAGCACCCGGAGAAGCAATTTAAGCTGGTGCCGGATGCAAAATTTGAGCGCCAGTACTTCGGTATTGCCGTGGCGAAGGGAAACACAGAACTGCTGGCGAAACTTAACAGCGGCCTGAAGAAAATTATCGCCGATGGCACCTACGCCAAAATCTATAACACCTGGTTTGACGAAAACGTGCCGGCATTACCCGCGCAGTAACTCACTTTTCTTTTTCAATCCGGCTATCGCAGCCCATCTGCGGTAGCCGGTATTTTTTCAGGGTTTACGTATGTCAGGATTCCGCTGGGAAATAATCCAGGAGTATGCACCGCTGTTTATGGAAGGTGCCTGGATGACCATCAAATGCACCATTATTTGCGTGATTTTAGGCACGCTCTGGGGGCTGACGCTGGGCCTTGGCAGAATGGCGCAGGCCAGCCACGGCCCGTGGAAGTATGTGCTGCGTTATCTGGTGCAATTCCCGGTTCGTTTTTATGTCAGCGCCATTCGCGGCACGCCGCTGTTTGTGCAGATCATGGTGGTGCATTTTGCGCTGGTGCCGCTGTTTATTAACCCGCGCGACGGCATTCTGGTCACCAGTGGGGTGATGAGTAGCGATCTGGCGCGCGCATTGCGTTCAGACTACGGCGCGTTCCTCTCCTGTATTGTCGCCATTACGCTCAATGCAGGCGCGTATGTGTCGGAGATCTTCCGCGCCGGGATCCAGTCCATCGATAAAGGGCAGATGGAAGCCTCACGCGCGCTGGGCATGCCGTGGTGGAAAACTATGCGCAAGGTTATCCTGCCGCAGGCGTTTCGCCGCATTCTGCCGCCGCTCGGCAACAACGCGATTGCTATCGTGAAAGATTCGTCACTGGCGTCGGCAATTGGTCTTGCTGATCTGGCTTATGCCGCCCGCACGGTTTCAGGAGCGTATGCGACCTACTGGGAACCCTATCTGACGATTTCGCTGGTCTACTGGGTTATTACCTTCCTGCTCGCGCAGTTGGTTAATCGGCTGGAAAAGAGGTTTGGCAAAAGTGATTCACATTAAAAACTTGCATAAACATTTTGGCGACAGCCATGTTCTGCGCGGTATCAGTTGCGATATCCAGCCCAAAGAAGTGGTCTGTGTTATTGGGCCGTCCGGCTCCGGGAAAAGCACTTTTCTGCGCTGTATGAATGCGCTGGAAAGCGTGACGGAAGGGGAAGTGCAGGTCAACGGCTTTGCCATTCACGATGCGAAAACGGATCTCAACAAACTGCGCGAGAGCGTCGGGATGGTGTTCCAGCGTTTTAATCTGTTCCCGCATATGACGGTGCTGGAAAACCTGATGATGGCCCCGATAAGCCTGAAAGGGATGAAACGCGCCGATGCCGTCACCCTCGCCGAGAGCCTGCTGGCGAAGGTGGGATTAAGTGATAAGCGCGATGCCTGGCCATCAAGCCTTTCCGGTGGGCAGCAGCAGCGCGTCGCCATTGCCCGCGCGCTGGCGATGAACCCGTCCATTATGCTGTTTGATGAACCGACATCCGCGCTCGATCCCGAACTGGTGGGCGATGTCCTTCAGGTAATGAAAGCGCTGGCGACGGAAGGGATGACCATGGTTATTGTTACCCATGAAATGGGCTTTGCCCGCGAAGTGGCCGATCGGGTGATTTTTATCGATCAGGGCGTGATTCAGGAAGAGGGCACGCCGCAACAACTGTTTACCGCACCGACTAATCCACGCACCGCGGCATTCCTCAGTAAAGTCCTTTAATTTCAAGCTCTCGGCGGAGAGCTTTTCCCTCTCCCGATGACAGAAAGTGCAAAGCACGCGTTGTTGGCACGGCGGATACTGCCATGCGCCATACTCAGGTAGTGTGGATCCACAAACGGGTGCTACCGCCCGGATAACCTCCCGGAGAACAACCATGACGATGAAAGTCCTCGGCTATGCCGCACAGTCAAATAAAGCCCCGCTGGCACCGTTTCATTTTGAGCGTCGCGATCCGCGCGCCGATGATGTGACTATCGATATTCTTTATTGTGGCGTCTGCCACTCTGACCTGCATCAGGCGCGCAACGATTGGGGGTTCAGCCAGTATCCTGTCGTGCCGGGCCACGAAATTATTGGCCGCGTCGTCTCTGTGGGCGACGGCGTAAATAAATTCAAGGCCGGTGATTTAGTCGGTATCGGTTGTATGGTCGACTCCTGTCGCGAATGTTCGCCCTGCAAACAGGGGCTGGAGCAGTATTGCGAAGAGGGCAATATCCAGACCTATAACGGCATTGACCGCCACGATCACCGCCCAACCTACGGCGGTTATTCACAGTCGATTATCTGCTCGCAAGATTTCGTGCTGCGCATTCCTGAAAATCTTGATGCGCACGCCGTCGCACCGCTGCTCTGCGCCGGGATCACCACCTGGTCGCCGCTGCGTCGCTGGGGCGTGAAAGCGGGCAGTAAAGTGGCGGTAATTGGTCTTGGCGGCCTGGGCCATATGGCGCTGAAGCTGGCGCATGCGCTGGGCGCAGAAGTGACGCTGTTTACCCGCTCGCCGGGTAAAGAGGAGGATGCCCGCCGGTTAGGCGCGCACCACGTGGTGCTCTCGACCGATGCGCAACAGATGGAAGCAGTGAAAGGGCAGTTTGAGCTGATTATTGATACGGTTCCTTACACCCACGACATCAACAGCTATATGTCGACCTTAACCCTCGACGGTACGCTGGTGTTTGTCGGGCTGCTGGGGGATATCGAACCGACGGTGAACACGGTTCCGATGATTATCGGTCGCCGCTCGGTCGCCGGTTCGTGCATTGGGGGTATTGCCGAAACCCAGGAGATGCTCGATTTCTGCGGCCAACATAACATTACCGCCGATTCCGAAATGATCCGTATGGATGAGATTAACGAGGCATTTGAACGTCTGCTGAAAAGTGATGTGAAATACCGCTTTGTTATCGATATGCAGACGCTAACGGCATAACCGCTGTGTGAACCGGGGGCCTGGTGGCCCCCCTTAAATCCGCTCCACAATCATAGCCACGCCTTGCCCACCACCGACGCACAACGTTGCCAGCCCTACCGTTTTGTCCCGGCGGGCCAGGGCATGCAGCAATGTCACCAGAATGCGCGCGCCCGATGCCCCGATAGGGTGACCGAGGGCGATAGCCCCGCCGTTAACATTGGTGCGCTCCCAGTCCAGATCCAACTCTCGCGCAACGGCGATACTTTGCGCAGCGAAAGCTTCATTGACCTCCAGCAGATCAAGATCGGCGATACTCATTCCCGCCCGACGTAGCGCCAGCCGGGTCGCAGGGATCGGCCCAAGACCCATTAACGCCGGATCGACACCGCAGGCGGCATAACTGCGTACGCGGGCGAGCGGGGTGATGCCTTGTTCGTGCGCCCGCTGTTCGCTCATCAGTAACAGTGCCGCGGCACCGTCATTGATGCCCGATGCGTTACCCGCTGTGACTGAACCGTCGTTGGAAAATGCCGGCGATAAGCGCGCCAGATCTTCCATCGTCACGCCTGCGCGTGGGTGTTCATCGACGCAAAACAGCGTGTCACCTTTTTTATTGCGCACCACGACCGGCACAATCTCCTCGCGAAAATCTCCCCGATCTATCGCTGCCGCCGCACGTTGCTGGGAGAGCAGCGCCAGTTGGTCCTGGTGCTGGCGGCTGATGTCGCATTGACGGGCGACATTCTCTGCGGTCATCCCCATGTGGTAGTGGTTTATCGCACATGACAACCCATCATTTACCACGCTATCCACTACGCGCTGATCGCCCAACCGATAGCCCCAGCGAGCTTTATCCAGCAGATAGGGGGCCGCCGACATGTTTTCCATTCCTCCTGCCAGCACCACGTCGGCATCACCGGCTGCAAGGGTTTCAGCAGCAAAAATAACGCTCTGCAACCCGGAGCCACAGACCATATTGATGCTGGTGGCCGGTGTTGATTGCGGGATACCCGCCTCCAGCATGGCCTGGCGTGCCGGGTTCTGGCCTAATCCTGCTTGCAATACATTGCCAAAAACGATCTGTTCCACGCAGTCTGGCTCGACGCCGCTGCGTTGCAGTGCCGCCGTCATCATCTGAGCCCCCAGCGTCGGGGCGCTCAGGGTGCTGAGGCTGCCGCCAAACTTGCCAATAGCCGTGCGCACGGCGCTAACAATCACGATCCCACTCTTCATTCTTTCCTCCTTACATATTCACGGGCCGGGTGTCGGTGCAGCAAAGCAGCACGAAGGTGATCGCGCCGACCCCCACCAGTAGTTGATAAGCGCCGCTATAACCGCCAAGCCAGGCAAGGCCGAAAGCCAGAATCGAAAACGCGCAGCAGCGCACCACCGACTGGATCGGCAGGATGATGGCAATCGCGCGAATGTAGTGTTGGCGAGGAAATTTGGCCGCGATCAGCGCCGTGCTGAGGTTGGTCGCGCCCGGCATACATAAACCGATCATCACGAGCGACAACCACAACATCAGCGTGTGGTGAGCAAACATGTTGATGACGATGGCGACTATCCAGCACAGGACATAAAGCAGGATCGTGCGCTTAATCCCCATGCGGTGATTGAGCCAGCCCCATCCGTAAGCGCCTGGCGCGCCGATGAGCGCGGCCACTGTCATATAAAAGATGGCCGTAGTCTGGGAAAACCCCATCTCCATCAACCTGGGAACAAACTGGCCGACCACCCCAACCAGCATGATATAGATACCGCCGGTGGCGATACCGATGAGCCATATATCACGCATTTTCAGCAACTGGCGGATGCGTATATGGCTAATGTAGCTGCGCGAAGCCGTTACTTCGCTGCTTTGCCCGTCATCGGCCAGCGGTTGATTGTCGGGAGCAAGCCCGACATCTTCCGGTTTATTAGCGATAAACCGCCATGCCCAGCCGGCCATCAGCAACATCATCAGCGAAATACCCCAGAAGCCGTAACGTACGCCCAGCCAGACGAACAACGCGGCCAGAGTCGGCACATAAAAGGCGCTCGACAGTGTCTGGCCGATGGTGCACCAGCCCAGCGCCAGCCCTTGTTTACGCACAAACCAATTGGCGATCAGCGCCGTTCCCCCAACATAGGCGAAACCGGTGCCAAAAAAACTCACGGCGGCGAACAGTAAGGTAAAGCTGAGAAAAGAGGTGCTCAGGCCGAGCAGCCCGAAGCTGAGGCCACAGGCCAGCAGACAAAAAATAATATTGAATTTGACGCCTCTTTTTTCACACAACCAGGCGCAGGCCGGGCTGGCGAAAATGGAGGCCCACGAGGCGGGTGTTGCCAGCGCCAGCAGCGTGTTGTAATCCAGTCCATACAGCCCTGATAACGTGGGCAGCACCACGTTAAGACCGTGGGTGACCGTTCCTGCGGCTATCCAGAACAATAGCCCCTGGAAAACAATCACGTTCCAGCCCTGGACACCGAAATCAGGCCTGCCGCGCCTGTCGTCGGCGAGACAATCGTGGTTGTTCAGCAGCGGGCGGCTTTGCTGTTCGATCATAATGTGGCATCTCCGGCAACGAGTAGGGCAAGTTAAAAAGAGCCAGCCGGTCAGGCTGGCATAAGTGTCGGTGGCGAAAGCACAATGAGCGTCGGTTCGATCTGGCGTTGAATATCTTGCGGTGTCAGCCCTTCCAGCAGTTCGGCCAGCACTAACCCATCGGGCGTGACATCAATAACGCACTGTTCGGTCACGATGTGATCGACGCACTGCTTGCCGGTCAGCGGGTAACTACAGCGATTGACTACCTTCGGCTTGCCGTCTTTGGTACACAGTTCCATGGTGACAATCACTTTGCGGGCACCGCTGACCAAATCCATCGCGCCACCCATGCCGAACACGCGTCCCGGCTGCGCCCAATTCGCCAGGTCGCCATTTTCCGCCACCTGCAACCCGCCGAGCACCGTTGCCGCCAGTTTGCCACTGCGCACCAGCGCGAAGGATTCGGCGCTGTCAAAGGCGCTGGCCCCCGGTACGGGCGCAAAACGTAGCGCGGTGGCATTGGAAAACCCTTCAACCGCCCGTACGCCTTCCACCAGCGGCCCCATGCCGATCAGGCCGTTTTCGGTATGAAACATCACCCCGGCGGGGGCGTAATCGCTGCACAGGCTGGGAATGCCAATCCCCAGATTGATAACATCGCCATCGGTAAAGTAACCCGCCGCACGGCGGGCAATTCGTTCGCGTGCATTCATAACGCTTCTCCTTGCCGCACAAGGATTTTGTCGACATAGACACCCGGCGTGATAATGCTGTCGAGCGTTAACTCGTCGACATCAACCAGCCTGTCGGCATCGACCAGTGTCAGGTGGGCCGCTTTTGCCACCAGCGGATTAAAGTTGCGCATGGTGCCACGATAGGTGAGGTTGCCCAGCGGATCGGCCGTGCGGGCGCGCACCAGACCAATGTCCGCGCGCAGGGGTGTTTCCAGCATCCACTCTTCACCGTTCACCACCATGTGCGGCTTATCCTTATCCACCAGCGTGCCAAGACCGGTACGCGTCAGCACACCGCCCAGCCCCGAACCGCCACAGCGCATCCGTTCCGCCAGGCTGCCTTGCGGCACCAGTTCCAGTTCAATTCTGGCGTCTGCCACCAGCGCGACAGTTTCGGTATTGCGCCCGATATGGGAAGCAATCAGCTTATCCACCAGACCGTGATGGATAAGTCGGCCAATCGTCAGGTCGGCGTCGCCGCTGTCGTTAGAAATCAGCGTGAAATGCCGTGCGCCGCTGGCGATCACGCAGTCAATCAGCCGGTTGGGCACGCCGTGATTGGCAAACCCGCCGCACATCAGTGTTTGCCCGTCGTGAAACAGGGCGATTATCTCTTCCGGTAAAGCAAATTTGTTCGCCATGACTTACTCCCTCGTCAGCAGCACCGCCACGCCCTGGCCGCCACCGACACAAAACGTGATCACGGCGTTATCCAGTTGGCGTTGCTGCATGTCATAGACGGCTTTCGTCGCGAGAATGGCACCGCTACCGGCTAATGGATGGCCCAGTGCAATAGCGCCCCCGTTGGGGTTAACCCGCTTCGGATCCATACCGATTTCCTGCATACAGGCCAGCGACTGAGAAGCAAATGCCTCGTTGAGTTCCCACAGGGCTATCTCATCGACGCGCAGCCCGTTCTGGCGCAATAATTTTGCGCAGGCAGGCACTGGCCCCATGCCCATATAGTTCGGGTCGACGCCGGAGACGGCATAACCGCGAAAAACCGCCAACGGCTGGAGATTGCGACGCCGTGCCAGCTCTCGCTCCATCACTACCAGCGCGCCAGCCCCGTCGCTCATCGGCGAGCTGTTGCCAGCGGTCACAAGGCCATCGGGAAGAAAGCTGGGGCGCAGGGCGGCTAACCCCTCTGCGGAGC
This sequence comes from Kosakonia sp. H02, assembly GCA_030704225.1. Classification (NCBI taxonomy): domain Bacteria; kingdom Pseudomonadati; phylum Pseudomonadota; class Gammaproteobacteria; order Enterobacterales; family Enterobacteriaceae; genus Kosakonia; species Kosakonia styphnolobii. The sequence goes on from CP131915.1 coordinate 227,750, forward strand.
AGTCGGAGCGGACGGATTCATCATGATCGAACTGCGTAATCTGGCTTTTGCGATCCTGCAACGGAACCGGCACGATCTGCTCCGTGAAGCGTCCCGCCCGCCAGGCGGCGCTGGCCAGGTGGTGGCTGCGTAAGGCAAACGCATCCAGTTGCTGGCGGCTAAAACCATAGCGTGTCGCGATGTTTTCCGCAGTAATGCCCATTGGCGGATTGCCGAGGGCATCCGGCGCGGTATGAATGTCAGCAAAGCGCGGCGGCTGTACTGACCACGCGGTTTCTGTTTTTTCCAGCGTCCAGGTACGGCGGGAGTCACTCTCCACGCCACCGGCAACGATCACATCGGCGAAGCCCGCCATGATCTGGATGGCAGCGTAAGCCAGCGCGTTAAGCGATGCGGCGCATTGCCGGTCCAGGGTAATGCCCGGCACCGAAACGGGTAGCCCGGCTTCCAGCGCAACCATTCGCCCCATGTTATTGATTTCATGGTTCATCAGATTGGCGAAGATGACATCGTCAATCCGCTCAGCATCAATGCCAGCACGCCGCACAGCTTCCTTGACTGCCAGCGCGCCCAGACGGTGGGCCGGTACGGAAGCCAACATGCCACGACAGCGACCAATCGGCGTACGCGCCGCGGAGACAATCACAGCCTCTTTCATTGGATGCCTCCCACTAACGGCGGCAAACCGAGTATTTCCCTGGCGATCGCCGGGGTGGCGACGCGTTTGCCAAACAGTTTCACCGCCTGCGCGGCGCGTTCGACCAGTTGGCTGTTGGTGGCCTTCACACCCCTGCTGAAATAGACGTTATCTTCGAGGCCGACGCGCACATGGCCGTTTAGTGCCAGTGAGGCGAACAGAATAGGCAGGTGATGTTTGCCGACGCCGAATGCTGACCAGGTTGCTCCGGCGGGAAGTTGTTGTGTGAGATAGACCAGGTTCGCGACAGTGGCGGGCATACCGCCGGGGATACCGAGGCAAAACTGATAATGCAGTGGCGCACGCAGCTTGCCTTGCTCGACGAAATACCCGGCAACCCCCAGCATGCCGCTATCGAAAATTTCGACTTCTGGCTTGATGCCGCGTGCCGTCAGAACCTCTCCCAACTTGCCGAGAAAGTCAGGAGAGTTAACGAAGACACCCGCCGGCATCCAGTTGAACGACCCCGCGTCCCAGGAGGCCATTTCGATCCCCGCAAGCGTCGAGACATGCGCCATACGTTGTTCATCGTGGGCCCGGCTGTCGCCGGATGTGGTGCAATTAATGATCACGTCGCAATCGCGGTACTCGCGCAGCAGACGCAGAGTTTGCGCAAAACGTTCGCTGGACATGGTGCCCAGACCGTTTTCGTCGCGCATATGCAGATGCACAACCGCTGCGCCCGCCTGCCAGCAGCGGTAAGCGTCTGCGGCTATCTCCTCAGGTGTTAGCGGAATATGTTCGTTAATATCTTTCGGTGTCACTGCGCCGGTGAGGGCGGCGGAGATAATCACGTCGTCTGCGGTATTCATGAACCAACCTCCGTTTGTTATTTCCTTTATTGCCATTACGGTTATTGCTATTGCTTTGAACGGCAAAAAATAGGTATTGCGACGCGCGTCATCATGACGACGCGTCACCTTTGTCTTAATTCAGGAAAATAAGTAAAAACTGAGGCGCGTTATTTTATTTCGTGCTCTTCATTTCCCCCACCAATGCGCGGTCGCACCACTTTTCCTTTTTTCTCTGCCGCTTTAACTAATTCCGCTTCTTCGTGCGCCCAATTCCAGTAATTGATCTCGTGGGGTGAATGTTCCGTCGCGGTAACGTACATTTCCGTGGCGAAGGCGTTGCGCAACTCATTGGCAATATCTTCTTTCCAGGGTTTACGTAATTGCTGTGTAGTAATACGGCGGGTGACGCGCGTACCGGTGCGCATAATCAGCTCGGCAATTTCCTGAGCACGTTGATAGCACGCTTCCGTATCGGGACAAATTTCATTGACCATGCCCAGCGCCAGTGCTTTGCGGGCGGTGATAATCTCCCCGGTCAGCTCGGCATAGGCGTAGCGTTTGCGACCCATCAATTCGCGCCAGGCAATTTGAATGCCATCTCCCGGTACCATGTTGACGCGATAGTGCATTTCAGTCGTCCAGGCATCTTCGGTGCACAGGGTGATATCACTGAACAGCACCAGATCGGTGTGAAATGCCGCGCCGTTCCAGACGCCAATGGTCGGTACTTCGACATCAAACACCTGGCCTTCGATATCATTGGTGCCGTCATAGTATTGATATTCATACATTTTCCACGCTTCATCCGGCGCAGAAGCGAACTCGGTCGCGGGCTGCCATTGGCCTTTCTCATCCAGCCGACCAATACCGGCCATAAAATCTTCCCCGCTACCGCCGAGAATAATGACTTCATTTTCCGGGTCGCGTCCTGCCCAGTCGAAGAAATAATGTAACCCCTGGTGCGCAGGCGCACCCCATTGCAGGCTGCCGCCGTTGGTATGTAAACGCGCTTCGAGAATGCCGTTTTTACGCTTCATGGTGAAGCAATGTTTCAACCGTTCTGAATATTCCTCAAACGGCATGTGCGGAATGGTGCCTAATTCTTTATGGGACATCTCTTTACGTTTATCGTGATCGGATGCAAAGTTGGCTTTAATCACCATGGTGTTCTCCTTTTATGAACGGGTGATATTTCACAGAGTGTTCGTGTTAGCTTTCAGCCTATAATTCAGCCCTTGCGGATAGAAATTCTTTTTATTTTTTCGGCTATGCTATTTGCGCATAACCAGCGCAAAAATAATTCTCAGCGTCGCAATGTTAATTTAAAGCAGGGGGGCATTCCGATAATTAAGCCGGTGCGGCGCGCGCGCGTTGATATTGACTAAAGGCCTGGCAAAACCAATCAACACAGGGATTTCGGTTGCGCAGCGGCCAAATGAGTTCAAGGCTGAACCAACAGTCCTGCTCGCTCAGGGAGAGCAATACGCTATTTTCACCGAGCAAATAGCCGCGGTGGCGGGGCATAAAGAGAACCGCCCGCGCATTCAGTTCCAGATCGAAACAGCAGGATTTGAGATTAGGGAACTCTTTATAGACCGTAAAGTCGATGCCGCGGGCGCTCAAAAAACGGGTGCTGTACATTTCGGACAGGGCGAACTCGCGCGGATCGACCCGGATAACCGGCCACTGCGCCGCATCGCGCAGGGATACCGTGCCGTGTTGCGCCAGTGGATGCTGGCGATTGACCGCCACGCATAACGGGTCTGTCTGAAACGGCAACGCTCCAAAACCGGCTCGTTGCGGCATAAAATTTGGGCGAATCAAAAAACCGGCGTCGCATTCACCGGCATCCAGCAACGCCAGCACTTCTTCCAGCTCGCAATCGCGGCACTCGACAACCACCTCTTTTTGTTGCTGGCGAAAATCTTCCACCAGCGCCACCAGCGGTTGCCGGATGGCTTCGCCGAGAAAGGCGATGGTCAGGCGCCGTCGGCTGTTACCGGTGAAGGTGCGCACGGCCGTCATGCTTTCGTCGTACTGGTGGAGGATTTTCCTGACTTCGCATGCCAGCCGATGGCCGGCACTGGTTAAGCTCACCCGGTGGGTATCGCGCTGAAACAGCGGTGCGCCGACATGCTCCTCCAGTTCTTTCATATGCCGGCTGAGCACCGGCTGCGTGATATGCAGCATTTGCGCGGCCCGGGTGAAATTAAGCCGTTCGGAAAGCAACAAAAACTCGCGCAGTAACTCTATTTTCATGATGCTCCTCGCTTAAGCCGGGGGTTCAGTGCGCCGTGCTGCTGATCAGGTAGCCCGCAAAGGCGGGCGATGCCCAGGAAATGAACCCCTGATCGGTGGCGATAATCAAATAGACCGCCAGCCCTTCACTCACCGCCAGTTGTTTGGCACGTTGCGGCCCCAGCACCATCAGGCCGGTATCCCAGGCATCGGCCTGTAATGCGCTGGCGGCAATCACCGTGGCGGAAACCAGGTGATGCGTCACGGGCTGGCCGCTCGCCGGGTCGATAATGTGCGACAACCGACGCCCCTGGCGCTGGTAATAATTGCGATAACTTCCGGCCGTACTGATGCCGTGCCCTTGCAAATCCACCACCGCTTCCACGCGAGTTTGTTGATCGGTCGGCTGCTGAATGGCGACTTTCCACGGTTGCCCTGAGGCGGATACGCCGCGTGTCACCACCGCGCCGCCGACAGAAACCAGATAGTTGTTGATGCCGCGATGTGCCATTAATGCGGCCAGATGATCGGCGGCATATCCCTCGCCGACGGTAGACAAATCGACAGACAGCGACGGCAGATCTTTTTGCATCCACGATTGGCCGTGACGCTCAGAGAGGTGTAAATGCCACCAGCCCACCCGTTTTTGTGCCTCAGCAAGGGTGGTGACGTCGGGCGTGTTGGCCGGTATACCGCCGGGGCCAAACCCCCACAGATTGACCAGCGGGCCGACCGTAATATCCATGGCACCGCCCGTACGCGCGGCCACCTGCAATGCCACGCGCACCGCCCGCGCCATCCCGGCGGGGACAGCCTGGGGATCGGTTCCCGCATAGCGGTTAAAGCGCGACAAGGTGCTGTCTGGCTGCCAGGTGGAGAGCAGGGCATTGTCCCCGGCCAGGCCGCGATCGATTTCTCCCTGCAAGCCTGCCAGCGCGCGGTTATTGGCGTGCGCCACTTTAACCTGATACCAGGTGCCCATTATTTTTCCACCGCTTTCCCACTGCTGATGTGGCTGTGCGGCTGCGGTTGTCCCGCTAAGCCACATCAACAGCCCGACCCACATTGAACGCTTCATAGTGCCTTCCGTTTGCCTGCCTGACCTTCAGTCGTCAGGAATGCAGGATCCAGGCCAGTCCCGATAACCGCGCAGGGCCTGAAATCAGCGGCAGAGGGCACGCATAAAACCGTGTGGTGATGCGCAGATGTATCACGGCAATAGCGAAATGCATTACCGACTCACCGCACAATAAATACCTGACGAGGAAAACATACCTATATCCAGCAAAATCAACAAATTACTGACTTGTTGTCTCTGGCTCGCTCCTTGCTATGCCTGAATGGCATCACTCAATACATTTCAATAAAAAAGGCAATGTCATGAGATATACACGACGTAAATTGATTCAACGCCTCACGGCCTGTTCCGTATTACTGCTTACCGATCCTCCCCTGCGTTTGGTGTTGGCGCGCGAGAACGTTGCCACCGGTATCCGCTACGCCATGCTGCATGATGAAACCCTCTGTATCGGTTGCCAGGCGTGTGTTGCCGCGTGTCGCAAAGTCAACCGGGTGCCTGACGGGGTCAGCCGGTTACAGGTATTAGCCAATCCGGCTCCTGGGGATAACGGTAAAACGCGGCAATTTTTCCGCCGTTCGTGCCAGCACTGCGATAATCCGCCCTGCGTGACGGCATGCCCGACTGGCGCGTCTTATAAGGATCCGGCCACCGGAATTGTTGATGTTAATCATCAGCGCTGTATCGGCTGTCGCTACTGCCTGGCGGCGTGTCCGTACCATGTGCGTTTTATTCATCCCGTTAGTCTCACTGCGGATAAATGCAATTTTTGCCGCGACAGCGAACTTGCCCAGGGCAGGCTGCCCGCCTGCGTACAGATCTGCCCGATGAAAGCGCTAACCTTCGGCAACCTTAACGATCCCGACAGCGCGATTTCGCAGGCTATCCGAAGCAAAGTGGTCTATCGCAGCAAGCTTTATCTCGGCACTGGCCCGAATGTCTACCGCGTGGCAGGCAAGCAGGGCGAAATCAACCCCAACCGCAGTTAAGACAACAGAGTCAGTAAGGAGAAAATGACAATGCATCCTTTTCAATTCGACACGCTGGTCTGGGACTGGCCAATAGCGCTCTATCTTTTTGTACTCGGTATCGCCTCGGGTCTGGTACTGGTGACGCTCGGCCTGCAACGGCACTTACCCGGCGAGCAACGCCGCTGGTTCGCCTGGCGAGCGGCGGTGGGTGCGCCATTAATGGTGATTGCTGGCCTGACGGTGCTGGTTTTTCACCTTACGCACCCGCTCTCGTTCTGGTACGTGATGGTGTTTTATAACCCGCACTCAGTGATGTCGCTCGGCGTGATGCTGTTCCAGCTCTATTTCCTGGCGCTGGCGCTTTGGTGGTTGCGGCTCGGTTATTTGTCGCTGAATGAACGCGCCCGGCGTTATGCGCCCTCGAAAGTGGGCACGTTGTTATGTCTGCTGGGGCGGGTAGGGCAAGGGGTGGCGCGTCATCCGCGCTGGCATAATGGCCTGCTGGGGTTACTTGCCGTCTTACTGGGAGTGTATACCGGCTTCTTGCTCTCCACGCTGAAGGGATATCCTCTGCTTAACAACGGCGTGTTGCCGCTGCTGTTTCTTAATTCCGGGCTGGTTTCTGCGTTGGCGGTATTGTCGCTGTGTCCGTCGTTGCACCGCGCGGCACCTGAGGCGGTGGGGCTGTTGCACCGCTGGGAAATCAGCTGTGTATTGCTGGAAATTCTGCTGCTGATCGCCTTCTTCTTCAGCCTCTATATGGGGGGCGGTGCGCAGACGCAGGCGGCACTTAGCGCATTAAGCGGTTTCTGGGGGGCTGTTTTCTGGTTCGGTGTGGTGGGGCTGGGGATTGTGCTGCCGTTGTTGATGACGCTGCGACCTGTACATTCGCGGGGAGCCAGCGTGACTCTGGCCTGTGTTGCTTTGATAAGCGTACTGTTGTTCCGCTTTTTTATTCTTTACGCCGGACAAATGGTGGTGGCGTAAGGGGACAGCGGGGCATGGCCCCGCCGTCAAAAAGCCTGCTTACAGGCCCAGTAATTTATCCAGAAAAACAGTCGCTTGTAACCAGAACGTATAGCCATTTTCCGGTTTAACGCTGCTATAGGCATACTGCCAGTTGGTATTGTTCCAGGTGCGGGCACCGCTCAGTTTTACGTTTAACTCCGGTGTGAGCGCAAAAGAAGCATCAATGCTCAATTGGTACTCGTTGCGGGGAACCTGCCAGCCATTACCACCCTGAGCCGTGAACATATCCTGCAAGTAACGTTGTTCACTTGCGGTGAATCGTCCCCAGCGGAAAGCGAGGCCATAACTGTCCATCGGGCGGCTTTGCCACGGCCCCTGCCAGATAACCCCCATATCGGCGAGGGTGGAGATGCCGGTATAGGCATCCGATTGCAACGTTTGTGTTACGCTGCCGTGCAGACTGATAGCGCTGGGGAAGGGGTTGCTACTCTCTGCGCCGCCATCACGCCGCCATACCGCTTTTTTTGCCGTCAGATAAAAGCCGGAGACACCATGATGGCTGCGTACCGCCGCACTGCTGTCCGTCACTTTGGAGGTGCCGTTGACGGTGTAATAGACATCGTCATAGTCGAGATCGTTGTAGAACCCCAGTACTTCCCAGTTGAACGGATACGCCTCCTGTTGCCAGGAGACGCGACGTGCCAGATTGGCTACCCACAGCGTGCTGCCGCTGTCGTAATCATCGTCCCAGCGCTCCCAGCCGTTAGTAAACGGAAATGCATGGTAGGTGCGCCACGCCCCAACATTGCTTTCCAGTTGCGGCGTAAAATGCCAGCTTGCCAGCGCACCCCAGCCTGCATAAGGTGCCGGGCCGAATACCGCCGTCTTATTCAGCACCGTATTCACGCAACTTTCCGCCACGTTGCAGTTGGTGAACCCCATAAACTGGCCGGGGTTACTTTTGCCTACCTCCAGCGATAAGCGGTCGTCGAGTAACGTCTGCTGATATGTGAAGCGCAGTAAATGCGCGACTTTGGGAATATAGGGTGGAGGATCGCCAGCCAGCAGGCCGCCCGCATTGTTGCCGTATTCGAGGTTGCTGCTAAACGGCACCCACAACTGCATAAAATGGATGCTGCCGCCGGGGATCGCGCCCATTTTCTCCAGATCGAAATCTGCACCGGCGAACAGCATGGTGTAACTTTGTTGCTCATTGGTACTGGTACCGGCGCTGGGATTACCCAGCCAGAATTGTGACGCCATAATATGCGGCGTCACGCCATGATCTTTTAGCCATGTTCCGGCGTCCGACAGCGGTAGGGCGCTGGCATCTGCGTCGGTAGCCCATGCGCTGTTATTTATCAGGCCGCCGAGCAGTGCGCCGGAAAAGAGCATTCTTGTCCAGATATTGCGAGGTGTAATTTTCATTATTCGTTCTCATTCGCCAACAAACTGGCGGCGCCCGCATTCACGAACACCGCGTGTTTATTTGTTATCAGGGTTGTTTGATAAACTGCGCGGCATGCTCACCTGCAATGCGTCCCGAGTTATAGGCGAAGCCCAGTGCCAGCCCCTGATAAGGGGGATAAGCCGGGGAGCCAAAAAAACCGCCTGCGTTGTTGCCCACGACATACAACCCCGGAATAGCCTGCATATTCTGGTCGGTGGCTTCCAGCCGCTCATTAACGCGTACGCCCCCGGTGGAACTGAGGCTGACCACTTCCGATGACAGAGCGTAATAGGGACCATTAGCTACTCCGAAAGCGAGGAACGCCGGTTTTTTGCCAAATTCACGGTCTTTTTTGGCTTTCACCGCAGCGTTGTAATGCGCAACGGAGGCTTTCAGACGTTCGGCCTGCATACCGCTGCTGGCGGCTAACTCATCAAGGGTTGCGCCTTTATAGATGGTGCCGTTTTTCACCCCTTGCTCCGCTAACGCCACGAAATCGCCCGTACCGACGGGGTTGGGCGCGCCCGCGCCAGAGATCTCAAACGGCAGCTTGCCTTTGCTGAATGCCTGTAGGGTTGGTGTATCGACCACAATCAAATAGTTGCCGCCCACGGAATAGGCCGCATTCGCCCATAAGGCCGTGTCATAGACCAGCGACTCGTCGACAAAACGCTCCCCGGAGCGATCCAGCCACAACAGCGGCGTTTTCAATATGCGAATCAGCAGACTGTCGTTGAAACCGGTCGCCTGGGTCGGATCCACCCCCACCAGTTTGGTCGCATGCAACAATGCCGACTGGGTTTCCCATTTTGCCGCGCCTGCGTCCCAGGCCATCTTCACGCCTTCCCCTTGGTTCGCCCACGCCAGCGAAGAGATATTGGTGGTCAGCATGTTACTGGTGAGCATTTTCATATTCGCGCCGTAGCCGCCAGTGGCAACAATCACTGCTTTTGCATGGACGGTCAGGGTGCCGCCGTCAGCTTTTTCGGCGATCAGCCCCACAACGTTGCCTTTTTCATCCTTAAGAAGTGCCTTGCCGGTGGTGCGTGTCATCAGTTGTCCGCCCATCTCCTCCAGGTGTTTATACATATTGGCGAAGGCGGCCGCGCTGTCTTTGTAGTGATGGTAAATGCGCCATTTGATCGGGTCGGCGTTATGCGCCTGCTGCGTATTTTGATCGGACAGATAGAGCTCCACGCCGTATTTCATCAGCCAGTCGACGGTAGAGGCAGATTTGTCCACCACCGTTCGCGTCAGCGGGCCGTTGGTGAGGTAATGGTTGTAATCCACCAGCCGGTGAAAGAGTTCATCGGCGGTAAAAGTGAATTTTTTCTGCCGCTCAAGCGACGAACCGACCGCAAATAATCCGCTGGCAATCTTACCGGCACCGCCCACTGTCGGCGCTTTCTCGACCACCAGCACTTTCGCGCCAGCTTCGGCAGCCGCCAGCGCGGCGGCAGTACCGGATGCGCCTCCCCCCACCACCACGACATCGGTGGTGACGGTTTGATCCGCACCTGCGGTTTTCACTTTTCCCTGACGGTACGCTTGCGGGTCTGCGCCGGACTGCTTCAGCGCCGCTTCGGCGGCTTTTTTCACGGCGTTGCTGGTTTCGGTTGCGCCGGTCATGCCATCCACATTCAGGCTCTGCTGTTCGAGGATCGCCTGGCCGACTTCTTTGCCTGCGACACCCCCTAATTCCGGCGTTTCATGTGAGGCATCCACCGTCAGTTGTGTGATTTTGCCGTCTTTATCCACGCTGAGCGTGACGTTGACCGGGCTCTCTTTCCCCTGTGCTGATGCGCTGTATTCACCCGGCACGATGTCTGCCCACGCCATACTGGCGGCGGTCAGCAACGCTAGCCCCAGACAAGCGCCAAACACGCCAGGTCGCCATTGCTGTATTACATTTTTAGTTTTCATAGACCTACCTTTATGAGTTATTCCAGTGACTCGAAACCCCTTTCCACGTCGTCAGCCGGTAGCCGCACGACGGATCCCTTGCGCTTTACTCAACCGACTAAACAAGGCTGCGCTCAGCAACAAGCCGTAGCCCATCAACCGAAACAACGCGCCATAGCTCTCGGTGACCGGTTCCGGCCACGCCACGGCGCGATGCGCGAGGAAAGCAAAACTGATGGTGATGCCAAGCATCATGGATATCAGCTGTACCAGCGTCAGCAGGCTGTTGCCCGCGCCGTAGCTGTTATCGCTCATGGTGGAAAATGCCAGCGTGTTCAGGCTGCAATAAATGGCGGAACTGGTTAGTCCAAGGCCGAAGGCCAGACTCAGCACCCACCACGACGTTTGTGGCACGTCGGGGGCAGACATGGCTACCAGCAGTACCGCGCAGAGAACACAGCCAGTGATCAGCAGCCGCCGATAGCCAAGCCGCTCCAGCGCCTGGCTGAGAAAAAAACGCACGCTCAACGCGCCACCGGCAAAGGCCAGCAACACCATCGATGCGGTGGCGGGTGTAGCAGAGGTTTGTACTCGCAGGGATAGCAGCAGCGGCGTAGAGGAGAAACAGATCCTCACCAGCGCGTTACCCAATAAGCTGATGCGATAAGCGGGGTGCGCCAGCACAGCGGAATCGAACAGCCCGTCCATCGGGTGTTTTAGTCGCCGCCAGACAGACAAGGTCGCCAGCACGCCAAGGGTGATGCAGGCGGGAAGCAGGCCGATCGGCGACAGCAGTATTTGCCCCACGGGTGTGACCACGGCGAGACAGAGCAACAGCGCGGGTGCGACCACCAAATAGCCCGCGATATCGAAACGCGGTGTGTCGGTAATGACGCTGACAGCACAACGCCGGCTGGCCAGTAAACAGAGCATACAGAGCGGCAAGGGCAACAGAAACAGGCCGCGCCAGGGCATCAGCGTCAGACCAATCCCACCGCATACTGGCCCCAGTAGCGTCCCCAGCAAACCGATGGCGGTGACGCGGTTCAACTGGCGGGTCTGTTCATCATCGGGCACGGTTTTCAGTAACAGCACGCGAGCCGAAGCCAGCATCAGTGCGCCACCGCTCCCTTGTACCAGCCGCCAAAGGCAGAGGGCTGGCAGGCTATCCGCACGCGCGCAACCCAGCACTGCCAGCATAAACAGGCCCAGCGCAAGCTGATAAACCCGCTGTTCGCCATAACGTGTCATCAGCCAGGGGCTAATCGGTGTGGTTAATACCACGGCGACTAAATAGCTCAGCGCCAGGCCATCCAACGCACGTAACGGGAGGTGTAATGCCTGGGCAATAGTGGGCAGGGATAAATAGAGCAGGGAAGTATCGCTGGCCTGAATCAAAAAAGTGAGGGCAGCCAGTAACGCGATGCGTCCTGTAAATGATGGTGCCTGGCATGGTTGTACTGCCTCTTGCATTTCTTCCGCTCCCCTTGATGCACTTTCCTGCATGGCTTGAGCGGTGTAAGCAATCCCCGTGCCGTTTATGAAAATAAAAATAAATCGTTATTTATCAAATGATTAATTGGATTGGTGGTAAACGGAGGGTAGGTAAAGCGGCCAGCGATACGCTTTTGTATCAATGAGGGAGGCGGTGCATTTTTAACAATTCACTTTATGTGGTTATTTCATGCAGCACTTAACATTCCTGATGCCTGTAACAACGATACAGTGAGCTATCACCGATACCGTTACGGTTTAAGGTTGGCAACGCGGGGGGAAGAGAATGAACTTTACGCTGGACGACAACGCCAATGACATTAACTACAAGGAGATTCTGGATAACCTGGAGTGTCCGATTTACGTCACGGACTCCCGGGGCGTGACGCGTTATGTCAACCTTGCCTACCTCGCTGAAAATCCCATTGCGGACAGGCAGAAACTGATTGGCCGCAGCGTGGGCGACATTATTCAGGAGGGCAAATATTTCAACTAGGCGATCACCCTGCGCGTATTAGATGAGCAGCGTGAGGTGATTGAGGTGCTCAGCCACCATCTTCTGCCGGATAAAAGCGCCTTCGTCTCTGGGCGTCCAATTTACGATACGCATCACAGTGTGAAGAGCGTCGTGTCTATCATGTATGTGGACGCTTTCTTCCAGCGCCTGAACCGACATTTTGACTATCCGCTACGGCCTCTCTCCTCGTTCGCCAGAGCGCCGCTTATCACCAGTGCGCCACTTCCGCCTGTGCAGCAGCCGGTTTCGCTCATTGGTGCCAGCGAGGCGATGGCGCAGTTGAAACGTCTGATTATCAAGGTGGCACCCAGCGATGCCTCGGTGTTAATCACCGGCGAGTCTGGCACTGGTAAAGATGTGGTGGCGACAACGCTGCAACAATTAAGCCCGCGCCGCGATAAGCCGTTTGTGAAAATCAATTGCGCCGCCATTCCCGCGAATCTGCTGGAAAGCGAATTGTTTGGTTATGAAAAAGGGGCCTTTACCGGTGCGCTGGCACGCGGCAAGCCGGGCGTGTTTGAACAGGCCGACGGCGGCACGTTGTTTCTTGATGAGATAGGGGAGATGGACTGGGAAGCGCAATCAAAATTGTTGCGTGTGTTGCAGGATAAAGTGGTGCAGCGTGTGGGGGGAATGGGGGCATTGCAATTAGATGTGCGTATCATTGCCGCCACGAACGCGGATCTGCAACAACAGATCCGCAAAGGTAAATTCCGCAAAGATTTGTACTATCGTCTCAACCTTATTCCTCTGCAAACCCCACCGTTGCGCCATCGCCGCGACGATATCCCGTTATTACTCGATTACTATTCGCGCCAGTTCGACAAACAGTACCGCCGCATTATCCGCTTTGACGATGCGGGCGTCGCCCGACTAATGGCCTGGGACTGGCCGGGGAACGTGCGCGAACTGCGTAACTTTCTGGAATATATGTATGTTTGCCAGGAGGATAATTATGTCGATGTCGCCAGCATCAATCGCTGGCTGGCGCAAAATAACGTCGACAATCTGCCCGAGGCGCAACCGCCTGCAACGTTGCCGGGTGACGATGTGTTACTCAGCTGGTGCCATGCACAACTGCGGGCGGGCGCAACGCTGAAAACAATGCTGGCGCAGGTTGAGCGGGATGTCTTGCGACTGGCTCAGGCGCAGCACAAAACCACATATGCGATTGCAGACCGGCTCGGCGTGGCGCAACCGACGATCGTCAGGAAATTACAGGCACACGGGATTGGCGCAAATCGCGCAACGATTTAATGGAATGGGTATTTAAGAAAGTGGTGCGTCCGAATGGACTCGAACCATCGACCCCCACCATGTCAAGGTGGTGCTCTAACCAACTGAGCTACGGACGCACTGAAAAGGAATGGTGCGTTCAATTGGACTCGAACCAACGACCCCCACCATGTCAAGGTGGTGCTCTAACCAACTGAGCTATGAACGCAGTGTTGTGGTTGACAACGGGGACGAATATTAGCGGCAGGCCGGGGATGTGGCAAGCGGAAAATGGCAGATTTCTTACTGAATTCACCCGATTGCGGAACAACTGAGCAAAACGCCGGGAAAGTAGCCGCCATGCGGCGGCTGGCGTTATTTAGCGCGCGGCGCGCTGCAAAATCCAGCTTGAAGGCTGGCGTTGCAGGTAACGCATGCGCAGCATTATCATCATGGCCGCCGAAGTCAGGCCAATAATAAAGCCCATCCAGAAACCCGCCGGTCCCATGCGATCGACCACCAAATCTGTCAGCGCCAGAATGTAGCCCGTCGGCAGCCCCAGCACCCAATAGGCGATAAATGTAATATAGAAAATCGAACGCGTATCTTTATAGCCACGCAACACGCCGCTGCCAATCACCTGGATGGAGTCAGAAATTTGATAAATCGCCGCCAGTAACATCAGGTGCGAGGCCAGCGTCACCACTTCCGGGTTGTCGTTATAGAGCAGGGCGATTCTTTCACGCATTAGCACGGTAAAAACGGCGGTTATCGCCGCCATGCAAATTCCGACGATTAACCCGGTACGTGCCGATGTTTTCGCATCCAGCGTTGAGCCCTGTCCGAGACGAAAGCCGACACGAATAGTGACCGCCGCCGCCAGCGACATCGGCAACACAAACATCAGCGAACTAAAGTTCAGGGCAATCTGGTGGCCTGCCACATCCACAATCCCCAGTGGCGAGACGAGTAACGCCACCACAGCAAACAGCGTGACTTCAAAAAACAGCGCCAGCGCAATCGGCAAACCGAGTTGGATCAGGCGTTTTAACACCTCCCTGTCCGGTTTGGAGAAACGCGTATCGCGGCGGATATCGCGCATCGCAGGGGCGCGTTTAATATATGCGCGCAGGCAGATAAACATCACCCAATAGACTGCCGCGGTGGCTACGCCGCAGCCCACGCCGCCCAGTTCCGGCATGCCGAAATGACCATAAATAAAGGCATAGTTGACCGGAATATTCACCAGCAGCCCGAGAAAGCCCATCACCATGCCCGGCTTGGTACGGGCAAGGCCTTCGCACTGGTTGCGCAACACCTGGAAAAAGAGATAACCCGGTGCGCCCCACATCAGCGCACGTAAAAAATGCACCGCTTTGTCGGCCATTAGCGGATCGATATTATGCATGGCGCGAATAATATGACCGGCATTCCACAGCACGATCATAATCAGCACGGAAACCACGCCCGCCAGCCAGAATCCCTGGCTGACCTGATGCGCAATACGCTCGCGTCGCCCGGAACCGTTTAATTGCGCAATCACCGGCGTCATCGCCAGCAGCAGACCGTGACCAAATAAGATCGCGGGAAACCAGATAGAGGTACCAATGGCAACGGCCGCCATATCCGTGGCGCTGTAGCCACCGGCCATTACCGTATCAACGAAACCCATCGACGTCTGGGCAACCTGCGCGAAAATAACCGGCAACGCCAGTGCCAGTAATTGCCGCGCTTCAGTAACATACTTGTGCACGATACACCTATATATTGTTGTTATAAGAAAGAATGGAACGACTAATGAGAAAGGCGTTTTTCCTTGTGCCACAAAAAATGCTGCACCGCGATATGTGCAACATCTGGTCAAATACTACCTGCTAATCCGTATTTTTGCCATGTTAACCATAAATCAAAATTATCTTTCGCACGTGGTGTGATTGAGGGTGGCAAGGGCAATTTTCACCTGTTATTGTGCGTCAAGAACACGGTAACGCCGTATGAATGGAACAGGAGTGGTTAAGTATGTTTACGGGCATTGTGCAGGGCACGGCAAAAGTGGTGTCAATTGAAGATAAACCCAATTTCCGCACCCACGTTGTTGAGCTGCCAGAAACGATGCTGGACGGCATCGAAACAGGAGCGTCCATTGCCAACAACGGTTGCTGCCTGACAGTAACGGCAATTAACGGTAGCCATATTAGTTTCGATTTAATGAAAGAGACGCTGCGTATTACCAACCTCGGCGAACTGGGCGTGGGCGATATCGTTAACGTAGAACGTGCGGCAAAATTCAGCGATGAGATCGGCGGGCATTTAATGTCCGGCCATATTATGACCACCGCTGAAATTGTGAAAATCCTCACCTCGGAAAATAACCGCCAGATTTGGTTCAAGGTGCAGGATCCGGCGCTGATGAAATACATCCTGTATAAAGGCTTTATCGGCATTGACGGTATTAGCCTGACGGTCGGTGAAGTGACCAGCACCCGTTTCTGCGTGCATTTGATTCCGGAAACCTTGCAGCGCACCACGCTCGGGGCGAAGAAACTGGGCCATCGCGTCAATATTGAAATCGACCCGCAAACTCAGGCGGTGGTGGACACCGTTGAGCGCGTGCTGGCGGCGAAAGAAGCCGCCGTGGTCATCAACAGCGAAGAGTAATTACGAAATAAAAAGGCCGCAGCACAGACGTTGCGGCCTTTTTATTTATTCCATGCGGAAACTAACGTGCCACACGCAGCCCATTTTCAACGCCGCGGCTGAACACCACCTGCCAGAGTTGAATATCCCGCGCGCGGAATGCGCCCGCGCAGGCGTTCAGGTAATAACTGAACATCCGTTTAAAACGTTCGGAGTAGTTATCGGCAATTTCCGGCCAGCTTGCGAGAAAACGCTCGTACCACGCCATCAGTGTGCGGTCATAATCGGCACCGAAATTGTGCCAGTCTTCCATAATAAAATGCGGTTCACTGGCGGTGGCAATATGGCGCACCGACGGTAAGCAGCCGTTAGGGAAGATATAACGATCGATCCACGGGTCAACATTATGGTCAGTGCGTTTTGAACCGATGGTATGCAGCAAAAAGAGGCCGTCCGGTTTCAGGTTTTTGTCTACTACACTGAAATAGGTGGGGTAGTTTTTCGGCCCGACATGTTCAAACATGCCCACGGAGACGATGCGGTCAAACTGATCGTCAAGGTCGCGATAATCCTGCAACAGGATGTCAACATCCAGCCCTTCGCAACGCTGTTGCGCCAGTTTTTGCTGCTCCGCAGAAATCGTGACGCCCACCACGCTGACGCCATAATTCTGCGCCATAAATTGTGCCAGACCGCCCCAGCCGCAGCCGATATCCAGCACGCGCATGCCGGGTTCTAATTGCAGTTTTTCACAGATAAGCCGCAGTTTAGCCCGTTGCGCATCTTCCAGCGTTTCGGCCTCTTTCCAGTAGGCGCAAGAGTATTGCATCTGCGGATCCAGCATGCGGGTAAACAGATCATTACCAAGGTCGTAATGCTCTTTACCGACAATCCACGCCCGTTTTTTACTTTGCAGATTAAATAATCTTGCTCCGGCAATGCGGAGTGTGTCTTTGAAATGATGCGGGAGCTGTTTTTCCAGACCGGCACGGATAACGTTGGTGAAAAATATGTCCAGACGGTCGCATTCCCACCAGCCGTCCATATAACTTTCGCCGAGTCCAAGCGAACCTTCCTGCAAAACACGTTTGAAAAAATCAGGATTTTTCACCTGAATATCTGAAGCAGCGGGACCGTTGACACGGATACCTGCGCGGCTCAGCAGCTCGTTTGCTATACGGAACCAATTATCATCCCGTACGCTAACTTCTTCTATACACGATGAACTCATACCTTCTCCATCACTCGCAGTGATCTGAACCTTAAAAAGCGTAGACGCTTTTCAGGCTTGTGAGAAATCTCACGGTTTTCGCCGTGAGGCTGATATCCGACGTAGAACAGAGGAAGGGAGATGACCCTTGCCAGAAAGGCCTTCCGTGGTTAAACGAGCTCATCCCGGTGCTCGTTAATACATAATATTTATCGTATTTATGGAACAGCCGAAAATCAGTATAGGCCTCAATATGAGGTGATTCAACTTAAAGCTGTTAGCACGCTAATCAGTGCTGATGGGATAGTCGCTTGCGCAATTATCCCTGTGAAGAGAAGGGTGAGGCGTCTTCTTCCCGGTGCGCATGGCTGTGCTGGCGTTGCAGGAGATAACCGATCGTCGTCAGCAGCACCATCGAGAGCATTACGCTGGTGGTGGTGAGCAGTGGCGTTGCAATCAGCCACGACACCACCAGGCTTGCGAGGAAACAGAGCCCCAGCTGTAACGTATTTTGCAGCGCCGCTGCCCGGCCTGTCGCCTGCGGGAACGGGCGCAGCGCCTGCGCCACCACGATCGGGTAGATTGCGCCATTGGCCATCGCCATCAAGCAGAACGGAACCAGCAGTGCGCTCAGGGAGACACCCGTCAGAAAGCCCACCGCCCAGGTCGCCAGCACGCTTATGCCGAAGGCTGCCAGCAGCCACGGCAGCAGGCGCGCGCCGTCCCATTTCTGCAATGCCGCCCGGCAACCATATCCGCCGATGAGAAAGGCGATAGTCTGCGGGACATAGCTCAGGCCAATCACCGACGGGCCATAACCCATTTCATGCAGAATAAACGGTGAGCCGGTAAGCCAGGCAAAAAAGCTGGCGGAGCAGGCGGCGTAAATCATCACATTGCCGCGATATTCACGAACGCGCAGCAGATCCATAAATGTCAGGGAGGGGGGCTGATGCAGAACCTGTTTTGTTGGCGAAGTCAGCCGCAAAGCCGGCACCATCAACACAAGCGTAATCAGCAGCAGGGTGGCGAAAATCATCTGCCAGGAGAAATGGGCAAGGAGCCATGCACCGAGCAGCGGCGCCAGCGCAGGGGTTAAACCGACCAGTGGCATGATGGTGGCGAAAATACGGTTCACGCGATGCGCCGGATAGCTGTCCGTCACCAGCGCCTGCCAGCTGACAGTTGCCGCGCAAACACCCACCGCCTGCACAAAGCGCAGCACCAGCAACCATGTGGCGTCCCGCACCCATAATGTCCCCGCGCAACCTAACGCGAAAATGGTCAGCCCGCCCAGCAGAATGGGTTTACGTCCATAACGATCCGACAGCGGCCCCCACACCAGTTGCGCCACCGCGAACCCGGCCAGAAACAGGCTGAGCGTGGCACTGACCACGGCGGAAGAAGTGTGCAAATCTTGCTGTATTGCGCTGAAGGCGGGCAGGTACATGTCGGTGGCTAAAAAGCCCAGCACGCTTAAGCCCGCGAGCCAGACTAAAAATCCTTTGCCAGGTTGCATTTTCATTTCTCTTTGTTTGTTGCAGGTATTTAGGGGTGTCGAGTGTAAGGAGTGCTTTCCTGGTTGTGAAACGCTAATATTTGCGCAGTGGTTTCAAAATTTTTGCAGGCAGATTATGTGGTCAGAATATTCCCTTGAAGTGGTTGATGCGGTCGCGCGCAATGGCAGTTTTAGCGGCGCGGCGCAGGAGTTGCACCGCGTACCTTCTGCGGTGAGCTATACCGTGCGGCAACTGGAGGAGTGGCTGGCGGTTCCGCTGTTTGTTCGTCGCCATCGCGACGTTGAATTAACCCCGGCCGGGGTCTGGTTTTTGAAAGAGGGGCGATCTGTTATCAAAAAAATGCTGGTCACCCGCCAGCAGTGCCAGCAGATCGCTAACGGCTGGCGCGGACAACTGGCGATTGCCGTAGATAACATCGTGAAGCCCGCGCGTACTCGGCAACTTATTGTTGATTTCTATCGCCACTTTAGTGATGTCGAACTGGTGGTGTATCAGGAAGTGTTCAACGGGGTCTGGGATGCGCTGGCTGACGGACGCGTTGAACTGGCGATTGGCGCAACGCAAGCGATCCCGGTGGGCGGGCGCTATGCGTTTCGCGATATGGGGATGCTGAGCTGGAAATGTGTGGTCTCCCGCCAGCACCCGCTGGCGGCAATGCCTGGCCCGCTGAGTGACGAGACGTTGCGCAACTGGCCGTCGCTGATTCAGGAAGACACCTCTCGCTCGTTGCCAAAACGGATCACCTGGCTGCTGGATAACCAAAAACGGGTGATTGTGCCGGACTGGGCATCGTCACAAGCGTGCTTGTCGGCGGGGCTGTGTGTGGGGATGGTCCCGGCGCATTTTGCCAGACCCTGGCTGGATAGCGGCGACTGGGTAGCCCTGGCGCTGGAAAACCCATTTCCCGATGCGGCCTGCTGCCTGACGTGGCAGCAAAACGAGGCTTCGCCAGCGCTTAACTGGCTGCTGGAGTATCTGGGCGACAGTGAAACGCTAAACAGCGAGTGGCTGCGGGAGCCGCAATGATGGCCCCCGCAAGGGAAGATCAACGGCGGTAATCGCGGAACGGGCCATCGGCCACGGAGCGGCGCTCCACCAGGCGCGGATGCACTTCGATGGATTGCGACTCTTCGCGCTTGTTGACAATGCGATCGAGCAGCATGGTGAAGGCAGTTTCCCCCAGCGAATCTTTCGGCTGGTGGATGGTTGTCAGCGCGGGCGTAAAGAAGCGCGAGTTGCGTACGTTGTCATACCCGATAACAGAAATGTCCTGCGGCACGCGCAGCCCCATCTCATCGGCGGCGCACAGCGCGCCCATAGCCATAATGTCGCCGCCACAGAAGACGGCCGTCGGGCGCTGCGGCTGACCGAGGATCTGCTGCATGGCGCGATAACCGGATTCCGGCTCAAAGTCACCCTGCACAATCCAGTTTTCCGCAACAGTAATCATCGCTTCTTCCATCGCTTTCATAAAACCGGCCAGACGGCCTGCGCCGGTGTTGCGCTCCAGCGGGCCTGGGATCACGCCAATATCGCGATGCCCACGTTCAATCAGATAACGGCCGGCCATATAGCCGCCTTCAAACGCGTTATCAATAACGGAATCGGTAAAATCGGCTTTCGCTTCGCCCCAGTCCATAACGACCATGGGTATGTGGCGATACTCTTCCAGCATGCTGAGGACAGATTCCGGGTATTCCGAGCACATCACCAGCAGGCCATCGACGCGTTTTTGCGCCATCATCGACAAATACGCTTGCTGTTTTTCGAGGCTGTTCCAGGCATTACCGAGAATTAAGGTGTAGCCCTTCTGGAAACATTTTTTCTCAACGGCTTCGATGATTTCCGCAAAATAAGCCGCTTCGCTGCTGGTGGCCAGCAAACCGATTGATTTGGTGTGGTTCACTTTCAAACTACGCGCAACGGCGCTCGGGGAATAGTGCAGCTCTTTGATGGCCGCCCACACGGCGTTGCGCGTCTCTTCGGCGACGAAGCGGGTTTTGTTAATTACATGTGATACGGTTGTAGTGGAAACGTTTGCTCGTTTCGCGACGTCTTTGATCGTTGCCATCAGATGTTACTCCAGACCATATCATAAGCTCCTGATAATACTTAAGGTAAACGTTTGCCTTTAATCACCCTGAACCCATCAAAGTGAGTGCGGTACGCCGGGAAAACGACACTGGACGTCAGGAGGGGAGTCAATGGCCGGTACGCTAATAAATTTAGCGTCGAATTTTGTCTGATCTTGAGCAAAAGGGGAAGTGATAAAACGTTTCTGATGAGATTTCCCGCAAGATCTTTAGGAAAATTTGTGCAAAAATGCGCAAGCTCACTTTTTGTGGGGAAATTAAAAGGAGAAAAATTGATGAGCACCGATCTTAAGTATTCATTATTCACCACCGTCATCGTTCTGGGCCTGATCGTTTTTGGCGCACTGACCGCTGCACTGCATTGATCTCTATGGGGGAGATTTTTCTCCCTCAGTTTTCCCGCCTTGTCATTCACCATTTTTATCTGTTGCGCAATAATCTTTTGTCATTCTATGGGCTGCCGTTTTTTGTGACAGCTGTCATACTTTTGCCTTCAGCGACAGTGTCGAGCGTCGGCATGTCTTATTCGGAGCCCAAATATGAAGATTAATTTCCCTTTGCTTGCCCTGGCGATCGGTGCCTTCGGTATCGGTACGACAGAGTTTTCCCCGATGGGATTGCTGCCTGTCATCGCGCGTGGTGTCGATGTGTCCATTCCGGCGGCGGGGATGTTGATTAGCGCCTACGCCATTGGCGTAATGGTCGGCGCGCCGCTGATGACGCTGCTGTTATCGCACCGTGGTCGTCGCAATGCGCTTATCTTTTTGATGTCTATTTTTACCCTGGGTAACGTGTTGTCGGCCATTGCGCCGGACTACTCCACCTTAATGCTCGCCCGTATCGTCACCAGCCTGAACCACGGTGCCTTCTTTGGTCTTGGCTCTGTGGTGGCTGCAAGCGTGGTGGCGAAAGAGAAACAGGCCAGCGCGGTCGCCACCATGTTTATGGGGCTGACTATTGCCAATATCGGCGGTGTGCCTGCCGCCACCTGGCTGGGTGAAACGATTGGCTGGCGCATGTCATTTATGGCGACCGCCGGGCTGGGCGTGATTGCGATGGCCAGCCTGTTCTTCTCCCTGCCAAATGGCGGCGCGGGCGCTCGCCCGGACGTGCGCAAAGAGCTGTCAGTGCTGGTGCGCCCGCAGGTGTTGACTGCGCTGCTGACCACTGTGTTGGGTGCCGGAGCCATGTTTACGCTCTATACCTATATTTCGCCGGTGCTGCATACGCTTACCGATGCTTCGCCGGTGTTTGTCACCGCGATGCTGGTGCTGATTGGCGTGGGCTTCTCGATTGGTAACTATCTCGGCGGGAAACTGGCTGACCGATCGGTCACCGGTACGTTGAAAGGTTTCCTGGTGTTGCTGATTGCCATCATGTTGGTGATGCCGTTGCTGGCGCGCAGTGAGATCGGTGCGGCAATCGGTATGGTGGTGTGGGGCGCCGCGACCTTCGCTGTGGTTCCGCCGTTGCAGATGCGTGTCATGCGTGTTGCCCATGAAGCGCCGGGACTGTCTTCTTCGGTTAACATCGGTGCTTTCAACCTCGGTAACGCACTGGGTGCGGCAGCGGGTGGCGCGGTGATTTCCGGCGGTCTGGGATATGCCTTTGTGCCGGTCATGGGGGCTATTATTGCCGGGCTGGGGCTGCTGGTGGTGCTGTTCTCCGGTCGCTCACAGCCAGAAAGAGCCTGTGCGGCAGTAGAATAAACATCAGGAGGGGCGAGCCCCTCCTTTTTTATGTGTTATGCGGCGAAGTTTTTCGCCACAAACGGCCAGTTAACCAGCGCCCAGAAGTGCTCCAGATACACCGGACGGGCGTTACGGTAGTCAATGTAATACGCGTGTTCCCACACATCGACCGTCAACAGCGGCGTTGCGTCTGTTGTTAACGGTGTACCGGCGTTGGAGGTTGAAACAATCGCCAGCGCGCCATCGGCTTTTTTCACCAGCCACGTCCAGCCTGAACCAAAGTTCTTCACCGCTGCGTCGGTAAACTGCGCTTTGAACGACTCTATGCTGCCAAAGGTTTGCGCAATTGCCGCCGCCAGTTCACCCGTCGGTTCGTCACCGGCATTGGGCGCAAGGCAATTCCAGTAGAAGCTGTGGTTCCAGACTTGTGCTGCGTTGTTAAACACGCCACCTTCACTATTTTTGATAATCGCTTCCAGCGGCTGGCCTTCAAACGCGGTGCCTTTAATCAGGTTGTTGAGGTTGGTGACGTAAGCCTGATGGTGTTTGCCGTGATGGTAATCCAGCGTTTCGGCTGAAATGTGCGGCATCAGGGCCTCTTTTGCATATGGTAATGCAGGTAATTCGAACGACATGGCTACTCTCCTTTCTTCTTTTAATGCACTCAATAGCCCTACTGAGTGTGCGGGTAGGGTAGCAAAATGAAAGCGCTGACAAAAGAGAGCGTTACCTGCCGCTGTTGCGGCAGGTGAGGGAATTAGCGAATGGTTTTCGGCGTGACAACGCGGCGGGCACCGACATAATGGCGCTGCCAGTAATCTTCGCTTAAGGACGTGACCTGGATGTCCTGACCGCTACGCGGAGACTGAATGAATTTACCGTTGCCGACATACACGCCTACGTGATCGGCGGTACCGCGCCCCTGGGTGCGGAAAAAGACCAAATCGCCGCTTTCCAGTTCAGCCACGTTGACCGGTGAGGCATCGCGCAGGTGATACATCTCATTGGCGGTACGCGGAATGCGGAATTTCACCAGATCTTTATAGGCGTAATAGACCAGGCCGCTGCAATCAAAACCGGTTTTCGGTGAGGTGCCGCCCCAGTGATAAGGCTTGCCAATTTGGTTCATCAGCTTGGACATGGCGGTTTTCTGTACTTTTTGCACGCGCAATTTATGCGCATCGGCGAGGGTGCCCGGCTGAGTGCTTTTGACTTTCACGCAGTGGGGTTTTTTATGGCCTTTGCGCGGCGTGCATTTTTCCGTAAAGGTGACGGTAGCGGTTTTTAATGGGCTGGTGGCTTTACGACGCGAGGTAATTTTGCTGGCTTTCTGACTGGTGGAAACTTTTTTGGTCTGAGTCGTTTTTTTAGAAGTAACTTTTTCTGCCTTACTGCGACTGCTTTTCTTTGATGTTTTTTGTGATGTTGTTTTTTTCTTACGTTCGGATGCTTTCACCAAATGCGTTTTTTGCACGGCCGAAGCTGGCGCTTGTTCAGAAGCGTTCGCTAATGGCGTGAAAGACAGCGTGGTGAACAACAAAGCACAGAGCGTGATTGAAGCTTTAGGTATCCGCGCCACTGAGCAATCCCCTGTTAGGGCAGGCATCAATAATGCTTGCGTATGGTTTTCAAAACTCGTCGATTCTAATCTATAAAAAGCTCAAAAGTTAATACTGTTTTTGCATCTAAAGCTTCGTTTCGTTAACAAGCGCAAAAAAATTCAGCAAAACGTTTCGCTGCGTTCAAACCTTAAGCAAAATGCGGCCGCCAGATGATAAAAGCATGAACGGTGAATAAAATGTTATTTTCCGTTGTGTCCCTGACCCGCTACAATGTCCGATCTCTGCCGTAGAAGATGTTGAAGGAAGCAAGACTATGAGTGAAACAATTGAAAAAATTCAGCGCCAGATCGCTGAAAACCCGATCCTGCTGTACATGAAAGGTTCTCCGAAACTGCCAAGCTGCGGTTTCTCTGCCCAGGCGGTACAGGCGCTCTCTGCGTGTGGTGAGCGTTTTGCCTATGTCGATATTCTGCAAAACCCGGATATCCGCGCCGAACTGCCGAAATACGCAAACTGGCCGACCTTCCCGCAGCTGTGGGTTGAAGGCGAGCTGGTCGGTGGTTGCGATATCATCATCGAAATGTATCAGCGTGGTGAATTACAGTCGCTGATTAAAGAAGCTGCGGCAAAATATAAAGACGAGCCAAGCGCCGAATAATACTTGCCTTTACTGAGCGAACGATAAAAGGGTTCATGTTGCGACATGAGCCCTTTTTTTATTGCCGATGCGCTCCCCGCAACCCGTTGACTCAACAATAATTCTTCTGTATTAATGTGCGGCCTTTTTGGTGTAACTCGTTGTAAATTATCTTATTTTTAAGAATGTTTAGAAATCGCAGGATAATTTTCTGCTGATGACCAGGGTATGTATTGGATTAAGTAAATTAAGGATGAAGAAATGAAAAAAAGAACCAGAGTTACGGCAATATTTATGATGCCGCTGGCTTTTTCGGTCGCTGCACAGGAACACATCAATGTTACCCACGAAGAAGTTACCACCGGGATTTCTCTCGGCACGCTGAGCGGACTGACGAAAGAGAGGGTGTACGATCCCGCCAACGGTGGGCGCAAAGTCAGCCAGCTTGACTGGAAATACCGTAACGCCGCCATTATTCAGGGCGATCTGGAGTGGCAGGTCAGATCGTGGCTCTCATTCGGGGCTGCCGGGTGGACAACCCTCGATCACAAAGGCAGCAAAATGGACGATTACGACTGGCTATCAGCTTCGCAAGATAAATGGACTCACCACAGTAGCCATCCCGATACGCGGCTTAATTTCGCTAATCAGTGGGATCTGCATTTAACGGGGTGGATTTTCAACGAGCCGGACTGGCGTGTTGGCCTGCTGGCCGGGTATCAGCAAAGCCGCTTTAGTTTCAGCGCACGCGGCGGCATATATCAATACGAAAACGGGGCTTATAACGGTACGTTACCAGACGTGAAGACCATTGGTTACGGACAGCGCTTCGATGTGCCTTATATTGGCCTGACTGGACTTTATCGCTATAACAATTTCGAAGCGGGCGGTAGCTTGAAATACAGTGGCTGGACGCGCGCTAAAGGCACAGACAGGCACTATTTGCGCAGCCTGACATTCATCGATAAAACCCAAAAACAGGATTTCTTTTCCCTCTCTGCGAATGTCGGGTATTACGTCACACAAAACGCGAAAGTCTATCTTGAAGGCACCTGGAATCGCACCATGAATAAAAAAGCCGACGATACCGTTATCTTTAGTGAAGGTGACAATTATGGGCGTACTGCCTTTAAAAACGGCGCAGGCATAGAGAGCTACAGTCTGTTAGCAACGGCAGGGCTGAAATACAGCTTCTGATAAAACAAAACCGGTCTGGTGACCGGTTTTTTTACGCTTGTGGATCGTCGGTGGTGGGCAACGGCCAGCCGCCAAGGCGTTTCCAGCGGTTGACGATTTCACAAAACAACAGTGCTGTTTGTTCGGTATCGTAGAGCGCAGAGTGTGCCTGAGCGGCATCAAACGCAATGCCTGCGGCGCCACAGGCTTTTGACAGCACGGTTTGCCCCAGCGCCAGGCCGCTCAGTGACGCAGTATCAAAGGTCACGAACGGGTGAAACGGGTTACGTTTCAGCGCTGCTCGCTCGGCAGCGGCCATCATAAAGCTGTGATCAAACGTCGCGTTGTGCGCCACCATGATGGCGCGGTTACAGCCCTGATCCTTAATACCTTTGCGCACCATTTTGAAAATGGCATGCAGTGCATCATATTCACTGACCGCGCCGCGCAAGGGGTTTGACGGATCGATACCGTTAAACGCCAGCGCTTCCGGTTGCAGGTTTGCCCCTTCGAATGGCTCAACATGAAAATGCAGCGTGCTGTCAGGCATCAGCCAGCCTTGCTCGTCCATTTTTAATGTAATGGCGGCGACTTCCAGCAGCGCATCGGTTTTGGCGTTAAACCCGGCGGTTTCAACATCGATCACCACAGGATAAAAACCGCGAAAACGGTCGCACAGACCAGTGAGTTGAGCGTTATCGGACATCAGGATCTCTTGATAGGGAAAATGGCAGCGCATTATGGCAAATTTTACGAAGGGATGTAAAACAGCGGGCGCAAAGCGCGCCCGGGGAGATTAATGACCCAGCCCGCGACCGGCGTCTTTCTCTTCGATAAGCTCGATTTTGTAACCGTCCGGATCTTCAACGAAGGCGATAACTGTGGTGCCGCCTTTTACCGGGCCAGCTTCACGGGTGACGTTACCGCCGTTTTTGCGAATCGCTTCACACGCTTCGGCCGCGTTATCTACGCTCAGGGCGATATGACCATACGCGTTACCCAGGTCATAGCTCTCTACGCCCCAGTTGTAGGTCAGCTCGATCACCGCTTCGTCGCTCTCCGGGCCGTAACCGACAAAGGCCAGCGAGTATTTATATTCCGGGTTTTCGCTG
This sequence comes from Kosakonia sp. H02, assembly GCA_030704225.1. NCBI lineage: Bacteria > Pseudomonadati > Pseudomonadota > Gammaproteobacteria > Enterobacterales > Enterobacteriaceae > Kosakonia > Kosakonia styphnolobii. The sequence goes on from CP131915.1 coordinate 254,713, forward strand.
GTGCGCAGCAGTTTCATGCCCAGGACTTTGGTGTAGAAATCAATTGAGCGTTGCAGGTCGCCAACGCGCAGCATGGTATGAAGTAAGCGCATAATGTCCTCTTTTATGAATGAGTTAACGTTCCAGTTCGAAACACGGTTTTTAAGTATAGCGGCCGAAAGTGGCCGCTATCAATGAACAATCGGGAGATTACAGAGAAGGGTAGTCGGTATAGCCTTCCGCGCCACCGCCATAGAAGCTTTCCGGGCGCTGCGGGTTCAGTTCGGCTTTCAACTGCAAGCGTTTCACCAGATCCGGGTTAGCAATATACGCGCGACCAAACGCCACGGCGTCAATTAACCCTTTGCCGATCAAGTCTTCGGCTTTTTCAACGGTATACGCCCCGGCACCAATAATCGGGCCGTGGAAGCGGGCACGCACTTTTTCACGGAAGGTGTCGGTATACGGCTCGCCGCCTGCCCAGTCCGGCTCGGACATATGCAGATAAGCAATGCCGCGTTTGCCCAGTTCTTCAATCAGATAGAGCGCGTCGGCTTCTTCATTCGGTCCGTTGTCGGTGTTCTGGAAAGTACCAATCGGCGATACGCGGATCCCGATGCGATCTGCGCTCCACTCGGCACATACGGCATCCACCACTTCCAGCACCAGACGGGCGCGGTTTTCGACACTGCCGCCATATTGATCGGTACGCTGGTTGGCAGATGGCGAGAGGAACTGGTGCAGCAGGTAACCGTGCGCAGAGTGCAGCTCAACCATGTCAAAGCCCGCTTCACGTGCATTCGCCACTGCCTGGCGGAAATCGTTAACGATGCCCGGAATTTCTTCGGTTTCCAGCGCGCGCGGCATGGAGGTGTCTTCACGCGTTGCGTTGCCGTTTTCATCACGTAGCGACGTGCGGGTTCCGGCGCTGATGGCCGAAGGCGCAACCGGTGCAGCACCACCAGGTTGCAGGTTGTTATGGGAAATACGGCCGGTATGCCAGAGCTGCACAGCGATACGCCCATTTTCACGATGTACGGCATCGGTAATTTTCTGCCATGCCGCGACTTGCCCGGCGCTGTGCAGACCCGGCGCGCCGGCGTAGCCTTTTGCCTGGGCGGAAATCTGGGTTGCTTCGCTGATAATCAGACCGGAGCTGGCGCGTTGACGATAATATTCCGCCATCAGTGGCGTTGGGATATCGCCTGGCTCAATGCTGCGCAGGCGCGTCAACGGAGCCATAAATACACGGTTTGGTGCGGTAATTGCGCCCACTTTCAGCGGCGTGAATAATTTACTGGACATAACAACTCCTGAATAGACCGGTCGACTAGTGAAACACGAAATAAAAAAGCCTGATGTTACACAGGCATAGCAATCATCTTTTTAGCATGCGCCAGCGCGCTTTCCAGCGGCAGGGCGCTTCGCGAAATTTTCGCCTGCAAGTTGGCACCGAGCCATAATGCATACAGCACCTGCGCCTGGGTCAGCGCGTCACCGTCAAACGTCAGGCTGCGATCCGCGCGGCCATGCTCAAGCGCCAGAGCGAGCAGGGCGATAATACCGCTGGCACCTTTATCCATCGCTGTGCGCATATCTTCCGATAAATCGCATACTTCAGCCGAGAGCTTCACGGTCAGACAACCGCTAATGGTGCCCTGCTGGCAAAACTGATTCAGGGTTTCCTGATAATAAGCCAGCAATCTGTCGCGATAATTCCCGGGCCCCTGGGTGAAGTGGTTGGTCAGCCGCTGATGATAATCTGCATAGTGACGTTCGAGCAGCGCCACGCCAAACGCCTCTTTAGAGCGAAAATAGTGGTAGAAAGAACCTTTGGGCACTTCCGCCGTTTTCAATAATTCGCTCAAACCCATACCGGTAAACCCGCGGTGCATGCAAAGCTGCTCGCCGGTCGCCAGTAAGTGTTCGCGTGTGTCGTGTTCGGTGTTCTTGCGCATCGCATCACTCTACCAGGGGAGTTACCTGCTGACAATTGGCGAACAATGCGCTTTTGCAGTTGCACGATGCCGCGAGGCAGTCTTGAATGAAAGGATGACGTCACATTGATGGAGACAAACGTGCCTGAACAACTGGAGTTTTTCCCCGTCCAGAGCCCGTGTCGCGGTATTTGTCAGTCGGATGAGCGCGGTTTTTGCCGTGGCTGCATGCGCAGCCGCGATGAGCGCTTTAACTGGCAAAATATGAGCGATGGGCAAAAACAGGACGTTTTGCGCCTGTGTCGCCAGCGCTGGCTGCGCAAAATGCGCGCAAGCAAAGATAACCCGCCGGAAGAACCTCAGCAGCCTTCACTGTTTTAATCACAAAAAAAGGTATACTCGGCGCAAATTACCTTCGAGGAAACCATTATGGTTCAACGTATTACCCTCGCGCCGCAAGGCCCCGAGTTCTCCCGATTTGTGATGGGCTACTGGCGTTTGATGGACTGGAATATGTCCCCGCGCCAGTTGGTCAGCTTTATTGAATCCCATCTCGATCTTGGCGTAACGACGGTCGATCATGCCGATATTTATGGCGGTTATCAGTGTGAAGCGGCATTTGGTGAAGCCCTGAAACTGGCTCCGCACCTGCGCTCGCGTATGGAAATTGTCAGCAAATGCGGCATTGCCACCACCGCGAAGCCGGAACACGCGATTGGTCACTACATCACCGAACGTGACCACATTATTCGTAGCGCCGAGCAGTCGCTGGTGAATCTGGCGACCGACCATCTTGACCTGCTGCTGATCCACCGCCCGGATCCGCTGATGGATGCCGACGATGTCGCCGAAGCTTTCCTGCATCTGCATCAAAGCGGCAAAGTGCGCCATTTTGGCGTCTCTAACTTCACACCTTCCCAGTTCGCGCTCTTGCAGTCGCGCCTGCCGTTTACGCTTGCAACCAATCAGGTGGAAATTTCCCCGGTGCACCAGCCGCTACTGCTGGATGGCACGTTGGATCAACTCCAACAACTGCGCATTCGCCCGATGGCGTGGTCCTGTCTTGGCGGCGGGCAGTTGTTTAACGATCCCGCTTTCCAGCCGCTGCGCGATGAACTGGCGCAGGTGGCGCAGGAGCTGAATGCCGAAACCATTGAGCAGGTGGTGTACGCCTGGGTGATGCGTTTACCTTCATCACCGTTGCCGATTATTGGCTCCGGTAAAATTGAACGCGTTCGCTCGGCGCTGGGTGCGCTGACATTGCAAATGACCCGCCAACAGTGGTTCCGCATTCGCAAAGCGGCGCTCGGTTACGACGTGCCATAAGACTCTTTAATGACCTCCCGGTGAATTCTTTTACTCTGGTTTAAACTTACAGGGCAAAAACAAACCGAAGGAGGTCATATGAAGCGTTTTAGTCTGGCAGTGCTGGCGCTGCTCACCTGTGCCGGAGCGCAGGCCGCCAGTGAAGAAGTGGAGATGAACCTCGTCACCGCGCAGGGCGTGGGGCAGTCCGTGGGCAGCGTGAAAATCAGCGAAACCGATAAAGGGCTGGAGTTCGCCCCGGATCTGAAAGCCCTGCCGCCTGGCGAGCATGGTTTTCATGTTCACGCCAAAGGCAGTTGCCAGCCCGCGATAAAAGAGGGGAAAGCCTCTGCGGCTGAAGCGGCGGGCGGCCACCTCGATCCGCAAAACACCGGCAAACATGAGGGGCCGGAAGGCGCCGGGCATTTAGGCGACCTGCCGGTGCTGGTGGTGAATAACGACGGGAAAGCCACCGATCCGGTGGTTGCGCCACGGCTGAAAAAGCTTGATGAGGTCAAAGGCAAAGCGCTGATGGTGCATGTTGGCGGCGATAATATGTCCGATCAGCCGAAACCGCTGGGCGGTGGCGGCGCGCGCTATGCCTGCGGCGTTATTAAGTAACCGGCTCGCTGAGGGTGCCCGGCGCGGGCGCGTATTCCAGTTGGGATAACGCGCAGTACAATCGCCAGACAACCGAGGCCAGTTCACGCGCGGCGGGCTGATGATGATTACCCAGCGCCGCGCAGATCCGCTGTAGCTCTGCCAGCGTGGCGGTTAGCGTTCGTTGCTGGACGCCGCGCTCACTCATCACATCCCGCAGCAAGTTGATGCAACGATCGCGTACTCTGGCAAGCGGGTCTGAACGCGTCTCCCAGTCGCGCAACTGCCACACCACGTGGGAACAGTTCAACAACACCACGCCCCAGCGCAGCAACCAGCGCCGCGCGAGCGCATCCTGGCTGTTACTGAGTTGGCTGATGTGGTGATAGACCACCGATTCAAATCCATGTTCGCTCAGTTGTGGCATGCGGCTTAACTGATCCACAAAACCCCGACGCAGGGCACGGATATGACGGCGGCTTTTGCGCGCATCTGAGCCTGGCCGCAGCACCGCAAACGCGAGCCATGCCAGCCCAACGCCGAGAATTTTCGCCAGGTCATCATTTAAAAAATCGGCAAAATCATAGACCGGTGGGTTAGTCACGGCGATAAACGAACCCATAAAGACGATTAACTGCCCCCACAGACCAGCCCGTTTCGGCATCTGCAACTTCAGTAACTGCATCGTCGTAAGCAGCGGGAAGAGAAAAAACAGAAACAGCGGTAGTTCGCTGATTTGCACCATCAGCCCAAACTTCACCACAAAGCTGAATAATGTCAGCAGCGTTAGCGTGCGCAGTAATAACGTCAGGGAGTTAAACGGTGCCGGAGCGACGGAATAGAGCACGCAACTGATCGCCGCAAGCGTCAGCGCGGCAGAGCCATATTCCCACTGCGTATTGATGCTCCATGCGCCTACCATGCTTAACGCACAGAAGGTTCGCACGCCGCTCCACAGGGCTTCGACGTTATCCGTATAGCGCATTAACGCAGGGCTGGGCGGTGGCGTATGCACGCTGACCGGTGAGGCATTTTCCAGTTGCAGCAACCAGCGGCGACTGGCGAGATATAACCGGCAAAAATAGCGTAAGCGCTGCCAGAACGCCCGGTGGCGGAAATCATACTCATCTTTTGGTGCCAGCGGCGCGATGATGCGGGCAACGCGCAGCGCATCGGTGTGCGGCCTGGCAAGCTCGGCGAGCAGCTGTTCAAGCACCGGGCGCAAATGAGCTGGCGCATCGGGCCAGTTCAGCAGCATCCGGCGCAGGCTGGAGATAACGCTGGTCATACGCAGTTGCTGGTGTAACAAGTAAGTCAATATGTTGTTCTGTCGGCGGAAGCGGTAATGGCTCCAGAATGCCTGAATGCGCAGTAAATTGGTGGTAAGGATTTGACCAATTACGCTTTCATGCGCCGTGCGGATAGCGTCGGTGGTTTCCGGCTGCCAGAGCAGGCTGGCGTGCTCCAGCAGGCGGGCATGCATCTTGTTCAATGCGGTCAGAAGGGTGGTGCCATCGGCAGTGCCGGGCAGGATCATCATCATCATGCCACCGCATAAGATGCCCAGAATCACTTCGCACACCCGCGCCTGGGCGATATCCCATAGTTCGGTAATATCGGTGACGTTGACCATGGCAAACGCAATGATCGCGGCGGTATAACCGGCCAGTTGAAACGCATAGGCGACGTTGTTTGTAAACTGCGCGCAGGCCCAGGTGCAAAAACCAATCCAGCCCGCCATAGCGAACAGAAACAGCCACGGATCATTAAGCGTCTGCCCGGCGATAATCAGTGCCGCGCACGCCCCAAGCAGGCTACCGGCAATGCGCCCGAGGCTTTTGCTGATAACGCCGCCCACGGTGGGGAAACTGACCACTGCCGCAGAGGTCATCGCCCAGTAGGGTTCATCCAAATCGAGGTAGTAAGCCACCGTCAGCGCCAGGCACATGGCAATGCCGTTGCGTAGTGCATAGCGCCACTGACCGGAGGTGGCTTTCACCCACGGCAGGTTCTGCCAGAGCCAGGCGGGCGTTTTCATTACTCGCCGCCAATCGCCACGGTGCAGGTGGTGCCGGAAACCAGCGTGAGATTATCAGGCAGAGTGTCAAACTGGATCCGCACCGGCACGCGCTGCGCCAGCCGCACCCACGGCACGTTAGGTTTGATATCGGCAACCAGCCCACTATCGGTTTCGACGCTCTGGTCGTAAATCGCCCGCCCTATGCTGGAAACGTGACCCTGTAACGTAAAATTGCCGCTATAGAGCACAATTTTCGCAGCCGCGCCTTCGCGAATATGGCGCAGTTTGGTCTCTTCGAAATAACCCACTACATAGAACGAATGGCTGTCGACCAGTGCAAATACCGGTTGCCCGGCGGTGGCGTAATTCCCTGAGCGCGCCGTCAGGTTGGTCACCCAGCCATCCACTGGTGCGGTGACGCGGGTTTGGGTTAATTGCCACTTCGCCTGATCGAGTTGCGCCTGTGCGACCGCCACGCCCGCTTGCGCCGCTTTGACGCTAATATTGGCCGTATCCAGATCTTCAGCAGAGATGTAATTGTGTGATAAGTGCTGACGGCGGCGGGCTTCGTTATTGGCTTTTGCCAGCTCCGTTTGCGCTCTGGCGAGTTGCCCTTCGGCATTCAGTACCGCAATGTGAAAAGGCGTATCGTCGAGGCGAAACAGCAGAGCGCCAGCTTTTACAAACTGGTTATCTTTGACCGATAGCTCAACAATGCTGCCAGACACTTGCGGTGTGATGCTGACCTGCTCGGCGCGCACTTTGCCATCCCGCGTCCAGGGTGACTGCATATAAAAATTCCACATCCACCACGCTGCAACAATCGCCACGGCCAGCACCAGTAAAGTGGAAAAATATTTCAGGGATTTCAGGCGCATAATTACCACACGATTAACAAGCCGAGCGCGAGGCTCAGGGCAATAACAAACAGTGAGAGATCCATCAGGATGGGGTGCCAGATTTCACCGGCGTAAATCCAGTCGCGCAGCAGGCGGTGGGCAAGCAGCCAGAACAGAAAACCCAACATCACCACTTTAAACAAGGGCGGAAAGTAAACTGATGCACCAAAGATTAAATCTTGCAGGAGTAAATCCGGGGAATGGGAAGTTAACGTCACGCCATTGTGTCCTGTGCAGCCAAACGGTTCACCGGCCGGGAAGCGCCTCGGTGTAAGCCCTGGCGGAGCGAGCAATACATTTGTTTTGCCAATATAAATACTGCAAACTATTCTAAAATGAGTATAATAACTTAGCAAGCTAATTATAAGGAGATGAAATTGGAATCGCCATTAGGATCCGATCTGGCACGCTTAGTGCGCGTCTGGCGCGCTTTAATTGACCATCGCCTCAAACCTCTGGAATTAACGCAGACTCACTGGGTAACGCTGCATAACATTCATGAGCTCCCACCCGAGCAGTCGCAAATTCAACTGGCCAAAGCGATTGGCATCGAGCAGCCTTCGCTGGTGCGTACGCTGGATCAACTGGAAGAGAAGGGCCTTATTTCTCGCCAGACATGCGCCAACGACCGCCGGGCAAAACGCATCAAATTGACAGAGAAAGCTGCGCCGATCATCGAAGAGATGGAAACGGTTATCCGCAAAACCCGGAGCGAAATTCTCGCCGGGATCTCTGCGCAGGAGCTGGATATGTTAATTAAGATGATTGCCCGACTGGAACAAAATATCACTGAACTACAGTCGCGAGACTGAATCCAAAGGGCCTTGCATCCGCAAGGCTTTTTTTTATGCCTGAAAGCGAATGTGGCCACAACGTGTGACCACATTACTGCGCTGATTAGCGCGGAGAGACGGTGATCTGACGGCCATTGCTCGCCATGACGACGCGCTGACCTGCGGAGAAGCGGGTGTTACCCTGTTTCTGCACCACCATTACGGTGTTGCCATCATCTTTGCGGATTTCCAGTTCAACACCCTGGGTTTTATTCATTGAGCCCTGAACTGACTGGCCTGCCACACCACCCGCGACCGCACCCGCTGCCGTTGCGAGAGAACGCCCGGTACCGCCACCGACAGTGTTACCCAGGAAACCACCCAGTACCGCACCGCCCAGCGCGCCGATGACATTATTCTCATCGCCACCCTGAATCTGTACTGGACGGACGTTAACAATGGTGCCGTAAGTGACATTTTGCACCTGTTTTGCTTCCGATGCAGAATAGACGTCACCAGAAAGTGTGTCGTTATTAACACAACCGGCCAAAGTAAAACCAATCAGCGAAACTGCCAGTGCACGTAACATCATTTATGAATCTCCTGTTCACCATGTAACGCTCTTGTGAGCATCCGTCATGGCTAAATTATATGGCATATTAGCGATGCCAGGTCGTATCTTCTGCCAAATCCCGGCAAAAGTATAAACGAACTGCGCTTAACCAGATTTAAACGAAGCGATTATAAGCACAGCCCACCGTATTTTCACTTAAGCAAAATGCACAGGATTGTTAAAAATTATTTGCAGGCGATGGTGTTAACAGGCGCTTTATGGTGGAGTAGTGCCTCTCTCTGTCACGCATTAAAGGAAAGCGTATGAAATCAGGTCGCTACATTGGGGTGATGTCGGGAACGAGTCTGGACGGGGTGGATGTGGTGCTGGCCGCCATTGATGACACCATGGTCGCGCAACAGGCAAGCCTGACGTTTCCTATTCCGCTGCCGCTGAAAGAGGCGATCCTGAACATTTGCCAGGGGCAACAGCTTACGCTTTCGCAATTTGGCAGGCTCGATACCCAGCTCGGTAAGCTCTTTGCCGATGCGGTACTGGCGTTAATGGACAGAGAACAACTTCATCCTGAAGATATTGTGGCGATTGGCTGCCACGGGCAAACCGTCTGGCATGAGCCGGGCGGTATCGCGCCGCATACTTTGCAAATTGGTGATAACAACCAGGTTGTTGCCCGCACCAGCGTGACGGTGGTAGGCGATTTTCGCCGCCGTGATATGGCACTTGGCGGGCAGGGCGCGCCACTGGTGCCGGCCTTTCATCACGCGCTGCTGTCACACCCGACCGAGCGGCGCATGGTGCTCAACATCGGCGGCATTGCCAATTTATCGCTGTTAATTCCAGGCCAGCCGGTGCGCGGTTACGATACCGGGCCGGGCAATATGCTGATGGACGCCTGGATCTGGCGGCAAAAAGGCAAACCGTACGATAAAGACGCGCAGTGGGCCAGCGAAGGTAAAGTGGTGCTGCCGCTGCTGCAAAACATGTTAAGCGATGCCTATTTTGCCGAACCCGCGCCGAAAAGCACCGGCCGAGAATATTTCAATTACGGTTGGCTTGAGCGACATCTGGCGCTTTTCCCGGCGCTCAGCGCCAGCGATGTACAGGCAACACTGGTAGAACTGACGGCGGTGACGATTTCGGAACAAGTGCTGCTGAGCGGCGGCTGCGAGCGGTTGCTGGTATGCGGCGGCGGCAGCCGTAATCCGCTCCTGATGGCGCGCCTGGCGAGCCTGCTGCCCGGCATAGAAGTTGCGCCGACGGATGTCGCCGGGATCAGCGGCGATGATATGGAAGCGCTGGCCTTCGCCTGGCTGGCATGGCGCACGCTGGCCGGGTTACCAGGCAACTTACCTTCCGTCACCGGTGCGTCCGCGCCTTCGGTGCTGGGGGCGATTTTCCCGGCAAACCCGCGGCAGAATCAGAGTTAACCGAATTTCACTTTAGTGGTACCCCGCTAGACTGACCAGGCTTAAGGAGAGCGTTTCGCTCTCCGTGACCAGGACAGTCCCGGGAATATCCTATGAAAAAAATCTTAATCGCCTGCCTGCCCGCGCTGCTTGCCGGGTGTAGTTATTACAACCAATTCGTCGAGCGCATGAACACGGATACCCTTGAGTACCAGTGCGACGAAAAACCCCTGACCGTAAAACTGAATCAGCAGCGCCAGCAGGCCAGTTTCGTCTGGGATGACAAACTGCTGACGCTGCAACAAGGGCTATCAGCTTCGGGCACGCGTTATACCGATGGTGTCTATGTCTTTTGGTCGAAAGGCGACAGCGCGACGGTTTATAAGCGCGATCGCATCGTGCTGAATAACTGCCAGTTACAAAATCCGCAGCGTTGAGATTTTCACCGGGGGGCGCATAATAGCGTTCCCTGACCACAACTTTCGCTAACGCCATGTCTGATAACGATCAATTGCAGCAAATCGCGCATCTTCGCCGTGAATACACCAAAGGCGGTCTGCGCCGCAGCGACCTTCCCGCAGAACCGTTGAGCCTGTTTGAGCGCTGGCTGGGCCAGGCCTGCGAAGCCCAGCTTGTCGATCCGACCGCCATGGTCGTGGCAACCGTGGATGAACACGGGCAACCGTATCAGCGCATTGTGCTGCTTAAGCATTATGACGAGAAAGGGTTGGTGTTTTATACCAACCTCGGCAGCCGCAAAGCGCACCATCTCGAACACAATCCTGCGATTAGCCTGTTGTTTCCCTGGCATATGCTTGAGCGCCAGGTGATGGTCATTGGCAAAGCAGAGCGCCTGTCGACGCTGGACGTGGTGAAATATTTTCACAGCCGCCCGCGCGACAGCCAAATCGGTGCCTGGGTATCAAAGCAATCGAGCCGCATTTCCGCGCGCGGTGTGCTGGAAAGTAAGTTCCTTGAACTGAAGCAGAAGTTCCAGCAGGGCGAGGTCCCGCTGCCAAGTTTCTGGGGCGGTTACCGCGTCAGTATCGAACAAATGGAGTTCTGGCAGGGCGGAGCCAACCGCCTGCACGATCGTTTTTTGTACCAGCGTGAAAATAACGCGTGGAAAATTGACCGTCTGGCCCCGTAATCCCCGAAAAATGTTGTGATAAGCGCTGGTGCAACGTAGCCCGGCGCTTTATTCTATCTGCCCCCCTGAAGTATCCTTTCGCATCTGGCGAAAAGTCGTGTACCGGCAAAGGTGCAGTCCGTTTTATACATGGAGAATTTGATGGCTAGCAGTAACTTGATTAAACAATTGCAAGAGCGGGGCCTCGTGGCTCAGGTGACGGATGAGGAAGCGTTAGCAGAGCGACTGGCGCAGGGGCCAATCGCGCTCTATTGCGGCTTCGATCCCACCGCAGACAGCTTGCATTTGGGGCATCTGGTTCCATTGTTATGCCTGAAACGCTTCCAGCAGGCTGGCCACAAACCGGTCGCGCTGGTGGGTGGCGCTACAGGGCTTATCGGCGACCCGAGCTTTAAAGCCACTGAGCGTAAACTGAACACCGAAGACACCGTGCAGGAGTGGGTGGATAAAATCCGCAAACAGGTCGCACCGTTCCTCGACTTCGACTGCGGCGATAACTCCGCGATCGCGGCGAATAACTACGACTGGTTTGGCAACATGAACGTGCTGACCTTCCTGCGCGATATCGGTAAACACTTCTCTGTTAACCAGATGATTAACAAAGAGGCGGTGAAACAGCGCCTGAACCGTGACGATGTCGGCATTTCGTTTACCGAATTTTCCTACAACCTGCTGCAAGGCTACGACTTCGCCTGCCTGAATAAACTGCACGGCGTGGCACTGCAAATTGGCGGTTCCGATCAGTGGGGTAACATTACTTCCGGTATCGACCTGACGCGTCGTCTGCACCAGAACCAGGTGTTCGGTCTGACCGTTCCGCTGATCACCAAAGCCGACGGTACCAAGTTTGGTAAAACCGAAGGGGGTGCAGTATGGTTGGATCCGAAGAAAACCAGTCCGTACAAGTTCTACCAGTTCTGGATCAACACCGCCGATGCCGATGTTTATCGCTTCCTGAAATTCTTCACCTTTATGGACATCGCCGAGATCAACGCGCTGGAAGAAGAAGACAAGAACAGCGGCAAAGCGCCGCGTGCGCAGTACGTGCTGGCCGAGCAGGTCACGCGTCTGGTGCACGGTGAAGAGGGGTTGATTGCGGCGAAACGCATCACCGAAAGCCTGTTCAACGGTACGCTGAGCGATCTCAGCGAAGCCGATTTTGAACAGCTGGCGCAGGACGGTGTGCCGATGGTTGAGATGGACAAAGGCGCGGATCTGATGCAGGCGCTGGTTGATTCCGGGCTGCAACCGTCACGCGGTCAGGCGCGCAAAACCATCGCCTCGAACGCAGTCACCATCAACGGTGAAAAACAGGCCGACCCGGAATATTTCTTTACCGATAGCGATCGCCTGTTCGATCGTTACACGCTGCTGCGTCGCGGGAAGAAAAATTACTGCCTGATTTGCTGGAAGTAAGCCGGGCATAACAAAAAAGGCGGGGAAATCCCGCCTTTTTTATGCAGCAAACCTGATTAAATCCCTTCCGCTGCCAGTGCCGCCGCCACCGCCGGACGTGCCGCCACGCGCGTCATATAAGCGTCGATGTTGGTCAATTCAGCCATATTCAGCTTCACTGCCCGCGCCCAGCGCAGCACCGTAAACAGGTAGCCATCGGCGATGGTGAAGTGCGGGCCGCTGATCCACTCGTTGTTGCTCAACGATTCGTTAACGTATTGCAGCTTTTTCTCGAGCAGAGCGCGAACCGTGGGTTTGAACGCTTCCGGCGTCTCCGGGCGGAAAAGTGGGGTAAACCCTTTGTGCAGCTCGGTGGCAACAAAGTTCAGCCACTCCAGCGTCTTGTAGCGCGGTAATGTACCGACCGGAGCCAGAAGCTGGCTTTGCGGCGCGCTGTCGGCAACGTACTGCATGATAGCCACGCCTTCAGTCAGCAGCGTGTTGTCATCCAGCAGCAGCGCAGGAATTTGTCCTTTCGGGTTAATAGCAAAATAATCATCGCCATTTTCCAGGCGCTTTTTCATCAGATCGACGCTGACAAGCGCGATATCTTTCCCGGTTTCGCGCAGAGCGATGTGGGAGGCAAGGGAGCAGGCACCGGGTTTGTAAAACAATTTCATCGACATTTCCTTTTGGCTAAATTCCGGCATAGGTTATTACGCTGGCGCATAAAAAAAAAGCCGCTAACTTGCGTTAACGGCTTGATATTTCGTATTCCCCGCGGCGATTAGGCCGTAGCGGTTTCGGACGCTTTGCTGGTCGTATCGTCGCTCTGCGTCATGCGGTTCAGCTTCGGTGCCATCAGGATCATCAGCGCAGCAATCACGGCTGTCGCAATGCCAATCTGCAAGAAGACGGAGCCGTAGATGTCCAGGGACATCAGCGGGTCTGTTACGTTTTCCGGGATCGCCATCTGGTTTGCCACATAGCCCGCAATGATGTTCGCGCCTGCGGTGGTCAGGAACCAGCTACCCATAATGAAGCCCATCAGGCGTTGCGGCACCAGTTGCGCAACCATCGCCAGGCCGAGACCGGAAATCATCAGCTCACCGATACTTTGCAGGCCGTAGCTCGCAATCAGCCAGCTCACAGACACGATACCCGCATCAGAGGCGAATTTCGTCCCGAGCGGCAGCACCAGGAACGCACCAGAGCACAGCACCATACCAATCGCGAATTTGTGCGGCATCGGCAGGGTGTCACCCATTTTGTTGTAGATGGCCGCCAGAATCGGGCTACCAATGATTATCCAGAATGGGTTAAGCGCCTGATACTGCTCCGGCTCAAACGCGATGCCGAACAGGGTATGTTCAACGTTACGGATGGCAAAGAAGTTCAGGGAGGTCGGCATCTGGCTGTAGAGCACGAAGAAGACAATAGCCTGAACCATCAGGATGAAGGCCACGATCATCTTACGGCGCGCCGCATCTTTCAGGGCAAAGGTCTCTTTAGCGAAGAGGCAGATAATGCCCAGCGCAATCACGCCCAGCACCATACGCGCGATACCCTGGTTGTGCAGCAGCCAGGTAGCAATGGCGACCAGCGCGACAACACCGACGATAGTCGCCAGCAGATAACCAATACGCAGCGGTTCGAAATCCGGTTTTGAACCGTAGTTTTTGACCCAGCGTTTGCAGAAAGCAAAGTTAACAATGGTGATCAGCAGACCAACCACGCTCAGACCAAACGCGGTGCTCCAGCCAAAGCGGACAGCAAGCCACGGCGTTGCCAGCATGGAGAAGAAGGAACCGACGTTAACAGCCATGTAATACATGGTGAATGCACCGTCGAGACGCGGGTCATCTTTGTCGTAGCAGGTAGAGAGCAGGGAAGACGGGTTAGCTTTAAACAGGCCATTACCCACGGCAATAGCCGCCATACCCATATACACGATACCGGCGTCATGACCAGACCAGGCCACCAGCGCATAACCGATCGCCAGCACAATCGCGCCCAGCATGATCACGCGTTTGGTACCCAGCACTTTGTCGCCCAGCCAGCCGCCGATGGCAACCAGACCGTAAACCAGGGCGCTAAAGGAGGAGAACAGCGTAATTGAGTCTGATTCGGACATACCCAGTTGTTTCACCAGGTAAACGGCCATAATGCCTTGCAGGCCGTAGAAACCAAAACGCTCCCATAATTCAATGGAGAAGATCAGATAGAACGCTTTCGGTTGTTTAAAAGCGTTCAAGCTGACGCTTTCTGTTGGTTTGTTTGCAGTTGACACATATACCTCTTTTTTTACATCCCATATTAACGGGGGTGTTCAGCGCGAAATAACCAGAGCTCGTCGCGCTTATAGTTATATTGGGAGGGGAAACGGCGGGTAATGTTCACTATCCTGGGCGTTGAGGCAAGCCTTTTGACATATTCTGTTACATAGATCCATACCGTTACATTGCTCGGCAAATCTAATTGTTATTCAGAGTTAAATTTTACCAACCTGACAAACATGGATTTTTCCACTAATGTTTAGCGGCTTAGAAAGGTCTTAAGGTATATGTTCTACTGTTTTACTTGTTAAGTAGTGTATCGGGCTGGTTTGATAGAATTATCTGGTTATATGTCCCGCAAAGAAATGCGCAAACTTTGTTCATGGCCTGCTTAATTTTGCATATTTAGCTCTTTTTTAACATTGCGTTAGCAACTCCAATACAATAGCCATGGGGTTGGATTTTTTTCTTCTAAAAAAAGGATTCATCTTTCTGTATACGCATAAGCGGATAATTATCTGTTTAACGCTCTCTCTTCCACCTGAAAATGTGCTTATAAGGTTGATTTGCAGAGTTGTGAGGAATATCACAACGCTTAATGTCAAAAAATCAGCCACTTTAAGCAAGATGACAGACTGTCCGGATGCTGAATAGATCAATTATTTTGCATTTTTTGCCTGAATGCCGCGCATTGTTCATGACAGCGCAGCGCGGCGCTGGCAGACTTCAGCCACTCTTTTTTATTGTGGGGCAATTGTATGAACTTTCACCCGTGGCTCAATGCGTTACATATCGCGTCGGCCATTATCTGGATTGGCGGCATGCTAGTGATGGCGGTCGTGGCGGGCTGGTGCGCGGTACAGGCGGATAAAACCGCTACGGCAGGTCTGCTGATCGAGGTACGACGCTGGAGCCGAAAAGTCACGACCCCCGCGATGATATTGCTATGGATTGCAGGGGTTGTAATGGTAGTGGCGCATGGCCAGATGCCGCATTTGTGGCTGATCGTGAAGATTGTGGTCGTGCTGTTGCTGTCCGGGCTGCATGGCTTCCTCTCTGCCACACTGCGCCGGATGGCAACTGGCGAGGCAGTGAAAGGCACAGGTGCGATTGGCAATGCCACCGCGTTGATTATCGTTGCGGTGGCGGTGATTATCCTGATGGCGGTACTGCGTCCGTTCTGATGCGTTATTCGACCTTGCAGTCGTACTCACACAGGTCTTCGATAATACAGGAGCCGCAGCGGGGTTTACGGGCGATGCAGGTGTATCGCCCGTGCAGGATCAGCCAGTGATGGCAATCGACTTTAAATTCAGCCGGCACCACTTTCAGCAACTTCTCTTCCACTTCTTCGACATTCTTGCCCGGTGCGAAACGGGTGCGGTTAGAGACGCGGAAAATATGCGTGTCCACTGCGATTGTCGGCCAACCAAAGGCGGTGTTGAGCACCACATTCGCGGTTTTACGCCCGACGCCGGGTAACGCTTCCAGCGCCGCCCTGTCTTCCGGGACTTCGCCGCCGTGCTTTTCCAGCAAAATACGGCACGTTTTAATGACGTTTTCCGCTTTGCTGTTAAACAGACCAATCGTTTTGATGTACTGCTTCACGCCCTCGACACCCAACTCCAGCATCGCTTTTGGCGTATTCGCCACCGGATAGAGCAGCGCCGTCGCCTTGTTGACGCTGACATCCGTCGCCTGAGCAGAGAGGAGAACGGCAATCAGCAACTCAAACGGCGAGTTGAAGTTAAGTTCGGTAGTCGGGTGTGGGTTGTTTTCCCGTAAGCGGGATAAAATTTCCAGCCGTTTTGCTTTATTCATCAGGCCTTCCTGGGCGAGGTCTCTGCGGTTTCACTGACGATAGCCGCTGCGGCGCGGCGTTTTTTCATTTTTTGATCAATAAGATACTTCACTGCCAGCATCATGCCGAGGCCAATAAACGCGCCCGGCGGCAGCATCGCCAGCAGGAAAGGGGAATCCGTATGGAACACTTCAATGCGCAGCACTTTCGCCCAGCTTCCCAGCAGCCCGTCCGCGCCGTCAAACAGCGTGCCGTTACCGAGGATTTCGCGCATTGAACCGAGCACAAACATGGCGCAGGTGGCACCCATGCCGATGGAAAAACCATCCAGTGCCGAGAGCGCCGGGCCTTTTTTCGCGGCGAACGCTTCCGCGCGCCCGACAACAATACAGTTGGTGACGATCAGCGGAATAAAAATCCCCAGCGACTGATACAGCCCGAACGCGTAAGCATTAATCAGCATCTGCACGGCGCTCACCGCCGAGGCGATGATCATCACATAAACAGGAATGCGGATCTCCGGCGGCGTCCAGCGCCGTAACAAGGAGACAAACAGGTTGGTCAGGGTCAGCACCAGCGTGGTCGCCAGACCTAACCCGAGGGCGTTGGTGGCAGTGGACGTTACCGCCAGCAGCGGGCACAGGCCCAGCAACTGCACCAGTGCAGAGTTGTTTTTCCACAACCCCTGGACAATAACCTCTTTGGCTTCGCTCATCGTTTACTCTCCACAACCCGGCAAACGGGAAAGCTGCTCAGGCAGCGTCATTGCGTACAAGCCGGTGCGTTTTACCGCATTCACCACTGCGCGCGGCGTGATAGTGGCACCGGTAAACTGATCGAAATCACCGCCATCCTTTTTCACCGCAAAATGGTGATCGGCAGGACCGTCGATTTTCTTACCAGAAAAATACGTGATCCAGTCACTGATACGCAGCTCAATTTTATCGCCGAGACCCGGTGTTTCATGATGCTCAGTAACGCGCACACCAAGCACTGTGCCATTAAAATCTGTGCCAACCAGCAATTGAATAGCACCGGAATAACCATCCGGCGCGGTGGATTCCAGTACCGCAGCGACCGGTTTGTCATCCTGTCTGGCAATCCACACTTTATGCTGCCCTTTACCAAGGGCCGGATCGCTCACCCGATAACAGCTCTGCTGAAGCACATTATTATAGCTGTCGCCCGGGATGACCTGGTCGAAGAGGGCTTTTTGCTGTAACGCTGCCTGTTCGGCAATCGTTGTTTTGGTCATTTGATCAATGGCGGCGGTCAACCCGGTCGAACCGGCAGCGAACAGTGCCAGCGTCACGCCATGTTTGCGCATTGTTTTCAGCATGACGGCTCCTCAGCGATGCCCGTACGCGCGCGGACGCGTGTAATAGTCAATCAATGGCACGGTAATATTCGCCAGTAATACGGCAAACGCTACGCCGTCCGGGTAACCGCCGAAGCTGCGGATCAGCCACACCAGCAAACCTGCCAGCGCGCCAAAAATCAGGCGGCCTTTGTTGGTTGTGGAGGCGGTAACCGGGTCGGTCAAAATAAAGAACGCGCCTAACATTGTCGCGCCCGACAGCAAATGCAGATGCGGCGCAGCCACCGATTCGGGCGAAAAGATCCAGCCGAGCGTCGAGCAAACGGCCAGCGAGAGCAGAAAACTGACCGGAATATGCCAGCGAATGGTTTTCTGCCACAGCAAAAAGAGGCCACCCGCCAGATAACCGAGGTTAACCCACTGCCAGCCTGCTCCCGCCAGCACACCGCTGTAAATCGGGTATTGCAGGATCTGCTCAACGCTGTGCCCGGCATGCAGCGAGGTTTTAAAGGTGTCCAGCGGTGTGGCCTGGCTGACGCCGTCAATACCGATGCGCAGGGTTTCCATCGTCGCGCCTGATGCGCTGTGTCCGGTGAAAATCACCTGCAATGCGTCCATCATGCCCGGCACTGTGCGGGCGATTTCATAGGGCGGCAACCAACTGGTCATCTGCACCGGAAAAGAGATAAGCAACACCACATAGCCAATCATCGCCGGGTTAAAGGGGTTATGGCCAAGGCCGCCGTACAGCTGTTTAGCAATAATCACCGCAAACACCGTACCAAGCACCACCATCCACCATGGGGCGAAAGGGGGAATACTTATCGCCAGCAGCAAGCCGGTTAATAATGCTGAGTTATCTGCAAGGATTGTGCCGACGTTTTGCTTACGTAATGTCAGCACCAGTGCTTCTGCCAGCAGGGCGCTGGTGACAGCTAATACTACCTGTATCAGTGTTCCCCAACCGAAAAACCAGAGCTGCGCGGCGATGCCCGGTATCGTTGCCAGCGTGACCAGCAGCATAATGCGCGAGGTCTGACGCTGGTTATGGGTATAAGGGGAACTTGCGATTCTGAAAACCATTTAATCCTCGTTAACAGCTTGCTGCGCGGCTTTTTTAGCCTGAACTCGGGCGATGGCCGCTGCGACTGCCGCTTTACGCGGATCGTCATTGGCAGCTTGCGGGACAGGCGATTCTTCTTTTGTTTGCGCGGCTTTCTGCGCTTGCTCCAGTTTTCGCGCTTTCGCGCGCGCAATCGCCGCTTCAACCGCTGCTTTGCGTGGATCACCCGGCTCAGGCGTTTCTTCCTGTGCGACTGGCGCTTCATCAGACGTCTGCGCCGCTTTGCGCGCTTTCGCGCGCGCAATCGCCGCTTCAACCGCTGCTTTGCGTGGATCAACCGGCTCAGGCGTTTCTTCCTGTGCGACTGGCGCTTCAACAGACGTCTGCGCCGCTTTGCGCGCTTTCGCGCGCGCAATCGCCGCTTCAACCGCTGCTTTGCGTGGATCAACCGGCTCAGGCGTTTCTTCCTGTGCGACTGGCGCTTCAACAGACGTCTGCGCCGCTTTGCGCGCTTTCGCGCGCGCAATCGCCGCTTCAACCGCTGCTTTGCGCGGATCAACGGGCTCAGGTGCTTCTTCTTGTCCGACTGGCGTTTCAACAGACGCCTGCGCCGCTTTTCGTGCTTTGGCGCGGGCAATAGCCGCTTCAACTGCCGCTTTACGCGGATTGGCGGCTTCCGGCGCATTTTGCGCTTTCTCAGCCTGACGGGCACGCGCTTCGGCCTTGCGGGCTTCGCGCGCGGCA
The DNA here is from genome assembly GCA_030704225.1 of Kosakonia sp. H02. Classification (NCBI taxonomy): domain Bacteria; kingdom Pseudomonadati; phylum Pseudomonadota; class Gammaproteobacteria; order Enterobacterales; family Enterobacteriaceae; genus Kosakonia; species Kosakonia styphnolobii. Next base: position 273,953 of record CP131915.1, read on the forward strand.
ATCACCTCGCTGTTATCCGGTTGCGTACCGGCCTGGATTACCATCGGCTGCGCGGCGTTGGCCTGTTTTTCTTTCACGCGTGCCAGCGCCGCCTCGATCGCCTGTTTGTCTTTTTCAGCAGGTTGCGCAGCGGCTTGCTTGTGACGTGCCTGACGCGCAAGTTTGTCTCGCTCAAGGCGGGCCTGGCGGGCTTCAAAGCGTGCTTTCGCTTCGGCAGTGCGTTTCTCTTCCTCGGCAATGGCATAAATTTCCGCTTTCTCCTGACGGAAATATTGCACCAGCGGAATATTGCTCGGGCAAACCCAGGCGCAGGCACCGCATTCGATACAGTCAGAGAGATTGTGCGCGGTGGCTTTGTCGTGCTGTTGGCCTTTGCTAAACCAGTAAAGCTGCTGCGGCAGCAGATCCGCCGGACAGGCATCGGCGCAGGCGCTGCACCGGATGCAGCCTTTCTCTTCCTGCGGCTCGCCCATTTCGCTGGCAGAGGGAGCAAGCAGGCAGTTAGTGATTTTCACCACTGGCACGTCGAGCCACGGCAGGGTGAAGCCCATCAGTGGGCCGCCCATAATCACCAGTTGTTCAGCGGAAGGCTGGAACCCGGCAAAATCCAGCAGATGGCTAACCGGTGTGCCCAGCCGCGCCCAGACGTTGCCCGGTCGAGTCACGGCTTCACCGGTCAGGGTAACAACACGTTCCGTTAAAGGCTCACCGTCGATCACTGCGCGTTTTACCGCGTAAGCTGTACCGACGTTTTGCATCAGCACGCCGATATCCGAAGAGCGGCCGCCGTGCGGCACCTGTTTACCGGTGAGGATTTGCGTAAGCTGTTTCGCCCCGCCGGAAGGGTATTTGGTCGGGATCACTTTCAGCTGAATATCATGGCTGCCCGCCAGCACTGCGCGCATCATCGAGATAGCGTGCGGTTTGTTGTCTTCAATCCCGATCAGCACCTGACGAGGTTGCAGGATGTGGGCAAGGATACGCACGCCTTCCATAATTTGCGCCGCGCAATCCTGCATCAGACGGTCATCTGCCGTGATATACGGCTCACACTCGGCGGCATTGATAATCAGCGTATCGACTTTATTGCCCGCGCCTTGCAGCTTCGCGCCAGTCGGGAAACCTGCGCCACCCAGACCAGCAACGCCAAACTGGTGAATGCGCTCAATTAACGTTTCAACGCTGTGCGTGCGGTAATCCTGCCAGCCTTCGCGCGGGATCCAGCGATCTTCGCCATCGGCTTCAATAATGACACTCAGCTCCGGCAAGGCGGAAGGATGGGCGGTGGAGTGCGGCGCAATGGCTACCACGGTACCGGAGGTCGGCGCGTGTACCGGCAACATGCGGCCACAACCGCGGGTCAGCGGCTGGCCGCGCAACACGTTATCGCCCACGTTGACGCACAGTTCACCTTCAGCGCCGATATGCTGTTTCAGGGGGATAACAAAACGCTTCGCCAGCGGCACCTGGCGCAGCGGCGTACCGTTAGACTGGGTTTTCATTTCAGGCGGGTGAATGCCGCCGTGAAAATCCCACAGTTTATCTTTTCGGAAAGCGGAAAATAACTTAAGCATGGTGTTCCACAGGAATAGTGCGCACCGGAATGGCCTGCAAATCCCATTTCCAGTTCTGCGTGGTGGTTTCCACAGGGCGCAGTTCGATGCACTGCGTCGGGCACGGATCCACACAAAGGTTACAGCCGGTGCAGAGATCGCTTATTACCGTGTGCATGGCGCGCGTTGCGCCGACAATCGCGTCCACCGGGCACGCCTGAATGCATTTGGTGCAGCCGATGCAATTGCTCTCATCAATAATCGCCAGCATACGAGCCGGCTCTTGCGCGTCAGTATCACCGTCAATCGGCTGCGGATCGACATTCAGCAGCGTGGCGATTTTCAGCATCACGGCTTCGCCACCCGGAGCGCAGCGATTAATTTTTTCCCCCTGCGTGCCCACCGCTTCGGCGTAAGGGCGACAGCCAGGATAACCGCACTGCCCACACTGGCTTTGCGGTAACAATTCATCAATGCGTTCAACGACCGGATCGTCCTCCACCGCAAAACGGCGGGACGCATAGCCGAGGATCAGGCCGAACAGCAGCCCGAGCGCGCTCAGGGCGGCAACGGCGATATAAATCGCGTTCATTACAATTTCACCAGACCACTAAAGCCCATAAAGGCCAGAGACATTAAGCCTGCCGTTATCAACGCAATCGCATTACCGCGAAATGGCGCGGGCACATCGGCGACGGCCAGACGCTCGCGGATAGCGGCAAACAGCACCATCACCAGCGAGAAGCCGACGGCGGCGGCGAAGCCGTACAGCGCCGATTGCATGAAATTATGCCCAAGGTTGATATTGAGCAGGGCAACGCCGAGCACCGCGCAGTTGGTGGTGATCAGCGGCAAGAAAATCCCCAGCAGGCGATAGAGCGCCGGGCTGGTTTTACGCACCACCATTTCGGTGAACTGTACCACCACGGCAATAATCAGAATAAAGGCCAGCGTGCGCAGGTAGACTAAATCCAGCGGGATCAGAACCCAGGTATCGATAAGCCAGGCGCAGATAGAGGCCATGGTCATGACGAAGGTCGTCGCCAGCCCCATGCCCATTGCGCTTTCCAGCTTTTTGGAAACACCCATAAACGGGCACAGGCCAAGAAACTTCACCAGGACGAAGTTATTGACCAGCACCGTTCCGATAAATAGCAGAAGATAGTCTGTCATTATGTGGCCTGAAATAAAAAAAGCCGCCTATTATCGGCCAAACAACACCGGGCGACAACAGGATAACTGTAAGGTTATTACGGATTAATAAAGGTCTTCTTAACGCGCGCAGAGCGCTTGAAGTAAGGAACCAGCAACGCGGCAGCCAGCAGCGGAAACAAGAGCTGGCGCACGGCCAGTTCGTCGGAAACCGGGGAAAAAGCAAAGGCTTTTACCGCCAACAAAACATAGACCAGCAGCCAGATAATATAGTGCTTCGGCACCATGCTGCGGCGTTTAAAAAACGCGATAACCAGCCACAGCGTGTAATACCAGATGGCGATAGTCGATGCGAACGAGACAAACCACAGCACGGTCTCTTTCAGCGGCTGTGCGCCGAGCGCCGTCACCGACTGCGGGGTTAACAGCGCTGTGGCATACAGCAGTAACGCCAGCGAGGTACTTAATAACGCGACCAGCAACCAGGCCAGAGGAGCGAGTAACCAGCCTCCGATTCTCTCTGCGGGTGTTGTTGTCATGCGCGTTCCTCTGTTAAGGCATTCATGCGATTTATTGCCGGGCGACGAGTATAAAGGATTATGTGATGAATGCCAGTGTCGTTAAAGCACGTAGCGCCATACCGAGCGGGGAACGCACCCAATGTCAAACAAGCGGCCGCCGGAAACCAATTCTGCGCGGCGGTGATCGGCGGCGCGGTACATATTGATGATTTCACTGCTTTCGGTCAGCGTGTAATTGAGGTGATCGAATAATTTTTCCAGGCTTTCAAGCGAACTGATTTTGCGAAATTTTAATAAATAGTCCTGCACGGTCATGTCGAGGGGTGTCCATATATGAAAGAGGCAAAACAGATACCGCTAATTCGCTCAAATAATAAACATTATTACCCGGGCGTAAATAGCGGGAGAATATTCTGCCGTTAAATTAAGAGTTTTCTTTTCTACTGAAACCAGACGCCAGAACAGCGTCCGGTGGAGAAGATTAACGTCCTTCGCCATCACTGGCAACCCGCATCTGACGCTCAACGCTGGCGTGCGGGAAGGTGTCAGCGATTATTTCTTTTGTGCCACAGCGCTCGGTTCAGGCGGCTGATAATTATCGATATGGCTGGCAAAAACCAAAAGGAGGGTCGAGACACCGAGCGCGACCCAGCCCATGAGTTCAATAATCCGGTTGAATACTGCGATCATACTGCTACTACTCCCTGAGGTTAGCTCACACACCTGCCACCACATAAAGGTGCTGGCCGCAAATTTAAGCAGATTTTTTATCCTTAAACCAGCGCGAAAGGCGACTAATTCATTCGTCAGGCTAATAGGTTGCGTAACAGGTTGTCGCCGCCGGGCAGATGGTGTGAAATGGGGGCTCCACTGAGAAGAGGCCGCTATATGAGTGACATTATCCGTGTTGGATTAATTGGTTATGGCTACGCTAGTAAAACATTTCATGCTCCGCTGATTGCGGGTACTGCGGGAATGACGCTGGCTGCTATTTCCAGCAGTGATGAATCGAAAGTGAAAACGGATTGGCCAGCCGTACAGGTCGTTTCAGACCCTAAACGCCTGTTCAACGATCCGAATATCGATTTAATCGTCATCCCTACGCCGAACGACACCCACTTCCCGCTGGCAAAAGCGGCGCTTGAAGCCGGTAAACATGTGGTAGTGGATAAACCGTTTACCGTGACACTGTCACAAGCTCGTGAGCTGGACGCGTTGGCGCGTAGCTGTGGTCGCTTGTTGTCAGTGTTTCATAACCGCCGCTGGGACAGTGATTTCCTCACCCTGAAAGCGCTCCTGGCCGACGGCGCGCTCGGTGAAGTGACCTATTTCGAATCGCACTTCGATCGTTTTCGCCCGCAGGTGCGTAACCGTTGGCGTGAACAGGGCGGTCCGGGTAGCGGCATCTGGTACGATTTAGCGCCGCACTTGCTCGATCAGGCGGTCAACCTGTTTGGTCTGCCGGTTTCTCTGACTGTCGATCTGGCGCAACTGCGCCCGGGTGCACAATCCACCGACTATTTCCACGCCGTGCTGGCTTATCCGCAGCGTCGCGTCGTACTGCATGGCACGATGCTGGCAGCGGCAGAATCTGCGCGTTATATCGTGCATGGCACGCGTGGAAGCTACGTAAAATATGGGCTGGATCCGCAGGAAGAGCGCCTGAAAAACGGCGAGAAATTGCCGCAAGAGGACTGGGGTTACGACATGCGCGATGGGGTATTAACCCGGGTGGATGGCGAAGAGCGCAAAGAAGAGACCTGGCTGACGCTGCCGGGTAACTACCCGGCGTACTATGCGGCGATCCGTGATGCGCTCAACGGCGTGGGGGAAAACCCGGTTCCGGCGAGCCAGGCTATCCGCATCATGGAACTGATTGAATTGGGTATTGAGTCGGCAAAACATCGCGCGACCCTGAGTCTCACCTGAAAAACGCGCGCGGCTTGCCGTGAGCGATCATCATCAGGCCTGCGCGACACGTTCGCGCAGGGCCTGCTTTTCCGCTGCACTCAGAAATGCCATTTCCAGCCCGTTAATCTGTGCCTGGCGGATCTGTTCACGGCTCAGCCCGGCGGCCGGCGCGGCAATCTCATATTCATGACCGATGTCGATACCCTGTACCGCCGGATCGTCAGTATTGATGCTGGCCAGAATGCCGTGCTCAAGGAACCTTTTCAGCGGATGACGATCGAGGGATGCCACGGTGCTGGTCTGAATATTGGAGGTCAGGCAGGATTCAATGCCAATCCGCTGCTCTGCCAGGAAATCCATTAGCGAGGCATCTTCAATGGCTTTCACGCCGTGTCCGATGCGTACCGCGCCCAGTTCACGGATCGCCTGCCAGATACTTTCCGGGCCTGCCGCTTCGCCTGCATGAACGGTAATCTGCCAGCCGGCATCCCGTGCGCGGTTAAAGTGCGACAAGAACAGACTGCCGGGGAAACCGAGCTCATCACCGGCCAGATCAAGGGCCGTAATGCCGTCGCGGTGCGCCAGCAGCGCTTCCAGTTCCTGTAAGCAGGCCGCTTCGCCGAAGGTGCGGCTCAGAATGCCAATCAAACGTACCTGAACATTAAAATCGCGGCTGCCTTCACGCACCCCGGCGATAACCGCTTCCACAACGCCCGCCACTGGCAGGTTGTGGGTCATCGCCATATAACCCGGCGAGAAACGCAGCTCAACATAATGCAAACCGTTTCGCGCGGCGTCTTGCATGTTCTCATAAGCAACGCGGCGACAGGCGTCCAGTGAAGCCAGCACTTTGACGCCCCAGTCGAGTTTGGCAAGAAAGCTCACCAGATCCGGTTCACTGGATGTCACCTGGACGTGCGGGCGCAGGGCATCAAGGGTTTGAGCGGGCAAGGGGAGATTGTACTGGCGGCCAAGATCGAGAATGGTTTGGGCACGAATGTTGCCGTCGAGATGGCGATGAATATCAGTTAAGGGCAGGTTTGCATCAATCATGGTCGCACTCTTGTTTTAGCTAAAGTGCGAACCATTATAGGAAAAAATGCCGATGAAAATCTATCTCATGCATACCGGTGATAGATTCCGCCCCGTTTATTTGCCTTAACGCAGCGATGTCAGTGCGGCGATTAACCCCGCCACGCCCTGTTCCAGTTTCACGCGCGGGCAGCCAACATTCAGGCGAACAAACCCCTGGCCTTCGTTGCCGTAGGTGTCGCCGCGCATAATGGCGACTTTTTGCTCATCAATAAGCCGCGTTTGCAGTGCAGCGTCGTCTACGGCCAGCGGGCGTAAATCGATCCACGCCAGATAAGTGGATTCAGGGAGGCGCCAGTCCAGTTGTGGAAATGCGCGATTAAGCGAACGGGCAACATACGCCAGATTGGCTTGCAGGTAAGTGCGCAACGCATCCAGCCACGGTGCGCCGTCGCGATATGCAGCAATATGCGCAATTATCGAGAGTACCGCCGGTGATGACAGCCCGTTGCCATTTTTTAACGCCTCCAGCCAGGCAAGCCGTGTATCCTCATCGCCAATAATTCCCCATGCGCCCGTCAGGGCAGGGATGTTGAAACTTTTCGAGGCGGAGGAAAACAGCGCCCACGGCCCGCGTGCGACATTGCTCCACGGAATATGGGGATGGTCGCTCCAGACCATATCCATATGGATCTCATCGCTAATCACCTTCACGTTATACCGCCCGCACAGCGCGGCCATGGTGGCTAATTCCTCGTGCGTCCACACCTTGCCGGTGGGGTTTTGCGGGCTGCATAACAACAATATTTTGCTTTCCGGGCGCGCCAGGACGGCTTCGAGTTGTGCCATATCGCAATACCAACCCGTTTCATTTTGCTGTAGCGGAACCGCCAGTAACTGTCGTTGATTGGCGGCAATCGCTTTGTAAAAGGCATCGTAAGCCGGGGTATGTACCACAATGCCATCGCCGGGCTGCGACCACTGGCGGATCATCTCGGCAATCATCCAGATAACAGAGGGGCCATAGACAATCGTCTGGCTGTCAATTTTAGTCGCAAAACGGCTGGCGAGCCAGTGTTCAATGGCCCCGAGGAAATCATCGTTCTTCCAGCGGCTATAGCCCAGTACGCCGTGCGCCAGACGCTGTTGCATGGCGCTAATGATGCAGGGCGCGGTGGCGAAATCCATATCGGAAATGGTGAACGGGAGCAAATCCGCACGGCCAAAGCGATCGGTCACATAATCCCACTGCGTGCACCAGGTTCCATGTCTGTCAATAACCGTAGAAAAATCAAAATTATCCATTCTTTATCCTGCCTCCACCGCAGAGGGGGCTTGTGGGGTGATCATTAACTGCGCCATTTCGTCTTTTACCGACTGGACCTGCGGGCCGATGACCACCTGTAGATTATGCTCATTGACTTTGATAACCCCAATGGCGCGATGCGCTTTCAGGGCATCGACATTGACCCGTGACATCTCTTTCACCGATAAACGTAAACGGGTTATGCAGTTATCCAGCGTTTGTACATTTTGCGCACCGCCCAGCGCATTCAATAGCGCGGGAACATCATAACCTGACTGGCCCGGCGTACTGGCGGGGGCGCTTTGCGCTACCTCGCTTTCACGTCCCGGTGTTTTTAAATCGAAGTGTTTAATCGCAAAGCGGAACAGCGCGTAGTAGACGATAAACCAGATAGCGGCGACCAGCGGCACCAGATACCACTTGGTTGCCAGACCGTGCAGCACCCCGAAAACAATAAAATCGATAATATTGCCGTCGGTGTTACCAATCGTGACGCCGAGCACCGCCATGGCGGTAAAACCCAGCCCGGTCAATACGGCGTGGATCAAATAGAGCACTGGCGCGACGAAGAGGAACAGAAACTCGATCGGTTCCGTGGTCCCGCCGACGACACAGGCAATTACCCCGGAAATAAGCAGACCTTTTATTTTGTGGCGATTCTCAGGTTTGGCGCAGTGATACATCGCCAGCGCCGCGCCGGGTAACCCCCCCAGGAAGGCGGGCATTTTGCCCTGGGAGAGAAAACGCGTCGCGCTTTCTGAAAAGCCGTGGGTTTCTGCGCAACCAAGCTGCGCCTGGAAAATGGTCAGTGCGCCGCTAACGCTGTGTCCGCAGACCTCCATCGTGCCGCCAGCATCCGTAAAGCGGATCAGCGCCACCAGAATATGCTGCAAACCGAAGGGGAGTAACAGGCGCTCACCAGTACCAAAAATCATCGGACCAAAATCACCGGCACTCTCAATAATGTGCCCAAGGCCGCGAATACCCAGTGCGAACCACGGCCAGACCAGTGGGATCAGCAAACCAATCAACCCCATGACGACGCTGGTGACAATCGGCACCGAACGCGTACCGCCAAAGAAAGCCAGCGCATCCGGCAGGCGCAGGGTGTGAAAACGCTCATGCAAACGCCAGATGATCACGCCCGCAATCACCGCGCCAAGGATCCCTGTATCAATCGACTGAATGCCGAGCACGTTCTGAACGTTGTGGCTTTTGAGCACGGCGGCATCGCTGGTGGGCAAAATCCCCCGGGCGGTCAGCCAGAAATTCACCGCCAGACTCATGACCGCATAGCCGACAAAACCGGAGAATGCCGCCACGCCTTTATCTTCACGCGCAAGACCCAGCGGAATGGCGATGCAGAACATCACGGGCAGGAAACTAAATGCAAATGAGCCGATTTTGCTCATCCAGATAAAAATGGCCTGTAAGAGCGGATGGCCTAAGAAAGGGATAAGGGAGATCACATCACGGCTGCTCAGCGAACTGCCGATGCCCAACATGATCCCGCAAAACGACAGCAGCGCCACCGGCAACATAAAGGTTTTGCCCAACTGCTGGAAAAATTCCCACAACGTTATTTTCTGCGCGGTATTACCCGTCATAACGACTCCTTTATCGAATTAAGCCAGGCTCACACTTCTTACAACAGAGCGTAGGGTTTTATCAGGTTTCAGGCGTAAGCAGCATGTTTATTTTTCGCTCTTCACCCGTTTCAGATTTCGCCAGGGTGAACGCTTTCATGTCAGGAAATGTTCACATTAAGAAATTAATGAGAATTTTTCATGGAACGCGTTGCGCGCGGCCAAATCCCTGACTATTTTTATTGACGATCAGAACCCTCCCACCATAGCGCGGAGGCCGGGCTCTCTTTTATATCCAGGACTACTATGCAGACGACAACCACAGAAGAACAGCTCAATGCGTATTTTGGTGCGAATACGCGGAATTATGAAGAAGAAAAGAAAGTGATTAGTGACATCATCTATAACCTCCAGTTAAAGCAAACGGAGGTCAGTAATAAACATCTTATTTTGGCGCTGATCGGGCTGTTGGAAACCGAAGACGATGTTGTGAAACTGGATATTTATCGTAGTGCCTTAGAAATGGTCGTGCAGAAAACGCCCGATGATTTATAAGCCAGGACGCTGTGCTAAAAAAAGCCTTCGTTGTTACGAAGGCTTTTTTATCAGGCGGTGTGGGTAACCCGTTCCATTATTTGCTGTCGGGCCGCTTCAAGGATCCGCTTTTGGCGTGATTCGGTTGTCATAATGCTCTGCGCACGCAGCACCATCAAGAGATTGCTGGGCTTAACAGGCATTTGAGCATTCATAAGATATGTGGCAGCTAAACCAATTGCCTCATGGATTTCGTCAGGCTGAACTTGCTCATCGTCGTTCAATTACACTCCCTTAATGCAGATATGACTCAGGCTTCTAAGCCCACAGGCCAGATCAAATTCACTGAGCATTTAAGGGAACATGCGAAGCAAGTCTGAATAGAAGGGCGAAAAGTAGGGAGGCCCGGCAAAGAACACCAGACCATGCGAAAGGATCTTAAATCAGCGCTTCAGTGCTTACGGGCTTTGCTGTCCATTTCCGGGCCAGATAAAGGCAACCAGCTTCGGAGTCGGCTTACCTGCAAACTGCCCTTGAGCCCACGTGTAGCCACCGGTTGGGTTTTGTAATGATGAATTCCGCTAATCGCGGTCTGAAAAGCTTTGCGTCGGTCGTTATCCGATTCATCCCGCAAAAACGCCTGCAATTGCCCAATCAGTGCATCGTAAGAGACATCATCATCTGACTCAAGAAGGGTAAGAACGGCTTCTCCCATCACGGTATCTACAAGCTTATCCGACTCATTTTTACTCATTCTGCCTCTCAAATTTTGCGGCACGGGGTTAAGCGCTGTACCCCTTTAAGCATTTTATTAACGACATGCTGAAGTTATAACGCATTTAGGAACTTATTGGAAATTATGTGTTTGTTTTCTTTCCAAAAACCAGGCCAAGTAGCTCGCCATAATGGGCTTCGAGTAACGGATCGGTTTCATTATCGATGCGTGATGCCAACTTAATGCACAGACTCTGGCGGCTGACTTGTCGCTTCTCACGCAGCATCTCGATCACAATCGCCCCTAACGTCTCTTCGGTGGAGGGCGTGTTGCCCTGCGGGCACAAAGCGCTCTCTCCAGTACCCTTACCCGGGAATTCCTTCACGACTGTCCTCTCTTAATACGGGATTGAAGTCAAAACACCTGATGGGAAATAAGCAAAAAAGTGCGGGCAGGATCCACGCCGCAAATGCATTCAGCGGGGCTGCGTTTCGTCGGCTAATAATAACCTAAAGAAATATATCGTGGTAAAAAAATCACTGAGATTAAGGATATATCTTCGCTGGTAAAAATAAGCCCCTGCGAAAGAGGGGCTTAAGATTACTGTTGCGGAACGGCAGGTACCGGGGGGACGGTTTCGTCCGGCTGCGCGGGCTGAAGCGATGGCAGACCAAACATGCCGACAAACTGCTCAAGCGGCATTTTCTCGCCGTTCAGCGTGACCTGGCCGTTAGCATATTGCAGGCTGGTGAGAATGGTATTGTTCTCAAGGGTGGTGATGCGGAACATCTGTCCCATCGCCGCAAGGCCTTTAACCTGCTGGTTCGCAAGTTTGGCAGCGTCTTCCTGCTGGTAACCCTGCAATTTCGCCACCTGAGTCATTACCTCTGTCGCCATATCTACCGGAATGGACAACTTGCTGTCGAGAGATTTCACGTTCCTGTCCACTTGAGCGGCCAGCGTTTGCGGCGCGTCAGGCGTGGTAGCGGGATCTTTCAGGAACAGCGACAGGTTAAAAGTGGATTCCCCTTTCGCATTTTTCCAGCTCAGCGGAGCAACAGTGATAACCGGCTCGCCTTTAAGCAGCAACGGCACAACGTTGAGGAGCGCTTCGGTGGCTTTCTGCTGGTACAGTTCCGGGTTCTGCACGACATCCGGTTGTGCCATTAATGCACGAACCTGCGCGTCATACTGCTGGCTGGCTTGATGCCAGGCTTTGCCGTCCAGTTGGCCGACTTTCAGCGTCAGCTTTCCGCTACCCAGATCCTGGCCCTGAACTTTCAGGCTATTCAGCGTGTAGTCGACCTGGCTATTGATGTTTTTCTTATCATCGGCGATGTCGGATTTGGCCGTTAAGTTCATGCCTTCCAGCACCGCCATCTCTTTGTTCTCAACGGAAATAGAGAGCTTATCGAGGCTCATTTTCTGGCTGCCGGTGCGCTCATCAAACTCTGCGATTTCGCTGGAACCGTCCGTTTTCAGGTTGTTGAACGATAACTGCACTTTCTGGCCGAACTCATTGACCGTATCGACCAGGCCGCTCTGTGCTTCACCGCTCAGCGAGAGGGCATTGCCGTCTTTGTCAGCGCTGAAGCGGAAATTCCCGCCGCTAAAGGCGACTTTTTCACCCTCTTTTTCAGAGCTCAGCGGGCGCAACGTGATATCACTGCGGGTATCGCCACCGTAACCGATACGGGTTTCAGCCACAAAAGGCGATTCCCCTTTGGCAATATCAAACAGCCCTTTAGTGACCTCATTATTCACCAGTTGCGTATGCACGGATGCCATGGCGGGTGTCAGGCTAAAGGATTTCAACTGCGCCAGCGGGAAGGGGCCGTGATCGACATCTTCATGCAGAACGATGCTCTGACCCGGTTTCAGCCACGTATTCGTGCTGCCCGGCAGCGGTTTGATTTGCAGGGTGAAGGTACTTGAGAAGAGGCTGCGTTTGTAATCCTGCGCCGAGAGCTCCACGTTGGCTTCTGGCGCGTTGCGCTTGATTTGCGCATTCGCCTGGCTGACCATTTCGGCCAGACGACTTTCAATTTGTTTTCCTGTGTACCAGGCTCCGCCTGTCCAGACGACTCCCAGTGCAACAATGATCCCTGCGGCAACCAACGTTTTTTTCATAGCGTTTATCCCTAAAATGAAACCAGGCGGTGGAGACCGCCTGGACTGTCGAATGAAGTTAGCTAAAGCTTAGCAATAGTTGCTTCGAAGTTCAGTAACTTAGTCGATTTTATTAAACACGCGGGCGATTCTCCCGGTACCGCTTGCCGCCACAGGAGACTCGTCTGCGGCAATAAACGCCGACTCGCCTGCTTTCAGCACCAGGTTCTCCGAACCCTTACTGAGCACGGCTTCACCCTCCACACAAAACACAATGGCCGCACTCTGCTGCGCCAGCGGGGTTTCCGTCGTCGAAAGATCGTGCAACGAGAAAGCAAAATCCGCGACCGGGATCGGGAAATCGAGCTCTGCGCCGTGGCGGGCTGGTTGGGTCAACAATTCACCGGCAGGTTTCGGCGTGAATTTCACATTCGCCACCAGTTCCGGGATATCAATATATTTTGGCGTTAACCCGGCGCGCAGTACGTTGTCGGAGTTCGCCATCACTTCCAGCGCCACGCCCTGCAAATAGGCATGCGGGGTTTCTGCAAACAGGAACATTGCTTCGCCCGGATTAAGTTTCACCACGTTAAGCAGCAGCGGAGAGAAAAGCCCGCTGTCATCCGGGTAAAACTCCGCAATCAGGCGGATGGTTTGCCACGGCTCGCCGTGTTGTTTTTCCAGCGCGGATTTCAACACCGCCAGCGCGCGGGATTTCTCATCATTTTGCATATTCAGCAATGCCGCAAACAGTTCGCTCAGGCGATCTGCGCCGGGCGCCTGCAAGAAGTGGGCAATCGCCGGGTGTGCACCGGCTACAGGTTGCAACAGTGAAACAATGTCGGAGAACTCGCGAAACGCGTTCATTGCGAGGAAAGGGGTGAGGGCGAACACCAGCTCCGGCTTATGGTTGGGGTCTTTGTAGTTACGCTCGGCGGCATCCAGCGCAATGCCGGCTGCGTTCTCTTTGGCAAAGCCAAGCTCAGAGTTTTTCTTATTCGGATGCACCTGAATCGAGAGCGGTTGATCGGCACACAGCACTTTAAACAGGAACGGTAATTCGCCAAACCGTTCGGCAACGGCGTCGCCCAGTAACCGGCGCTTATCTTCGTCAATCACGTCGCGCAGGGAGCGGGTCTGGCCGCTGGCGTCCTGCACTTTTGAGCTGCTCTTCGGGTGCGCGCCCATCCACAACTCGGCCATCGGCAGGTTGTCGGGATTCGCCACACCATAGAGATCCGTTAACGCAGTTTTACTTCCCCAGGCGTAGTTCTGCACTGAGTTGATGAGTTTTTGCATTATCAAGCCCTTTCTCATTTAGGAAATTATCGCGTCATTAAAGCAACAAACCCGCCGGAAGTAACCAGCGAGGATAAAAAGTCGTACTAGTCTCAGTTTTTGTTAAAAAATTGTGTAGGATATGGCGACTCGCTTTAACACAGGCAGAAGGATCTCCTGCCTGAACCATAACCAGACCGTGCCGTAAGTGAGAGAACAATGTCGAACAAACCCTTCTGTTATCAGGAACCTTTCCCGCTCGGGAAAGATGACACCGAATACTATCTACTGAGCCGCGATCATGTCTCTGTTGCCCAGTTCGACGGCCAGGAAATCCTTAAAGTCGATCCCCAGGCGCTGACACTGCTGGCGCAGCACGCTTTCCACGATGCCTCCTTTTTACTGCGCCCGGCGCATCAACAGCAGGTCGCCGATATTCTTTCCGACCCTGAAGCCAGCGAAAACGACAAATACGTGGCGCTGCAATTTCTGCGCAACTCCGAAATCGCTGCGAAAGGCATTTTGCCGACCTGCCAGGACACCGGCACGGCGATCATCATGGGCAAAAAAGGCCAGCGTGTGTGGACCGGCGGCGGTGATGAAGCCGCGCTGGCGCGTGGCGTCTATAACACGTATACCGAAGATAACCTGCGCTATTCACAAAACGCGCCGCTGGATATGTATAAAGAGGTGAACACCGGCACCAACTTGCCAGCCCAGATCGATCTTTATAGCGTCGACGGCGAACAGTACAAGTTCCTGTTTATCGCCAAAGGCGGCGGCTCCGCCAACAAAACGTATCTTTACCAGGAAACTAAAGCGCTGATCACCCCGGCGAAGCTGAAAAACTACCTGGTCGAGAAAATGCGTACCCTCGGCACCGCAGCCTGCCCGCCGTACCACATCGCCTTTGTGATTGGTGGAACGTCGGCGGAAGCGACGCTGAAAACCGTCAAACTGGCCTCGACCAAATATTATGACGCGCTGCCTACTGAAGGTAACGAGCACGGGCAGGCGTTCCGCGATGTGCAACTGGAACAGGAACTGTTGCAGGAAGCGCGTAACCTCGGCCTCGGCGCGCAGTTTGGCGGTAAATATTTCGCTCATGACATCCGCGTGATCCGCCTGCCGCGCCACGGTGCTTCCTGCCCGGTCGGTATGGGCGTGTCGTGCTCGGCGGACAGAAATATCAAAGGCAAAATCAACCGTGACGGCATCTGGCTGGAACGCCTCGAGCAAAACCCGGGCAAATACATCCCGCAGGCGTTACGTCAGGCGGGCGAGGGCGAAGCGGTGAAAGTCGATCTCAACCGCCCGATGAGCGACATTCTCGCCCAGTTGTCGCAATATCCAGTCTCCACGCGCCTGTCGCTGACCGGCACCATTATTGTTGCCCGCGACATTGCCCATGCGAAGCTGAAAGAGTTGATGGACAGCGGCGAACATCTGCCGCAGTACGTCAAAGATCACCCGATTTACTACGCTGGCCCGGCAAAAACGCCGGAAGGCTATGCGTCGGGATCCCTTGGGCCGACCACGGCCGGGCGCATGGATTCGTATGTCGATCAGCTGCAATCGCAGGGCGGCAGCATGATCATGCTGGCGAAAGGCAACCGCAGCCAACAGGTAACGGATGCCTGCCACAAACATGGCGGTTTTTATCTCGGCAGCATTGGCGGCCCGGCGGCGATCCTCGCGCAAAACAGCATTAAGCACCTGGAGTGCGTGGCGTACCCGGAGTTGGGTATGGAAGCTATCTGGAAAATTGACGTAGAGGATTTCCCGGCGTTTATCCTGGTGGATGACAAAGGGAATGACTTCTTCCAGCAGATCCAGTCTGGCCAGTGCGCCAGTTGCCTGAAGTAGTAGTAGCCGCCCTGCGGGGCGGTTTTTTGTCTGTGTTGTCGGTCAGATAAAGCAACGCCGCCCTCCGACAAGACGTTTAAGCACAAAGCCATAAACAACATTCCAAAAAGCACCAATACTTTTACTTGTTTGCAAGTGAGCAATGTCGATACCTACCATCACTTTGTAGCCAAGGAGAGAGTAATGACAACGCATCGCAGTGAGAAAGATTCGATGGGCGCAATTGACGTCCCGGCAGACAGGCTGTGGGGGGCGCAAACCCAGCGGTCGCTTGAGCATTTTCGCATTTCAACGGAAAAAATGCCGGTCTCGCTGATCCACGCGCTGGCGCTGACCAAGCGTGCGGCGGCGAAGGTTAACCAGGATTTAGGGCTGCTGCCCGAAGAGAAAGCCCGGGCGATTATTGCTGCGGCGGACGAAGTGCTGGCCGGGAAACACCCCGACGAGTTTCCGCTCGCTATCTGGCAAACCGGTTCCGGCACCCAGAGCAACATGAACATGAACGAAGTGCTGGCCAACCGCGCGAGTGAGATCCTCGGCGGCGTGCGCGGCATGGAGCGCAAAATTCACCCGAATGATGACGTCAACAAGAGCCAGAGTTCTAACGATGTCTTCCCGACAGCGATGCATGTGGCGGCGGTTATCGGCGTGCGTGAGCAACTGATCCCACAATTACAGGTGCTAAAAAAAACGCTGAGCGAAAAATCGACCGCCTTTGCCGATATCGTCAAAATCGGCCGTACCCATTTGCAGGACGCGACGCCGTTAACCCTCGGGCAGGAGATTTCCGGCTGGGTGGCGATGCTTGAGCATAATCTTAAACATATTGAGCAGAGCTTGCCGCACCTCGGCGAACTGGCGCTGGGCGGCACCGCCGTCGGTACCGGGCTGAATACCCACCCGGAATATGCCGAACGCGTGGCGAAAGAGCTGGCGAGCTTTACGCAACAGCCGTTTATCACCGCGCCGAACAAGTTCGAAGCGCTGGCGACCTGCGACGCGCTGGTACATGCACACGGGGCGCTAAAAGGGCTGGCTTCTTCGCTGATGAAAATTGCCAACGATGTGCGCTGGCTGGCGTCTGGCCCGCGCTGTGGCATTGGCGAAATCGCCATCCCTGAAAATGAACCGGGCAGCTCCATCATGCCTGGTAAAGTGAACCCGACGCAGTGCGAAGCGATGACCATGCTCTGCTGTCAGGTGTTGGGCAACGATGTGGCGGTCAATATCGGCGGCGCGTCCGGTAACTTCGAGCTTAATGTCTATCGCCCGATGGTTATCCATAACTTCCTGCAATCGGTTCGCTTGCTGGCGGACGGTATGGAGAGCTTCAACGAGCATTGTGCCGTGGGGATCGAGCCGAACCGCGAGCGTATTAATCAGCTACTGAATGAATCGCTGATGCTGGTAACGGCGCTGAACACCCATATCGGCTATGACAAAGCGGCTGAAATTGCCAAAAAAGCGCACAAAGAGGGGCTGACGCTGAAGGCCTCGGCGCTGGCGCTCGGCTACCTGACGGAAGCCGAGTTCGATAGCTGGGTTCGCCCGGAATCGATGGTTGGCAGCATGAAGCAGGTCTAATTCGCAAGGTAGAGGTGCAGCCGGGGAATGAGTAACGTCAACGGTTGCGCCTGCGGTTTATAGCGGTGCTGCACATTATCGGCGTTGTAATCCAGCAACTCGCCGATATCCGGCACCGTCCCGCCATTCTCTTCTGAAATCAAGGTGATAATCGGCGTCGGGCAGGCGTACTGCACCTGTTTTTGCGATCCGGAATACCAGACGCGGGCGATTGGCTGCACTTTCACTGGTCGTTTGATTTTTAACCGGGCCTTTTGCGGCAGGGCGGCGATATCGTTGTACTCCTGCTGAACGCGGGACAGCCACGCTTCGCGCGTGAATGAAGAGACGGCGCGCGGTGATTTCAGGCTTTTCTCCAGTTGTGCCAGCACCTCATCACGGGTGAGATTTTTAATGATGTGTTTATTCGCCCAGCCAAAACGGATGGTCGCCGGAGCGCGAAGCTGCGTTAGCGTGCGGTACGCATTCAGTGTGATAAGCCCCGGCAGATGGCGATGCACCCACTCAAAGCGGGCAGCGGGAGCCAACCCGGACTCCACGGTAACGATGCGCTCAAAGGTCAATTTCAATGAATTGATGTCATCAATACGTTTTTCCAGCGCCGCCATTGTGGCGTTATTGGCCTGATAGCAGAGCACGCCCGGTAGCCGCACGGCGGCTTTACTGCTGCGGTTTTCCGATTGCTGCTGAATAAACAGATGGGTGTAATGGCCCAGTGCAAGGCTGGCGGCCTGCTTGCCAATATGCTGTTCAACATGAATGGTGTTCAGCGGATCGTGTTCCGCGCCTTTGGTGACTTCCGGCAGGGTAAACACCCGCGCAGCCATTAACCGGCAGTCGCTCAGTTCCGCTTTCAGCGCCGCCAGTTCATGCTCCAGTTGGCGAAAGGTGGCGTTCAGGCGGTCGATAAGATCTAAAGCAGCCATAGCGTTCCCTCTTAGTTACAACATACTTTTTAATTTATAGCACAGTCGCCGGGCATCGGCCACTGTGTCGTTATCGTTCCGGAAGGGCGTTTCAGGAAGGGAGCTGAATGTGGTGATAAATGGGCCACTGAAACGTAAATCGCGCACCGCCCAATTCGCTCTGTGTGCAACTGACGTTGCCGCCAAACGCCTGTGCAATAGAGCGCACAATCGCCAGTCCTAAGCCACAGCCGCCCGTTGCGCGGTCGCGGCTCGGATCGAGGCGCACAAACGGTTCGAACACACGTTCGCGCTCTTCAGGCGCAATCCCCGGGCCGTCATCTTCCACCGTCATACTGGCAAGTGAACCCTGGCGCTGGAGGGTCACTTTTACCGTTTGCTGGCTGTAGCGCAGGGCGTTGTTCACCAGATTATCCAGCACGCGCTCCATCAACCGCATATCAAGTGCACCAAACTCTTCGCCTGGCACGTAGTTGAGCAATAACGTATGTTGCGGATTCATGCTGCGGGCATCATCCATATAGCTGCTAAACCAGGCGGGCAGATCCGGCGTGGTCAGTTTCAACTCAGTCTGCGGGCGATCGAGGCGGGCATAGGTTAGCAATTCTTCAATTAACCCTTCGAGTTGGCCGATATCGCGATTCAGCGCAGTGCGCTCCGCTTCGCTGAGGTTATCGCTCATTTCCAGCCGGTAACGCAGCCGGACCAGCGGGGTGCGCAGCTCGTGGGCGATGCCGTCGATCAGCTGTTTTTTGCTGGCAATGAGCGCGTTGATATTATCGGCCATCTGGTTAAAGGCAATGCCGAGACGTTCAAAACTGGATGCGCTGTCAAAATGAATGCGCTCCTCCAGATGCCCGTCGCCGAAGCGTTGCGCGGCCGTCTCCAGGCGCAACATCTCCTGCCAGTGCGGGCGCATCCAGATAAACACCGGGAAGGCGAGGGAGATGGCGATCAGCGCCATCAATCCCATATCCAGCAGCCGGGTTTCATGCAGGAAAAAGAGGTAGGGAACCGGGCCAACCGCCAGCACGTAGTGGCTGCGCGGAATACGCTGAATAAAGGTGTACTCGGCATCGAGCGCCACAATATCACCTTCGCGCAACCGCTGTGCTGTCGGTGCGTCGAGGGTGAATTTATTCATAGGTTCAATACGCAGGTTAAATGACAGGTTCAGATCCAGCTCTTTCAGGGTTTTTGCCCACTGATGTGGCGGGATTTCGCGCAGCTCACTGCGCATCAGGTACAACGAACTTTTCATTAAATCATCAAGAGACTGGCGACCCGCGCGCTCGGCGGTAAATTTGTACACCAGACCCACCAACATCGTCATTACCAGAAAGCAGACGAACAGCAACAGGTAAAACTGGACGAACAGCTTTTTCATAATGACACCTGGTTACGTGCTTCAGTTGTCCCACGCATGGGGAGCAAACAGATAGCCTTTGTTGCGGACGGTTTTAATGCGATACGGCTCCGTTGCGCTGTCGAGCAGCTTTTTACGCAGGCGGGAAATTGCTACATCAACGCTGCGATCCATGCCGTCGTAGCTGACACCGCGCAAGTTTTTCAGCAGCGCGTCGCGATCCATGATCTGCCCGGCGTGGGTTGCCAGCTCCCACAGCAGTTCAAAATCGGCGGTGGAAAGGGCGACCTGAACGCCTGCGAGCAGCACCTGGCGATTGACTGGATCAATAGACAACGTGCCGAAGGTGATGGTTTTATGCTGTTTCAGTGAGGGAACGGCAGTTTCCGTTGCGGCGCTGGTGCGCTGGCGTAAATGCAGACGCAGACGCGCCAGCAACACGGCGGGCGGTGTGGTTTTGAGAATGTAATCGTTCGCGCCCATTTCGAGAGAAAGGATATGGTTCATATCGCTATCAAGCGAGGTCAGTAGCACAATCGGGCCGGTCCACTGTTTGCGTAAATCGCGGCACAAGGTCATGCCATCTTTGCCGGGCAGCATAATATCCAGCAGCACCAGTTCGGGGTTTTCCCGGCTGATAACCTCTTCGGCGCGATCGCCACGGGGTTCAACAATGACATCCATATCGTGTTTGCCCAGGTACGCGGCTATTAGCGCGCCCACTTCCGGGTCGTCTTCCACAAAAACGATCTTATTCATATGTCATCGTGATTGGACAAAAACGTCAACATACACCGCCTTGTGGCAACCTGCCATTAATCTTTTCTAAACAACAAGCGTTCCGTTATGCTGTAGGTCTTTGTTGTTAAAGTGTGAAGAGAAGATGATGGGATTGCTTATCAAAGCGGCGATTGGTGCGCTGGTGGTGGTGCTGATCGGTTTGCTGGCTAAAACAAAAAATTACTATATCGCCGGGTTAATCCCGCTGTTTCCCACTTTTGCTTTGATTGCCCACTATATTGTGGCAACCGAGCGCGGTATCGACGCGTTGCGCACTACCATTGTCTTCGGCATGTGGGCAATTATTCCGTACTTTATCTATTTATTGTCGCTATGGTATTTCACGGGATTTATGCGGGTCTGGCCGGCGCTGGGCTGTGCGGTGCTTTGCTGGAGCCTCAGCGCCTGGCTGTTAATCTATTGCTGGAGTCGCCTCCATTAAACTCACCGCATCAGCATCCATGTAGCGGGCAGGGCGGCAACCAGGAGCAGGGCGATCAATGCTTTTTCCCGCTGCATCAGTGCGTCAGTCATTTCATGGGTGCGGCGGGCGTACATAAACACCAGCAGACCCGGCGCATAGAGCACCACAGAAAGCAGTAAGTGCATTGGGCCGGACGCGTACAGCAACCACAAACCATATACGCAGGCACCGACCGCAACCGTACGATGCAGCGGACGGCGGGCGATTTTCAGCAGGAATGCGCCAACCAAAAAGTAAGGCACCAGAATCATCTCGGAGGCGATGGTCAACAGCGTGTTGTAATCCGAGCCGGTGAGCCAGATTAACACCAGGCACACCTGGACGCTGGCGTTGGTTAGCCACAGCGACGCCGCAGGCGCATTGTTTTTGTTCTGGTGCGCAAAAATACGCGGGAAGGCTTTATAGGTCGCGGCCAGCAGCGGCACTTCTGCCGCCATAATGGTCCAGCTCAGATAGGCTCCGCAGACCGAGACAATCAACCCTGCGGCGATCACTACTTCACCCCAACTGCCAAGCAATTTCACCATCAGCCCGGCCATGGAAGGATTACGCATTTCCGCCAGTTCAGGGCGCGCCACGACGCCAAGGGAAAGCAGCGTTACCAGTAAGTAAACGGTTAATGCTGCCAGCACCGCCAGCAATGTGGCGCGGCCAACATCGTGTTTATTGCGCGCGCGGGCGGAGACCACCACAGCGCCTTCCACGCCGATAAATACCCACAAGGTGATGAGCATGGTGTTTTTCACCTGTTCCCAGACAGGAACGCCCAGCGCGATGCCGCTGAAATCGAATTTGAATTTGTCGAGATTAAAGGCCAGCGCTGCCAGCACCACAAACAGCCCGAGCGGCACCAGTTTCGCCAGCGTCGCGGCCAGATTGATGCTCGCCGCAGTCTGCACGCCGCGCAGCACCAGCGCGTGGACAATCCACAGCAGCGCGGAGGCACCGACGATGGACTGCCAGGTATTGCCATCGCCAAACAGGCGCAGCGACGGTGTGTCGGTAAAAAAGCTGAGGGCAGAAAAGACGATCACCAGGTAGGAAACGTTGGCGATCACCGCGCACAGCCAGTAACCCCAGGCCGAGCAAAAACCAATTAGCTCACCGAAACCTTCACGCGCATACGTAAAAATGCCGCCATCGAGATCCGGGCGGATACGGGTCAGGATAAGCATGGCGAAGGCCAGCAGTAGAATTCCCGCGCCGGTAATGATCCAACCGATAATCAGCGCTGCCGGGCTGGCAACCTCGGCCATATTTTGCGGCAGGCTGAACACGCCCGCGCCGAGCATTGAGCTTAAAACCAGCGCAGTTAAAGCGCTAAGGCCAAGTTTTTTTTCCATTGTTATCCTGTCAAAAAAGCAACTCATCCAGAATAATTATTTTGCCGTGGCGCATAAATATGGTGGATATCACTGAGGCGCGGAATTTTACGGAGAGTCGTCAGGGCATGCAATGAGGGGGAGGCAAATTTTGTGAAAAAGGAGAAAAAAATGAAAAAAAGGCGGCTGAAAAGGCCGCCTTGATTCACCACGCCAATTATTTGTAGAGGTCGGCGCTGATGGTCATGTTGTTACCGCTTTCGGACCACTGACGCGTAATGTGGTAATACTTCGCGCCTTTCGCCGCGGCACGTTTGGCAACCTGATAGGAAATTTCAGTCATGTTGCCGTAGTTACCGGTGAACTTGATGCTGTCGAACGGCACCATTTGCGCGGCAGTGATTTTATTCACTTCTTCAATTTTTTTGCCGTCAGGCAGCGTGACGCTGTAACGCCCACCGCTGGAGGATTGTGTTTCGAAGAAGCGACCAACGCCTACGCCCGCAGTAGCATCGGAAGCCACGCCCGGAATTTCCACTTTCTTCGCTTCCTCACCACCTTTTGCCAGCGCAGCGCGGCCAGCGTCGGAATCACGCGGAATGGCATCGGCGCTTTGCAGCACGCGTTTTTTCGCGTCGGCTTTATAGATGAAAGCGGTAACAAGCTGGTTACCGCCCTGGTTAGCATCAACCTGGCGCACAATGTAGAACGAATGCGCACCTTTGGCTTTGGCCGCTTTGGTAATGGCATCGTTCACTTCTGGCTGCGTGCGGAAGAAACCTTGTACGGTAACCGTATCGTAAGGTTGCAGTTCAACGGCTTTATCTTTTGGTAATTCAGTGACGCCGTTAATGACACGGTATTCCGGTTTATCGGCTTTCGCTGCATCTGCTTTGTATAAATCTGCGGTAACACGTTGGTTGCCGCTATTACCGGCATCGTGGGTGTCCACAACATAAAATGCCGCCGCGCCTTCTTTATCCGCGCGTTTGGACACAGCGTTAACAGCATCACCAATGGCATTAAAGCGCCCAGTGATAACGATGCGATCGTAAGGTTTCACCGCCGCTGCTTGCTCCGGTGTTAACTCTGTCGCGGCGTTAGCAGTGAACGCGGTCGCAGACAGAAGTGCTGACGCCAGGAGGGTGTACTTAAGCTTCATAAAAATAATCCTTCGCCTTGCGCAAACCATAAACTGGTGTTGTTGTTGGGAAAACGTCGGTGATTATTGCATTTAAACAGCGCGACTGTCTGCGTCATTTTTCACTGACTGTGCGGTGGTTGGGGTTAATAATCATAACCTTTAGTGATAGGTTGATAAAACAGACGCTTGACCAGCAAAATCGATAAACCATATGACTTTTTAAAGTTAATGCATTGTTAAAAAGCGGATCTTCGCTGGAGATTAATCGTGTTTTGCCGCTTCGCTTGAGCGGAATATCGGCCTGTAAGCGCGAATTAAAGGCAAATAACCTTATTAGCCCCCCTGTAAGCTTGATTCTCACTGATAAAGGCATCATTTCGCCTTTCCGGCAGTGGATCGCAGGCGTTATTTTCAGTAGGTTATAGAAAGTTTGTTACTGTTTTATTCACCGGGGTTTTTATGCCGGGAGACTGACAAACCATCATCTAAAACCGATGGAAGGGAAAACTATGCGTATTGGTGTACCTAAAGAACGGTTGGCCAATGAAACCCGCGTTGCGGCGACACCGAAAACGGTCGAGCAATTGCTTAAATTGGGTTTCACCGTCGCGATTGAAAGCGGCGCTGGCAAACTGGCAAGTTTCGATGACGATGCGTTCACCCAGGCAGGGGCGACGATTGTAGACGGCGAGAATGTCTGGCATTCGGATGTGATCCTGAAGGTTAACGCGCCGGAAGAAGAAGAGATTGCGCTGCTTAATCCGGGCACAACGCTGGTCAGCTTTATCTGGCCAGCACAAAACCCGGAGCTGATTGAAAAACTGGCGGCGCGGAATGTCACTGTGATGGCGATGGATTCCGTGCCGCGTATCTCCCGCGCACAATCGCTGGATGCATTGAGTTCGATGGCTAACATCGCCGGATATCGTGCGATTGTTGAAGCCGCCCATGAATTTGGCCGTTTCTTCACCGGGCAGATCACCGCCGCAGGTAAAGTTCCCCCGGCGAAAGTGATGGTCATTGGCGCAGGTGTTGCGGGTCTTGCCGCAATTGGCGCAGCCAACAGTTTGGGCGCAATTGTCCGTGCTTTCGATACCCGTCCGGAAGTTAAAGAACAGGTGCAGAGCATGGGTGCCGAGTTCCTTGAACTGAACTTTGAAGAGGAAGCGGGCAGCGGCGACGGCTACGCGAAAGTGATGTCTGAAGCCTTTATCAAAGCGGAAATGGAACTGTTCGCCGCGCAGGCAAAAGATGTCGACATTATCGTGACGACGGCGCTGATTCCGGGCAAACCTGCACCGAAACTGATCACCCGTGAAATGGTTGATTCCATGAAAGCGGGAAGCGTGATTGTCGATTTGGCCGCGCAAAACGGCGGCAACTGCGAATACACCGTTCCGAACCAGGTCACCACCACCGCCAATGGCGTCAAAGTGATTGGTTATACCGATCTGCCTGGTCGCCTGCCGACGCAGTCTTCCCAGTTGTACGGCACCAACCTTGTTAATTTACTGAAACTGTTGTGTGTCGAGAAAGACGGCAACGTGGTTGTTGATTTCGACGATGTGGTGGTGCGCGGTGTGACGGTCGTTCGCGACGGCGAAGTGACCTGGCCGGCGCCGCCGATTCAGGTTTCTGCGCAGCCGCAGGCCGCGCCAAAAGCCGCTGCGGCACCGAAAGAAGAGGTCAAACCTGCATCACCGTGGCGTAAATACGCGTTGATGGCGCTGGCGATTATTCTTTTTGGCTGGCTGGCAGATGTCGCCCCGAAAGAGTTCCTCGGCCACTTTACCGTTTTCGCACTGGCCTGCGTGGTGGGTTACTACGTGGTGTGGAACGTCTCTCACGCGCTGCATACGCCGCTGATGTCGGTGACAAACGCCATTTCCGGCATCATTGTTGTCGGTGCGCTATTGCAGATTGGTCACGGCGGCTGGGTCAGCTTCTTTAGCTTTATCGCAGTGTTGATTGCCAGCATTAATATTTTCGGTGGTTTCACCGTCACTCAGCGCATGCTGAAAATGTTCCGGAAGAACTAAGGGGTAACAAATGTCTGGAGGATTAGTTACAGCTGCATACATTGTTGCCGCGATCCTGTTTATTTTCAGTCTGGCGGGGCTTTCGAAACATGAAACCTCGCAGCAGGGTAATAACTTCGGTATCGCCGGTATGGCGATTGCGCTGGTGGCGACCATTTTTGGCCCGGAGACCGGCAATGTGGCGTGGATCCTGGTGGCGATGATCATCGGTGGCGCTATTGGTATGCGTCTGGCAAAAAAAGTCGAAATGACTGAAATGCCGGAGCTGGTCGCGGTGCTGCACAGCTTCGTCGGTCTGGCTGCGGTGCTGGTGGGTTTCAACAGTTATCTCGATCACGAAGTCGGGCTTGATCCGGTGCTGGTGAATATTCATCTGACTGAAGTGTTCCTCGGTATCTTTATTGGTGCCGTGACCTTCACCGGCTCCATTGTGGCGTTCGGCAAGCTGCGCGGGAAAATCTCGTCTAAGCCGCTGATGCTGCCAAACCGCCATAAGATGAACCTGGCGGCGCTGGTGGTCTCCTTTGTGCTGATGCTGATCTTTGTGCGTACCGAAAGTGTAGGGCTGCAAGTGCTGGCGCTGCTGCTGATGACCATTATTGCGCTGGCGTTTGGCTGGCATCTGGTGGCCTCTATCGGCGGTGCGGATATGCCGGTAGTGGTCTCAATGCTGAACTCCTATTCCGGTTGGGCGGCGGCGGCGGCGGGCTTTATGCTCAGCAACGACCTGTTGATCGTCACCGGTGCGCTGGTCGGTTCGTCGGGTGCGATCCTCTCTTACATTATGTGTAAGGCGATGAACCGCTCCTTTATCAGCGTCATTGCGGGCGGTTTTGGCACCGATGGCTCGTCCAGCGGCAGTGATGAAGAAACGGGCGAGCACCGCGAAATCAACGCCGAAGAGACAGCCGATCTGCTGAAAAACTCGCATTCCGTCATCATCACGCCGGGCTACGGCATGGCGGTGGCGCAAGCGCAGTATCCGGTGGCGGAAATTACCGAAAAACTGCGCGCGCGCGGCATAAAAGTGCGTTTCGGTATTCACCCGGTAGCCGGGCGTTTACCCGGCCATATGAACGTGCTGCTGGCGGAAGCGAAAGTGCCGTATGACATTGTGCTGGAAATGGACGAGATCAACGACGATTTCGCCGACACTGACACGGTGCTGGTGATTGGCGCGAACGACACCGTTAACCCGGCGGCGCAGGACGATCCGAAAAGCCCCATCGCCGGTATGCCGGTGCTGGAAGTGTGGAAAGCGCAGAACGTTATTGTCTTCAAACGTTCCATGAACACAGGCTATGCCGGTGTGCAAAACCCGCTGTTCTTCAAAGAGAATACGCAGATGCTGTTTGGCGACGCCAAAGCCAGCGTTGATGCCATTCTCAAAGCGCTGTAAGTTTTACCGCTTATAAATACCGCTCTTCGGGGCGGTATTTTTTTGCCCGCAATCAGCCTGGACAGAGCGTCTATACTTCTATCTCTATGTTTTTTATGCGGAGGAAGGATGACGTTTCTGTCTCGTTTTGACTTTATATCTATATTGATGTTGCCCTCGTTCTGGGTAGGCCTTGCGACGGTAGTGGTGATAACCCTGCTCGTTTATTGGCTGTTTACGCGCTTGTTGAAGATGTTGATGAAAGGGGCGAATAACTGGAGCGAAAAACAGCGCGGTGTGGGGAAAATGCAGCATGTGCTGGTGGATATGCTGAGCCGTACCAGTAAGTTCCTGCTCTTTATTGCCGCGCTACTTTTCAGCCTGCGTTTTGTCGATCTTCCTGACCGCCTGTTTAATACGCTCGGGCACGCCTGGTTTTTAGTGCTGGCGATCCAGATAGCCATCTGGCTTGATCGGGGCGTAGTGTCGTGGATGCACCATTTGATGTACACACCTGGTGGGAGCAGAAACCCGGTCACCATGGTGATTGCCGGTCTGCTGCTGCGTATGTTGCTGTGGACCATTATGCTGCTGTCGATTCTGGCGAACGCGGGCGTCAATATCACGGCGCTGGTCGCCAGCCTGGGCGTCGGCGGTATTGCCATTGCGCTTGCTGTACAAACCATCCTCAGCGATGTTTTCGCGTCGCTTTCCATCGGCTTCGATAAACCTTTCGAAATTGGCGATTTCGTCGTTTTCAATGATGTTGCTGGTACGATCGAGCACATTGGCCTTAAAACTACGCGCATACGTAGCCTGAGCGGGGAGCAGATCGTCTGCGGTAATGCCATTTTGCTGCAACAAACGCTGCACAACTATAAACGTATGCAGACGCGGCGTATCGTTTTCACCTTCGGCCTGGCATTAACGACGCCGCCGGACAAACTGCGTAAAGTGGGCGAAATGGTGCGTACCATCATTACTGAGGTTGGCAATACGAAGTTTGACCGCGCCCACTTCCTCGGGTTTGGTACCGATCGGCTGAATTTTGAGGTTGTGCATATCGTCAATTCGGCGGATTACAACACGTACATGGATATTCAGCAGGAAATTAATATCCGCATTATGGAAAAACTGGCAGAAGCGGGGATCGAACTGGCGTTGCCGTGTGTGGTGGTGAAAGGCGGAGTGGCGGTGGAAACGCCTCCTGCTGAGCCACAAGGCGAACCGGCGGCATAAAAAAACCCGCCTTGCGGCGGGTTCTACGTTTAGTCGTCTTCTTCGTCGTCAAGCTCGATCGGTGTCTGGTACTCATCTGGCTTGATAACCAGCAAATCGCAGCGCAGATGATCGATCACCTGCTCTGCGGTATTACCCAGAAACGCGGCGGAGATCCCGGTGCGCCCGATAGTCCCTAAAACAACAATCCCGGCCTGCAAATGTTCCGCCAGGTCCGGGATTACTTCTTCCGGTAAGCCTTTTTCCACATGCGTCATTTTTTCATCAATGCCAAATTTCTGCCGCAGGGCTTTCATCGCCAGCAAATGCTGACCGCGGATTGCATCGTTATAGACGCTCGGATCAAACTCCGGCAGTTCGATAGCAATATTGATAGGCGTGACCGGATAGGCACCTACCAGATGCACTTCCGTATGGTTGACTTGCTCAGCCAGTTGCTGCGTCTCTTTCACCAGTTTTTCATTCAGCGAGCTGTGGTAAATCTCTTCACTGGCGAGATTCACCGCTACCACCGCGCGAGCGCCTTCCGGCCACGGCTGATCTTTTACCATCCATACCGGGCAAGGGCATTTACGCAACAAATGCCAGTCGGTGGGGGTGAAAATAACGGATTCCAGTTTGTCGTGCTGGTGGGTCATTTTCAGCAGTAAATCATGACCGCCTGCCAGAACTTCCTGAATAATGGCTTCGAAGGGACGATTGTGCCACACCACTTTGATCTCGATAGGCACACCCGCATCGATATAATATTTCGCCTGCTCGCGGATCCACGCGGTACGCTGGCTAATGACGCCCTGACGCATTGCGGTTCGCTCATCAGGGGACAGAAGGGTGGTCATCTCGTAAGAGAAGTCGTAAATCGGTAAAAAGGCTTTAATGCGACCGCCAATCCGTTGATGCAAATACACGGCACGCCGTAATGCTGGTTGATCGTCCTGATTAGGATCGATGGCGACCAACATATTCTGATACTTAGCCATACAGGGTCTCCTTACATCTGTCACCACAGTCTGTCAGTAAAAGATAACCCATAAGAGCTGAATGAAACAGGGAAAACCTATTGCCAGATCAATAAATCAGAAAAATTTAATGACCTGGCAAAGGTGTAGAAGGCGGGGTAAAACTCAGGCTACGTTACGCGCGTGTCCGGCCAGTTGTGACAGCAGATCGCTATTCTCAATGGTGATGTATTTCCCTTTCACCGCCAACATTCCACTCTTCTGGAAACGACCCAGCAGACGGCTGATGGTTTCCACCGTCAGACCCAGATAGTTACCGATATCGCCACGGGTCATGGTCAGGCGGAATTCACGCGGTGAGAAACCGCGCTGCGCGAAACGGCGGGATAGATTATAGATAAACGCCGCCAGACGCTCTTCGGCATTTTTCTTCGACAGCAGCAGGATCATATCCTGATCGCCTTTGATCTCGCCGCTCATCAGACGCATCATCTGCTGACGCAGATTTGGCATTTTGCCGGACAGATCGTCGAGGGTTTCAAAGGGGATCTCACAGACCATGGATGTTTCCAGCGCCTGCGCAAAACTTGGATGGTGACCGGTGCCGATTGCATCAAAGCCCACTAAATCACCCGCCAGATGGAAGCCGGTAATTTGCTCATCACCTTGTTCGGTAATGGTGTAGCTTTTGATGGTGCCCGAGCGGATTGCGTAGAGCGATTTCAGTTCATCCCCTGCTTTAAACAGCGTCTGACCTTTCTGGATGGGCTTTTTACGCTCAATGATGTTATCGAGCTGATCCAGTTCGTGTTCATTGAGGGTAAAGGGGATGCAAAGCTGGCTAATGCTGCAATCCTGGCAATGGATAGCACAGCCGCCAGACTGAATGCGTCGTATAATTCGCTTTTCCGGGATCATAGGTCTGCTCTACGCCGTAATTGATATTGGTCAATTTTATCATCTTTTTATTGAGCACGTAAGCCTGGCAAAACGTCAATTCACGATTATTAAAACAGCAGAGCGAAACGATAAGCGGTGAATTTGCACCATCTCTTTGAAATTCCACCATTTCATTAAGGCTTTTATTGCAGAACGCCGGGAAAAGAACCCCAAACAAGCGTTTTTTCTCACAATAGCAAATACTTTTCATGGCGCAGGAGCCACTCTTTACGCTGCACACCGCCCGCATAGCCCGTTAATGTGCCATTGCGGCCAATAACGCGATGACAGGGCACAACAATGCTAACCGGATTTGCGCCATTGGCCGCACCCACAGCGCGAGCAGCACCCGCGCGCCCGAGAAGTGCCGCCAGTTGGCCGTAATGCATCACTTGCCCACAGGGAATTGTGCGCAATATTTGCCACACTTCACGCTGAAAAGAGGTGCCAGCGGTTGCCGTCGGCAGGGTATCGATAACGGCCAGATCGCCGTCGAAATAATCCTGCAATTTCAGGCTCAACCCGCCCGGATTGCGCGATGCGAGCCGCTGATAGCCTTCGCGGCGATAATGAATATTCAACAGTTCGATCATGCGATCGCTGTGTTCTTCCCACTCGACTGCACGCAACTGGAACTGCTCATCACACAGCAGCCATAACGGGCCAAGGGGAGTAGAGATTTTATCTTCGAGTAGCGTGAGCATCCGGCATCCTTATCAATGAATCGCGGCGTTAATTTATCAGACAAATATCTACGCCACCATACCCGGAAAGTGCGTCCGGTTGCTTTATCAATTTTTGAAAGGAATAACCATTAAGGGTTAGTTTGTGCGCCAGCGGTAATATATTCCCTGGTTTTAATGCATGAAAAAAATAGAGCCTGCCGACATCCGCCAGGCTCTACAGTACACACAAAACGCGTCCGTTCTTTATTTTTCGCTTTATTATCCGTGCGTGTTAAATACAGTTATAGCGTTCGTATCTATTATTTCCAGCCGAAATTGGTGATTGGTTTCACGATAATTAACTGAAATTTAGGATATGAGTATCGGCCTGGAGCGGTTATCTTTTTGAACCCTTAGCCGGTAAAAGGTTAATCTGCGCTAACCATTGAGCACTCGCCCCACGCCAGCTATAGTACGTGAGCAGAAGTAGCTGGAGGACTGCCCCATGAACCCTGACGACAAATCCCTGTTCCTTGACGCCATGGAGGATGTCCAACCCCTGAAGCGCAGTGCCGATGTGCACTGGCATCCGGGCCACAAACCCCGCACGTTGCAGCGCGTCGATACCCTGCAACTCGATAACTTTTTAACCACGGGCTTCCTCGACATTATTCCCCTTGATACGCCGCTGGAATTCAAGCGCGAAGGGCTGCAAATCGGCGTGCTTGATAAGCTGCGATTGGGTAAATACACCCAGCAGGCGAGCCTGAACCTCCTGCGCCAGCCAGTGGAGCAGTGCCGACAGTTAGTGTTTCGCTTTATGCATCAGTCCCGGCAGGATGGCCTGCGCAATGTGCTGATCATTCACGGCAAAGGGCGCGAGGACAATTCGCACGCCAATATTGTGCGCAGTTACCTGGCGCGCTGGTTGCCGGAATTTGAGGATGTGCAGGCCTTTTGTTCCGCCTTACCGCACCACGGCGGCAGCGGTGCCTGCTATGTTGCTCTGCGCAAATCCGAGCAGGCAAAGCACGAGAACTGGGAGCGGCACGCCAAGCGCAGCCGCTAACCGGCAAGGGGAACATCATCCAGGCGGGTGGTCCAGGCGGGCGAGAGCAGGGAGCGCTTCATCGTCCAGCCTGGCGTTACCCCCTGGCCCGCAAACCATAATTTGTTTCCTTTCTTGTTCAGCGTGTCCATCACTTTCATTAGCGATTCGCTATTTCCGCGTGGAGAAAATTCATCAAATAAATTAAGTTGTGCGACGCCTTTGCTGTAAAAATCGCCCAGCATGACGCCCGCTTTTTGATATCGCGGACCTTGCTTCCAGATAATATCCAGGCTACGCGTAGCGGCAGCAATAATATCGCGTGTGTCATGGGTTGGAGTAAGTAAATATATTCCTGCATTGTTGCTGTAATAAGGTTCATCATCATCGTGGGGGCTGCTCTTAATAAAGGCCCCGACATAGCGGCAATATTGATGCTCGGTGCGTAATTTCTCAGCAGCCCTTGCCGCCCAGGTGCAAATCCCTTCGCGCACTGAGGCGTAATCGCTGATGCGCTGACCAAAGGAGCGGGAACTGATGATTTCGTTCCTGGCCGGGGCAAATTCAGAAAAACCCAGGCAGGGTTCACCGCGCAGCTCGCGTACCGTCCGCTCCAGCACCACGCTGAAGTTTTTACGGATAAACCACAGATCGCTCTGCGCCAGCTTGAGTACGGTATCAATCCCCATTGCGCTCAACCTTTTGCTCAGCCGATGGCCAATTCCCCACACGTCATCCACCGGCAGGGCAGCCATCAGCCTGAGTTGGCTCGCCTGGCGCGACAAATCCACCACGCCACGCGAGTGAACGGGCCACTTCTTGGCGGCGTGGTTCGCCAGTTTCGCCAGCGTCTTGGTCGGGGCGATACCCACCCCAACGGTAAGCATGGTGCGCTGGTAAATGGCGCTGCGAATGGTGTGTCCAAACGCTTTAAGGTGTGGAATGCCGGTCAAATCAACAAATGCTTCATCAATGCTGTACATGTCCACGCCCGGACACATCTCTTCCAGCAGGGTCATTACCCGGTGGCTCATATCGCCATACAACGCGTAGTTGCTGCTGAACACCGCCACGCCGTGACGCTGCATGAGCTCTTTTTGTTTGAAATAAGGTTCCGCCATCGTGATGCCGAGCGCTTTCGCTTCCGGCGAACGCGAAATCACGCAGCCGTCATTATTGGATAACACTACCACCGGCTTGCCGGTTAAATCCGGCCGCCAGACGGTTTCGCAACTGGTATAAAAAGAGTTCACATCAACGAGGGCGTACATGATGGCGGGCCGGCATCGTAATAATGGTAGTCACGACGCCCACAATATGTGCGCCTTCCTCTTCATTGATTTTCACCACCGGGTAAGCGGGGTTATCCGCCACCAGCTGTGGGTAAGGGCGCATACGCAGGCGCTTAACCGTAAAGCCGCTTAGCAGCCTGGCAACGACAATATCGCCATCGCCGGGTTGCAGGCTGGTATCCACCAACAGCAACGACCCAGGCAGGATCGCCGCTTCGCACATGGCATCGCTCGATGCCCGCATCACATAGGTGGCTGACGGGTGGGCGATCAAGCTTCTGACCAGGTCGATCGCATCTTCGATATAATCCGCAGCCGGGCTGGGAAAGGCGCTGGTAGTCATAATGTGTCTGAATCTTTTATTATTACTGTATATAAATACAGTATCGTTGTTCGCACAGAATGATCAAGTCCTGAACGTCAGGATCATTGAAAGATCCTGAGATAAGGAGAAATTTTTTGCTTGTAGCCTATCCGCTTGTCGCTGTAAGACGGGGGACGGAAAGGAAAACAGAGGCCACAACCTGGCCTCTGTAACGTTTTGGATAGGCGGTGTTAGCGGATATTGCGCGATGCGTCTGCTTGTGCTTTCAACTTTTCCAGAAAATCCAGAAGCTCCTGGATACTCATCAAAACAGGGAGATCGTTATCTTTATCAAGCCAGTACCGTTCTTCTTGTGAGTCGATCCATTCGACTTCAGTCACAACACCAAGCGATATGACGCTCTGTACCCAGGAATAATCACCATTCAAAATAGGCAAGTTCTCACAAACAAACTCTTTGATGCTAAGGACTTTTTCAATTTTCTCCTGCATCAGCTTATTCCGTTTTTCAATGACGGAAGGCTTGCCTATTATCCAGTCAAGTGGCCTTTCTGATGTACGGCAGTCGCACAGCACTAAGTTATTACCGATACGTATTGCCAGATCGGTCTCACGATATTTTTCATCGGGACGGCGCAGGAAGCGTACCGGAAGTAAGTCATAACCTTGCTGTTCGATCTCAGTGCGCAGCAGTTCCTCAAAATCCAGGCCTCGCTGTTGGGCATTTTCCCGAATGCCAAAAAAGAGATTGCTGAGGAATGTAAGTATTCCACCTAAATCGATAACCGAGATATCGCCATGATGGAAAATAACAGGGCGGGGGCCGTAAGACCAAAGTGAAAGCCGCTCTTTTTTTTCTTCACTTAATGTAAGGTACTCGCAGATACGTAAAAAATTCGCTGGCGTAACATCATTGATATAGTCCACCTCTGTTGAGGTGAGGCTTAATAATCTTATTAATTCATTGTTTAACTCTTCAGGCGAGCGCGAGGTGGCCGTATAGGCTCGTTGCAGTGTCGACCAGACACGGATGACTTCATCCTGAGCGGGATGGGACGTTTGCCCTCGATATAATATGTGCTGGTATGATAAGGCCTGCAAAAATAATAGTAAGGACCTTAAGGTAAATCCCATTCTCTTAAAAAACGGCTCAATTAAGCTATTGTGCGCATTAATAAAATTATCTGTATTAATGAGCGCAGGAACAAAATTTGTTATCTGATCTTTGAAGGGATTATTTTCACTAATAAACTCCCTGAACGGGTGGCGGTCATAATTATACTGTAAACAAAAGATATAAGATTGCGTACCATCTTTTTTCGTAGCGACAAAACTGGGCAGCCCTTTGGCGGTACTCAGATAGTGTTTGCCCTTATCCAACCGGCGATCGTAACTGAGAATCAGCGCATCCTGTTCTTTTGTTCTGGCTTCACGCCATGCGCCATTTCTATCTACATGTAATGCTACTCCTTTACTGATTGCACGCATTTTTGCCGTCACGCGCCAGTATTCATAAGCATAGCCTTCAAGGATATAGATGCTTTTCTGAATGTCCGGTGAGTACTCTTTTAATACCCATTGTGGTTGGGATTGATATAATTCCCATACTTTTTTAATAGTATCTGGTGTCATTCCACCTTTACTGTGAGCTTCATAAAAATATCCGCCCAGCACCTCTTTTTCTGAAAGGGTGTTTGATAAACAAATATCATCGCCAAAGCTTTTTGCATATTTAAAAAAGGCGGTTTCAAGCACCAGGCGAACAGTGGATATAGTTCCCGCATCACTCTTTTCATATTCTTCAGCAATACTTTGCGGTGCAACACGGCGGTATAAATGGAACCAAAAAAATAGAGAGTGTTTGCTGATAATATCCTTAATTTTTTCTTCAATAATTTCCATTAGTGGGTGAAGTGTATCCCATGCTTCATCACCGGTAAGGAGCGTATCCTGGTCTCTTTTAATTTTTTCTTGATAAGGTGAGATTAATGCTGCTCTGGCCTGATTGGTTTCTTTTTGCATATTCTCCACGTGAGTTTCTGTAACGTGTAAAAAAGTCACGGAGTAATATTCGGGTAGCGTTTGTATGGGGTTTGTATTGGATTTTGCTTTGGTTTTTGATGTTTTCTTTTTTCTTGGTTTACTACTGTTTGGCATTTCGACAGCTCCTTTATCGTTAACGCAAGGTAGATACATCATAAAAATATGTTTTTGCGGCGGGCGACGATTATAGCAAGCCAGGCAATTGATCGATATGCCGAAATAAAGGGGGGATGCGGCATATACTGCACTCTTTAGCTGGCGCAGGCGAGGGGGTAAAGCTTTTACAATCAATGGGTAAGCCACTACACTTAGGGGCAATGTACCCATTGGACGGCCCGCATGACGACACTCAAAAGCAACAACTTCTTCTTTATCGTTTTGTTATTACTGGTAAGTGTGGCGTTTTTCAGCCTTATCCAGCCGTACTACTCCGCCATTATCTGGGCGGTGATCCTGGCGCTGATCTTTTATCCGCTGCGCAAACGTCTGTCTGTGCTATTACGCGGGCGCAACAGCATCGCGTCGCTGATAACCGTGCTGCTGATCTGCGTGCTGGTATTTATCCCGATGATGATTGTGCTTTCATCCCTTGCCGTGGAGATCAACAGCCTCTACCAGCGGCTGCAAACCAATGCCACCGACCTGCCGCAGCTGTTGAGCAACGGAATAGCTCACCTGCCGGAGTGGGCAAAAAACGCGCTGCGTGAGAATGATTTTGACTCGGTAACGTCAATTCGTGAAAAACTCTCCGGCGTGGCGCTGGGCGTCGGGCGCTATCTGGCGGGCAGCGCGTTGCTTATCGGTAAAGGTACGCTCGGGATCACTATCAGCTTCTGTTTGATGGTTTATCTGCTGTTCTTTTTACTGAAAGATGGCGCGTATCTGGTAAGTAAGATCTACGAGGTTATGCCGCTGTCGGCGACCATCAAACGCCGTCTGTTCCTGAAATTTGCCGGGGTCGCACGCGCGACGGTAAAAGGTACGCTGGTGGTGGCGCTGGTGCAGGGCGCCCTGGGCGGCATTGGTTTTTGGTTTGCCGGTTTTAATGGCAGCCTGTTGTGGGCCGCGTTAATGGCATTTCTGTCGCTGATACCCGCTGTCGGCACCGCGATTGTCTGGGTTCCGGCGGTGATTTTCCTCTACTCCACGGGCGAACTGATGACGGCGATACTGCTGACGCTGTTCTTCGTGATCGTGGTGGGGCTGGCAGATAATATTTTGCGCCCGTTGCTGGTGGGCAAAGATACCCGTTTGCCAGATTACCTGGTTCTGCTGACCACACTCGGCGGTTTGCAGTTCTTTGGCATTAACGGTTTTGTGCTGGGGCCGATGATTGCCGCGTTGTTTATCTCCTCATGGAATTTGCTGGCGGAAGCGCGGGCCAATGCGCTTAAGGAACAACAAAAATAGACTGCCGGGCTGGTATTGCTCATTGTCGGTATGCTGTTGATAAAACTCGCATGATGTGACATTGCCCGCGATTGCGGGCAACGAAATTTGCTGGCTGTATTACGCTTAAAGGACAATGACAAACGTTACGGGACACCAGTAAGGGTCGTCGATGCTCAATCCGTTAAGCTGGCGCAATCTCCCCACAGCAAGAACGCTATTTGTGATGGTTTTTTTGGCGGGAATAGGGCTCATTATCTCCGTCGTCGCGCTGCTTTATCTTTCCCTGCATTTAATCAGCACCAAAGCCAATGAAATTGATGAACACCGCACCGCGCTCTCGATCAAGGGCGCTATCCAGACGTCGGTCAACCGCACGCGATCGCTGGTAGAAGATAATGCGGTCTGGGACGAAGCGGCGCGCGTCGCCTATCGCCCGTCGCTGGATACCGACTGGCTGTACAACACCTGGGGCGCGGGTTTCAAAGTGGATAATCTCTATGACGGCACGTTTGTGCTGGATGAGCATTTCGCGGTGCTGTGGGGCGCGTTTCGCAGTGAACCGTTTAACGAGCGTAACCTCGCCTTTTTCGGTGACGGGCTTGCGGCACTCATCCGTAACCATGCGCAGCCGCTCCAGCAAGGAAAAGCGATCGTTGCCGGTATTACCCGCACGCGCCAGGGCGTTGCCTTTGTCAGTATTGGCCTTATTCGCCCGACCACGGGGCAGCTTGAAGGGCACGATAACACCCGCCGCTATCTGGTGATCACCCGCCATCTCAATGCCGGATTGCTGCGCGATCTCGGCAATACCTTTCAAATTCAGCATCTGCGGCTGTCGGGGCAAAAAGGAGGGGAGTCCAGCGTACCGTTGCGCGGCTCGGCGGGGGAATTATTAGGCTATCTGAGCTGGTCGCCGCATTTGCCAGGCGCTGAGGCGGCAGACGCGGCGGCGGACACGATTCGCCAGATTGCCATGCTGGCTTCCGGCTTGATCTTGCTGTTTATCGTGCTCAGCAGCGCGGGGCTTTACAAGCTGGCGAAAGGGGAAAAAATGGCGCGCGACATTGCCCTGACCGACTGGCTAAGCCGTTTACCTAACCGGCGCGCGTTGATTGAACAATTAGCGCAGTGGAGCGCGTCAGGCAGGGCGGATCTGATAAGCGTGGTGTTTATCGATCTCGATGGGTTTAAAGACGTCAATGATATTTATGGTCATGACGTTGGCGATCGGCTGATTGTGACTATTGCGCAAACCCTGCGCGATAAAGTCCCCACCGACGGGATGCTGGCGCGCATGGGTGGCGATGAATTTGCCATGACCCTGAGCGGGCCGTGGTCGGTGGAAAAAGCCGCCGATTTCGCGAAAAGCGTGTTGCACTATTTCCAGGCGCCGGTGCGCATCGGCAAACGCACCCTCCATATTAGCGCCAGCATTGGTATTGCCAGTGGCTCGCTGGTGGAGTGCTCCAGCTCCGAGTTATTTCGCCGCGCCGATATCGCCATGTATCACTCGAAAATGCGCGGCAAAGCGCGCATGACCCACTACGATGCTGCGCTAAATAGCGTTCGTGAGC
Organism: Kosakonia sp. H02; assembly: GCA_030704225.1. Lineage (NCBI taxonomy): Bacteria > Pseudomonadati > Pseudomonadota > Gammaproteobacteria > Enterobacterales > Enterobacteriaceae > Kosakonia > Kosakonia styphnolobii. The sequence continues at coordinate 312,014 of CP131915.1, forward strand.
GGCAATTGCGGATCGAAAATGATATCCGCGAAGGGCTGGAGCGTAAGGAGTTTGATGTCTGGTATCAACCGATTGTCGATGCCCGCACGCAGATAATGACAGGCGTCGAGGCGCTGGCGCGCTGGCCGCGTCGCCCGGACGGGGAACTGAAACCGGACGAGTTTATCCCCATCGCCGAAACCAGCGGGCTTATCTACGCGCTGGGGCAATTTGTCTTGCGTCGCGCCTGTAGCGATTTGCAGCAAATAGACAACCTTAAACTGTCGGTGAACATTTCACCGGCGCAGTTTCGCGATCCGGAATTTGAAGACAAAGTCGCAAGGGTACTGGAAACCTGCCTTTTCCCGCCGCACCGCTTACAACTGGAAGTGACGGAAACCTACGTGCTGGAAAACCCGGAGCGAGCGCGTGCGGCCATCGCCAACTTAAAAGCGCTGGGCACGGCGGTCGCGCTGGATGATTTTGGTACCGGCTATTCGAGTATTGGTTATCTGCGGCGCTTTAATTTCGACACCATCAAAATCGACAAATCGCTGGCCGGGCTGGTGGATGAGGATGAACAGGCATCGGCGCTGGTGAGCGGCACCATTCGCATTGCCAGTGCGCTGGGTATGCAGGTGGTGGCCGAAGGGGTGGAAAATGAGCAGCAGATGAAGCTGTTACAACAGGCCGGTTGCGACCATTTGCAGGGCTACTACTTTAGCCCGCCGATGCCGCTGAACACAATTTTGCAATTACCGATTCGCCGCCAGGGTTAAGTTATTCGTCAGGCTCTTGCGCCAGCGCTTCCAGTTTGTCACGAAAACCGGTCACGGCAATCGCGCGGTTATCAGCGCGCCAGCGGTCTTTCGCTGCCGGGGCCGAACTTTGCACCGCAATCAGTTGCCAACCCGCATCGGTTTCTAACATCAGCGGCGAGCCACTGTCGCCAGGCAGGGTATCGCACTGGTGCGACAGGACGCTGTTTTGCGCCCAGCCGGTGACAATGCAATCCTGGTGGCTGAACAAGCTATCAAGATGATCTTCCGGGTAGCCCGCCTGCGTCACTTTCCGATTGGCGGCCTTCAGCGCCGCGGTGAGTTCGTCTTTATCGCCGGTAAAAATCGGCAGCGGCGTAATGCCGGACGGCGGATAACGCAGAACGATCAGACCAAAATCCCAGGAGGCGGCAGAAGAGGGAACAATCCAGCCGTCGCCGTCGGGCTTTAGTCGATGGCCCAGCGAGGCGTCAACACGACCTTCAATACCGTGAATTTCATAGCGCCAGCTCCCTTTTTGCGACACAAAACGCAGCGCGATGGCTTTATCGGCTTTGCCGCCCGGCGGGGTTAACAGGCAGTGTCCGGCGGTTAAGGCGAGGTGCGGGGAAATCAGTGTTGCGGTGCACAGGTTGCCGCTGGCGGTTTCCAGTTGGCCGATAGCGTCCCACGGCGCTCTTGTCGGCGTAGCCACGCGTACGCGGTCATCATGACCAAAAAAAAGCGTTTTCACATCGCGGGCGCTTACCGCGTCATCATCGCCATCGTCAGCATACCCAACAGCGGAAAACAAAAGCAGCGGTCCCAGCAACAGCACAACAGTTTTTCGCATATCACACTCGGGTGGGGGAATTATGATTATTAAACGTAAGCCCAGGTTATTAAATATAGACGGGACGCGAAGAAAGTGAGAATAAAATCAGCGTGCTACATCAGTAAAGGTAGAAACGGAGGGCGATAAGTGCACAGAGGATTAGCATCATCAGAATCACTTCAAAACGATAACGTCGCAGCATCATCTGGCCTCCAGAGAAAAACGGCGCTTCACCCGAAGGGTTCAGCGCCGAACTTTATCACGGCGTTCTGACAACGAACGCCGGTTACAGACACGTGACTTATGCAGCCGGTTGAGCAGCCGGTTTGGTCGCCGTGTGTTTAACGTGTTTTTTGTGTTTTTTCGCAGCCTGAGCTTTCTGCTCTACAGCCGGTTTAGCGGCGGCTTTTTTGTGGTGTTTTTTCATTTTTGCAGCCTGAGCTTTCTGTTCAGCCGCTTTTTTGTGTTTTTTGTGTACTTTTTTCGCCGGAGCCGCTTTGGTAGCCGTTGCAGCCGGAGCAGCGGTAGTTGCCGCAGGTGCAGCAGCCGGAGCCTGAGAGGTGGCAGCGGTATCAGCAGCAAATGCAACAGAAGACAGACCCATAGCAGCGGCAACAACCAGAGCTAATACTTTTTTCATTCCGATATCCTCGAATTGGTTTCTTCATTCAACCCCACTGCGGGGCCGTTGAAAGCACTATATCCCTGTAAAAAAAGCGTTTCCGTGAGTGATTGGTATCGGCGTGTAACGGAATGTACAAAGGTGAGGTAATGCGCCGGAAACGGATTCCGGCGCGGGTTTGTCACAGATAGCGACGGGTAAGGTGCTGGCGGAAATAGTCGGCGTTCAACGCTTCGCCGGTGGCATTGGCAATTAACTGCGCGGTGCTAAAGCGGCTGCCGTGCTGCCAGATATTCTGCCGCAGCCAGTCGAACAGGGCGGTGAAATCCCCGTCGGCGATCGACGCATCAAGATCCGGTAAGGCGACGCGCGCGGCGTGGAAAAGTTGCGCAGCGTACATCGCGCCGAGGGTGTAAGAAGGGAAGTAACCAAAGCCGCCATCGGTCCAGTGAATGTCCTGCATACAGCCATTGCGGTAATTGCCTTCGGTAGAGAGCCCCAGCCAGGCCTGCATTTTTTCATTCCACAGCGCCGGAATGTCATCCACTTCAATCTCGCCGTCGATCAGTGCGCGCTCAATTTCATAGCGCAGGATGACATGTGCCGGGTAGCTCACTTCGTCAGCATCAACGCGGATATACCCTGGTTTTACGCGCTGGTTCCAGGCGATAAAGTTGCTCTCTTCAAATGCCGGTTGCATACCAAAACGCGCAACGATTGCTGGTTGCAGGCGGCGCAGGAAGGCATCGCTGCGCCCAAGCTGCATTTCAAAGAACAGACTCTGGGATTCATGAATGGCGGTAGAACGCGCCAGCGCGATCGGCTGCCCCGGCCAGTTACGCGGCAGGTTTTGCTCGTAGCGGGCATGACCGGTTTCATGCACCACGCCGAACAACGCGCTTAACAGTTCGTTTTCGTCGTAACGGGTGGTGATGCGCACATCTTCCGGCACGCCACCGCAGAAAGGATGGGCGCTGACATCCAGTCGACCGCCGTTAAAGTCAAAACCCAATACCTGCATGGCTTGTAGCCCCAACTCGCGTTGGGCGGCGATGGGGAAAGGGCCTTGTGGTGCAATAAGCGCCTCCTGCTTTGCCACCGCCTGATTTAGCAGATCCGGCAGCCAGGATTTTACGTCGCCAAACAGTTCATCGAGGCGGGCGCTGGTCATATCCGGCTCGAATTTATCGAGCAGCGCATCGTAAGGTGAACAGCCTTTCGCCGCCGCGCGCAGTTTTGCCTCTTCGCGGGCAAGTTTGACCACCTCTTTCAGATTGGCGGAGAAGCCTGCCCAGTCATTCGCCGGACGCTGGGTGCGCCAGGCGTGTTCGCATTTGCTGCCCGCCAGCGACTGAGCTTCCACTAACGCTTCCGGCAGCAGCGCAGCTTCCTCATAATGGCGCTGCATTTCACGCAGGTTGGCTTGCTCAATGTCATTCAGATCTTCTTGCTGTGCGCCCGCAATCCACTGGCCTACCTGTTTATCGGTCAAAATTTGATGGCGCAGCACACTCAGTTCTGCCAGCGCTTCACCGCGCGCGGCGCTGCCGCCCGGCGGCATCATGGCGAACATATCCCAACTGGCAATGGCGGCAAGGTGCGAAAAGCGCGACAGGCGCAGAAACGTGCGGGTGAGGTGGTGGTAGTTTTGCGTATCCATAATGCCTCTGATTTTGTAGCGTTTTATTAACATCACCGCTTAAAAATAGTAGCTCTGCGGTTTAGCTGAAAATCTGTACCATAATAAAAAACAAATTCACATAACCAATAACCACACAGCACAGCAAAAAACCATGAATCCTTTCGTTTGGGTGATCTTTGGTCTGATGGCGCTAGACGCCGTGCGGGAATTACTGGGTGCGGCCTCCGTTTTAGCGCTCTTTTAACCCAGACCCGCATAACGCCAATAAAAAAGCCCCGCAGATGCAGGGCATTATCTTCTTATCGCGCACGCATTAATGCAGGCGCGCGTGTAGCCTGCTGCCCACTAAAACCGCAATCACCAGCATCGCTGCAATAAACCCACCGACACCGTTCCAGCCGTAGCTGTGCCAGAACACGCCGCCTAGTGTCCCGGCAACGCTCGACCCCAGATAATAGCTGAACAGATAAAGTGAAGAAGCCTGGCCTTTGGCACGCTTAGCGCGCGGGCCAATCCAGCTACTGGCAACGGAGTGCGCGGCAAAGAATCCGGCGGTAAACAGCAACATGCCAGCGAAAATAAGCCACAGGGAAGAGAGCAGCGTCAGCAATAAGCCCAGCAGCATCATGCTGGTGGAACCAATCATTACCGGGCCGCGCCCGTATTTGCTGGTCATCGCGCCTGCTTTGGGTGAACTCCAGGTGCCGGTTAAATAGGCCAGCGACAGCAAACCAACCACCGCCTGGCTCAGCATCCACGGGGATTGCATCAGGCGATAACCAATATAGTTAAACAGCGTCACGAACGAACCCATCAGCAAGAAGCCTTCCAGGAACAGCAACGGCAGGCCTTTGTCGCGCCAGTGCAGGCGGAAATTGATAAACATCGTTTTCGGGCGCAGCGCGGTCGGGCGGAAATGGCGCGATTCCGGCAGGATTTTCCAGAACATCAGCGCCGAAGCCAGCGCAAAGCAACCAATCACCGCCAGCGCGATACGCCAGTTGAAAAAATCGGTAAACACGCCGCTGAGCAAGCGCCCGCTCATACCGCCGATGGAGTTGCCGCTGATATACAAGCCCATCGAGAAGGCGACAAAACTCGGGTGGATCTCTTCGCTTAAATAGGTCATCCCGACTGCCGCCACGCCGCTCAGTGATAATCCCATCAGTGCACGCATCACCAGAATGCCGTGCCAGCTGGTCATCATCGTCGACAATAATGTGCAGCAGGAGGCCAGTAGCAGCGCGGTGACCATCACTTTTTTGCGCCCGATGGCATCGGAGAGTGGCCCGGTAAACAGCAGACCAATCGCCAGCATCGCGGTGGAAATAGAGAGAGAAATACTGCTGCTCGCCGGGGAAACGCCGAACTCATGGGAGAGCACCGGCAAAATCGGCTGGACGCAATAGAGCAGGGCGAACGTCGCCAACCCGGCGGAAAAAAGCGCCAGCGTGACGCGCATAAATTGGGGTGTACCACGCTTAATAAATTGTCCCGGCATAGCGACTGGTTTTTCGTTGACCACGCTTGCCGGCTCGATGTCAACGGTTGTTGTACGACTCACTTGAGATCCTTACGTTACCTGCCCGTCGTTTCGGTGACGGACTTACCACGCCGTAAGGGTATGAAAGGCGAAATATTCTGTCTAATATATTAATAATCTCAAATAATACTTTATAGATATGATATGAATATCGAACTGCGCCATTTGCGCTACTTTATTGCCGTTGCCGAAGAACTCCATTTTGGACACGCCGCCGCGCGGCTGAATATTTCGCAGCCGCCCCTGAGCCAGCAAATACAGATCCTCGAACAGCAGGTCGGCGCGCGTTTGCTGGCCCGCACTAACCGTAGCGTTTCTCTGACGCCCGCCGGCAAACAATTTCTTGCTGACAGCCGACAGGTCTTAAGCCTGGTGGATGACGCCGCGGCCCGCGCCGTTCGGCTTCATCAAGGGGAAACCGGCGAGCTGCGCATTGGCTTTACCTCCTCCGCGCCTTTTATCAAGGCGGTGTCCGACACGCTCTCCTCGTTTCGCCAGCGTTATCCCGATGTGCATATCCAGACGCGGGAGATCAATACCCGCGAGCAGATTGCGCCGCTTAACGAAGGCGCGCTGGATCTGGGGTTGATGCGCAACACGCCGCTGCCCGACACGCTGGCATGGGAAGTTATTCTGCGCGAACCGCTGCTGGCGATGATCCATCAACACCACCCGCTGGCGGCGCGTTCCGCCGTGTCGCTGGTAGAGCTGGCGCAGGAGCCGTTTGTTTTCTTTGATCCCCATGTCGGCACCGGCCTGTATGACGAAATTCTTGGCTTAATGCGCCGCTACCAGTTATCGCCGACTATCACCCAGGAAGTGGGCGAGGCGATGACGATTATCGGGCTGGTGGCGGCAGGCCTCGGCGTGTCGATTCTTCCGGCCTCCTTTCACCGCGTGCAGCTAAATGAAATGCGCTGGATACCGATAATCGAACCGGAAGCCGTATCTGAAATGTGGCTGGTGTGGTCGAAACATCATGAACAGGGAATGGCGGCCGCTCGTTTTAAAGAGCAGTTACTGGATGCCGCAGGCGGGTGAATTTTGCGCATAAGTCATTGCAAAATGTGCGGTAAATCACAAGCCGGGGTAAATATTTGACGACGGCAAGGAAGTGTTTCACCATAGCCGAACGTTTATTTCGAAGCGCGAAAATAAGGGAGACAGAGGTGGTTGCTGATAGTCAGCCTGGGCATATTGATCAAATAAAGCAAACCAACGCAGGGGCGGTGTATCGTCTTATTGATCAGCTTGGCCCGGTATCGCGCATCGACCTGTCCCGCCTGGCACAACTGGCTCCGGCAAGCATCACCAAGATCGTGCGCGAAATGCTGGAAGCCCATCTGGTGCAGGAAACGGAAATTCAGGATCCGGGTAGCCGTGGCCGCCCGGCCGTTGGGCTGGTGGTGGAAACCGAAGCCTGGCACTATCTCTCGCTGCGCATCAGTCGGGAGGAAATCTTTCTCTCCCTGCGCGATCTGAGCAGCAAACTGGTGGTGGAAGACCGCCTTGAACTGCCGCTAACCGACCCGCAGCCGCTGCTTGAGCGCATCATTGATCATATTGACCGTTTTTTTACCCGTCACCAGAACAAACTCGAACGCCTGACCGCCATTGCGATTACGCTGCCCGGCATCATTGATACCGAAAATGGCATTATCCACCGCATGCCATTTTATGAAGATGTGAAAGATATGCCGCTGGGTGAAGCGCTGGAAAAGCACACCGGCGTGCCGGTTTACGTGCAGCACGACATTAGCGCCTGGACGATGGCCGAAGCGCTGTTTGGCGCATCGCGCGGCGCGCGGGATGTGATTCAGGTGGTGATTGACCATAACGTCGGCGCGGGCGTCATCACCGATGGGCGCTTATTGCACGCGGGCAGCAGCAGCCTGGTGGAGATTGGTCATACACAGGTGGATCCGTACGGTAAGCGCTGTTATTGCGGTAACCACGGCTGCCTGGAGACGATTGCAAGCGTTGAGAGTGTGCTGGAGCTGGCGCAATTGCGCATGAGCCAGTCGATGAGTTCGATGCTGCATCAACAACCGCTGACGGTGGAGTGGCTCTGCCAGGCGGCGCAGCAGGGCGATCTGCTGGCGAAAGATATTATCAGTGGCGTCGGGGCAAATGTCGGGCGCATCCTGGCAATCATGGTGAATTTGTTCAACCCGCAAAAAATATTGATTGGCTCCCCGCTCAGCAGCGCGGCGGACGTGCTTTTTCCTGCCATTAGTGACTGTATTCGCCAGCAGGCATTACCCGCCTACAGTAAGCATATTTCCGTTGAGAGTACGCAGTTCACTAATCAGGGAACGATGGCGGGTGCCGCGCTAGTAAAAGACGCGATGTATAACGGATCTTTGCTTATCCGTTTGTTGCAGGGTTAACATTTTTACACTGTCACCATAAAAATTGCGCTATCTCAAACTGACCACTCATCACTTCCCGTAGACTTTCTGCACTAAATTATTTTCCTGGTTTATATTTTCGTTGCTTAACGGTGGAGTTATATATGCTTAAGCGTTTCTTTGTAACGGGTACAGACACTTCTGTCGGGAAGACAGTGGCGTCCCGCGCGCTCCTTCAGGCGCTGGCTGCCAGCGGTAAAACGGTGGCAGGTTATAAGCCTGTTGCAAAAGGGAGTAAAGCGACGCCGGAAGGGCTGCGTAATAAAGACGCGCTGGTGCTGCAAAGCGTTTCCTCGCTTGATTTGCCTTACAAAGCCATCAATCCCATCGCATTAAGTGAAGACGAGAGCAGCGTCGCGCACAGTTGTCCTATCAATTACACTTTACTTTCCAACGGTCTGGCCTCGCTCTGCGAGCAGGTTGATCATGTGGTGGTGGAAGGAACCGGCGGCTGGCGCAGCCTGATGAACGATTTACGTCCGCTTTCCGAATGGGTCGTGCAGGAACAGATGGCGGTGCTGATGGTGGTGGGGATCCAGGAAGGGTGCCTCAACCATGCGCTGCTGACCGCGCAGGCGATAGCCAGTGACGGCCTGCCGCTGATTGGTTGGGTGGCAAACCGCATCAATCCCGGCCTTGCGCACTATGCCGAAATCATCAACGTATTGAGCAAAAAGCTGCCCGCACCGCTGATTGGCGAACTGCCGTACCTGCCACGCCCGGAACAGCGCGATTTAGCGCAATACATTAATCTGCAAATGGCAACCGGTATGTTAGTCGCCGACCGCGTACTGGCCTGACATTCTCTTTGCAGACCGGATAAGGCGCAGCCACCATCCGGCCTGCATGGCATTAACTCTCGCTATGAATATTCAGCACCCGGCGTGTTTTGCCGGAGCTTAAATATTCCGCAATATAATCCTGCGAAATCTCGCCGTTATAACGACCCTCTTCATCGACGATCGGCATCCAGCTGGTGTTGCTTTCATAAAGTCGCGAAAGCACCACGCGCAGGTTGTCTTCGGCTTTGCCGGTAATACGGAACGGGTGCAGCAAGCCGGCGCAATCGCCAGCGGCGTTTTTCGCTTCACGACGTTTAACAAAGCCCAACGGTTTGCCCGCGCTATCCACCACTGTCACCGCGCGCATATCGTTATCATCCATTAACGCATAGGCTTCGGCCGCAGCAGTCGATTCGCGCACAGTAATGGTTGGCTGTTGATCGGTCACGTCACCAGCGGAAACCAGCAACAGGCGTTTCAATGTGCGGTCCTGGCCGACAAAGGAGCCGACAAATTCATTCGCCGGTTTCGCCAGCAGCTCATCAGGGCTGGCGCACTGAACGATGCGCCCCTGGCGGAACACCGCGATGCGATCGCCAAGCTTCAGCGCTTCGTCAATATCGTGGCTCACCAGCATCACCGTCTTTTTCAGCTTACGCTGCATCTCGAGGAACTGGTTCTGAATAACTTCACGGTTGATCGGGTCGACTGCGCCGAACGGTTCATCCATCAGCAATACCGGCGGATCCGCTGCCAGCGCGCGGATCACACCAATACGCTGCTGCTGGCCGCCGGACATCTCACGCGGATAGCGATGCAGGAATTTTTTCGCATCCATCGCCACCATCTCCATCAACTCTTCGGCGCGGCTTTTACAGCGTGCTTTATCCCAGCCCAGCATGCGCGGCACCACGGTAATGTTCTCTTCAATGGTCATATTGGGAAACAGACCGATTTGCTGAATGACATAACCGATATTGCGACGCAGAGTCACGGTATCCATCTCGTTGGTGTCTTTGCCGTTGATTAAAATCGTGCCGCTGCTTGGCGCAATCAGGCGGTTAATCATCTTAAGCGTCGTGGTTTTGCCACAGCCGGACGGGCCGAGCAGGACGCACATTTCACCTTCCGGCACAGTCAGATTGACATTGTCGACGGCTTTAAAGGTCTGGCCGTTTTTCTGTGTAAATTGTTTGGTCAGATTTTCCAGTGTAATCATTATCGAATCCCCTTCGGCGTCAGCACAATTTGTAAGCGGTGCAATAACCAGTCGAGCACAATAGCCAGCAAGCAAATCATCAACGCCCCGGCAATTAACATACGGATGTCGCTGCCGCCGATGCCGTTCAGCAACAGCAGCCCCAGGCCGCCTGCGCCGATCACGGCGGCAATCGCCATCACGCCAATATTCATCACTACTGCGGTACGAATACCGCCAAAAATCACCGGCAGCGCCATCGGGATCTCCACCCAGCGCAGGCGTTGCCAGAAGGTCATGCCGATGCCACGACCCGCTTCACGCAGACCGGGCGGCAAGTTGTCCAGCGCGGTATGGGTGTTACGCACAATCGGCAGCAGCGAGTAGAGAAACACCGCCGTGATGGCGGGCAGGGCACCAATACCGTGGCCGACCAGCGAAAACAGCGGGATCATTAGCCCGAACAGGGCAATCGACGGGATAGTCAGCACTAATGTCGCCAGGCTCAACACCGGTGTCGCCAGCCATTTATGGCGAACAATTAAAATGCCCAGCGGTACGCCAATAACAATCGCCAGCCCGACCGCCAGCAGCACCAGCCACAGGTGCTGGAAGGTGAGGCTCGCCAGATAGCCCGCGTTTTCCATCATGTAATGAATCGTGTCCATAGGCTCTCCTTACAGCAACCCTTTCTCACGCAGAAAGTCGCGGGCGACCTGCTGCGGCGTCTGGTGATCGATATCGACTTTGGCGTTAAGGGAAATAATCACCTCGTTATTCAACTGCCCGGTAAGCGTATTCAGCGCCTCTTCTAAACCCGGATTGGCCTCCAGCGTATCTTTACGCACCACTGGCGTTACCGCGTAGCTCGGGAAAAAGCCTTTATCATCTTCCAGGGTTTTCAAATCGAACCCTTTCAGGCGGCCATCGGTGGTGTATACCAGCCCGGCATCGACAAAGCCGTCGCGAATGGCGTTATAGACCAGTCCGGGGTCCATCTGACGAATTTGCGGGCGATCCAGCTCCATACCGTAGGCTTGCTGCAACGGCTTCATGCCGTCGCTGCGCCCGGCAAACTCCAGATCCAGCCCCAGCAGCCAGTTGTTTTTCGGGTCGGTTTTGCGGATCTGTTCAATCTTCGCCACCATTTGCGACATGGTGGTGATATGTTCCGCTTCGGCACGTTTGCGCTGCATGGCGAACGCGTAAGTGTTGTTCATGTCCGCCGGTTTCAGCCATATCAAACCGTGTTTCGCATCGAGGCGTTTCACCGTCTCGTAAGACTCTTCCGGCGTCATGCGTTTATTAATGTGGTTAAAAATAATCAGTGATGTACCGGTGTACTCCCATGTCATATCAATCTGTTTATTGATCATCGCATTGCGGGAGATAACCGTGGCGATATTGGTTTGCGGCTGGACCTGAAACCCTCTCTTTTGCAGATACTGCACCGTCAGGGCGGAAAGAATGTGTTGCTCGGTAAAACTCTTGGTCGCCAGGATCAGCGGCGCGGCGTGGGCGCTGGCGGAAAACAGCGCCGCAGCGGCAAGGCAGCCCAGCAGTTGGGTGAGTCGTTTCATTGCGTTCCCTCGTATTGTTATCAGGCCGTGTGCGGGCTCAGGAAGCGGCCCAGCGCCGCCAGCAAAGTGTCGAGGATCAGGGCGAACAGCGCCGTGGCGGCCGCGCCTAAAATCAACGTCGGGAAGTCGTTCAAATAGATGCCAGGGAAAATCAGTTCGCCGTAGCTGCTGGCTCCAATCAGGAACGCCAGCGGCGCGGTACCGACATTAATCGCCGTTGCAATACGTACGCCGGAGAGAATAACCGGTAACGCATTGGGGATTTCTACCTGGCGCAGACGCTGCCATTTGGTCATGCCGATGCCGTTCGCCGCCTCCATAAGCGACGAGGGAACCGAGCAAAGTCCGGCATACGTGTTACGCACGATGGGCAGCAGCGAGGCGAGGAACAGCGCGATAATCGCTGGCGTATCGCCGATACCGATAACCACCATCGCCAGCGCCAGTACCGCCAGCGGTGGCAGCGTGTTACCGACGTTAAAGATTTGCATCACGTATTCCGCGACGCCGCGCGCAGCGGGGCGGCTCAGGGCGATACCGCTCGGGATCCCCACCAGCAGAGCAAAGAACATGGAGCTGAACACCAGAATCAGGTGCTGTTGCCCGAGATAAACCAAATCGACCTGGCGAGCTTTGATCGTCTCCAGGCCAACGCCCCAGGTAATTAATGCCAGAACAACGACAATCCCGGCGATAAATAACAGTGCGCGGGTAAGCATGGATGTGTGCATTGCAGTGTGTCTCCCTGTTTGCATGCGTTATGGCAACGAAGCGTTGCGTGTTGTTATGCCATGTTCGGCAGGGTGGATTGAGCTATAGCAAGCGCCCGGGAAGGATTCCAGTTTAAGGCCGTGTTTTTTAAGCGAAGCGTAAACTGTCTGAAAAGAGGTAACCCTTATGGCGTAACGGCTGTCAGGAAAATGTAAAGAATTGTCTTAAAAGAGAAGATGTGAAGTGACACCGTCACTAATAAAATTGCGCAGATAAATTATCCCGGCGCGTTTCGCCGGGAAAAGGGGTTAACGAAACAGCGGTTTTTGTGCCACGGGAATCAACAGATGGGATTGCCATTGCGCCAGCGTAAGCTGAGTCAGCCCGGCCAGTGCCTGCCAGAAAGGGTGCTGCGCATTATCGCGCAGTTCACTGAGAAAACGGCCAGACCACGGCAGCAAATGCCAGGCCAGCAGTTGATCGCAGGCCTGTGTATTGCCTTGCTCCGCCAACCAGGCTGCCAGCAGCAGCAGGGTGCCGATGTGATCTTCCGGCTCGTTTTGCCGGGTTTCAAACGCGATATTGTTATCGCGCATCCACTGGCGTAGCGCCAGGGTCGAATCGCCAAACAATACGCTTTCTTTATCCAGCCAGACCGACCCCCACGGCGGTGCGGGCAATGCCCACGGGCCAATAAACAGGCGTTGCCAGGCATTTTTTAGCGGCTCATCGCTATGCGCCGCAAAACTCTTAGCCAGGGGTGCCAGGTCGTTTTGCGCCAGCGGCCAGTGTTCCATCCACTCATTTTGCGTAAATGCGGCCACCAGCGGCGCGCACGTCTCGCTATCCGGCGGATAGTAAAACAGCGCACCCAGTACGCGGGCGGTAAAAATAAAGGATTCGCGGGTTTGTACAGTCATGGTTTATCCCGAAAAATTGCCGGAGGGGGGCAAAGCCATCCTCCGGCAAACAACATCATTAAGCAACGGCGACGCCAACAGTCATATGCAGCCCATAAAACAGGCCGCGTCCAATCAACTCCCCGGCGGTCACCAGCACGACGCCCGCCAGCAGGCTGGTTATCTGCGGTTGCCTGCGCATCACCAGCGGGCAGATCCAGCAGCCCAGACCGAGCGCCACCAGCACCAGACGTACAACCTGCAACAGGCCGTAATCCGGTACTAATGCCACTGCCTGTTGCACTGAGCTATGGGTTTCGCCAAGCTGCATGCTTTGCAACATCACCACTGCAATACTCGCCACCAGCGCGGCAATGCTGATCGCCGCAAAGCGGGACGCCGGAAAGCGCATTCCGGCCAGGCGCAGCAGCAGCGCCGCCAGCAACGGCCCGCCCGTCAGCATGGTCAGGAAGAACGCGGCAGTGGTATAGCCGTTATGCCAGGTTGGCACGGTATCAATCTGATAAACCCGCGTCATCGCCCAGACAAACAGCACGCCGAGCACCATGCTGACAATCAGCCAGGTGCGGCCCAGCGCGGCAGGCATTTTGCCGAGCCAGCTCAGCAGCCACCAGAAGCCACCGACGGCGAAAAACAGCGAACCGGCGGCGATTTCGTTACTCAGCGATGATGCACCGATGCGGTTAAGGGAGTTAAACGCACGCAGCGGCGAGCCGAGGTGCATCATCGAGGCGATAAAGCCAATGCCCATCAGCACCCAGAGGAAAAACTGGCTGCGGACAATGCGCACCTGACCCACGCGATCGTCCTGGCTGGTCATCCACACCAGGCCAGTAACAATCAATCCGCCCGCCACGCACTGGCCGAGCACCGTAAACAGAACCAGCGGCCATTCATGCCATCCGTTTCCCATGTCACACCTCCTGAGGATTTGCCAGGTAGCCGGTGGTATCTCCCGTCGGGCGGCTATTGGCGTTGGGTTTGATGACAATATTCGGCTTGGTAAAGTGCGCCGCCGGGAAGGGCGCAACAGCAGCAAGCGTGCCGTGTTTTTTACGCAACTCCTCGATCGGGCCAAAGTCCAGCGCGCGCAGCGGGCAGGACTCGACGCAGATCGGTTTTTTACCGTCCGCGACGCGATCGTGGCAGCCGTCGCACTTGGTCATATGGCCTTTTGCCGCATTGTATTGCGGCGCGCCGTACGGGCAGGCCATATGGCAGTAGCGACAGCCGATGCAGACATCTTCGTCCACCACTACAAAGCCGTCTTCGCGCTTATGCATGGCGCCACTCGGACATACTTTGGTGCAGGCCGGATCTTCGCAATGGTTACAGGAGATGGAGAGATAGTAGGCAAAGACGTTCTGATGCCAGATGCCGTTATCTTCCTGCCAGTTGCCTCCGGCGTATTCGTACACGCGGCGGAAACTGACATCCGGGGATAAGTCTTTGTAATCTTTACAGGCCAGTTCGCAGGTTTTACAACCGGTGCACCGGGCGGAATCAATAAAAAATCCATACTGGGTTGTCATCGGTTACTCCTCAAACCTTTTGAATATCGACCAGGTTGGTGTGCTGCGGATTACCTTTCGCCAGCGGCGAAGGACGGTGCGTGGTCAGCGTATTCATACAGCCGCCATGATCGACGCGATCGCCGTCCATATTGGCCTGATGCCACGCTCCCTGACCCATGGCGCTGACGCCCGGCATAATGCGCGGCGTCACTTTGGCCGCAATGCGCACTTCGCCGCGATCGTTGAACACGCGCACCATATCGCCGTGGGCGATACCGCGCCGCTCGGCATCAATCGGGTTGATCCACACTTCCTGACGGCAAGCCTCTTTCAGCACATCAATGTTGCCGTAGCTGGAGTGCGTGCGGGCTTTATAGTGAAAACCGAAAAGTTGCAGCGGGAATTTCTCGCGCGCCGGATCGTCCCAGCCTTCAAAGGTGGAGGCATACACCGGTAGCGGGCTTATCACTTCGTCTTTTTGCAGCTCCCAGGTGCTGGCAATGTTCGCCAGTTTGCTGGAGTAAACCTCAATTTTGCCGGACGGCGTTTTCAGCGGGTTGGCTTCGGGGTCGTCGCGGAATTTTTTATAGGCGACAAAATGGCCGTTCGGATCTTTGCGCTTATAAATGCCCATCGCTTTCAGCTCTTCATAGGAGGGCAGTTGCGGATCTTTGTCCACCATTTTGGCGTACAGATACTTCAGCCACTCTTCTTGCGTGCGGCCTTCGGTGAACTGCTGATAAATATCCGGCCCGAGGCGGCGGGCGATTTCGCTGGTTATCCAGTAAATGCCTTTACGCTCGAATTTCGGTGCCGTTACCGGCTGGAGGAAAATCAGGTAGCCCATGTTCCCGGCATAATCGTTCGGAATGATGTCTTCCTGTTCGACGGTCATCAAATCCGGCAGCAGAATGTCGGCATACATCGCTGAAGAGGTCATGAAATTCTCAATCACCACAATCATTTCGCACTTGCTGTCATCTTGCAGAACGTCATGGGTGTGGTTGATATCGCCATGCTGGTTGGTAATGGTGTTACCGGCATAGTTCCAGATGAACTTAATGGGCACATCGAGCTTATCTTTGCCGCGTACACCATCGCGCGTTGCGGTCATTTCCGGGCCGTGGTCAATGGCATCCGTCCAGGTGAAACAGGAGATGGACGTTTTCACCGGGTTCGCCGGCATCGGCATACGTTCAATGGTGATGGTGTAAGTGGATTCACGCGCGCCGCTGTTGCCGCCGTTAATGCCAACGTTGCCCGTGAGGATTGGCAGCATAGCAATGGCGCGGGAGGTCAGCTCGCCGTTTGCCTGGCGTTGCGGCCCCCAGCCCTGGCAGATATAAGCTGGTTTGGCAGTGCCAATTTCACGCGCCAGTTTGATGATCTTATCGGCGGGAATCCCGGTGATGTGCGACGCCCACTGCGGTGTTTTCGCAATGCCGTCATCGCCCTGGCCGAGAATATACGCTTTGTAGTGACCGTTGGCGGGCGCATCGGCGGGCAGAGTTTTTTCATCGTAGCCGACGCAATATTTATCGAGGAATGGCTGGTCAACGAGATTTTCGTTGATCAGGACCCAGGCCATACCGGCGACTAATGCGGCATCAGTGCCGGGACGAATCGGCACCCATTCATCTTCACGCCCGGCGGCGGTGTCGGTATAACGCGGGTCAATGACAATCATCCGTGCATTGGAGCGCTCGCGCGCCTGTTCCAGAAAATAAGTGATGCCGCCGCCGCTCATGCGGGTTTCCGCCGGGTTATTACCGAACATCACCACCAGTTTGGTGTTTTCGATATCCGAGGTGCTGTTGCCTTCGTTGGAGCCATAGGTGTAGGGCATGGCGCAGGCGATTTGTGCGGTGCTGTATGTGCCGTACTGATTGAGAAAGCCGCCGTACATCGCCATCAGGCGGGCGATGATAGAGGCGGAAGGGGAAGAGCGGGTAATGTTGCCGCCGACAATGCCGGATGAGTAGTTAATGTAAACCGCTTCGTTACCGTATTTTTGCACCACGCCTTTCAGGCTGTTGGCAATGGTATCGAGAGCTTCATCCCAGGTGATGCGCTCAAACTTGCCTTCGCCGCGTTTACCCACGCGTTTCATCGGGTAGTTAAGGCGATCCGGGTGATTGATGCGTCGGCGAATAGAGCGCCCGCGCAAACAGGCGCGAACCTGGTGATTGCCGTAAATATCCTCGCCAGTGTTGTCGGTTTCTACCCAGTAGACTTCGTCGTCGCGCACATGCAAACGCAATGCGCAGCGGCTACCACAGTTTACCGAACAGGCTCCCCACACCACTTTATCCGGCGCGGGCTGCATCGCCTGTTGTACTGCGGCAGCGGCGGAGCGCATGCCAAACGGGAGAGAAAAACTGCCTGCTGCCAGCGCCAGCGACCCTAACGCGGTGGATTTCACCAGCGTTCGGCGGCTGATCCCTCCGCTGTGTTCTGCTTCGGACATAGCTCACTCCATTATTATTTATAATTAAAAAATCTTACCTGCCCGAATTAGAAGCAGGCTAATGATGACGGTATCTTAATCATTAGGGAGTAGAAGAATCTTAAGCTTGATCAAATAGAGGAGAATCCCCCTGGAAATAAGGGGGATTTGATTTTACTGATTGCCGTTAGTTGTTTCGTTCGACGGGGTTGCACCGCTGTTGCGGGTATAGAGAATTTTGTAGGTGTCATTAGCGCAATGGCCCACGACCTGTGCGCCAGCCTGATCGGCCTGGTCGTTTGGCACGATGGTTAACTCAAAGCCTGACTCCGGGACACCATTATTGATGATTTTTTGCTGGATATCTGTTTTAACCCGTTCGCATGAATCCGGCGCGGCAAATGCAGGAACAGAACCCACCAGCAGTACACAGCACAGCCAACGTGAATATTGCATGCTCGCCTCCTTATATTTTGTCCGTTTTAAGCTTAGCACTTGTCCTGATTGCTAAAGGTAAATCTCTGAATCTTCTTAACTACTTCTTAAACCAGGCACATACCCGACAATTCGCTGCACTGTGTTGTAAAGGAATGTTGTAAGGAATGTAGTAAAGGATTTGCTACTATAAGCGCCATTGAGAAGAAAACTGTGGTGAACCCGTTGAAAAAACAGTTATTACTTGTCTCTCTGGCCGTGCTGTTGGCCGGGTGTGATGAGAAGAAAGGTCCCGTATCGTTCACGCCAGAGATGGCGAGTTTTTCAAATGAATTTGATTTTGATCCGCTGCGCGGCGCAGTCAAAGAGTTTAGCCAGACGCTGCTCAATGAGAAGGGCGAAGTGACGAAGCGCGTCAGCGGCACGATGTCGAAAGAGGGCTGTTTTGATACGCTCGAACTCCACGATCTGGAGAATAACAGCGGCGTATCGCTGGTGCTGGATGCCAACTATTATCTCGAAGCGGACACCCAGGAAAAACGGCTGCGTTTGCAGGGAAAATGCCAGTTGGCCGAATTCCCGTCAGCAGGTGTCACCTGGGATACGGATGACAAAGGTTTTATCGTGCGCGCTTCCGGCAAAGATATGGAAGTGACCTACCGCTACGATGACGAAGGTTATCCGTTGGGAAAATCCACCACCTCGAAAGATATGCACCTGAACGTTGCGTCCACGCCGTCAACGGATAAGCACAAAAAGCTCGATTACACGTCGATCAGCACCTTAAATGACAAACCGCTGAGCAAGGTTAAACAGACCTGTGATTATGACAGCCATGACAACCCGGTCAGTTGCGGCCTGGAGATTGTGGATGAGAGCGTCACGCCGCAGGTGACGCATAAGTACAACATCAAAAACACCATTGAGTATTACTGATGCCGTTAACCGCCGCGCTTACTGCGCGGTGGGTTTTAACAGAGTGCTGCCGCTGGTTTTATGTTCTTCGAGGTACTGCTGCTGGAAAATACACATGCGGATGGTGTTGCGGTACTCGCCGTTAATAAAGAACTCATGAATCAATTCTCCCTCCACCTTAAACCCCAGCTTGCGGTAAATGTGAATGGCTTTCTCATTCTCTTTATCAACGATGAGATAGAGCTTATACAGGTTTAACACCGTAAAACCGTAATCCATTGCCAGCTTAGCCGCTTTCGAGGCCAGCCCTTTGCCCTGATAATCCGGGGAGATGATTATCTGGAATTCGGCGCGGCGGTGCACATGGTTGATCTCCACCAGTTCCACCAGCCCGGCGTTTTCGCCATCGCATTCGACTACGAAACGGCGCTCGCTTTGATCGTGAATATGCTTGTCGTACAGATCGGAGAGTTCAACAAACGCTTCGTAGGGTTCTTCAAACCAGTAACGCATTACGCTCGCGTTGTTGTCGAGCTGATGGACAAAGCGCAGGTCCTCGCGCTCAAGCGGGCGAAGACGAACGGTATACGCATCACTCATGAAAAATCCTTTCTCTGAAGTGGAAGCGGGCGCGCAATGCGCCCGGCGCGGTTACTGAACCTGACGACCAGTGCGGCGGTCGAGGCAGCGCAGTGTATTGGGTTCCCAGTACGCGTTTAAGTTACTGCTTTTCTGGCAGTTATCCTGGGCATCAAACGCGACGTCGCTTTTATCCCACTCTTTTTCCACGCGCTTGTTCACTTTGTTGCGCAGGCTACGGGTGTCATTCCATTGCTCTTTTTCCATCGCCGCAGATTGACGGCTTTGTGCGTTGTCGCCGGATTCAATCACCAGACGGTTGGTTTCAGCCATTGCGGAAGTGGTGTACACGATGGCACCCAGCGTCAGCATTGCGGTGAGGCACAGGCGTTTGCTAAGTGTAGAAGTCATTGCGGTGTCCTTTATCAGGGAAGAAACGGCTCTATTCTATGCGATCTCCGCCAGCCAGCATACCGGGGCGAAACCGACAGTAAGAGCATTATCAGGTAAGATAGTTCAACCAATATTGAATAAACGTGTCGACATGCTGAAAACCACACTGCTTTTCTTTGCCACTGCGCTCTGCGAAATCCTCGGATGTTTTTTACCATGGTTATGGCTTAAACGTAGCGGCACGCCGTTATTACTCATCCCCGCAGCACTTTCCCTGGCACTGTTTGTCTGGCTGTTAACGTTACATCCGGCCGCCAGCGGGCGCGTATATGCCGCTTACGGCGGCGTTTATGTCTGCACGGCGCTGCTCTGGCTGCGCGTGGTCGATGGCGTCAAACTCAGCATTTATGACTGGCTGGGTGCCGCGATTGCGATGTGCGGAATGTTAATTATTGTTGCCGGATGGGGACGCGCCTGAGGAAACATTAGTTATTTTTTTGTGATCAAACGCGGCTTTTTTGATCGTTATACTTGTATGGTAGTTGCCTGAATGCGTAAGTTTCTTGCATCACGTTAAATTGATGCAAGGAATATCCTATGAAAATCGTAGGGATCCATCTCCTTATTACCTCGCCTGCGCGCAAGCTCACGGCCGCATCCTCCCTGAAATATCTTCTCTGCCTGTCGGTTATGCGACGGGCAGATCGCATGCTGTAAAACGCGTTAGACGCGTAATAAAGGAAAGCGATATGAAAAGTGTGGTAATCGAACAACCGAACCAATTAACCCTGGCTGACCGCCCATTACCGCAGCCCGCTGCCGGGGAAGTGCGCGTCAAAGTGAAACTCGCCGGTATTTGTGGCTCTGATAGCCACATTTATCGGGGACACAACCCTTTTGCTAAATACCCGCGCGTTATCGGCCATGAGTTTTACGGGTTGATTGATGCCGTTGGCGAAGGCGTTTCGCCGTCGCGCCTTGGCGAGCGCGTTTCGGTTGATCCGGTCATTAGCTGCGGCCATTGCTATCCGTGTTCCATCGGCAAGCCGAATGTCTGCACCGAACTCGTGGTGTTGGGTGTGCATCGCGACGGCGGCTTTAGCGAATACGCGGCGGTTCCGGCGCGCAATGCCTGGACAATCCCGGACACCATTCCTGATGAAGACGCCGTGATGGTGGAGCCGTTTACCATTGCCGCCAATGTCACCGGCCAGGTGCAGCCTGGGGAAAATGATATCGCGCTGATTTATGGCGCAGGCCCGATGGGGTTGACCACGTTGCAGGCGCTGAAGGGCGTCTACAAGGTGAAACAGGTGATTGTCGCTGACAGGATCGACGAGCGTCTGGCAATGGCCCAGCGCAGCGGGGCTGATGTTGTGATTAATAACAGCCAACGGCCATTGCAGGAAACGCTGGGGGAAGCGGGAATCAAACCGACTTTAATCGTGGATGCCGCCTGCCATCCGTCGATTTTACAGGAAGCGATTACCCTGGCATCACCTGCCGCGCGCATTGTGATCATGGGATTTTCCAGCGAGCCCAGCCAAATCATTCAGCAGGGCATTACCGGCAAAGAGCTGTCGATTTTCTCATCGCGCCTGAATGCCAATAAATTCCCGGTGGTGATCGACTGGCTCACGCGAGGGTTAATCGATCCCGGCAAATTAGTGACGCATAAATTTGATTATCAACATGTCACCGATGCGATTGAACTGTTTGAAAAAGATCAGCGGCGCTGCTGTAAGGTCTTGTTAACGTTCAGTTAAAAACAACTTTATCGAGATGGCCATTATGACTCAAGTTAACCCTGAAAGAACGACATCGGATCTGGTGAAAGCCGCAGTATCCGGCTGGCTGGGGACGGCGCTGGAATTTATGGATTTCCAGCTCTATTCCCTCGGCGCGGCGCTGGTGTTTCACGAGATCTTCTTCCCTGAACAATCCGCCGCCATGGCGTTGATCCTGGCGATGGGTACCTACGGCGCAGGGTATATCGCGCGCATTATCGGCGCATTTGTCTTCGGAAAAATGGGGGATCGGATCGGGCGTAAAAAAGTGCTGTTTATCACCATCACCATGATGGGGATCTGTACCACGCTGATCGGTTTTTTACCCACCTACGCGCAAATTGGCATTTTCGCCCCGGTGCTGCTGGTTACACTGCGCATTATCCAGGGACTGGGCGCAGGCGCAGAAATCTCCGGCGCGGGAACCATGCTTGCGGAGTACGCACCAAAAGGCAAACGCGGCATTATCTCTTCGCTGGTAGCGATGGGGACGAACTGCGGTACGTTGAGCGCAACGGCCATCTGGGCAGTGATGTTTTTTGCCCTCGATCGTGAAGAGCTTCTGGCCTGGGGCTGGCGCGTCCCGTTTATTGCAAGTGTAGTGGTGATGCTGTTTGCCATCTGGCTGCGTCTGAACCTGAAAGAGAGCCCAGTGTTCGAGCAGGTTCACGAAGGGGCGCAGGCTCCGGCGAAAATTCAGCCTGCGGAAACGGGACTTGGCGCGATGTTCAGCAGTAAAACATTCTGGCTGGCGACCGGCCTGCGCTTCGGTCAGGCGGGGAATTCGGGGCTGATTCAGACTTTCCTGGCGGGCTATCTGGTGCAGACGCTGCTGTTCGAAAAGCGCATTCCCACGGATGCCTTAATGATCAGCTCCATTATTGGTTTTCTGACCATCCCGCTACTGGGCTGGCTGTCCGATAAAGTGGGCCGCCGCTTGCCCTACATCGGCTTGTGTATTGCGTCGATTATCCTCGCGTACCCGATGATGGCGCTGATCGTTGATAAGAGCTATTCGCCGGGCGTGATTATGCTATCGATCATCGTTATCCATAACGTCGCCGTGCTGGGGCTGTTTGCGCTGGAGAATATCACCATGGCAGAGATGTTCGGCTCGCGTAACCGTTTTACGCGTATGGCGATTTCGAAAGAGGCGGGCGGTCTGGTGGCGGTCGGTTTCGGCCCGGTACTGGCGGGGATCTTCTGCAATATGACCGGCTCCTGGTGGCCGATTGTGGCGATGTTGGTCGCGTATTCGTTACTGGGACTAGTCGCAGCGATACTGATGCCGGAAGTGTGCGATCGTGATTTGAACATTCTGGAAGATGCCGCTGAACCCCGCGCAACGACACAACCGGTAGGTTCCCGGAACTATATCTGACGCCGTTATATAGCCGGGATTTCGACACATTTAGTTACCATTCTAGTTAGTGTAGTCCGCAATTCCTGTCGCAAATCATAGTCTGGTTTGCGACAGCCCGTAATCTATTGAACCACTGTTTCACTTAATAAGAAGAGTCTCACCATGGAAAACAGGCTGTTAACGGCGAAAGCCACGCTACCGCATTACGATCGCAATAAACTGGTTTCGCGTATTGTACACCTTGGTTTTGGCGCGTTTCACCGTGCGCATCAGTCGGTATATGCCGATATCCTTGCCGCCGAACACGCCAGCGACTGGGGCTATTGCGAAGTCAACCTGATTGGCGGCGAACAACAAATCGCCGATTTGAAACAGCAGGATAATCTTTATACCGTGGCGGAAATGTCTGCCGATGCGTGGACTGCCCGCGTGGTTGGCGTGGCGAAACGCGCGCTGCATGCGCAGGTTGACGGTCTGGAAACGGTGCTGGATGCCATGTGTGAGCCGCAGGTCGCCATCGTCTCTTTGACCATCACCGAAAAAGGTTACTGCCACTCGCCAGCCACCGGCGAACTGATGCTCGATCACCCGTTAATTGCTGGCGATCTGCAAAACCCCCAGCAGCCAAAATCCGCTGCCGGTGTGATTGTGGAAGCGCTGGCGCGTCGTAAAGCCGCAGGTTTACCGGCTTTCAGCGTGATGTCCTGCGATAACATGCCGGAAAACGGCCATGTCACCCGTAATGTGGTGTGCGCGTATGCCCGCGCGGTGAACGCAGACCTGGCGAACTGGATCGAAGCCAACGTGACGTTCCCGTCAACCATGGTCGATCGCATTGTTCCCGCCGTGACAGAAGAGACGCTGAACAAAATCGAACAACTGACCGGCGTGCGCGATCCGGCAGGCGTAGCCTGTGAACCGTTCCGCCAGTGGGTGATTGAAGATAACTTCGTTGCGGGTCGCCCGGCGTGGGAAAAAGCGGGCGCCGAGCTGGTCAAAGATGTGCTGCCATTTGAAGAGATGAAACTGCGTATGCTCAATGGCAGCCACTCGTTCCTCGCTTACCTTGGCTACCTTGCTGGTTATCAGCACATCAACGAGTGCATGGACGACGACAACTACCGCCGCGCAGCACATGCGCTGATGTTGCAGGAACAAGCCCCGACGCTGAAAGTGCAGGGCGTGGATCTGGCGCATTATGCCGACTTGCTGATTGCCCGTTACAGCAACACCGCACTACGTCACCGTACCTGGCAAATCGCCATGGACGGCAGCCAGAAATTGCCGCAGCGTATGCTGGATTCTGTGCGCTGGCATCTGGTGCATCACAGTGATTTCTCACTGCTGGCATTAGGCGTGGCGGGCTGGATGCGTTATGTCGGCGGCGTGGATGAACAAGGTCAGGCAATTGAAGTGTGCGATCCGCTGCTCTCCGTTATTCAGAACGCCGTCAACGGCAGTGCAGAAGGCGAGGCACGCGTGCAGGCTCTGTTGGGCATTGACGCTATTTTTGGTATGGAATTGCCGAAAGAAGCGGCATTTGTAGCGCAGGTGCAGAAAGCCTATCAAACCCTGCTGGAGAAAGGGGCAAAAGCGGCCGTGGCGCACTACGCAGCGGCACTGTAATGCTGACAAAGAATGCCGCTTCGGCGGCATTCTCTTTTCATCACATCGTCACTCTTCACTAAACCAGTCGCGGTTTTCCTGACGAATGGTTTTCACAGACTCACTGATCTCCTGCAAATGCAGCGTCATAGCATTGACTACCGCATCGGCGTCGCGTTTTTCCAGCGCAGCAAAAATATCCAGATGCTGGCGCAGCAGCATTTCCGGCGGCGAAACATGATCGAGGCTCATATAGCGCACGCGGTCGATGGTGGCTTTAATATTTTCGATGGTGTCCCACGCTAACTGGCAGTCGGCGATCAGCGCCAGCTTCTGATGAAAATTGTCATCCAGTTCAAAGAAGTCGTTCAGCTGCTTGCGCTCAATGGCAATCCGCTGCTGGTTAAGGTTTTGCTCAAGTTGATAGCAGGCGCTGTCATCAATCATCAGCGCGGCGCGGCGGGCGACGGCGCATTCGATGGCCTGGCGCACGAAGCAGCCATTACGCACCTGCGCGAGGGAGATTTTGTTGACGTAACTTCCGCGCTGGGGGCGGATTTGGATCAACCCGTTTTCCGCAAGCTTGATAAACGCTTCCCGCACCGGCTGGCGCGAAACGTCAAAACGCACCGACACCTCTTTTTCCGACAACGGCGTACCCGGTGGGATCAGGCAATGCACAATATCCCGCCGTAAAATGCGGTAAATTTGTTGATTTACGGGTTGCGTGGGGTTGAGTTGCGTTTCGGCGGCCATTCGCTCTTACTTTTTAAAGGGTTAACCCGGCTACCATACCATTGTTTTTGCGCACATCCCATACCCGGCCCGCAGGCCGGGCACGAAATTTAACCCTGACGGTGAACGCTAAGACCGGCATATGTCTGGCTAACTGGCATCATTTCCAGCGTATTGATGTTGACGTGTTTCGGCAGGGTGGCGACCCACCAAACCGCTTCGGTCACATCCTCTGCGCTCAATGCTGTCGTTTTCTCGTAGGTTTTATTCGCTTTATCGTCATCGCCTTTAAAGCGCACGTTTGAAAACTCGGTGCCGCCCACCAGCCCCGGCTCGATATTGGTCACGCGAACAGCAGTACCGCTCAGATCGGTACGCAGGTTCAGGCTAAACTGACGCACAAAGGCTT
This sequence comes from Kosakonia sp. H02, assembly GCA_030704225.1. NCBI lineage: Bacteria > Pseudomonadati > Pseudomonadota > Gammaproteobacteria > Enterobacterales > Enterobacteriaceae > Kosakonia > Kosakonia styphnolobii. Next base: position 337,176 of record CP131915.1, read on the forward strand.
TGCTCGCGCCGTACACGTTACCGCCCGCGTAAGGCCAGCTTCCCGCCGTCGAACCGATATTAATAATGTGGCCGCGATTGCGTTCGACCATGCCCGGCAATACGGCACGCGTCATATAGACCAGACCTTTATTATTGGTGTCGATCATGGTTTCCCAGTCATCGACGTTGGCTTTATGCGCTGGCTCCATGCCCAGCGCCAGCCCGGCGTTATTGACCAGCACATCAATGTCGCGCCAGTTTGCTGGTAACGCGGCGATAAATTCGTCGATTGCCGCGCGATTGCGCACATCCAGCTGCGCCGTATAGAGATTGTCGCCCAGCTCGTCTTTCAGCTCTTGCAAACGCTCCTGGCGGCGGCCTGTGGCGATCACTTTATGGCCATTTTGAATAAAACGGCGCGTAATACCTTCACCAAAACCCGCGGTAGCCCCGGTAACCAGAATAATCATGTCATTGTTCCTCAACGCTTTTTGTGATGTCGTAACATAGCATGCACCGCGTTTACGCGGTAACACAAGTTATCCCGTTTATCAGTGTGGCAAAAAAAGTGCGCTTATGCAGACGAGAGAAAGCATTGCGGTGCGCGCGGCGGATGCCTACTCTGAGAAGAGTCACCGCATTCAGGAGCGAAATATGTCGGCCACCAATCCCTTCTTTACCGCCAGCCCATTGCCTTACCAGGCACCACCGTTCGATGCCATCCAGCAGGAACATTACCGCCCGGCCTTTGACGAAGGCGTGCGGCAAAAACGCGCCGAGATAGCCGCCATCACCAACAACAGCGCAGCGGCAGATTTTACCAACACTTACCTTGCGCTGGAGCAGAGCGGTGAACTGCTCACCAGAGTCACCAGCGTGTTCTTCGCCATGACTTCCGCCCATACCAATGATTTTCTCCAGCAACTGGATGAAGCTTTTTCCACCGAACTGGCGGTGCTGGCGAACGATATCTATTTGAATGATGCGCTGTTTGCCCGCGTTGAAACGGTATGGATAGACCGCGAATCGCTGGGGCTTGATGCACAATCGTTGCGGCTGGTGGAGGTCACATACCAACGCTTTGTGCTGGCCGGTGCGACGCTGAGCGCGCAGGATAAAATCACTCTGAAAGCATTGAATACCGAAGCGGCAGCGCTGACCAGCCAGTTCAACCAACGCCTGCTGGCGGCGGATAAAGCGGGCGGGCTGGTGGTGGATTATGCCCATCAGCTTGAGGGGTTAAGTACAGAAGAGATCGCGACGGCCGCAGAAGCCGCAACGGCAAAAGGGCTGGAAAACCGCTGGTTGCTGGCGCTGCTCAATACCACCCAACAACCGGCTCTTGACGTATTACGCGATCGCCAGACGCGGGAAAATCTTTTTAACGCAAGCTGGTTAAGAACGCAGCGCGGTGATGCTAACGATACGCGCGCGCTGGTGCTGCGCCTGGTGCAGTTACGCGCAAAGCAGGCGAAGCTGCTTGGTTTTGACGATTTCGCCAGCTGGAAAATCGCTGATCAGATGGCCGGCACGCCGCAGGCCGCGCTTGAGTTTATGCGCCATATTGCCCCGGCGGCCCGCGCCCGCGCCGAGCGTGAACTGGCGGATATTCAGCACGTGATTGATAACCAGCAAGGCGGGTTTACCGCGCAAGCCTGGGACTGGGCATTTTACGCTGAGCAGGTGCGGCTGGCGAAATACGCCCTTGATGAGTCGCAAATTAAACCTTATTTCGCCCTGAATACCGTCTTAACCGAAGGTGTGTTCTGGGCGGCAAGCCAGTTGTTCGGCCTTCGCTTTAGCGAGCGCGTTGATATTCCGGTTTATCATCCTGATGTGCGCGTGTGGGAGATTTTCGACGACAAGGGTCGTGGCCTGGCGCTATTTTATGGCGATTTCTTCGCCCGCGATTCAAAAAGCGGCGGCGCCTGGATGGGCAACTTTATTGAGCAATCCACGCTGAACGGCACGCAGCCGGTTATTTATAACGTCTGCAACTACCAGAAACCGGCGAACGGCCAGGCGGCGCTGCTTTCGTGGGATGAGGTGATCACGCTGTTCCACGAATTTGGTCATACCTTGCATGGCCTGTTTGCCAGCCAGCGTTATGCCAGCCTATCCGGCACCAATACGCCGCGCGATTTTGTCGAATTCCCGTCACAAATTAATGAGCACTGGGCCAGCCAGCAGCAAGTCTTTACCCGCTATGCTCGTCATCACCAGAGCGGTGAACCGATGCCCGATGCATTGCGCGAGAAGATGCTGCGCGCCACGCAGTTTAATAAAGGGTATGACATGACCGAACTGCTCAGCGCCGCGCTGCTGGATATGCACTGGCATGGTCTGGCAGACGGTGCCGATGTGCAGGATGTGGACAGCTTTGAAGCGCAGGCCATCCGCCAGGAAAACCTCGACCTGGCCGCCGTGCCGCCGCGCTATCGCAGCAGCTATTTTGCGCATATTTTTGGCGGCGGGTATGCGGCGGGTTATTACGCCTATTTGTGGACGCAAATGCTCGCCGATGACGGCTATCAGTGGTTTGTTGAACAGGGCGGGTTAACCCGTGAAAACGGGCAGCGGTTTCGCGAAGCCATTTTGTCGCGCGGCAACAGTGAAGATTTGGTCGAACTGTATCGCCAGTGGCGCGGCCACGATCCGCATATCGAACCGATGCTGAAAAATCGCGGTCTGAGTGAGTAGTTTGTATGTGGGTTGCTTTAAAAAGTTACATAACACGCCGCAATATTGACCTGATTCTGTTGGGGAAATAACGTTAACCGTGGTGATGAATCCCCCTACGCGGAGGGGCTACCAGTCATACCTTTTTGGGGTGAAAGCGAGATTTGCGGGCTGGCGCAAACTCACCGGGAGGCACCCGGCATCACCGTAATCTCCTTAGCCAGAGGGCGGCTTTTTAACCGCTTTCTGGCGTTTTGCTGCCTTCTTATACCCACACAATTGTTAAAGTGTGGGCTACCTCACGTTTCCCGACGTAGCGTTATCCCGCTCATTAAGCCAAATTAAAGGACCTAATTTTAGCGCTTAACATTCTGCGGCATTGACCAGACATTGAGAAAGTGGCTGTGCTAATGTCGAATGCAATTTAAGCAACTGAGGTAACCGACATGACCAAAAATGTAGTGGTAATACGCGCCGGTGGTAAGGTTGAAAATGTGACCGTTGAAGACAACGCCAAATCGGTCACCTTCAAAAATGAGCAAAGCTCGTTTCTTGAAATTCCCATTGAATCCTGGGAGTTAGATGGAGAAACCTTCCTCGTTGCCCGCTTTTCTGACCTGGTAAGCCAGCAGGAAACCGAACAAGCCATCCGGAAATTTTACTGATAACCAACCGCCTGAGGGCGGTTTTTTATACCCGTACGCGGAGGTATAAATGGAAAACGAACATGACGTCTCAGAAGCCCTTACACCAACCATCAGCACGCAGGACAGCGCTTTATCGCATCTGGTCTCCTGCGCCAATCTCGGTGCTGGCATGGTGGTTACGCTGGTTGTAGGCGGTCAGGTGGTGGCGGGGGAGTTAGTTTCCGGGCAGGAATATGCCTTATCAACGGCAAACGCTATTCGCTCTATTGCCGGTGATGATTCAATAAAAGATCCGATTGCGCGTTTTTTTGATGATCTGGCAGAAGATTATCGTGTCGATGAGAGCCATGAGATTCCGCTTAATTATTTGCATATTAAAGATCCCTCATGGATGACAGGGAATGGCGGCTGGACGAGCGTGAAGGGCACAATATTGCGCGTACATATTGCGAAAGTAAGCGGCTTTTCTTTAGGCAAAGCAAAAAATGCGTAATTAAAAATAACGCTACGGGCCTCAAGTGGAGGCCCGATTTATAAAACATGCTTTGGCCAACGCCTTCTTCGTAGCACTGGTATACAGGATTTAGCGGTAAGTCTTGTTCCACAAACCGAGCAAATAGCGCCATGCGGTTGTAGTTTCTCGGGACAATATGTGGTGAATAAAAACTTATGGCTGCTGCAAACCGGGCACGTAAATTTGAGATTGGGAATAGCCCCTCCGGTCCGTGAAGTGGAGCAATCACCGTATCACACAAAAAACGCTCAAGAAGATATATCTTTTGTAATTTCAATAGCAAACGCTAATTTGAGCCAGTCAAACGTTTCGATGGTTTCGCCTGTTAGCCAAAATGAACGTCTGTGAGTTCATTCTCGTTTAGGCAATATTGAGGTTGGCACTGCTAAATTAGTTGCAGCCCGTTAACACTCAGCGATGAGTGTGCGTGTAAAACTAAAGCACAAATCTATCCATGCAAGCATTAACCGCCGATTTAAAGGCGGTTTTTTTTCGCCCCGAATGAATAAAAAAGGCCCCTTACGTTTTTGCGCAAGGAGCCGCCGCGTGTGGGATGTATCACTGTTCATCAGTCATCCCATTTGTGGCTTAAATATGCAGCCAGGAATCCAGAAAACAAAATAATTCCCAGTACTGTCATAAATACATCCATATTTCCCATTTTGTACCTCTCCATCTATTTAACTTTCATGTCTCGCTTGCAACGTTTATTGCTGAGACTGAGTGAGAATAGACCGGGAAATATCAATAAATGTTGAATAGTGTGAATTATTACGCCAGTACGGTAAATATTCTGCGATAAGCGGCGGGTTAAGCGGCACAGGGGCGAGGAGGATGTCGTAAAGTTGTCATTGTCCTGGTGTTATCTGGCAGAGAAAGGCACACTCAGGCCGGGCTGTTTCGGTTAAATTATTGTTAACACAACCACGGAGAAAAGACGATGAGCTACGTTACTGATATTCCCGCTGCATCACCGGAAGAGGCCGCCAGCCACTTTCTGCATCGCCTGAGCGTCGAAACCGACTGCGCCGATGTGCATCATGCCATCACCCATGACGAGATGGATTTCGTGTTATTGCATGTGGTCGGCAGCCCGGAAACGTTTGCCCGTCGCCACGTTCCCGGCGCGCTGCATCTGCCGCACAGCACGATGACACCCGAGCGGATGGCATCATGGCCCGCTGATACGCTGTTCGTGGTCTATTGCGCCGGGCCGCACTGCAACGGTGCCGATCGCGCCGCGCTAAAACTGGCCCGCATGGGGCTGGCAGTAAAGGTGATGATTGGCGGTATCACTGGCTGGGAAGACGAAGGTTACACCTTTGCCAACAACAGCCATGTTTAAGCACCGCTTTTTCATCTTCGCGACCTGAAGATGAAATTCTTTCATGTACCGTGAAATTTTCTCGTTTGCTGCATCAGGCCCGGTGTGACATTTTATTTGGACATTTAGCCGTCCAGAAGTCTAAATATTCAAATAATGAATTATCACGCCGGGCAATCATCTGCCCAGGCTTACCAGGAGAGAATCATGCAACGACATCAGGCCCCGTTCCGCGCAGACGTAGTCGGCAGTTTTTTACGCCCGGATGCCATCAAACACGCACGTCAGCAGTTCGCGCAGGGGGAAATCACTGCCGCGCAGTTACGCCGCGTCGAAGATGAAGCCATTCGCCATGTTGTTGAGCAGCAGTGTGCCTGCGGACTGCATGTGGTCACCGATGGTGAGTTCCGCCGCGCATGGTGGCATTTCGATTTCTTTGATGGCCTGCAAGGTGTGGAGCGTTACGATTCCGACAAAGGCATTCAATTTAACGGTGTGCAGACTAAAGCCCACGGCGTGCGTGTCGTCGGCAAACTGGGCTTCGGTAACCATCCGATGCTGGAAGATTTCCGTTACCTGAAAAGCATTAGCGGGAATGCGCAGCCGAAAATGACCATCCCCAGCCCGAGCGTGCTGCATTTTCGCGGCGGGCGTAAAGATATCGACGTCACCGTTTACCCGCAACTGGATGCCTACTTTGACGATCTGGCGACCACCTGGCGCGATGCGATCCACGCTTTCTACGACGCCGGTTGCCGTTATCTGCAACTGGATGACACTGTCTGGGCCTATCTCTGCTCCGACGATCAGCGTCGCCAGATTATCGAACGCGGCGACAACCCGGATGAGTTGGCACGCATTTATGCCCGTGTGATCAACAAAGCGCTGGAAGGGAAACCGGAGGATTTGACCATCGGCCTGCATGTTTGCCGCGGTAACTTCCGCTCAACCTGGATTTCAGAAGGTGGTTACGAACCGGTGGCGGAAGTGCTGTTTGGTAGCGTCAATGTCGATGCGTTTTTCCTTGAGTATGACAACGATCGCTCTGGTGATTTTGCGCCGCTGCGTTTTGTCCGTCCGGGCAAACAGCAGGTGGTTTTAGGCCTTATCACGACCAAGAATGGTGAACTGGAAAACCCGGAAGGGGTGAAAGCGCGCATCAATGAAGCGGCGAAATACGTCGATATCAACCAGATTTGCCTCAGCCCGCAGTGCGGCTTTGCCTCGACCGAAGAGGGCAACAGCCTGACGCCAGAGCAGCAGTGGGAAAAAGTACGCCTGGTCACCCATATCGCCGACCAGGTCTGGTAAGTTGCAGGCCGGATGGCGTGTAAACGCTTATCCGGCCGACTGCCAACGAGCCACAAAATCCGCTTTATTGCACTTGCAACACGCCCCAGGGCTTTACCCGCATTCCTTTGAGCATCATCAGCCAGGCCATCACAATCGTCACCATCAGAATGATAAACAGCGACCAGGCCGGCAGCGTCGTCAGGATCACGCCGGTCAGCAGTGGGTTCATTGCCGCCCCCAGCCAGCCGAGCGCCTGGGCGGAGAAATAGGTCGCTTTCATGCCTGGCGGAGCAATGTTATCAATAAGCAAATATTCACCTGGCGCGTAAATCACTTCGCCAAGGGTAAACACGGCGGCGGAAAGCCCCCACAGCCATAAATTATCGCCAGAGAACATAAAGCCCGTCAGGCCAATCACAAAACTCAATGTCCCGAGCGCCATCAGCGGGCGCAGGTTTGAGGCGGTCAGTTTACGCCCAACGGCATACTGCAAACTGACCACGATGGCGGCATTGACCGGCAGCACCACGGCCACCACACGCTCGGCGAAATCGCTGCTCGCCACCGCCATCACATACTGAGAAAGGCAGGACGCGAACGACCCGGCAACGAACGAGGCGAGAAAGTTGGACAGCGTAAACCAGCCCAGCGCCTTGTCTTTCAACAGCACCGAGGGCGACCAGTTAGCGGCAGGATCGAGGCCCGCGCCCACCGCAATGCGGCGCACAAAAAGTTGAATAAACACCAGCGGAAACGCCGCGCAGGTGGCGGCCAGCCAGAACGGCAAATTGATGCTCTGCATCACCAGTAACGTGCCGAGCGGCGGCCCCACGGTCCAGCCGATATTCAGAAAGGTGTAGTTCAGCGAAAAAATCTTCGCCTTCGCGCCGGGTGACAGCGTATCGGCAAAATAGGCTTTCAGCACGGTGGAAAAGACCGAATAGGCGCAGTTAATCAGGGCAAAAAACAGCACCACCAGCCCGGCGTTATGCGTCAGCGGAATGGCGGCAAACCCGGTAATAAAGGCGACAATCGCCAGTAACATATAGCGTTTTTTATCGAACTTATCGGCCAGCATGCCAAAGCCGAGGCTGAATACCACACCGATAGTCAGCGCGATGGTCATCGCATAACCGACCTGATCAACCGACATCCCATACTGGCGATTCAGGTAGATGGTCATAAAGGGCAGCGTTGCGCCGCGTCCGATGGTTAATAAAAGTGAAGAGGCCAGTAATGCGGCGGTGGAGCGTGTTTGTGTTGAGGTCATTTTCCTGCCCGACATGCTTGTTATAGTTTTTTGTGATGTCTACAGCAATAACATGCGCAAACTGTGAGGCACAACCGCAGATTGGCCCGCAGATGCGGAATCTGACCTACCGAAATTAATGATCTGTCCTTGGTCCGTTTATTGCGTTAATGTAAATTTTTTACAAAAGTTTAAAAAGCAGAGGCGAAGCATGACGCGTAAAGATGTGCTGCTGGCAATGTTGGTCGTGGTGGCGTGGGGGCTGAATTTTGTGGTGATCAAAGTTGGCCTGCATTCTATGCCGCCGTTAATGCTGGCGGGTTTACGCTTTGTGCTGGTGGCCTTTCCCGCCATTTTGTTCGTCGCCAGGCCAAAAGTCCCGATGCGCTTGCTGCTCGGCTACGGTCTGACCATCAGCTTCGGCCAGTTCGCTTTTCTGTTTTGCGCCATCAAATTCGGTATGCCCGCCGGGCTGGCCTCGCTGGTGTTACAAGCGCAGGCATTTTTCACCATTATTCTTGGCGCGGGGATATTCGGCGAACGCCTGCAATCCAGACAGCTGATTGGCATTACGCTGGCGGTGTTCGGCGTGCTGGTGCTGATTGAAGCAAGCCTGAACGGTCAGCATATTTCGCTGTTGGGGTTCATCCTGACGCTGGCGGGCGCATTCTGCTGGGCGTGCGGCAATATCTTCAATAAAAAAATCATGCAGCATACCTCGCGCCCGGCGGTGATGTCGCTGGTGGTCTGGAGCGCGCTGATTCCGATCATGCCATTTATGCTGGCATCCTTAATTTTCGATGGCCCGGCGTTGATGCTGCAAAGCCTGGTCACTATCGATACAACAACACTGCTGTCGCTGGTTTACCTGGCGTTTATCGCCACCATTCTCGGCTATGGCATTTGGGGAACGCTGCTGGGACGGTACGAAACCTGGCGTGTTGCGCCATTGTCGTTGCTGGTGCCGGTGGTGGGCATGGCCAGCGCGGCATTATTGTTGGGTGAAACGCTGTCGGTATTGCAACTGCTGGGGGCGGTGCTGGTGATGGCAGGGCTGTATATCAATGTATTTGGTTTTCGTCTGCGCCGGGCGGTGCAGGCAGGATAAAAAAAGCCCCGCGTAAAGCGGGGCAACCGGTTAGCCGCGCTGATTGTAATACGGCACGCCTAACTCGTCGGATTTGTCGCTTCCCGCGCCCATATGATTAAAGTCATAAGGCGATGTTTGCTGGGCAGTGGGAATAATCATCGCGTCGCGGTTACTTTGCTGTGCGGGATGATTAAATTGCTCCGCATAACTCTGGCCACTAAGCAGCACCATCAATGCCGCTGCGGCACAGGCAATACGTTTCATACTTTCCTCGATACGTCTTTAAACAGGCGATTAAATTAACAAGCGTGATTGAGCGGATAGAGATAGCGGGACTCCGCAGGTATATCCGTGACACGGAATTTATGTGGCGGCACGTCAAAATAGTTCTTGAACGTACGCGTCAGGGTTTGTTGCGATTCAAACCCATAACGTTCCGCCAGATACAGGATCGGCTCATTGCTTCCTTTGAGCTTTTGCGCAATTTCCGTCAGCTTGCGGCTGCGAATGTATTGACCCAGTGAGTGACCAGTCTCTTTTTTGAACATCCGTTGCAGGTGCCACTTGGAGTAACCTGAACGTTCTGACACTTTTTCCAGTGACAGCGGCGATTCCAGGTTGTCCTCGATCCAGTCCAAAATGCTATGAATGGTAATAGCGTCAGTATTGCGTCTGGACATCGTCATACCTCTTTGTTTTACGGCAATATTTTCTTGAGTAAATGCTCAAGTATCGCCACTTCTTCTGCGGTTAAGTTTTTTGTTAATTCCTGATGCAGGTCTTGACCTACTAATTGATGACATTGCTCACACAGCGCCGCGCCTTCGGGCGTTAACTGCACCAGCACGCCGCGCTTGTCATTCGGATTCGGGTTTCGTTCGATCCAGCCTTTGCACACCAGCCTGTCCATCATGCGGGTCAGTGCGCCAAGATCTACGGAAAGGACTTTCTTAAGCTCAACCGGGGTAATGCACACTTCACAGCGGATGGAGCAGAGCACCTTAAATTGGGTGGCGGTGATATCCAGCGGTGAAAGATAGTCGTTCAGTAAACGATCTTTTTTTTGGTTAACCATGTGGATCAAGCGGCCAAGAGGAATGATGTCGTTAAATAGATCATTCGTGCTTTTCACAATGGTTGCCCCGGCAAGTAGATTAGTCACGGCAGATATTATTGCTCAGGCAAATATAAGTCAACCGAATGGATTAGCGGATGCCACTATTTGCTAAAACGTTTCTTAGGGGCAAAAAAGGGCTTCGGCAATTTCTTGTATTCATGAGAGTTATAGAAACGTGCATTATGTAAACTGACCGGAAGCAGATTGCCACCCGTTATTTAGTGGACCCGTGGTTCGCATGGCAAACCACGGTGATGGAGAAGATCGTTTCAGAGGTGGGATAAGCGCAGCCGCCAACCGGCAACCACTTAAATATGGCTACTCTGTTCTTCCAGTTGCACCGGCCAGCGGCGGAAAATCACCACTGCCCATACCAGCGCGGCAACGGCGGGGATCGCTCCGGCATAGCCAATCGCCCCCATCGACCCATGCAGGCTGACCTGATTACCCACCAGCGCGCCTGCACCGATGCCGATATTGAAAATGCCGGAGAACAGCGACATCGCCACATCCGTTGCATCCGGGGCCAGCGCCAGCACTTTCACCTGCATACCGAGGCCGATAATCATAATCGCCACACCCCAGAACAGGCTCAGTACCGCCAGATGCAGTTCACTGCCGGAAGCGGGCAGCATCATCACAAGGCAGATAACCAGCAAGCCGATGGCGCTGCACACCAGCCCGGAAGCGTGCTGATTGCCAAGCTTACCAAACAGCACGCTACCGATAATGCCCGCGCCGCCGAGCAGCAACAGCAACACGGTAGCGAAGTTGGCGCTAAACCCGGCCACGTTCTGCACAAACGGTTCAATGTAGCTGTAAGCGGTGTAGTGCGCCGTCACCACGACCGCCGTCAATAAATAGATGCACATCAATGCCGGGCGGCGGAACAGCAGCGGCAGGCTTTTCAGCGATCCGGAATGTTCGCTGGGAAGCTTCGGCAGCAGTTTCACCAGGCAGACAAGGGTGATCAACGCCCCCATACCAATGGCGAAAAAGGTGGTGCGCCAGCCGAAATATTGCCCGACGATGCGGCCAATCGGCAGCCCCAGCACCATGGCCAGCGCCGTACCGGTGGCGAGCAGGCTCAGCGCCTGGGCGCATTTACCTGCCGGGGCAAGACGAATCGCCAGTGACGCGGTAATCGACCAGAAAATCGCGTGCGCAAAGGCGATACCGATCCGGCTTATCACCAGCACTTCAAAGTTCCATGCGAGAAACGACAGCACATGACTGGCGATAAACAGCACAAACAACCCAATCAGCAGTTTACGGCGCTCGACCTGGCTGGTCAGCAGCATAAAGGGCAGCGACATCAGTGCTACAACCCAGGCGTAAATGGTCAGCATGATCCCCACCTGGGCGGTTTCCATGTCGAAGCTCTGGGCGATATCCGACAGCAAGCCAACAGGCACGAATTCGGTGGTATTAAAAATAAAAGCGGCAACGGCAAGCGTCACTACCCGTAGCCACGCGACTTTTCGTGAAACGGTGTTCGTCATCATATGGGTGTTTTGGATTGCCTGGACAAAAGAAGAGAGGGCGATCTTAAAGCTTTTGCTGGCGAAAATACAAACATTTTGTGATGGAGATCTCAATTTTCATTCACCAGAGAAATACCCGTTGCTTCCTTAAAAATTTGCGTTCAGAAACAGAAGACCAATGAGGAAACGCTATGCAAACAATTGACTTTTACATGGTCGACGCCTTTAGCGATCGCACCTTTGGCGGTAATGCTGCCGCCGTCTGTCCGCTCACCGAGTGGTTACCTGACGACCTGCTGCTGCAAATGGCGCAGCAGCATAATCAATCTGAAACGGCTTTTTTTGTCCGTAACGACAGTGGGTTTGAGCTGCGCTGGTTCACCACCCAGAATGAGATTAACCTTTGCGGACACGCTACCCTGGCCGCGGCTCATGTCATTTTCGAATACCTCGACTACCCGGCAACAGAAGTGGTGTTTACCACCCGTTTTGTTGGCGAGTTGACTGTTACGCGCAATGGCGACTGGCTGACGCTCAACTTCCCGGCCTGGTCAACGGAAACGGTAACCAATCCGCCAGAATTGCTGTTTAAAACCCTCGGCATTGAGCGCGCGAAAGAAGTGCGGGTCGGGCGTGATTACCTGGTGGTGCTGGAAAGCCAGGCGCAGGTCGAAGCCCTGCAACCGGATATCGCGGCCATGAAGCCGCTGCAAAAAATGGTGTGTGTCACTGCGCCTGGCGAAGAGGCGGATTTTGTCAGCCGCTTTTTCTGCCCCGGCGAAGCGGTGGCTGAAGATCCGGTCACCGGCTCGGCGCACAGCATGTTGATCCCGTATTGGGGCGACAAGCTCGCGAAAACGGTGATGCAGGCGCGCCAGGTCTCCGCGCGCGGCGGCGACTTACGCTGCGAATGGCGCGGCGACCGGGTGTTAATCGGCGGCCAGGCGACGCTCTATTTAATCGGCAAAGTGTTTTTGCGATAGTTTTTTCGCCGGATAGCGCTGATTTACGGCAGCCGGGCAATATTGGTTTTAATCACCTCAACGGAGTGGTTGAATTTCGCCACTTCGTTACCTTTCAGTTGCAACTCAATAATCTGCTGCACGCCGCTCTGGGTCAGCACCGCAGGCACGCCGATGGCGACATCGCGCACGCCATACTCGCCATCGAGAATGCAGGAGATCGCCAGCGCGCGATGGCTGCCGGTGAAGATATTGCGGCAAATCTCGGCGATGGTGCCGGCAATGCCATATTCAGTGCAGCCTTTGCGGGCGTAGATTTCAAAACCGTGGCGGCGAACTTTCTCTGCCAGCGCATCCACATCCAGCGGCTGCCCGGTTTTACGCTGCCAGACATCGGCAATCGGCGAGCCATACACCGACGAGTGCGACCACACCGGAAATTGCGTATCGCCATGTTCGCCCAGAATAAAGGCGTCGATACTTTGTGCCCCGATATCCAGCATTTGCGCCAGCGTACGGCGCAGGCGCGTGGTGTCCAGCCAGACGCCAGTGCCAATCACCTGGCTGCGCGGCAAGCCGGAGAGTTTCCATACCTGCCAGGTAATGATGTCGCACGGGTTGGTAGCAACGAGGAAGATGCCGTTAAAACCGTTTGCCATCATCGCGGGCACGATCTTTTTAACGATCTGCGCGGTATTGTTCAGCTCATCAAGGCGTGTCTGGCCGGGCTTTAATGCACCGCCGGAAACCGTGATCACCGCGATATCTACATCTGCACACTCCTCCACCGGGCGCGTGGAGATGCTCATCATGCCGGGCATATAGGCGGCGGCATCCGCCAGATCCTGTACGTGACCTTCGACGCGTTTCTGGTCCAAATCCACCAGGATCAGCTCTTCACCAATGTTCTGGTTGAGCAGGGCATAGGCGGCAGAGGCACCCACATTGCCGGTGCCGATAATCATCACTTTGCGCGCTTTTGTATTCATGGGTGATTCCGTTATAAGAATTATCTGTTCGCGTAAGGTACAACCTGTCATCACTGAGGTGCAATGGTGCGGCAGATCTATAGGTTATTCATATGGGTTTATTGCAACAATTCAATAAACGCCTCGAGGTGGCGGGTTTTGCTACCGCGTCGCCACACCAGCCAGGTGGTGAGCCAGCGCCAGTTCTCCGCCAGCGGCCAGTAATCGACCTGGTGATAACCGGGCATACTTTCCAGCATACTGCGCGGGATCAGCGCCAGTCCCGCACCGGCAATCACGCAGGCCAGCATGCCGTGGTAAGACTCCATTTCATGAATTTTTCCGGGCGTTGCGCGATCGGCCTGAAACCAGCTCTCAAAATGGCGACGATAAGAGCAATTGGCGCGAAACGCGTAGATGCTTGCGCCATTGACCTGTGACGCGCGGGTAATCGGTTCATGGCCCGACGGCGCGACAATCATCATCTCTTCGCGATAGACCGGAATACCTTCAAGGCCCGGATGCATAATTGGCCCGTCAACAAATGCCGCGCTCAGATGCCCCTCGATCACCCCGTCAATCATTGTCCCGGACGGGCCGGTGGAGAGATCAAATTGAATCAGCGGGTAGCGCTGGTTGTACTGCGCAAGCGTTGCCGGAATGCGCACTGCGGCGGTACTTTCCAGCGCGCCGAGGGAAAACAACCCTTGCGGCTCATCGCCAGCCACCACCATTCTCGCCTCATCGACCAGCGCGAGGATCTGCTGGCTGTAGCGCAAAAAACTGTGTCCGGCGGGGGACAGCCGCAGGCGCTGGCTTTCGCGAATAAACAGATCAACACCCAAATCCGCCTCCAGTTGGCGGATGCGGGTCGTCAGGTTCGACGGCACGCGGTGCACCTTCTGCGCCGCCTGGGTAATGCTCCCGGTCTGCGCCACGGCGTTAAACATCTCAAGCTGGGTTAAATCCATGCCATTCTCTTTTCGTGAATACCGAAGTTAATATTATTCAGTTTTCAGAAATAACAAATTCAGCCACCATAGCGCAAGTTCTGAACATATTTAGGGGATAAATAATGTCTGTTTCCGCCACCACACATGCACTTTCCATCAACCCGGCGACGGGTGAAACCCTGCGCGCCACGCCCTGGGCCAGCCGTGAAGAGGTTGATGCCGCGCTGGAACTGGCCGCCAACGGCTACCGCCAGTGGCGCACACTCAGCGTGGCTGATCGCGCGAAAAAACTGCGCGATCTCGCTGTCGCACTGCGTGCCCACGCTGAAGAGATGGCGCAGATGATGAGCCTGGAGATGGGCAAACCGATTTTGCAGGCGCGGGCGGAAGTGAACAAATCCGCCGGTCTGTGCGACTGGTACGCCGAACACGGCCCGGCGATGCTTGGCAGCGAACCGACGCAGGTTGAGCAGCAGCGCGCGACCATCGAGTACCGCCCGCTGGGGCCGATTCTGGCGGTGATGCCGTGGAACTTCCCGCTCTGGCAAGTGCTGCGCGGTGCGGTGCCGATCCTACTGGCGGGCAACAGCTATTTGCTGAAACATGCGCCGAACGTGCTGGGCTCAGCCGCGCTGATTGGCGATATTTTTAATCAGGCCGGTTTCCCGCAGGGCGTGTTTGGCTGGGTAAATGCCACCAACGACGGCGTAAGTCAGGCGATTAACGACCCGCGCATTGCCGCCGTGACCGTGACCGGCAGCGTGCGCGCCGGTGCGGCGATTGGTGCGCAGGCCGGAGCCGCGCTAAAAAAATGCGTGCTGGAATTAGGCGGCTCCGATCCCTTTATCGTGCTGAACGATGCCGATGTGGATCTGGCGGTGAAAGCGGCGGTCGCCGGGCGTTACCAGAACACCGGGCAGGTTTGCGCTGCGGCAAAACGTTTTATCGTTGAAGAGGGTATTGCCGACGCGTTTACGGAAAAATTCGTCGCCGCCGCTGCCGCGCTGAAGCAGGGCGCGCCGGATGTCGAAGAGAATTATCTCGGCCCGATGGCCCGTTTCGACCTGCGCGATGAGTTGCACGCACAGGTGCAGGCGAGCATTAAAGAGGGCGCAACGCTGGCGCTGGGCGGCAAAAAAGTGCCGGGCAACGGCAATTACTACCCGGCGACGGTGCTGACCCACGTCACGCCAGAGATGACGGCGTTTCGCCAGGAGCTGTTTGGTCCGGTGGCGGCCATCTCGATTGCCCGCGATGCAGAACACGCGCTACAGCTTGCCAACGACAGTGATTTCGGCCTCTCTGCCACGGTATTTACGGCCGATGATGCGCAGGCCGCGTGGTTTGCCGAACGTCTGGAGTGTGGCGGGGTGTTTATCAATGGTTTTAGTGCCAGCGATGCCCGCGTGGCGTTTGGCGGGGTGAAGAAAAGTGGTTTTGGCCGCGAGCTGTCACACTTTGGTCTGCATGAGTTCTGCAATATTCAGACCGTGTGGAAAGATCGTCTGTAAGTAAAATGCGCCCCGGCGGGGCGCGTCACGGCTGGCTGTCATGGATGTGTCATGATCCTTTTGTAGACTCACCGCAACTTGGTGGTTACAGAAGAATATCATGAACTTAACACAAATTTTTCGCCGGGCGTTCCGGCGACTCTCCCCACGGCAGTTTGGGTTGTTAGCCGGGATCTTTTGCATCATTGGCTTGTTCTCCGCACTGCAAATCGCCTCCTCATTTGTCCTCTCTGCGTCATTACGTAGCGCGCAGCACAACGAACAACTCAACCAGCAGGCACATTTGCAACAGGTGCGGGTGGATGAAGCCCGCATTGCGCTGCTGACCGCCAGCGACCTGCTCAACCGGGCCGGGGTCTATTTTATGCAAGATAAAGAGACCGGTTCAGAGGGTAGCTGGCACAGCCTGATGGATGAAACACACCAGGCGCTTATGGCGTCGCAAAAAGCCTGGCAGGCGTGGCTGGCGCTGAACCCGCCGAAAGACGAAGGGCTGATTAACAGTTACCAGATGTTTTATGGTGCGCTGAAAGAGCAGGCTGACGGGCTGGTCAAAACGCAATCCATCGACGCTTTTTTCGCCGTACCGGCGCAGGCATTTCAGGCCGATTTCAACGACAATTACGCCCGTTTCCAGCAGGCCAGCGAACAGCGCGCCGAGCACGGGCGCCAGGCATTGCTGTCCAGCCTGACGCGCTTGCAACAGGTATTTATGCTGGTGCCCGCGCTGCTGGTGGTGATTGCGCTTCTGGTGTGGTTCGGCATGTCACGCTGGGTGATCACTCCGCTGCGTAAATTGATTGCCCATATCAATATTCTCGCCGCGGGCGATCTTGGCACGCCGTTACCGCCGGTTCAGCGCTTTAACCGGGAAATAGACCAGCTTGGGCTGAGTGTCGGCACTATGCAGCAGGGGCTGCAACAACTGGTGATGCAGGTCAGCGACGCGACATCCTCGATGGTCGATACCATTAGTCACCTGGCGCAAGGTAACCAGTCGCTGTATCAACAGTCGGCAAAACAGGCACAGGAACTGACGGATGTGACCGAGCATATCGCCACGCTGGAATCCCATGTTGAAGGCAGCACCGGTTTTGCCGAGCTGGCCCGTCAACAGGCCGATGAAGCCCGGGAAGTTGCCGCCGGTGGCGATCGGATGATGGATACCGTGAATCAGTCAATGCGTGAAATCGTCGATCGATCGTCGGAGATGCGCAATATTGTCGCACTGATTGATGGCGTCGCCTTCCAGACCAATATTCTGGCGCTCAATGCCGCCATTGAAGCCGCGCATGCAGGTAATCACGGGCGAGGCTTTGCGGTGGTCGCCAAAGAGGTGGGACTGCTGGCGCGCAAGAGCAGCCACTCGACGCAAACCATTCAGCAACTGATTAACCACTCGCTACAGGGAATCAATGAAGGGAGCCACGCCGTGAGCCGCCTCGAAGATAACCTGCAACAGGTGACGGGTCTGGTCGGGCATCTTAGCGGCGTGTTAAGTGAGATTTCGGCGGCGACCCTCAGCCAGGGAGAAAGTATCCACAAAATGACCCGCCGCTTACACTCCCTGAACAGCGTTGCGCGTCGCACCGGTGAGCTGGTCACCACGGCTACCGCCGCGTCTGACCAACTGCATCATGACTCCCAGGCGTTGATGCAAGCGGTGGCGCGTTTTCGTCTGCCCGCCTGACGCAGCAAAACAGCTCTGATATACTCGCAGGCCGTTTTGGCCTGTGGGCGAGGAGTGAGCGTGGCATCGGTGATGGATAATGGCGTACTGGAGGCGATAGTGGCCCAGGTCCGCCCGCTGCTGGGGCGCGGTAAGGTTGCGGATTATATCCCGGCGCTGGCTGCAATCAGCGGCAACAAACTTGGTATTGCTGTCAGCACCGTCAACGGAGAGCACTTCCAGGCGGGCGATGCCGGGGAGCGCTTCTCCATTCAGTCGATTTCAAAAGTGCTCAGTCTGGTGGTGGCAATGAACCACTACGCCGAAGAGGAGATCTGGGCGCGGGTGGGCAAAGATCCCTCCGGGCAGCCGTTTAACTCCTTGTTGCAACTGGAAATCGAGCAAGGTAAACCGCGCAACCCGTTTATTAACGCCGGGGCGCTGGTGGTCTGCGATATGCTGCAAAGCCGCCTTAGCGCACCGCGCCAGCGCATGCTGGAGATTGTGCGCAACCTCTCCGCCACGCCGGATATCACCTACGAAACTGCCGTGGCTCGCTCCGAATTCGAACACGCTGCCCGCAATACCGCCATTGCCTGGCTGATGAAGTCATTTGGCAATTTCCATAACGATGTCTCCACCGTGTTGCAAAACTACTTTCATTACTGTGCGCTGAAGATGAGCTGTGCCGAACTGGCGCGCACGTTTCTGTTTCTGGCGCAGGGCGGGCAGGTCGCGCATCTGGCAAGCCCGCTAGTCTCAGCATTGCAGGCGCGGCAGATCAACGCGCTGATGGCAACCAGCGGCATGTATCAGAACGCCGGTGAGTTTGCCTGGCGCGTCGGTTTACCGGCAAAATCTGGCGTTGGCGGCGGTATTGTGGCGATTGTGCCGCACGAGATGGCCATTGCGGTCTGGAGCCCGGAACTGGACGAGGCGGGCAACTCACTGGCCGGTGTTGCGCTGCTGGAAGCACTGACGCAACGCCTCGGGAGATCGGTCTATTAATGGCAGATTTTGACCCTCTTTTTGCGCGCCTCGGGCGCTCGACGTTTCGTTCCCGCTTTCGCCTTGGCGTAAAAGAGCGGCAATACTGCCTGGATAAAGGCGCAGACGTGATTGCTTCGCACGCGGCGGATTTTGTCGCCCGGCGGCTGGCTCCGGCGCAGCCGCAAAACGACGGCAAGCAAACACCCATGCGCGGGCATCCGGTCTTTATCGCCCAACATGCCACCGCCACCTGCTGTCGTGGCTGCCTGGAGAAGTGGCACGCTATCCCGCACGGGCAACCTTTAACGGCCTCGCAGCAGCAGTATATCGTTGATGTTATTTACCACTGGCTGGTTATCCAGATGAATTCACCGCGCTGAACGCCTGCGCAACACCGCGTCCCGGAGTCGTTTAGTGCCCCTGTGGCGCAGGACAATTAATCATTCAGGCGACTCATGGTAAACTCCGCTTTTCGTCACACTGACAATCGTGGTGAATAGGCTACGCTATATGCTGTATCCCATGAATAGATCGACGGGTTTCTTCGATTATTCCTTGCGGAAAACAGCCCAAGAATGATGAGAACGACACTCTATGAAAATTCCTGCAATTCCCGCGAATGAGGCAAAACGCCTGGCGTCGTTGCATGATTCTGGCCTTCTTGAAGGCGGCGTCACGGAACGTCTGGACAGGTTAACCCGGCTGGCGAAACGCCTGTTCAATGTTCCCGCAGCGTTAATTACGCTGGTCGATGAAGACACGCTGCATTTCAAATCCAGCGAAGGTTTTCCGAAAGATGCCCTGCCGCGCAAAATCTCTTTCTGCGGTCATGCCATTTTGTGTGAAGACCCAATGATCATTGAAGATGCAACCCTCGATGACCGTTTTTCGGGCAACCCGCTGGTGACCGGTGACGCGCATCTGCGTTTTTATGCCGGTCATCCGCTGCGTCTTCCCGATGGCGCGGTGGTTGGTTCTTTCTGTCTGATCGACCGGGAAGTGCGGGGCTTTGACGCCTCTGAACTCGATAGCCTGAAAGACTTTGCCATGATTGTCGAAGATGAGTTCGAGGTGATGAGTGCAGCTACCACCGATGAGTTGACCGGCTTGTTTAACCGCCGTGGTTTCGACAACCTGGCGAAGTTCGCCATTGTGGGCGCACGCCGTCGCGCCGAGCCGTTAACGCTGGCATGGATCGATCTCGATAACTTCAAAGAAATCAATGACACCTACGGACATGGTGAAGGCGATGAAGCCCTGAAAGCGATGGCGACGGTGATGACCGCCAGCCTGCGCGAAGCAGATTTGCGGGTGCGTTACGGCGGGGATGAGTTCGCTATTGTCTTTTCCGACACCGATGAGCAGGGTGCGTGGATTGCCATGCAGCATTTGGTAGAACAAGTTGAGGCGTGGAATCAGCAATCCGGTAAACCCTGGCAACTGGGCTTTTCCTGGGGCGTGAGCGAATTCGATCATGCGACAAAAGACGATCTGCGCGCCTGGATGAAAGAGGCGGATCAGAAGATGTACGCCATGAAAACGCAAAACAACCGGGGCCGTTGAATCATCACAAAATCCTATGGTTTTGGCCGCGTCCGGGCGGCCTGGATCGCACGAAACTGTGACGGGCACGACAATTTTTCCTACGCTCTTATAATCACCACCAATAAGCCATCCCATTTTGATCAAAACAGGGTTTCATGGTCGTAAAGTCTGGTAAGTTATCACACCAATCTTCCCAGGTTGTATGACTAATCAAAAAAGGAACCCACTGTGAACACATTAAACCGTCGCAACTTTCCCGGCGCTGAATATCCAGAACGTATCATTCAGTTTGGCGAAGGGAACTTTTTGCGCGCTTTTGTCGACTGGCAAATCGATCTGCTGAATGAACACACCGACCTGAACGCCGGTGTGGTCGTTGTTCGCCCGATCCAGAGTGATTTTCCGCCTTCCTTAAGCACCCAGGATGGCCTTTACACCACCATTATCCGCGGCCTGAACGAGCAGGGCGAAGCGGTCAGCGATGCGCGTCTTATCCGCTCCGTTAACCGTGAAATCAGCGTTTATGCGCAGTATGACGAGTTCCTGAAATTGGCGCATAACCCGGATATCCGTTTCGTTTTCTCTAACACCACCGAAGCGGGCATTAGCTACCACGCGGGCGACAAATTCGACGATGCCCCGGCGGTAAGCTATCCGGCAAAACTGACCCGACTGCTGTTTGAACGTTTCACTCACTTCTCTGGCGCGGCGGATAAAGGCTGGGTGATCATCCCGTGTGAACTTATCGATTACAACGGTGATGCGCTGCGTGAACTGGTGCTGCGTTATGCTCAGGAATGGGCGCTGGGCGCGGAATTTACCCAGTGGCTGGATGCGGCAAACGCTTTCTGTTCAACGCTGGTGGACCGCATCGTAACCGGTTACCCGCGTGATGAAGTGGCGACACTGGAAGCAGAACTGGGTTACCGCGACACCTTCCTGGACACCGCTGAACACTTCTATTTGTTTGTGATTCAGGGGCCGAAATCGCTGGCGTCTGAATTGCGTCTTGATAAATTCCCGCTGAACGTGCTGATTGTTGACGATATCAAGCCGTACAAAGAGCGTAAGGTGGCGATCCTCAACGGCGCGCATACGGCGCTGGTACCGGTGGCGTTCCAGGCCGGTCTGGATACCGTCGGTGAAGCGATGAATGACACGGAAATCTGTGCATTTGTTGAGAAAGCGATTTACGAAGAGATTATTCCGGTGCTGGATCTGCCGCGTGATGAGCTGGAATCGTTCGCCAGCGCGGTAACCGGGCGTTTTCGCAACCCGTACATCAAACATCAATTGCTCTCTATTGCGCTGAACGGCATGACCAAATTCCGCACCCGCATTCTGCCGCAACTGCTGGCAGGGCAGAAAGCCAACGGTAAATTGCCTGCACGCCTGACGTTTGCCCTGGCCGCGTTAATTGCGTTTTATCGCGGTGAGCGTAACGGCGAGAGCTACCCGGTGCAGGATGATGCGCACTGGATTGAGCGTTATCAGCAGTTGTGGAACCAGCATAACGATCGCCAGCTTAGCACCAGCGAACTGGTGAAGGCGGTGTTGTCCGTGAGCGATCACTGGGAGCAGGATCTGAGCAAAGTGTCTGGCCTGGTTGAGCAGGTTTCGCTGGATCTGGATGCTATTTTGCTGCGCGGTATGCGCGAAGCGGTAAAACCGCTCTGCTAATGACATAGCGTTTCCGGCCTACAAGCAGGCAGCGATGCCCTGTAGGCCGGACAACACGTTAACGCCATCCAGCAATAAATATACTAGTTACAACATACTATTAAATAGTTGTATAACAGGTTTCAGCAACCTCTGCACCACACCTCGTCAGGCAGGGCGAATCTTCGTCACAATTTATTAGCAAACTTGCAACTGTGACTTGGATCACGTTTAATAGCCACTGCGTTCTCTTTGCCTGTAACTCAACATGATTGTCCGACCCCAACAACACTGGCTTGCTCGTCTCTTTGTCTGGCACGGTTCCGTGCTACCGAAAATCACCTCACGGCTCACCATGAATTTTCTGCTTTCTGTCGCCGTGATTTGGATGCTGCCCTGGTATACCTCGCTTGGTATCAAACTGACGGTTGCGCCATTCAGCATTCTCGGCGTTGCTATTGCTATCTTCCTTGGTTTTCGTAACAACGCCTGTTTCGCCCGCTACTCTGAAGCGCGGTTGTTATGGGGACAATTAATGATTGCCTCGCGTTCGTTACTGCGGGAAGTAAAAACGACGCTGCCGGATGATGGCGATCTGCCCCATTTTATTCGCCTGCAAATCGCCTTTGCCCACGCATTGCGCATGACGCTCAGGCGCAAGCCGCAGGGTGAAATTTTATCGAAATACTTAACCACGCCAGAGCGGCAGCTGGTGCTGAACGCGCATTCGCCTGCGAACCGCATTTTATTATTGATGGCCGGGTGGTTGGGGGAACGGCGCGCGCAGGGCGCGTTATCAGACATCATGTTTCACAGCATTACCCAGCGCCTGCATGATATGTCCGCAGTACTTGCCGGTTGTGAACGTATCTTTAACACGCCGTTGCCGTTTGCCTATTCGCTGATCCTGCACCGCACGGTTTATCTGTTCTGCATTATGTTGCCGTTTGCATTAGTGGTGGATTTGCACTTTATGACGCCGTTTATCTCCGTGCTTATTTCCTACACCTTTATCTCGCTGGATACGCTGGCGGAAGAGCTGGAAGATCCCTTCGGCGAAGAGGATAACGACCTGCCGCTGGATGCAATGTGTAACGCTATCGAAATCGATTTATTGCAGATGGTGGACGCGGAAGAACTTCCGCACAAAATGACACCGGACAAAAACTATCAATTAACCTAAACTTCACATAAGCGTAAAGCCGTAAGACTTTTCACTCTACTGGCGAAACGTACTCTACAGGGGGGACATTCGATGGAAAAGTCCGATAAAACCTTATCCTTAGCGCTGACGCTGGTCGTCGGCTTATCACTTCTCGCTACGGCGTGGGATCTCTCTTTCGTCAGCAGCTTGCCGTGATCCCGCTATGTTGTGCTGAGCAGCGCCGCTGTTTCCACCGCCGGACGCTGCAACAGCGCAACGGCTTCTTCAAACGTCCTGATATTGGTGTAGCCAATAATTAACCCGTAACGCTTGCGGGTTTGGTTATACCAGCGCGACAGCGGGCTGACCTGTAACTGATGCCGCTGCCAGAGGTGCGCCAGTTCGACATCCTGTGTGCTGCTTTGCAGAAAAGCGATGATATGCATTCCGCCATCGCTGACTTCAACCTTAAATACACCCGGAAAAACCTGATCCAGCGCTGACAGCATCATCTTTCGGCGTTGAGAATAAAGGCTGCGCATCTTCTTCAGGTGTTTATAAAAATGGCCTTCACCGAGAAAGGCGGCGAGGATTTTCTGCGTCAGTACGGGTTGGCCGCTCTCGGTGAGTTCTGCGGTTTCGCGAAACTGCCCCAGCGTAGATCGCGGCATTACCAGGTAGCTGATGCGCAGCGCGGGCATCACGGTCTTGCTGAAAGTGCCCATATAAATTACCCGGTCGTGCACATCCAGGCTTTTCAGCGCCGGTAACACTTTGCGGGTGTAATGGAATTCACCATCGTAATCATCTTCCACAATCCAGCTATTGTTTTGCTGCGCCCATTGCAGCAACTGGTGCTTACGCGGCAGCGAAAGGGTAACGGCGAGGGGGCTTTGATGTGACGGTGTCACAAAAAGCAGACGGGCATCAGCATGGTATTGCTGCAAATAATCAACATCCAGCCCGTCACAGTCGACCGGGACATAGTGCAGTTGTTGTACCGCGCGTTTGAGCACTTGCTGGCCCAGAAAATAGCCAGGATCTTCAAACAGCACTTTGTCAGGGGTTGATGTGAGTGTGTTAAGGATCAGCCGCAGGCTATGGTTGTACCCACTGGTGATGAAGATTTGTTCTGGTGTGCAGGACAATCCACGCGAAATATTCACGTACTGCGCGATGGCTTCGCGCAGCGGCATATAGCCCAGCAGCGGCGGATTAGTCATCTCAACGGGCTGCATTGATCGCACGGCCTTACCGCTCAATAGCAGCCATTTTTTATAAGGAAAGGCGTCCAGCGACGGGATGCCGAGGCGTAAAAAGCCGGTTTGATCGCGTAAGGTCTCGTTGATAAGCCGTGGCGATGCTGCTGTTTCGCTTTCAGCACGCGGCAAAGCGAGTTTTGGCAGCAGCAAATCAGGATTAACTCTTGTACCGCGCGCGCCCTGGCTGACCAGATAGCCTTCACCGACCAGCAGCGCCCACGCTGTTTCGACCGTTTTACGCGCCACGCCGATTTCACTGGCCAGCACGCGCACGGAAGGGACTTTTTCACCGGGCTTCAGCAAGCCGCTGGCGATGCTGTGGCGATACTGTTCATAGATGGCTTTATACCCCGGTTTCATGTCCTACCTTTATTCTTCTGTTTTGCATCTTTTCGCTGCGACATAAGCCCGTAATATAGCCTCTATTGAAACGATAAACGAGGTAAATGACTATGAGCACCCGCATCAATCTTTTCCAGACTGTTCCTTCTCTTATGAAAACCTTGTCCGATACTAGCCAGGCTTCCCATAACAGTAGCCTGGATATCATGCTTAAGAACCTGGTGGATATCCGCGCCTCTCAGCTTAACGGCTGCGCTTTCTGTCTGGATATGCACGTGAAACAGGCCAAATTGCAGGGGGAGCGCGAGTTGCGTCTTTACCATGTGGCAATCTGGCGCGAATCGCCGCTGTTTAGCGCAAAGGAAAAAGCAGCGCTGGCGCTGACCGAGGCATTAACCCGACCAGCCGAGCACGGTGTAACGGATGATGTCTATCGCGACGCGCGTGAGCATTTTAGCGAGGTGGAGTTATCTGAACTGGCCTTTGCGATTGCCATTATTAACACATGGAACCGATTGATGATTTTGTCGCAAACCGTGCCGGGCGCACTGGATAAAGCCTACGGTCTGGATCGTGCGCACCTGGAGTAATGGCAGCATAATGCCCAATGGCGCTGCAATATGAGGCGTTTGTAGTCCGGGTAAACGCAGTGCCACCCGGCAAAACACCGGGTGGCGGGCAGGGAAGCGAATTAATGCGCTAACTGAAAGAAACGCACAGAGTCGCGCAACATTTCGCTCTGTTCGGTCATCGACTGCGCGGCGACGGCAGCTTGTTCCACCAACGTCGCGTTCTGCTGTGTGACCTGGTCCATTTGATCAATAGCGACGCTAATCTCTTTAATCCCCTGATGCTGCTCGGTAGAGGCGGCAGAGATCTCGGCCACAATATCGGTCACTTTATTTACCGAATTCACAATCTCTTCCATCGCCCGGCTGGCGGTATCGGCATAGCGCGAACCGTCGGTAATTTTATCGACCGTGCCTTCAATCAACTGTTTGATCTCCTTCGCAGCATCGGCGCTTTTCTGCGCCAGATTACGCACTTCGCCAGCGACCACGGCAAAACCTTTACCTTGCTCGCCGGCACGCGCGGCTTCCACGGCGGCGTTCAGTGCAAGAATATTGGTCTGGAAGGCTATTCCTTCGATTACGGAAATGATGTCGACAATTTTCTGCGAGCTGTCAGAGATTTCATGCATGCCTTTCAGCATGTCATCGACTTCTCTACCGCCTTTGACTGCGGTTTCTGATGTCTGACGCGCCAGGTCGCTCGCTTTGCGCGCATTCTCGGCATTGCTCTTCACGTTTTCCGTAATCTGTTGCATGTTCGACGAGGTTTGTACCAGCGATGCGGCCTGTTCCTCGGTGCGTTGCGACAGATCGTTATTGCCTTCAGAGATTTCACCGGCGGCGTGGGAGATGGACTCGCTACCGTCGATAATGCCTTTAATAATCTCGGCCAGTTGGCTGTTCATAAATTTAACGGTTGCCAGCAGACTCTGGCTGTCACCCTCGCGCAAATTCACATTGGTACCCAGTTTTCCGGCAGCGACGGCTTTCATAATCGACACTGCATAGGCCGGCTCACCGCCCAACTGACGCGCCAGGTTGCGGGAGATAAACAGGGCAATCACGCCGGTGGCAATCAACGCCAGCAGCAGTAAACCGCTCAGCAGCCAGAGTGCCTGGCGATAACCCGCCTGCGTCGCTTCACCGGCCTTATCACCAATGGCCACTTCCATATCCACCAGCGTTGCCAGATCCTTCATCAACTGTGTGCGGTATTTTGCCGACACCGCGCCGCTGATTTTCGCGGCTTCCTCTGCGTCGCCCCGGTTCATGGCTTCGATCACTTTGGCGTTTACATCAACAAAGTTTTTGAAGTTATCGACCACGGTTGCAAACAGCGCACGCATCTCTTGCGGTTCATCGGCAGCGATTTTTGCGTACTGCTGTTGCGCGTTAAGGAATGTGGCCTGGTTTTGCAGCAATTCGCCGCGGTGTTGGTCGAGTGAAGCGGGGGTGGTGGAAGTGGTGTACTGGACTTGTTGCAAACGCATTTCGGCTAATACGCCACGCATTTCAAGAGTGTAACGAACACCGGGCATTCGGTTTTCTCGGAACTTCTCAACATGTTGATTGCTGGCGTTGAGTTGGTAAATGGCGACGGATCCTAACAGCAACATCATCACAATCAGAATAGAAAAACCGACGAGCAGTTTCATTAATACGGTGGCTTGCGCTATTTTTTTCATAATCCTACAGCTATAAAAAGAACGGTATTATTAATAACGGCAAAGTTTGCTGAATGTTTGAGTGATAAATATGATCTCCATCACATATTGCACGGATTTATTTTAGAGGAACCGCCTGGATAAAATGGATTTTGATTAAGTAAAAGAAGGCGTTAGCTAATGTTGTTAAAATGAGAATCAAAGATTGAAATAATGTTTCATGTTGATTTGGAAATCATGCGTTAATTATTCCCTGCGCACGTTGCTACCACGCAGAGAATTAATGCGTTAGCGTCAGGGGTAATTCATCCGCCCATTTTGTCGCCTGGTTCATTAACTCTGAAATCGACGAGTAGGGCAAACCAATTTCATGTGCCACATCACTGGCTTCTTCCCACATCCGTTGTTCATACAGGCGTGCAAGGTGCACATACGGGTAGAGTTCACCGCGCTCTTTCTCCAGCGCGGTTGCCACTTCCGACGAGACGGAAATTTGCTCCAGTAACTCTTCCAGCGGCAGGCCGAGGATCACATCGAGCAGGGAGAAAAGCCCCACCAGGAAAGCGTCGTTGGCAACATTGTTCGAAGATGTGCGTGCTGCCACCAGTTCACAAAATTTGGCGCGGATCAGGCTCAGATAGTAGATTTCGGTATTGCCGACATGCTCAAACGAGGTCAGACAGGCAACCAGCACAAAACGGCGCATTTCGTTGATACCGAGATAAACCACAATGTCCCGTAAAGACTGGTTACGAAAACCGCTGATACCGCGCGTGTTGTATAAGATGTTTTGCGCGTAGCGCATGATTTTAAAAGAGAGTGAGACGTCGCGTTTTAACAACTCTTCAATTTTATTTAAATTCGGTGATTCAATGTTGACTTCCTGCATTAATTCCAGTGCGAAGGCGCGGTTTTGCACCAGTTTATTTCGTCGGGTGACCACCGGCTTGCTGAAAAAATAGCCCTGAAACAGATGAAAACCCATTTTTTTGAACGCGTCGAATTCGTCGTAGGTTTCAACTTTCTCAGCCAGTAAAACCGCATGGCGCAATGATTCACGGTGGGCGCGAATATAATTATCAATCTCTTCGCGTGGGGATTTCCTTATATCAAATTTGATCACATCGATATAAGGCATAAACGCATCCCACTCACTGCCGGGAGAAAAATCATCTAGCGCGATACGAAAACCCAGCGTGTGCAGCCGTTTTACGGTTTCCAGCAATGGCTTGTCTGGCTTTGCGTCTTCAAGGATTTCGATCACCACGCGATCTTTCGGCAGGGTTTCAGCCAGGCCTTCAACCAGCAGTTGGTAAGGGAAATTGACATACACCGTGCTGGGATCATTTTTACGCCCGACCGGTGCACTGAGAAATTGCTCTTCGATAAGTTGAGTGGTGGCTTGCTCGGCAGAGACATCCGGAAAACGGTTATCCATGCTGTTGCGAAAAAGGAGTTCGTAACCGACGGTGTTCAATTGGTTATCAAAGATCGCCTGTCTGGCCACAAAAGAATACATTCACCACCTCGTGCATCGCGTACTTTTTGTATAAGTTTTCCAAATATAAAGGTTAATAACACATACTGGCTATCGGAACCGTGTGCCTGGCGCTAAAAAAATCACATTTATTGCTAAAAATTCAGGACAGCAAAACAAGGTGCGCAGAAGGTGAGATTTTCGCCACCACCAGGCACTGATGGCGCTACGCTTATCAGGCCAACAAAAAACGACATTTATTTCAGGAAAAATTATGACTGAGAAAACCCGGCAACCGTTTGTGATCCTGAACTTTAATACCATCGAAATGGAAAATTTTGCGCGCCCACCGCTGTACGAATCACGGGGTGGCTCGCTAACTAAAGGCACGACTGCAAGCAAATTGGGCGCATCGATTGATATTCTGCCGCCGGGCAAACGCGCATGCCCGTTTCATTTGCATCACGCGCAGGAAGAGATGTTTATCGTGCTTAACGGGGGCGGGACGTTGCGGATAGGGGATGAAGAGCGCGCCATTCATGAGGGCGATGTGATTTGTATTCCACCGGGCAAAGCGTGGCCGCATCAGATTATCAACACCTCGGATCAACCTTTACGCTATCTCTCCATCAGTACGCAGGAAAGCCCGGAAATCTGTGAATATCCTGATGCCGATAAATTTCTGGTCAAAGCACATCATGCAGGGCGCGAAGCGTTCAGAAAGGTGGGGTTTCGCGGCGACGATGTCGATTACTGGGAAGGAGAGGCGTGAATTTTCCTGATGGCGCTGCGCTTATCAGACCTGGTGAATTTCAGGCCGGATAAGCGTCAGCGCCAGGCATGTTGTTACGGTTTCGCCGACGGCGCGGTGCTGTGCACTTCGTTCACGCGTTTACGCACGCCAAACCAGCCAGCAAACAACACCACCGCAATCAGCGGAATTGAACCGATGGTAAAAGTGCCGTTCGGGTAATCGAACGCCATTAACACCAGCACGCTGAGCAGAAACAGCAGCGTCAACCAGGAAGTAAACGGCGCACCCGGCATTTTGAAGCTCACATCCGCCACTTTGCCTTCGTGAATTGCTTTGCGCAGGCGCATCTGGCACACCACGATAAAGCCCCAGGAGGCGATAATTCCCAGCGAGGCGAGGTTCAGTACAATTTCAAATACCTGCGATGGCACCAGATAGTTCAGGAACACGCCGACAATATAGACGCAGATTGTCGCCAGAATGCCTGCGTACGGCACATGGTGGCTGCTCATTTTCGACATAAATTTCGGCGCAGAACCGCCCATCGACATTGAACGCAGAATACGACCGGTGCTGTACAGCCCGGAGTTCAGGCTGGAGAGCGCGGCGGTCAACACCACGATATTCATAATGTCACCGATATACGGCACACCCAGTTTAGAGAAAAAAGTCACAAACGGGCTTTGCCCCGCCTGGTAGGCGTTCCATGGCAGCAGCAACACCAGCAACACTACGGAGCCAACATAGAACAGACCAATACGCCAGATAACGCTGTTGATCGCTTTTGGCACCATGGTCTGCGGATCTTTACACTCCCCGGCCGCCGTACCGACCAGCTCGATCGAAGCAAAGGCAAATACCACGCCCTGGACTAACACCAGCGCGGCCATCATACCGTGCGGGAAGAAACCGCCATTATCGGTAATCAAATGGAAGCCGGTGCTGTTGCCATCCAGCGGTTTACCGGTGCCGAGGAAAACGGTCCCGACCACAAGAAAAACTACAATCGCCAGCACTTTTACCAGCGCAAACCAGAACTCCATCTCGGCAAACCACTTTACGCCTATCATGTTCATGGTGCCGACAATGGCCAGCGCACCCAGCGCGAAGACCCACTGCGGCACATCACCAAACGCGCCCCAGTAGTGCATATAGAGCGCAACGGCGGTGATATCAACAATCCCGGTCATCGCCCAGTTGATGAAATACATCCAGCCCGCCACATAGGCGGCTTTTTCACCGAGAAACTCGCGGGCATAAGAGACGAAACTGCCGCTGGAAGGGCGATGTAACACCAGTTCGCCCAGCGCGCGCAGAATAAAGAAGGAGAAAATACCGCAAACGAGATAGACGATAGCCAGTGATGGCCCCGCCATTTGCAGCCGGGCACCTGCGCCCAAAAATAAACCTGTACCGATTGCACCGCCAATGGCGATCATTTGCACCTGGCGATTACCCATCGCGCGGCTGTAGCCCTCTTCATGAGAGTTGAGCCAGCGACGTTTCGCCGCGTGATGCTCCGAGACGCTGTTGTCTGTTTTCATTGCTTTACCTGTTACCTGTCTGAACCTTGCGGAATTTCTCAAGCAGCGGCGCAAAAAAAAACCAAACGATTGCGCCGCTGGCTAAACGCTCTGTCTTTCCAGTGTTTCTACGTATGGATAAGACACAACATGGCGCAGCATCCTACCCGCAATCAGGAAATGACGCAAAACATACACACCGATCAACGCAGCACTATAAGCGGAAATTGTGAAGTCACCCGGGTTAAGCAGAATAAATGATTTGCAATGGCGAAAAATGCAACAGAAACAACCGTCGGCAATAAAAAGAACTTTATTACGGGTGCTTGCCAAATTCACAGCTCAGTTGCGTCCAGGCGCGGGCCTGCTCGCTGATACTGAAGCCGAGGCCATGACGATCAGAAACATACATCCGGCCACCGCGCAGTTCCAGTTGCTCGTTGAATAGCGGGTTCAGCCATTCAAAATGCTCCAGCCACGGTTCCAGTGGGTACGCAGCAGACAAGTGCAGATGCACCTCCATGGCAAAATGCGGGGCCAGTTTGCGGCCATGCTTCGCGGCTAAATCCATGATTTTCAGGAACGGTGAAATGCCGCCCACGCGCGGGGCGTCCGGCTGCACAAAATCGCTGGCGTTGCCCAGAATCAATTGTTCATGTTCACGGAAACTGGTGAGCATTTCGCCGGTGGCGATGGGCGTATCCAGCGCGGCGGCCAGTTGTGCATGGCCTTCCACGTCATACGCATCCAGCGGCTCTTCAATCCAGATCAGGTTAAATTTCTCCATCTGGCGACCCATGCGGATAGCGGTTTCGCGATCCCATTGCTGATTCGCATCGACCATCAGCGGAAAGTCATCGCCCAGCGCTTCGCGCACCGCGGTCAGGCGGCGGATATCCTCTTTGGTATTCGGCTGGCCGACTTTGATTTTGATCCCGCCAATGCCGTTTTCACGAGAAATGGTGACGTTTTTCAGCACCTGATCCAGCGGCGTATGCAGGAAACCGCCGGAAGTGTTGTAGCACTGCACGGAGTCGCGGTGCGCGCCGAGCAGTTTCGCCAGCGGCAAACCAGCGCGTTTGGCTTTCATATCCCACAGCGCGATATCGATAGGGGAGATGGCCTGCACCGCCATACCGCTGCGCCCGACAGATGCGCCTGCCCACAGCAATTTGGTGTAAATCTTGTCGATATCGTTCGGATCTTCGCCGAGCAGATTATCGGCAATCTCTTTGGCGTGAGCATAAATGCCCTGGCCCCCGGCGCGTTTTGAATAGCTGAAACCCACGCCTTCAAAACCATCGCGGCTGCGAATTTCCGCAAAAATGATCGCCACTTCGGTCAGCGGATTCTGGCGACCGGTCAGCACTTTGGCATCGCTGACGGGCGTGGCAAGCGGCAGAAAGGCGAGGGAGAGTTTTATCCACTCGATTCGGTCGCCGGTGTCGGCGGCAGTTTTTGCCCCTGCGGCTTTGGCATAGGTCACGGCATCGGAATTGGCACTTAAGGTCATCATCGGCTCCTGTGAAGAATATTAATGTTTGCGCTAACATTTGTAGATCCAACGACAAAAAGCGACCAGCATAAAGCGTTAAATGTGTACAGGCGATCACAAAACGAACGATCGAAACGGGATGTTTTGTTAATATCCTCACACTGTTTCACTTTAGAGATGGTTGAGGGGGTAAAAATGATAGCGATAACATTAATGTGCGGAAATGTTAGTTAACGCACTGATTTGGCAGCAAGAAGGGCAATGAATGGATTAGCGCGTATAATACAAAAACCAAAACCCATAACGATGAATACCTGATTCATTCACTGTGAGCGACCATGTCAAAACCAACTCGTTCTGTGCCACCGCGCGCGCCGACGCTTGAAGATGTTGCCCGTGCCGCAGGATTATCATCAATGACCGTAAGTCGGGCGCTTAACACACCGCAACTGGTGCGGCCGAAAACGGTGGAAAAAGTGATCGCCGCCGTTAAAGCCACCGGCTATATCCCTAACGCGTTGGCTGGCGGTTTAGCCTCGCGACGCAGCAAACTGATTGCGGTGGTGGTGCCGCAAATCAACAACAACATGTTTGTCGATACTATTCAGGCGATCAGCGATGAACTGGCGGTGCGCGGCTACCATATGCTGCTTTGTGTTGCCGGTTACACCCAACAAACGGAAGCGGAACTGGTGGCGGCGCTGTTATCCCGTCGCCCGGACGGAATTGTGCTGACGGGCATTCATCACTCGACGGATCTGAAAAAAGTGATCCTCAACGCCAACGTGCCGGTAGTGGAAATCTGGGATTTAACCCCGACGCCGCTGGATATGCTGGTGGGTTTCTCCCATGAAAAAGTGGGCCAGGCCACGGCGGAGTATCTGCTGCGTAAAGGTTATCGCCAGCCCGGTTTGCTGTGGACGGTGGATAAACGCGCGGCGCAACGTAAAGCCGGGCTGTGTGAGGTGCTGGCACGTAACGGTATCACCGAACCGTCCAGCGTTGATGTGGCGCTGCCGGCACGTTTTACCTCGGGTCGCCAGGGGTTAGCGCAACTGCTCGACGTCGGTAACGTTGATGTTGTCGTTTGCAGTTCGGACACCCTGGCGCAGGGGGCCATTATTGAGCTGCAATCCCGCGGCCTGCGCGTCCCGCAGGATGTGGCGGTGATCGGTTTTGGCGATCTCGATTTCGCCGCCGGGAACCAGCCAGCCATTACCACGGTGAGTGTCGACCGGCAGGTTATTGGCCAGCGAGCGGCCACGCTGTTGGCAGACAGAATAGAAGGCCGCGACGAGGGCGAGCAGATTATTGATATCGGCTTTCATTTTATTGAGCGGGAATCGGCGTAGTTTCTCTCCACACTGGCCTAAGCTTAGGGTTCACTCTGTTTTCGAGGTGGCCTTATGATTACCGTTTATGGCGTTCCCGGCTGGGGATCGGCAATTAGCGAAGTGATGCTGACGCTGGCAGAGATCCCGTATCAATTCACCGATGTTGATGGCTTTGACCAACCCGGCCCGCAGCAAGAGGCGCTGCGCAAACTCAATCCGCTATGCCAGGTGCCCACGCTGCAACTGGATGATGACAGCGTGATGACAGAATCCGCCGCCGTGGCGTTGATGATCCTCGACCAGCGTCCGGAGTTTGCCCCGCCAGCAGGCACGCCCGAGCGCCAGCAGTTCTGGCGGCTGCTGGTGTGGCTGGTCGCCAATGTTTACCCCACGTTTACCTATGCCGATTACCCCGAACGCTGGGCGAAAGATGCGCCGGATCAACTGCGGGAAAGCTGCACCGCGTACCGGAAAACCCTCTATTTGTGGCTGGAAAGCCAGTTGCAGGCCGCGCCTTATGCCTTTGGCGAACAATTGACGTTGCTCGATATTTACCTGTGCGTGATGCGCACCTGGGGGCCGCGTGCGGCGTGGTTCAGGGAAAATACGCCGAAGCTCTCCGCCATTGCAGACAGGGTCTGCACCTTGCCGCAGTTGCAGGCGGTGTTACACCGTAACGACATTATTTGATAAGTGGCGTCACGCTGCTGTGCTACTGTCACTACCTCTTAACACAAGGAGTTTGCTATGCCGCACATTGATATCAAATGTTTTCCCCGCGACCTGAACGATGAGCAGAAAAGCGCTCTGGCGGCGGACATCACCGAGGTGATTATTCGCCACCTGGACAGCAAAGAGAGTTCTGTCAGCGTGGCGCTGAATGAGATTGCCCCGGAAGAGTGGAAAGCGCAGGCGTGGGATACCGAAATCGCCCCGCAGATGGAAAAGCTTATCAAAAAGCCCGGCTACAGCATGTAACGCCGGTTATTCACCGGCGGTAATGCGCTTGCCGCTGGTGACAAAATTGCCGCCACCGAGGTGGTGAATCGTGTTCAGTTGATCGTCATCAAAGTGCCAGCGCCCGTCGAAAAACGCCCGCTCATCGGCAGCAGCAGAGACCACTTCGCCAAACAGCGTGTCGTACTTCTCCTGTGCGGCGGTCGGCGGCAGCAAACGGCACTCCATCCATGCCAGACACTTCTCTTCCACAACCGGTAAGCCCAGCACCGGCCCGGCAAACGCCGGAATGCCATAGCAGTTAAATTTGTCTTCATCGCGCCCGGTAATGCTGCCCGCAGCATAGCTCCAGTTAGTGGCGGCAACGCCTGGCACCACAATGCCGAACATGCCGCTGCGCTCGATAAGCTCGCGCGACCAGGTACTTTTATCCACCACAATGGCGATACGCGGCGGGGAAAATTCCACCGGCATTGACCAGGCCGCCGTCATCACATTGCGCCGGTCGATTTGCTCATCGCGGCTGGTGATCATAATGGTCGGGCCGTGGTTTAACAGGCGGCTGGCGTGTTCTAACGCCACAGGGCGGAAATGACTCATAAAGTTTCCTTTATCAAAAGTGACCGGCATCACCCGGTATGTCTGGCGACCACAATTTGCCCGCGCCCCTGTTCCTTCGCCATATACAGAGCCAGATCGGCGGCGCGCACCAGATTATCCGCTCTTGCGTGACGCGGCCAGGTTGCCAGCCCGATGGAAACCGACACCGGCCCGATATCCTGCGATTCGTACAACATCGGGTGCTTAAGCACATTATTCAGCAGCCTTTCGGCGAACATTTTCGCCCGCATCTCATCCGCATCCGGCAGGATCAGCAAGAACTCTTCGCCGCCATAGCGAAAGGCAATCCCGCTGTCACCGAGCGTATCCCCAATCACTCGCGCCAGCTCACGTAATACTTTATCGCCCGCGTCATGACCATGGAGATCGTTCAGATTTTTGAAGTAATCGACATCCAGCATCAGGCAACTGAGCAATGTGCTGTCCACCATCGCCTGGTCAATCATGCTGCGCAGGGTCTCATCCAGACTGTAGCGGTTACGCAGGCCGGTGAGAGGATCGTAGGTGGCTTTTTTGGTGAGCGTATCGCGCAGGATCTGGTTGGCTAACGCCAGCGCCAGGGTTTCCGCCAACAGTTCAAGGTAGATATACGGCGGCTCTTTGTCCGGGGTGTAGTTATCAAAAGTCAGCAGGCCGATACTTTTGTTTTGCGCATTCAGCGGTACGCAAATCGCCCGCGCGGCGATGTCCGGCAAAATATGTTCGCACGGCATATCGACCATGCCATTACCGGGGCTGTGCAATTGCCCGCGCTTCAGCGCCCAGCAACTCTCAGGCGCGAAAGGGGCGTCTTCACCCGGCGGCAGCGCCCAACGGGCGACGCATTTCATGCGGTTGCTTTGCGTATCCAGCAGATACAACCGCCCGCCCATATC
The DNA here is from genome assembly GCA_030704225.1 of Kosakonia sp. H02. Taxonomy (NCBI): domain Bacteria; kingdom Pseudomonadati; phylum Pseudomonadota; class Gammaproteobacteria; order Enterobacterales; family Enterobacteriaceae; genus Kosakonia; species Kosakonia styphnolobii. The sequence goes on from CP131915.1 coordinate 372,831, forward strand.
GGGGATAATTTTCGGCGCAAACCGGCTAATCACCCGAACGATGGCATGATGCGTCTCACAGCCCTGCAAACGCTGCGTCATGCGCGCCAGTAACGTGCGTGTTGCCCACTCGGCATCGCGCTCATGCTCCAGCCGCTGGCGGGCGAGGCCATTTTCACGAAACACGTGGATCGCCTGCGCCATATCGCCAATTTCATCCACCTGTGCCAGCACCGGCGCTTCAACGTTGTAATCCTGCGTCGCCAGGCGGTTCACCACATCGCTGAGCGTGACCACCGGGCGCAAAATTCGGTGTTTGATAATAAAGCCGAGGACAAACAAAAATAGCAGGGCAGTCAGCCCGACCATGAATTCTGACAGCGTGCGCAGGCGCAAGGAGAGCTCGGTCGCTTCAGCAATGGCATGTTGTGTGCGCTGATCGGACAGGCTGCGAAAGTGGGCAAAGCGGTATTCCGTCTCAGAGAGCCGCTCTTCATAGCTGGCGCCGAACAGCAGGTTCATCGCTTCATCGGTTTTGCCTGCTTCCACATCCGCCAGCGCAATACGCTGCTCATCCACTAGCTGATCGAGGGTGGAAAGGCCATCGCGCAGAATAAGCAACTCTTCATCAGTTGCGCCGGTATCACGCAGGGCGGCCAGCCGGTTTTCCAGGCTGATGTCTTGTTCCGCGCGGGTTTTCCAGCTCTGAATCGTTTCCGGCAGCCTTTTAATGACGGCTTCGCGCGCCAGTTCCGTTAGCGCCCAGGCTTCTTTTTCAAGCTCATCGGTGAGCGTGTCTATCTGGCGGCTTAGCGCTACCGCCGTACGCTCATTACGTTCTGCGTTCGACGCCATAAATAACGCGACGCCGGAACTGAGCGTTAACACTACCGTGGCGATATAAGCAAAATTCGTTATCGTCGCGATCCGCACAGGAATCCCTTTTATTTATCGAGAACAGATATCTTTTCAGTGTAGACATTCCTTAAAAATCAACGCGCAATATTAGCGTCATTTCTTCGTCACAAAGCCTGCCTATAGTCAGCCGCAATCAAATCCCAAAGAGGATAACAACATGTTTGCTCCCCTGACTTCTGTTCAGGTGAGTGCGATGAACGGCTTCCTGTCGCAGGAGGGCGTTGATGGACGCATTCACTGACATCCGGCTCCAGGGCGTTTCTTACGCCTTCGGCGCGCATACCGTTCTCAGGCATATCGATTTGCATATTCAGCCCGGCACGATTATTGCGCTGCTTGGCCCGTCGGGCTGCGGCAAAAGTACTCTGCTGCGCCTGCTCGCAGGTCTGGCGCAACCGGCAGACGGCGAAATCTGGTTTGGCTCGCGCCTGGTGGCGAAAGCCGGCTGGTCGCTGCCGCCCGAAACGCGCGATATCGGCATGGTCTTCCAGGATTACGCCCTCTGGCCGCATATGAGCGTGGCGCAAAACGTCGCCTTTCCGCTGAAGATGCGCAATGTGCCGCGCGCTGAGCGCGAGCGGCGCGTGATGCAGGCGCTGGCAAGAGTCGGGCTGGCGGAGTTCGCCCAGCGTAAACCGTCCGGTTTATCCGGCGGGCAGCAGCAACGCGTAGCGCTGGCGCGGGCGATTGTCGCTGAACCCGGCGTGCTGCTGTTTGATGAGCCGCTCTCCAATCTCGATAGCGCATTGCGCGAATCTTTATGTCATGAGATGGCGCGCCTGCTGCGCCAGCTTGGTACGACCGCCGTGTATGTCACCCACGATCGCCGCGAAGCGGAAATGCTTGCCGACCGCATTGTGCATTTAGCCTCCGGCTGCGTGGAGTCTGTCCGAACCGTTACTTCATCCTCAGGGGAAACTGCATGAAAGCCTTATTGTCCGTGAAAAAAGGAGTCGCTTTAGCCATGGCGCTGTCGTCGATGATGTTCTCCAGCGCGCACGCGCTTACCGTTTACACCGCCGGGCCGGGTACGCTTGCGAAAAGTCTTGCCAGTGGCTTTGAGCGAAAAACCGGCGTCAACGTCAATATCTTCCAGGCCACCACCGGCAAAGTGATGGCGCGTCTGGAAGCCGAGCAGGCCAACCCGCAGGCGGATATTCTTATTTCCGCGTCGTGGGATACCGCCGAAGATTTACACAATCGCGGCTGGTTACTGCCGTTTACCAGCGCCAATGGCGAAAAAGTGCCGGATACGCTGAAAAGCGCCGACTATATTGCGCAGGGCATTTCGGCGCTGGGCATTGTCTGGAACAGCAAAAGCGGCACCCCGGAGCCGAAAGAGTGGCAGGATCTCACCTCTGCCGATTTTAAAGATAACGTCACTACGCCGGATCCGGCACTCTCTGGCGCGTCGCTCGATCTGCTGATCGGGCTGCAAAATGGCATGGGCGATAAAGCCTGGCAATTGTTCGATGCGCTGAAAAAGAACGGCATGGTGGTGAGCGGCCCGAACGCGCAGGCGGTTACGCCGGTGATGCAAGGGGCGAAAGCGGCGGTCTTTGGCGCGGTCGATTACGTCACTTACGGCAATATTGCCCAGGGTGAATCCCTGAAAGTCATTTTTCCGGCCAGCGGCACGGTGATCGCCCCGCGCCCGATGATGATCCTCAAAACCACGCAACACGCAGATGATGCCAAAGCCTTTATCGATTACGTGCTGTCGCCGGAAGGGCAAAAAATGGTCGCCGACGCCTGGCTGATGCCCGCCCGCACCGATGTCGAAGCCAAACGCCCGCTGTTTACCGAACTGAAAATATTGCCGACCCAAAGCAACGGCACCAGCGAGCGCGGCGAGGTTCTCAAGCGCTTCAGTGCACTTTTCGCTAACTAATCCCACTGCGGGGGCAACCCCGCTTTTCAGGACTTTCCCGTGAACCAGAATGTGATTGCACGGGTAACGACAGGGCTGCTGGTGATACTGGTGGCGCTGCCGTTGCTGTTTATTCTGTTGCAGGCGGTATTTCCGCACTTCAGCGCCGGGGCGTTTGACGGCGCATTCTCCGCCATTCCCGAACTGCTCTCTGATCCGCAGTTACCAGCCATGTTCAGCGGCACGCTGCAAATTGCCCTTGGCGTGGCGCTGATGAGCGCGGTGATTGGCTTACCTCTGGGCGTGGCGCGTGGGCTATTTGATTTGCCGTGCCCGAAGCTGTGGGATCTGCTGTTTCTTATTCCGTTTCTGACGCCGCCTTATATCGCCGCGTTATCGTGGATGCTGGTGCTGCAAACCCAGGGCTACCTGATGCAACTCACCGGGCTGGATCTCAACAATTTGTTATTCAGCAAAAGCGGCATTGTGCTGGTGATGACGCTGAACATTTTTCCGGTGGTGTACTTTGCCGTGTCGCGCAGTTTACTTGCCAGTGGGCAGCGGCTGGCGCAGGTGGCGCGGGTACACGGCGCCACGCCGTGGCGCGCCTTTTATCACATAACATTGCCGCTGTTGTCACCGGCGCTGGCGGCAGGCATGTTGCTGGCTTTTACGCTGGCGATAGAAGAGTACGGCGTACCTGCCGCGCTCGGTGCGCGATCCGGCGTGGTGATGTTGACCGTCGGCATTGAAGAAAAACTCGCCGACTGGCCCATCGATCTGCCTGGCGCCTCGATGCTGTCGGTGGTGCTGATTGCTATTGCCCTCGTGGGCTGGGGCTTACAGCGTAAGCTCACCGGCAACAAAGAGGTAACCAGCGTGACGGGCAAACCGACGGAGCACATCGGCGCGAAACTCGGTGTCTTTGCCGTGCCGGTCCTGCTGGTGATGGCGATTGTCGGTTTTCTGGCAGTGCTGTTGCCGGGGTTTTCAATGGTCATCACCGGGTTCAGTTCAACGCTTTCCGGCGGGCTGTCGCTGGAGAACCTCACCGTCAAACATTTCGTGGCGCTGTTTGCAACGCGGGGCGATGCGCTCCCGGCGCTCGGCACCAGTTTATCGCTGGCGTTAGCGGCGTCGCTGGTTACCGGTTTACTGGGTTTGTGCGCTGCCTGGCTGGTGGTGATGCAAAAGATAAAAGGGCGCAACATGATTGATGCGCTGTCGCTGATGCCTGCGGCACTGCCCGGCGTCGTGGTGGGCGTGGGGCTTATTCTGCTGTGGAACCGCGCGTTCTGGCCGGTTTCGCCCTATAACACGTGGGCGATTTTGCTGCTCTCTTACTGTTGCCTGTTGTTACCGTGGCCGGTGCGCTATATCGGCAGCGCGATGCGCCAGCTCGGCGGCAACCTTGAACCTGCCGCGCGGGTGCACGGAGCCAGTGCGTTTCAGGCGCTGCGTTTAATTGTGCTGCCGCTAATTTTCCCGGCGATGCTGGCCGCGATGTTAATGGTGTTCGCCATTGCCTCGCGCGAACTGGTGACCTCGCTGCTGCTGTCGCCCGCCGGGACGCAAACTGTGGCGGTGTTTATCTGGCGGCAGTTTGAACAGGGATCTGTCGGCCAGGGCATGGCAATGGCGACGTTAACGCTGGTAACCGGCCTGGTGTTGATGTTAACGGCGCTGGGGATTATGCAACGCAGCACGAAGGGATAAGGATCCTACTTCCTAAGAGTTAATAGAATCCGAAGATAGCGACTATTCGGTATCAACTTCCCGGCGTTATTGATTTACCGCAATTAATCACTTTCGTGAAACGTTTAGTTTCCCGGGCGCAAGCGAAGAGTGATTATTGAGGAAAGCAATGAACGTCAACCGCAGACAATTTTTCCGGATCTGCGCGGGCGGGATGGCAGGAACGACAGTCGCCGCATTGGGATTTGCCCCCAAAATGGCGCTGGCTCAGACGCGAAATTATAAATTACTGCGCGCGAAAGAGGTTCGAAACTCCTGTACGTACTGTTCCGTGGGTTGCGGGTTATTAATGTATAGCCTGGGCGATGGCGCGAAGAACGCCAAAGAAGCGATTTACCATATCGAAGGGGATCCGGATCATCCGGTCAGCCGTGGCGCGCTGTGCCCGAAAGGGGCGGGCCTGCTCGATTATGTCCACAGTGAAAACCGTCTGCGCTACCCGGAGTATCGCGCGCCGGGTTCTGACAAATGGCAGCGTATTAGCTGGGAAGAGGCATTTAACCGCATCGCCCGTCTGATGAAAGACGACCGCGATGCGCATTTTGTCGAAAACAACGCCGACGGTGTGAAAGTGAACCGCTGGCTCTCCACCGGGATGCTCTGCGCCTCGGCGGCAAGCAATGAAACAGGCATGCTGACGCAAAAATTTGTGCGCTCTCTCGGCATGCTGGCGGTAGATAACCAGGCGCGCGTCTGACACGGACCAACGGTAGCAAGTCTTGCTCCAACATTTGGTCGCGGTGCGATGACCAACCACTGGGTTGATATCAAAAACGCCAACGTGGTGATGGTGATGGGCGGCAACGCCGCTGAAGCCCACCCGGTCGGTTTCCGCTGGGCGATGGAAGCCAAAAACAACAATGACGCGACGCTTATCGTGGTCGATCCGCGCTTTACGCGCACGGCATCGGTTGCGGATATCTATGCGCCAATACGTTCCGGGACGGATATTACTTTCCTCTCCGGCGTGCTGCGTTACCTGATTGAAAACAATAAAATCAACGCCGAATACGTCAAACACTACACCAATGCCAGCTTGCTGGTACGGGATGATTTTGCCTTTGAAGATGGCTTATTCAGCGGCTACGACGAGCAAAAACGCCAGTACGACAAAACGACGTGGAACTACCAATTTGATGAAAACGGTTATGCGAAACGCGATGACAGCCTGACGCATCCACGCTGTGTGTGGAACTTGCTGAAACAGCACGTTGACCGCTATACGCCGGAAACGGTGGAAAACATTTGCGGTACGCCAAAAGCAGACTTCCTGAAAGTGTGCGAAGTGCTGGCCTCCACCAGCGCGGTGGACCGAACCACCACGTTTTTGTACGCACTGGGCTGGACGCAACACACGGTTGGTGCGCAGAACATCCGCACCATGGCCATGATCCAGTTGCTGCTCGGCAATATGGGCATGGCCGGTGGCGGGGTGAATGCCCTGCGCGGTCACTCCAATATTCAGGGGCTGACGGATCTGGGGCTGCTGTCGACCAGCCTGCCGGGTTACCTGACGCTGCCGTCGGAAAAACAGGCCGATCTGCAACAGTACCTGGCGGCGAACACGCCAATCGCGACGCTGCCGGATCAGGTGAACTACTGGAGCAACTACCCGAAGTTCTTTGTCAGCCTGATGAAATCCTTCTATGGCGATGCGGCGCAGCGCGAGAACAACTGGGGTTTCGACTGGCTGCCGAAGTGGGATCAGGCTTACGACGTCATTAAATACTTCAACATGATGTCGAAAGGCGAAGTCACCGGCTACATCTGCCAGGGCTTTAACCCGGTGGCCTCGTTCCCGGACAAAAACAAAGTTGTCAGCACCCTGAGCAAGCTGAAATACATGGTGGTTATCGACCCGCTGACAACAGAAACCTCCACCTTCTGGCAGAACCACGGCGAAATGAACGATGTCGATCCGGCATCCATCGCGACCGAGGTCTTCCGTCTGCCGTCCACCTGCTTTGCGGAAGAGGATGGCTCGATTGCCAACTCCGGCCGCTGGTTGCAGTGGCACTGGAAAGGCCAGGACGCACCGGGCGAAGCGCTCAACGATGGCGAAATTCTCGCCGGGATTTACCACCGTCTGCGCGAGATGTATCGCACGGAAGGCGGGAAAGGCGCAGAGCCGCTGCTGAATATGTCCTGGAATTACAGCCAGCCGCATAACCCGCATTCGGAAGAGGTGGCAAAAGAGAACAACGGTTACGCGCTGGCGGATCTTTATGACGCGAACGGGCAACTGCTGGTGAAAAAAGGCCAGTTGCTGAACAGCTTTGCGCTGCTGCGTGATGATGGCTCAACCGCGTCATCGTGCTGGATCTACAGCGGTAGCTGGACAGAGCAGGGTAACCAGATGGCCAACCGCGATAATGCTGACCCGTCCGGGCTTGGCAATACGCTGGGCTGGGCCTGGGCATGGCCGATGAACCGCCGCGTGCTTTATAACCGCGCCTCGGCGGATTTCCAGGGTAAACCCTGGGATGCGAAACGGATGCTTATCAAGTGGAACGGCGCGAAGTGGGTCGGCAACGATATCCCGGACTTCAACACCGCGCCGCCGGGCAGCAATACCGGGCCGTTTATCATGCAGCAGGAAGGTCTGGGTCGTCTGTTTGCCCTCGACAAACTGGCGGAAGGGCCATTCCCGGAGCACTACGAACCGATGGAAACGCCGCTGGGCACCAACCCGCTGCACCCGAATGTGGTTTCCAGCCCGGTTGTGCGTATCTACGAAGACGATGTGAAACGGATGGGGAAAAAAGATCAGTTCCCGTACGTTGGCACGACTTATCGTCTGACGGAGCATTTCCACACCTGGACCAAACACGCGCGGCTGAACGCCATTGCCCAGCCGGAGCAGTTTGTCGAAATCAGCGAAACGCTGGCGGCGGCAAAAGGCATCAGCAATGGCGATCGCGTGCGGGTCAGCAGCAAACGCGGCTTTATTCGCGCGGTGGCGGTAGTGACGCGTCGTCTGCGTACCTTGCAGGTGCACGGCCAGCAGGTGGAAACCGTGGGTATCCCGCTTCACTGGGGCTTTGAGGGCGTGGCGCAAAAAGGCTATATCGCCAATACCCTGACGCCGAATGTCGGGGATGCGAACTCACAAACGCCGGAATATAAAGCGTTTTTGGTCAATATCGAGAAGGCGTAAGGGCGCGAAATCATGGCTATGGAAACTCAGGACATTATTAAACGCTCTGCGACCAACCCCGTTACGCCGCCGCCGCATGCGCGTGACTACAAAGCGGAAGTCGCCAAGCTTATCGATGTTTCCACCTGCGTGGGCTGCAAAGCCTGCCAGGTGGCTTGCTCGGAGTGGAACGACATCCGCGATGAGGTGGGGCACTGCGTCGGGGTTTACGATAACCCCGCCGATCTCAGCGCCAAATCCTGGACGGTGATGCGTTTTAGCGAAACCGGGCAAAACGGCAAGCTGGAGTGGCTGATCCGTAAAGATGGCTGCATGCACTGCGCAGAGCCGGGCTGCCTGAAGGCCTGCCCGTCTGCCGGGGCCATCATCCAGTACGCGAACGGCATCGTCGATTTCCAGCAGGAGAACTGCATCGGCTGCGGCTACTGCATCGCCGGGTGTCCGTTTAACGTCCCGCGCCTCAATAAAGAGGATAACCGGGTCTATAAATGTACGCTGTGCGTGGATCGCGTCAGCGTCGGCCAGGAACCGGCGTGTGTCAAAACCTGCCCGACGGGTGCGATTCATTTCGGCACCAAAAAGGAGATGCTGGAGCTGGGCGAGCAGCGCGTCGAAAAGCTGAAAGCACGCGGCTACCGCAATGCGGGTCTTTATAACCCGCAGGGCGTTGGCGGCACACATGTGATGTACGTGCTGCACCATGCCGATCAGCCGCAGCTTTACCACGAACTGCCAAAAGATCCGCATATCGATACGGCAGTCGGGCTGTGGAAGGGCGTGCTGAAACCGCTGTCGGCGGCGGGCTTCCTCGCTACCTTTGCCGGTCTGATTTACCACTACATTGGCATCGGGCCGAATAAAGAAGTGGATGACGAGGAGGAGGACCATCATGAGTAAGTCGAAAATGATTGTGCGTACCAGGTTTGTTGACCGCGCCTGTCACTGGACGGTGGTTATCTGCTTCTTCCTGGTCGCCCTCTCCGGTATTTCGTTTTTCTTCCCGACGCTGCAATGGCTGACGGAAACCTTCGGCACGCCGCAGATGGGGCGCATCCTGCACCCGTTTTTTGGCGTGGTTATCTTCGTCGCATTGATGTTTATGTTCGTGCGTTTCGTGCATCACAACATCCCGGACAAGAAAGACTGGCCGTGGGTGAAAAATATCGTTGAGGTGCTGAAGGGTAACGAACACAAAGTGGCGAAGGTTGGTAAGTACAACGCCGGGCAGAAGATGATGTTCTGGACCATCATGAGCATGATGACCGTGCTGCTGGTGACCGGCATTATCATCTGGCGTCCATATTTTGCGCATTATTTCCCGATTCAGGTGATTCGCTACAGCCTGCTGTTGCATGCCACCTCGGCGATTATTTTGATCCACGCCATCCTGATCCATATGTATATGGCGTTCTGGGTGAAAGGCTCGATCAAAGGCATGGTGGAAGGGAAGGTAAGCCGCCGCTGGGCGCAAAAACATCACCCGCGCTGGTATCGCGATGTCGAACGCATGGAAGCCAAAAAAGAGAGCACCGAAGGCATCAAATAACGTACTCTCCGCTCCGGGCGCCCGTTCGGAGCGGTTTTTCGTCTTTCTCATCACCCCGCGAAAATGCCTGATGGCGCTTCGCTTATCATGCCTGGGCCACCCAACTTACCTGAATCTATGGATTAATGTGCCAGCCGGGGTATTTCAACTGGTCGGTTCGCCACTGTTGGTCAATAATGCGTGTCGCAATCTTTTAACAAGTGGTTAGTGGTATGAAAAAAACCGTTTTTTCGTTGGCACTTGCGACCTTTGGTCTGGGTATGGCGGAGTTCGGCATCATGGGCGTGTTAACCGAACTCGCGAACAATGTCGGCATTTCTATCCCGTCAGCGGGGCATATGATTTCCGCGTATGCCGCGGGCGTGGTGATTGGCGCGCCGATCATGGCGATGTTTTCCAGTCGTTTCTCCCTGAAAAACGTGTTGCTGTTTCTGGTGGCGCTCTGTCTTATCGGCAATGCGATTTTTACCTTCTCCAGTTCTTATTTGATGCTGATTATCGGGCGTTTGATCTCGGGTTTCCCTCACGGCGCTATCTTTGGCGTCGGGGCGATTATCCTGTCGAAAATTGCGCCGCCGGGCAAAGTGACGATGGCAGTTGCCGGAATGATTGCCGGGATGACGGTAGCTAACCTGATCGGCATTCCGTTGGGAACCTGGCTCGGCCACACCTTTAGCTGGCGCTACACCTTTTTGCTGATTTCGGTGTTTTTTGTGCTGGTCATTGTGTCGGTCATTTTTTGGGTGCCGGGTCTGTATGACAAAGCGCAAACCCGCCTGAGCGAGCAATTTCATTTCCTGAAAAAACCGGAGCCGTGGCTGATTTTCGCCGCCACCATGTTTGGCAACGCCGGGGTGTTTGCCTGGTTCAGCTATGTGAAGCCTTTTATGGTCAGCGTTTCCGGCTTCAAGGAAACCTCAATGACGCTGATCATGATGTTGATGGGGCTGGGCATGGTGTTGGGGAATATGTTCAGCGGCAGGTTATCGGTGACGTTCAGCCCGCTGCGCATTGCGGCGGCAACCGAGCTGGTGATTATGTTGTCGATGGTGGCGCTGTTTCTCTTTGGCGAGAGCAAAACCGGCGCGTTGTCGTTAGGTTTTCTCTGCTGCGCGGGCCTGTTTGCCCTTTCCGCACCGCTACAAATTTTGCTGCTGCAAAATGCAAAGGGCGGCGAGATGCTCGGCGCGGCTGGCGGGCAGATGGCTTTCAACTTTGGCAATGCGGTGGGCGCCTATTTTGGTGGGCTGATTATTACCTTCGGCTTTACCTATAGCTACCTGGCGCTACCCGCCGCGGTGTTGACCTTTGCGGCGATGTCATCGCTGCTGATTTATGGCTATCGTCGGGCAAAATACCCGTCGGAAAGGGTGGCGGAGCAGTAAAAATGCCGGATGGCGGCTAACATTCATCATCCTGTGGGGGCAATAGTATGGTGAAATGGTTCCGTTCACTAATAAATGGTGCCTTTATCAAACACTTATGCAGTGAACGGGATAAGGGGGACACCGCGTCCCCCTTATCAATCCCTGCGCCCCCGCAGGGAAATCGGTGCTTCGCACTGCGCTCACCTCCCGCGTGTCTGACTGCGGTCGGCTCGACTCGCCGTCCTGGCTCGGTTCGCCTCTGGCCGCCATCCCTGGCGTCCAGACCTTGTCATCCACACTTCGGTTCGCCGATTTCGGCGGGGGCTCAACCCCATCGCTGTGAGATTTGAGCTAATAAAACATTATGTGTAGCTGAAAGCGCCTTATCAGCCTATAAAACCATACGAATACGCGCGATCTCCTGTTGCCACTGTGCCTGAAGCTGTGGTTTTTGATGCTTCGCTTTACGCGCCTGATCCTCCGTCAGCCGCGTTTCCAGTTCGATTAACCGCTCCAGAAGGGCATCAATATCGTCCGGTGTTTCCGACAACGTGCGTTGCGGCGCGGGGGCAGTCGGCGCAACGCTAACGCTTTCCCGCAGGCGCTGATACACCGCTTCGACGTCGTGCCACTCGCTTAGCTCACCGTTTTCTACCAGCCAGAAACGGTTACAGCTACTGCTTATCAGTTGCCTGTCGTGGCTTACCAGCAGCACGCCGCCGGAAAACTGCGTTAATGTCTCCGCCAGCGCCTCTTTGCCTGCCATATCCAGATGGTTGGTTGGCTCATCGAGCATCAGCAGGTTAAAGCGCGCCAGCGACAGCCCGACAAACAACAAGCGCGAACGCTCGCCACCGCTCAGGGTCGCCACGCGCTGCCCGTGGCGCGCCCAGGCGAACCCGGCACTGATAAGCGCCATCTTGCGAACGTCCGGTGCCGGAGCAAACGGCTCCAGCGCGTCGAACAACGTCGCGTCATCCGCCAGTTGGTGCAGCGTCTGGTCGTAATAACCGGCGTTCAGCCGTGGATGCAGACGTAACGCTTCTTCACCCGCGTGCTGATACGCTCGCCAGATAAGGCGCAACAGCGATGATTTACCACAACCATTGCGCCCGAGGAGTGCCACCCGATCGCCGCTTTTCAGGCGGGCAAGGGGAACGCGAAACAGCGCGGGCAAACCCGGCGCAGGCGGAACCGGCAATTGTTCCATCTCCAGCAGACGGTCGGCCTGCAACGGCTCGCCGTGCAGCGCCAGTTGCCACGGGCTGCCGTCGGTCAGCGCGGTCTGGCTTGCTTTCAGACGTTCAACCTGGCGCTCCATCTGTTTTGCCTTGCGCGCCAGATCTTCGTTGTCGTATACACGCCCCCAGGTCGCCAGCCGTTTGGCGCTGGCAGTCACGCGGTCAATCTCCTTTTGCTCCGCTTTGCGGCGCAGGGCATCGCTCTCATCCCGCTCCGCCAGCGCCTGACGTGCGGCGGTGCAGGGAAGCGCAAAACTATGCAGCGTATGGTCGCGCAGGATCCAGGTCCCGTTGGTGACGGCATCGAGCAGGGCGGCATCGTGCGAGACCATCACAAAACTGCCGGACCAGTTTTGCAGAAACTGCTCCAGCCACAGCATGGTCGGCAAATCGAGGTGGTTACCTGGCTCATCCAGTAACAGCAGATCGGGTTCACGGATCAGCGCCCGCGCCAGCAGCAAACGGGTATGTTGTCCGCCGCTCAGGGTTGCGGCGGTCAGTTCTGTTTCCTGCGCACTCAGCCCCATCGAGGCCAGCAGCGATTCACCGCGCCAGCGCTGGCTTTCACGCTCGCTTATGGGCAACTGCGCCAGCACTGCATCAAGCAGCGTCATCGCGAGAAGTTCATCGGGCAAATGCTGTTCCACCCTCGCCAGCAGGCAGTGGTGCGCCAGCGTGACATTGCCGGAAAGCGGGGATAGCGAGCCATCCAGCAATTTTAGCAGGGTACTTTTGCCGCAGCCATTGTCGCCAATAAGCCCAAGGCGATCGCCTTTTTTCAGGGTGAAGGAGAGATCGGAAAATAACGGGCCGAAGGCCGTTTCAACACGGATTGATTGTGCAGCCAGTAATGTGCTCATTGCTTACTCAAGAGTTACAGGCGTGAAAACGCCTCGTCAAACATCGCTGACGATAACCCGGTAAGCCCAAGGGAAGGGAAAGTTATGCTTCGCTCAAGCCGAAGTTATCGCAGCACGATACCGATAACGCTTGAGCTGGCGCGATCGCCAAATGCATGTGAAAAGTTAAACAGTTCACAATACAGCATAAGAAGCCTCCTTTTATATTCAGTAAGTTGATGGGTGAGAAGGAGTTTAGCGAAGGAGTGAATATTTTACCAGCAGGGAAAAACCCGGAGCACGCGGCTCCGGGCGAGTGAGCGTTAAATCGAGGTCCGACGATAGCTGCGGTATTTCGGCTCCCAGAAGTTGTCATCAATGGCCTGTTTCAGCGCTTCGGCAGAGGTTTTCACCGCCACGCCTTGCTGCTGCGCCATTTTGCCCACCGCAAATGCAATGGCGCGCGAGACGGGCTGAATATCTTTCAGCGCAGGCAACACCAGACCTTCGCCATTGAGCAGCAGCGGCGAATACTCCGCCAGCGTTTCGCTTGCTGCCATCAGCATCTCATCGGTAATGCGTGACGCGCCGGACGAAATCACCCCAAGGCCGATGCCGGGGAAGATGTAAGCGTTGTTGCACTGGGCAATCGGGAAGGTTTTATCCTGCCACTGCACCGGCGCAAACGGGCTGCCGGTAGCGACCAGCGCCATGCCATTGGTCCAGCTAATGATGTCCTGCGGTGTGGCTTCGACGCGGGAGGTCGGGTTCGACAGCGGCATCACGATTGGGCGTGGGCAGTGTTTGTGCATTTCACGGATGATCTCTTCCGTAAACAGACCCGCCTGGCCGGAAACGCCAATCAGAATGTCCGGTTTTACGTTACGCACCACGTCGAGCAGGGAGATGGCTTCGTTTTGCGTGCCGATATCCCAGCCTTGCAGGTTTTCGCGTTTTTGCACCAGCGGCGTCTGGAACGACAGCAGGTTTGGCATTTCATCGGTCAGCAGACCGAAACGATCCACCATATAGACTTTCTGGCGCGCCGCTGCTTCAGTCAGCCCTTCGCGCTGGGTCTGGGCGATAATCTGCTCGGCAATCCCGCACCCGGCGGAACCGGCGCCGAGGAAGACAATTTTCTGGTTGCTGAGCTGGCTACCCGCCGCGCGGCTGGCGGCGATCAGCGTGCCGACGGTGACCGCCGCAGTGCCCTGAATATCATCATTGAAGGAGCAGATCTCGTCGCGATAGCGGTTCAGCAACGGCATGGCGTTTTTCTGCGCGAAATCTTCAAACTGCAACAGCACATCCGGCCAGCGATGTTTCACGGCCTGGATAAATTCATCAACAAAGGCGTAGTACTCTTCGCCGGTAATGCGCGGATGGCGCGAGCCCATATAGAGCGGATCGTTGAGTAACTGCTGATTATTGGTGCCGACGTCCAGCACCACGGGCAGGGTGTAAGCCGGGCTGATACCGCCGCAGGAGGTGTAAAGCGAGAGCTTGCCGATTGGAATCCCCATGCCGCCGATGCCCTGGTCGCCGAGGCCAAGAATGCGTTCACCGTCGGTAACGACAATCACTTTGATGTTGTGATTGGAGACGTTTTGCAGGATGTCATCCATGTTGCCGCGGTTCTGCCAGGAGATAAACACCCCACGGGCGCGGCGATAGATGTCTGAGAAGCGCTCGCACGCCCAGCCGACGGTAGGGGTGTAGATAACCGGCATCATCTCTTCGAGATGGTTTTCCACCAGGCGGTAGAAGAGGGTTTCGTTGGTGTCCTGGATATTGCGCAGATAGATGTGTTTATCAATATCGGTTTTGAAGCCCTGATACTGTAACCAGGCGCGTTCGGCTTGTTCTTCAATGGTTTCAACCACTTCCGGCAACAGACCCAGCAGGTTGAAACTGCTGCGCTCTTCAATGCTAAAGGCGCTGCCTTTGTTCAGCAGGGGAAACTCCAGCAACACCGGGCCGGCGTAAGGAATATATAACGATCGGTTTTTATTATGCCTGGCATTCATCTTACGGCTCCTTGAGAAACGAACACGCGCGGGGGGTGAGGTCGCACGCGGCTACAACGGCGGGCGCAATTATAAAGCATTGAAACGGCAAATACTTCCCATTCGCGGTATTCGGTTGTTGAATTTTTATCAAGGAGAGGTGGAGTTGGTGGATTAACGACGGAGTCTCACCGGAACCGGGAAACGTGATAGGCCTGATAAGGCGCTGCCGCCCTCAGGCATTCTGTTGGGTGGTGCTAACGCTTACCCGGCCTACAAAACGCCACTGAGTGGACGAGGAAAAACAAAACACCACCCCTGAGGGTGGTGCGGGAAAGGAACATTAGCCTGCGCGGCGGTGACGTCCGGAACGGTGAGCGACCACCGTCTCTTCCTGGTTGTCTTTGGTAACCACTTTACGGGTGTTAGACACTTTGTAATCCAGTCCCATGATATGACGTGCCTGACGGTTCGATTTCATGCTTACTCCTTAATCCAGTTTCGTGTTTCAAGGACAAGCCCGGTAAAGTGCCGGGCGAAATACAATCTCATCATTGCGCGGTATGTTTGCATACCGAACGATAATCCTCGGTTATCATGGCGCAAAGCGCAATCCCCAACGGCACTTTTAAGAACTCTCTCTGATCCCTGTGCGGTGCATCACGCTTTGCCGTATCAGCTACCGCCAAACACATGCACGGCGCGGTGCAGACGGGCGGCGCGTGCCGAGAGATCTTCTGCTGCATCGGTGACCTGTTCCACCATGCCGGTATTATTGTGCGTCATGGTGCCAATACGCGACACCGACTGATTAATCAGTTCCAGCGCCTGGGTCTGTTCATGGGTCGCAATGCCAATCTCTTTTATCATCGCGGACATCGTGATCACGCTGTCGATCATCGACGTCAGGTGCGTTTCCGTGCTGGCAACCATTCCGACACCGCTTTTCACGTTTGCCACGTTGTGTTCGATAAGCTTCTGGATCTCACGTGCCGCCGAGGCGGAGTGCTGTGCAAGATTGCGCACTTCGGTGGCGACGACGGCAAAACCGCGACCCGATTCGCCCGCGCGTGCCGCTTCCACCGCCGCGTTCAGCGCCAGGATATTGGTCTGGAAAGCGATGCTGTCAATGACGCCAATAATATCGACAATCTTGCTGTTATCGTCAGAAACGGCCTGCATCATGGCGATGGTCTCTTTCATGACATTGCCGCTCTCCCGGGCAGCGGCACTGGTTTCATCCGCGCGGCTCATCGCTTCTGCTGCGGTTTCCGCCGTCTGCTTCACCGCACTGGCAATTTCTTCCACTGCGGCTGCGGTTTCATGCAGATCGGCTGCGGTCTCCTCGGTGCGTTTTTGCAGGGATTCGCCCTCGCGGGAAATCTGCCCGCTGATGGTATGAATGCCGTTGATTTGCGCAGAAACATCGCCGACCAGCGAATTAAGATTCAGCCCGGACTGATTAACCAGCCGCATTAACAAGCCAATTTCATCGACGCGGTTAAAGTGGATAAATTCCGCTTTCCGCCCGGAGACAACTTTCTGCATTTGCGACAAAACAATTTTCAGTGGCTGAGAAATCTGGCGCTGCAAAAAAACAGAGAGCAGGCCTAAAATAATAATTGAGATAGCAGATTTTTCTGCGGCATTTAATGGCGAAAACTGTAATGCCACTAACAGTGCAGCGGTAATAATAGTGCCGAAATTGATGCGCTTTGAAACATTGATGCGTTGAAATAACGATAAAAATGAAAATAATCCCCGGCGGATCACCAGCCCTTTATAAAAACGGTGGCCCCGCACTTTATTTTCATTCACACGTTGATAAAGTTCGGCACTGGCCGCGACTTCTTCGCGCGAGGGAATATTACGCACCGAGATATAACCGGTGAGCTGTCCTTGTTGATACACCGGCGTTACGTTAGCGCGAACCCAGTAGTGATCGCCGTTTAAGCGGCGGTTTTTAACAATGCCCGTCCAGCTGTCGCCCTGCTGAATGGTGAACCACATATCACCGAAGGCGGCAGGTGGCATATCCGGGTGGCGAATAATATTATGCGCTTGCCCGGCAAGCTGCGCTTCCGTAAATCCGCTGGCGTCAATAAATGCCGAATTGGCATAAGTAATATGGCTTTCGGTATTTGTCGTCGACAATAATGTCGAGCCTTCGTTAAGTAAATGCTCTTTTTGTGTAACGGGCGTGTTAAGCTTCATAAAAACCCCACGATGGATCGCATCAATAAATGTGGCTGACGCAATAATGACCTTTTTTATTTATCGGCCAGTTGCTGTTGTTGTTATTACTTGTGCATTGTCCATAAACTTATCGAAAACGGAAAGTAGCTGCATTAACTATTTTTTTAGTCATGCTAATAACGCAGGGGATAAATATTGTTATGATTTTGCGAAAGAAAAAGGATTACCTAAACGCAAACCAGCGTTAAGTACATTCTTAAGCTAAATTAGTGGCGGGCGATGCGGGAAAGGGCAAAAAATACGCCATCGAAAATAGAAACATTAACATTGCAGGCTAACGAACAGGCGGCAGGGAAACCCGCCGCCGCGTGATTAATGGCTGAGAATTTGATCGAGGAACTGGCGGGTACGCGGGTGCGCCGGTTGCGTGAAGAAGGTTTCCGGCGCGGCGGATTCAACAATCCGGCCATCGGCCATCAAAATCACCTTGTCTGCCACCGTGCGGGCAAAACCCATTTCATGGGTCACCACAATCATCGTCATGCCGCTGTCAGCGAGATCGAGCATCACATCCAGCACTTCTTTGATCATTTCGGGATCCAGCGCCGAGGTTGGCTCATCGAACAGCATGATTTCCGGCTGCATACACAGGGCGCGGGCAATCGCCACGCGCTGCTGCTGACCGCCGGAAAGCTGCAACGGGAATTTATGCGCCTGGTTGGCGATATGCACTTTCTCCAGATAATGCATCGCCAGCTCGGTTGCCTGTGGGCGGCTCATCTTGCGCACCAGTGTCGGGCCGATAATCAGGTTATCCAGCACGCTGAGATGCGGGAAGAGATTAAACTGCTGAAACAGCATGCCGATGCTCAGACGGATCCGGCTGATATTGCGCACGTTGTCGTTCATTTCGATGCCGTTCACCACAATCTGGCCTTTTTGATGCTCCTCCAGCCGGTTGATGCAGCGGATCAGCGTCGATTTCCCGGAACCAGAAGGGCCGCAAATCACTACGCGCTCGCCTTTATTCACGCTGAGTGAGACATCGTCCAGCACCTGGAATTTCCCGTACCATTTGCTGACGTGAGAGAGTTGAATGACAGCATCATCCGGGGCGGTTGTTGTTTGCATCAGGAAACTCCTTCAGGGTTGCGGCTGGCGTCAATGCGTCCTTCTACCCACACCGCATAGCGGGAAAGCAAAAAGCCAAACAATAAGTACAAACCGGCAATAAACACATAGGTTTCAATGTAGTAGCGCCGCCACTGCGGATCCTGCATTACTGCCGTGGTTGCCGTCAGCACATCAAACAGGCCGATGATTATCACAAACGAGGTGTTTTTCATGGCCGCAATAATATGGTTGGTCACCGCAGGCAGGCAGATGCGCAGCGCCTGCGGCAGAATAATTTTGGTGGTGGTGTGCCAGTAGCCAAGATTAAGCACCGCCGCCGCTTCATACTGCCCGCGCGGCACGGACTGCAAGCCGCCGCGAATCACCTCCGCCTGGTAACAGGCGAAAAACAGCGCAATGCCGACGATAATGCGCAGCAGTTTGTTGACTTCCATATCCGGTGGCAAAAACAGCGGAAAGACATTCACCGCCACAAACAAAATCGTAATCAGCGGCACGCCGCGCAGCCCTTCAATAAACGTCACGGAAAGGCCGCGTAAGAAAGAGAGCGGCGAACGGCGACCCAGCGCCAGAATGACCGACACCGGCATACCGATAATAACCGTGCCGGAAAAGAGCAGCAGCGTCAGCGGCAGGCCGCCCCAGTCCGACGAGGGAACGGATTTCAGCCCAAACAGCCCGCCGCTCATCAGCAGCGACATCGCCGCCAGCGACACAATCCACAGCGGCCAGAGCACGCGCGAATGCCAGCAGATGGGCGACAGCGTTAAGCCAATGGTGACAAACCACACCAGCATCGCCAGCGCCGGTCGCCACTGCTCGTCGTAGGGGTAAAGGCCAAACAGGATCGGGCGATATTTTTCACTAATCACCGCCCAGCACGCACCCGCTGCGGCGCGGCACTGTTCGGCGCTGCCGCTAAACCCCACGGCATTGATAACGCCCCAGCGCAGCAGCGATGAACCCACCCACACCAGCAGCGTTAACAGCACCAGCGTCAGCACCGTCTGGGCGGGGCTACTGAATAA
Source organism: Kosakonia sp. H02 (assembly GCA_030704225.1). Classification (NCBI taxonomy): domain Bacteria; kingdom Pseudomonadati; phylum Pseudomonadota; class Gammaproteobacteria; order Enterobacterales; family Enterobacteriaceae; genus Kosakonia; species Kosakonia styphnolobii. The sequence continues at coordinate 391,867 of CP131915.1, forward strand.
ATGGCGTCGCAGCCAGAAAAGCACGGCGTTTTGCATCACAGATCCTTAGCGCTCTTTAATGGCGACGTAGCGGTTAAACAGGTTCATCAGCAGCGACGTGGTGCCGCTGATAATCAGGTACACCACCATCATAATGGCGATGGCTTCGAGCGCCTGGCCGGTCTGGTTCATCAGGGTATTACTGATATTCGCCAGTTCCGGGTAACCCACGACCACGGCTATCGAGCTGTTCTTCGCCAGGCTGACATACTGGCTCGCCAGCGGCGGCACCATGACGCGCATCGCCTGCGGAATAATCACATGGCGCATCACATGCCATGGCGAGAATGACAGGGCGCGCGCCGCTTCCAGTTGACCTTTCGGCACCGACTGAATGCCCGCGCGGACGATCTCGGCAATAAACGACGACGAGTAGAGCGCAATGCCCAGCAACAGCGCGGTGAATTCAGGGCTGATGGTAAAGCCGCCTTTGAAGTTAAACCCGCGCAGTTCCGGGTGATTGAGGGCATGAGGCGCACCGCAAACCAGCCATACCAGCAACGGCAGGGCGATGATCAACGCCAGACGAAGGCGACCGACCGGCAGCAGTTTCCCGTGCAGCTCGCGTAAACGACGCGCCAGCCGGGAGAGCAGCGCGCTCAACACGAAAGCAACGAGCAGGGCGACCAGCGTCCACAGCCAGCCGCTGTCGGCCGCCGGAACGGTAAAGGTCAGCCCGCGGTTGGTTAAGAAGCCGCCCGGCAGTTCAATCGCGCCGCGCGGTGAGGGCAGGTTACGGATCACGACCGACCAGAAAATCACCTGCAAAATCACCGGTACGTTACGCAGAAGTTCGACGTAGGTGACGCATACTTTTGCCAGCAGCCAGTTTTTGGACACCCGGCCAATGCCGACCATAAAACCGAGCACCGTCGCCAGCACAATGCCGCACAGCGTGACATACAGCGTGTTGAGCAGCCCGACCAACACCGCGCGGGCGTATGTGTCGCGTGGGGTGTACTCAATCAGCGTTTCGCCAATGGCGAACTGGGCGCTTTGCTGTAAAAAGCCGAATCCGGTGGCAATACGCTGCGCGCGCAGGTTGTCCACCACATTGCTGTAGAGCCAGTAACTAAAGCCAATCAGCAGGAGCGCCAGCAGAAGCTGGTAGCTCCAGCCGCGTACGGTTTTGCTGCCGAAGAAACGGAACACGGCGCTGGCCCCGGCGTTGTCAGTCTGTTTCATCATTATTATTACGATCTTGCAGGTGTGTAGGCCCGGTAAGCGAAGCGCCACCGGGCGAATCAGGAAGACTCAATGATCAACGGATCGGCAGACCGTACAGCAAGCCACCTTTGTTCCATTGATTATTCAGGTCACGATCCAGCGGTTCAGCGCTTTGCGGGCCAAAGTGGCGGTTATAGATATCGCCATAGTTACCCACCTGTTTGACAATGTTGTACACCCATTTGTCATCCAGCCCGAGCTTCTGCCCGAAACCGCCCGTCACTCCGAGCAGACCCTGCACATCCGGGTCGGCGGATTTCACTTGCTGGTCAACATTGCTCTGGTTGACGTTCATCTCTTCGGCGTTGAAGGTGGCGTAAACCACCCATTTCACAATGTCATACCACTGGTCATCGCCTTTACGCACCGCCATCGCCAGCGGCTCTTTGGAATAGATACCGGGCAGAATGATATGGTCTTCCGGTTTTTCTGCATCAAAGGTCTTGATGCCCGGCAGCGCCACTTTATCGCGGGCGATAACATCGCAACGCCCGGCCAGATAGGCCGCGACATACTCTTTATTGTTCTCAATCACCACCGGGGTGTAGTGCATATTGCGCGACGCGAAGATCTGCGCCACGTTCTGCTCGGTGCTGCTGCCCGGCGTGATGCAGACCGTTGCGCCGTCAAGATCCTCGACCTTTTTCACGCCGCTATTGGCGCGCACCATAAAGCCGGTACCGGTGTAAAAATTTGGCGGCGCGAAGTTCAGCCCCAGCGACACATCGCGGGTTAACGAAGCGGTAATATTGCGCGACAGCACATCGACTTCGCCGGACTGAATAGCCGGGAAGCGCTGAGCGGTGGAGAGCGGGGTAAAGCGCACTTTGGACGCATCACCAAATACCGCAGCGGCCAGCGCGCGACAAAAATCGACATCCAGACCTTCCCACTGACCTTTGCTGTTAATGGCGGCAAAGCCGTGACGGGCAGGGTGAACACCGCACACCAGCTCACCGCGGGCTTTTATTTTCTTCAGCGTGTCGCCGCTGGTGGTCGGGGCATTTTCCGCCTGGGCGGACATCATCAGGCTGCCCAGCGCCAGCAGCAACACTGACGCGGCAAGGTGAGTTTTTTTCAGCATGGCCGATCCTTTTTATAAGTTGCTATCAGATTAATTCACTGTATTTATTACGGTTTTACGACTGAGTTCGTTTGTATACCTATGTTCGCTATCCATAGCGGTTTTGGCAAAGAACGAATTTAATTAAGCATATGCAAAAGTTAGTGCAGCCAGCCGCGCACGCCTTGCCACAGCAGTTGCGCGCTGAGCAGGATCATGGTGAGGCGAAACAGCACGCGAAACAGCCGCTCCGGCACATTGTCCAGCACGCGCGTACCGAGCCAGGTGCCGAGCGCACCGCTGATAATCATCGCCGCCAGCACCGGTAACCAGTTCGCCCAGGCAAAACCCATCAGTCCGAAGGCGAGGATCTTCAATCCGTGCTGTAACACCATGCAGGTAGCGTGTGTCGCAATCAGCGGCTGGCGTTTTAACCCCTGCGAGCTGATAAGCCCGGCGACCATTGGCCCGGTCGCGCCAACAATCATCGTGCCGATACTGCTAAGACCGCCGCCGATAATAAAAATCGGGCGGCTCATGGGTTTTTGCTCACCGCGTTTACGCAGTACCGACCAGAGAATAAACAGCCCCAGCGCGATACGCGCAATGCTGTCCGGGATGAGAGCGGCAACCGGTGCGCCGAGAGCAATGCCCACGGCGCTGCCGAGCAAAAACCACAGCACCAGCGGCCACACTACATACATACGCTGAATGAGCGTGCGGCTCAGATTCGACCCCAGTTGCACCATGCCGTGAACCGGCATCAGGCTGCTGACCGGCATGCCTAGCCCCATAATTGCCAGCAGCGCTGTGCCGCCGCCCAGCCCCATTGCCGCCGTCAGCGCGGAGGTCAAAAAACTGCAAAACACCATCACCCCGGCAAACAACGGGGAAATCTCTGGAGGGATCCAGCTCATGTTCATTTCCGTTTATTGATAATCATCGCGCAGCAAACGTTGATACAGCGCCTGCGCGGCGTCCTTTGACAGTACGCGGCTGGCGCAATCGAGAAACTTCTGTTCAATCAAATTATCCGGCAACGGGAGAGCCGGGCTGGAGCCGCGCGCACCGGCCACGCGCTGGCTGAACAGCCGCCCATCGGTAGTGGTCATCGTGACAAAGGCGCTGTGCGTAATTTCTTCATCATGTTTATCGAGTGTCACCTTATGCATAAGTGTCTGCGTCACAGGGTCGTTAAAACGCGTCTCGTCGATAAAATCATCCAGCGTCAGCGTGCCGGTAACGAAGGCGCGCGCCACGCAGTAATGCAGGCTGAACTTGCCGGCCAGCGGGTTGGCTGGCTTAGGGATATTGATATGCGGGAAGCGAATCGGGTGCACCTTCACCGCAATACTGGCGATGGTTTCCGGTTGCAGTCCGGTTTCCTCCCGCAGCGCCAGCACGCCGTCGAGTGGCGACAAAATAGCGTAGCAGCAGGGGAAGTATTTGTAGTTGTTACTCTTCACGGTATCGAGAATAAACGGCGTTACCGCCCAGCGTTCCGTCAACGGCTGCGGATCGACATTTTCTTTACCGTTAAAGACATGGAAATAGCCCTGCTGATGTTCAAAAGCGGTCGCCCCGGCGCTGAAACCCTCTTTCGCCAGTTTGCAGGCCATTACCGCGCTGCGTGCCGCCTGGCCGACTACCAGCGCTTTGGTTTCACTGCCGAAATTCGATTTAATGCCCGACGCCAGCGAGGCGGTCATCGCCAGCGCCGTGGCGGTTTGTTCTTCATTAAGATCCAGCACCACTGCGCAGGCCGCCACACCGGCAAAAACGCCGACGGTGGTGGTCGGGTGCCAGCCGTGGCGATACTGGAACGGGCTGACTGCTTTGCCCATGCGCACGGCGGTTTCATACCCGGTGATATAAGCTCGCAGCAGCGCCTCGCCATTTATTTCCCGCTCATCCGCCAGTGCCAGCAGCGCAGGCAATACCGCCACGGAGATATGGCCGTGCAGCCAGGAGTTGGAATCATCGAAATCGAGCAGATGAGCAGCGACACCGTTTAACAGCGCGGCATCTAACGCGTTAAGCCGCAGATCGGTGCCGAAAACGCGGCTGTAGCCGCTGGCCGCGGTGGGGACAATAACCGCACGCAGTTTTTCCGCGCCGGATTGCGCGCCGCCTGCAAGGGTCACGCCTAACGTATCAATAATCGCGGTGCGCGCCTGGGCGTAAGCCGCCTCGGGAAAATCCTGCCGGGAAAACGCCAGCAGATTACCGGCCAGTTGTCGGGCAATGGTCATGAACAGATTTCCTGTGCCAAAGAAGAATTAATGGTCGCCGGCAAGCAGCCCGGTGATGCGCGCCAGAGATCCTGGACGTTCAAAGTGTAGCGCCGCGTCATAGAGTTCTGCGCTGCGCGCTTCGCCCAGTTGCGGGATAGTGAGGGCGTCAAATTTGGCGCGTAACTCTTCATCGCTAAGGGGATTTTGCGCGTGGCCGCGATAAACATCAGTGTGGGCGTGCAGTACGCTGCCGTCGTCCAGCCAGACATCGAGAAACGCTGAGCTGGCCGACTGGCCGTCCACGGCTTCCACTTCAAGCAGCGGCAGCAGCGCGCGCGGGCGCGGATCGTCGACGGTGGCCTGGGTGAAATCGGTATCGGTCAGCCCGTAGCCGCACAGGGAAAGGGCGATGCAGTGAGGAATGCTGAATTTACTCTCCAGCGGCGTGCGCGGGTTCATGATCCCGGCATTGACCATGCCCATCGGGTGCACTTTCGCCGCGATGCGGGTGATGGTGCGCCCCTGAAGTTGCGGGTAGAGTTTGCGCGCGGTTTCAATGGAAGCATGCGTGCCGCGACAACTGGCATAGAGCTTATAGCCGTTGGTTAACAGCTCCCAGCTTTCGCCAAAATCGAGGGGAGGGATTTCTGCACTGCCGTCCTGGATAAAGATTTTTACCCAGCCGTCAGCTTCATAAAAATGGTGCGCGCCGACAAAATTTTCCGCGGCCAGCTGTGCGGAGAGAATGCCGTCCATTGCGGCCTTTCCAGCGTGAAACGGTTTGCCGTGCGTGCCGGAGGATTTCTGCAAGCCGCCCATCATGGTCGCCGCGGCGCCAAGGGCGTTTCGCACTTGTTCTTCACTCAGTTGCAATATTGATGCGGCAACGGCTGCCGCACCCGCGCGACCAACAACAGACGTGGGATGAAAGCCCCGGCGTTGCAGGTTGCGCCCGACGCCCGGTACCCAGCCGCCGCCGAGTTTTGCCATCACTTCAAACCCGACAATAAATGCGCGTAGCACCTGTTCTTCTTCTACCGGATGCGCCTGCGCTATTGCCAGCGCCGCTGACCAACACGGGCCGCCGGGGTGGCCTGCGCCCGCAGGGTGGGTGTCATCGTAATCCGCTGCGTGTGCCATGGTGGCATTGACTAACGCGGCGAGAGCAGGCGTGGTGGTGCCTGAGAGGAAAATACGCGCCTCGCCGCTGGCGTTCCAGGTTTTTGCTACCTGGCGCACCGCGTTAACCGCGTCATCATTGACCGCGCCGAGGGCAACGCCCAGGTAATCAATCAGCGCGCGTTTGGCTTCATGGCGCACGGCGGGCGGGACGTTCAGGTGGTGCGCCTGGCTGATAAACCGGCTGAGCTGTTCTCCCCGGGTGAATGCAACTTCGGCTTTATTTGTCATTATGAAACAAGAGTTCCCTGATGTTGGCTTGTGAATAAGAAGCCATAATTACGCTTTGTCTTTTTATGAATTCATTTGTATACAATGGATATAAAGTAACCATAGCAGCGTTTCTTAAAACGTCAAAAGATGTTTTTTGGATAAGCTAAGAACAAAAAAAGCAAAAGCAGCACAGTTACTGTGGCAAGATGTGCCACGGCATGCTGCATCCCTCTTTGACTTTATAAATGAACGGAGTGTTGAAAGTTGAGATCCACGGGTCGCGATACGGGCACAACGCCCTTTGAAATTTTGCTTTCCGCCATTGAAGCAGGGGAACTGCTGCCGGGCGAGCGTTTGCAGGAAACGCGCCTGGCAGAACAGTTTGGGCTGAGCCGCACACCGATTCGTGAAGCGCTGCACCGCCTGCAAACCCTTGGCCTTGCCGAACCCGGCCCTCAGCGCGGGTTGATGGTGGCGCAACTGAGTTATGAACGTCTGCGCCAGTTGTTTGATGTGCGCGAAGGGCTGGAGCGACTGGCGATGGATCTGGCCGTCAGCGCCGCGTCGGATGCGGAAATCGCGCTGTTACAGGAGATGGTACACACCGAAGCGTCGCTCACCGACAGCAAAGCGCTACACGATCACAACCGCATGTTTCACCGTCAGATTTATCGCGCCACGCACAATCCCTATCTGAATGAGATGCTGGACAACCTGCGTATTCATCTGTCGCTGTTGCGCAGCACCACCTATGAATTAAAAGAGCGCACGGAAGAGGCAAAACGCGAACATCAGGCGATTGTCGATGCGCTGGCGCGTCGTGACCGCGTAGCTGCGCAGGAAGCGGCCTGCCAGCATATCCGCAACGGATATCGCGCCCGTCTGGCGATTTTAAGCCAGCGAGAACGCTAACAGATTACCCCTTAATCGGCGGACGAGAGTTTTACAAAATTGCTAGACTTCCGGGATGGCATCATCCATTCGGGTTTTGTGTGGGCATTCTGAGGGTAGCATTGCGTGTTAGCCACTTTGATTTACCGGAGCCGACTGAACCGGGCATTAGTTCCCTCTCAACTGACTGATCTTGTCGAACGAGCAAGCCTGAACAACGCGGCGTTGCAGGTGACGGGTATTTTACTGTTCGACGGCGAGCACTTTTTACAGGTGCTTGAGGGACCACTGGCCTCAGTAAACAGCGTTTTCGAACGCATCAGCACCGATCCGCGTCATAGCAATATCGTCGAGTTAATGCGCGATTTTGCGCCGCGCCGCCGCTTTGTCGATCGCGGTATGGTGCTGTTCGATTTGCAGACACTGCGTCCGGCTGCCGTTCTACGCGCTATCCTCCGCTTTGGCACCCTGAAATACAATCTGGCGAGCAACGATCGGGTCTACAAATTTATCCGCCATTTTATCGCCTCACCGAATACCAATGGCGGAGTACGTAACACGTCACCTGAAGAGTGGCGTTTCACCCTGAAAACCTCACCGTTCGCCAGCGAAACATTGCCTGCTTTTCCCAATCAGCCCTGTCAGTTTGCCTTCCAGCCGATTATTGAACCGTTACGGGGGAAAATCTCCTCACTCGAAGCGCTGATCCGTGGGCCAAACGGCGGCAGCCCGCAGGACTATTTCGCCACTATTGCGCCAGATAAACTGCATGAAGCCGATCTCGCCTCGAAAGGCTGGGCGCTGGCAATGGCGCGCCGTCTGGGGATTGGTAACCACAAAATCGCCATCAATTTACTGCCGATGTCGCTGGTTAAAATCCCCGGCGCGGTGGATTTTCTGCTTGAACAGATAAGGCTTAATCAGCTTGATCCGGGGCAGATCATCGTCGAAGTAACCGAAGATGAAGTGATTTCCGGTTACGAAGAGTTTACCTGGGCGATCCGCCAGTTACGCGCGGCCGGGATTGGGCTGGCGATTGATGACTTCGGCTCCGGCTTTGCTGGCCTGTCGCTGCTGGCAAAATTTCAGCCGGACAAACTGAAAATCGACCGCACCCTGGTGACTGATATCCATCTGCATGGCCCGAAGCAGGCGATTGTTAAAGCGATTCTCGAATGCTGCGCTGAACTGCAAATCAGCGTGGTGGCTGAAGGCGTTGAGAAAGTGGAAGAGTGGTGCTGGCTTGAAGCCGCTGGCGTTGAGCGTTTCCAGGGATTTTTGTTTGCCCGCCCGGCGCTTAACGGTGTGCCACCGATCAACTGGCCTGAGCGCCTCGATTGCCTTTAACGTCGCCGGTTTGGCTTATAAATCGTCACGCTTCTATGCTTAAAACAGGCAAAGGATGTAATTAGGGGCAAGGGCCGTCGATGAACGTCAAAAAGCAGGTAGCGCGGGCCCTGGCGCTCGATTCTTCCCTCGGGCGCAGCATCACCTTTTTTATGGTGGCATTGCTGGTGGCGGGTGTGGCAACCAGCACCTGGACGCTGACCCGTTCGTGGGAGCGGGCTGTCTCGGACATCGAGCGGGATGCGATTAACTTATCGGTTTCACAGGCACGCCAGGCGGAAGATACCTTTTTGCAGGCCGAGCTAGTGCTGCGCGATATCCGCCGCAATCTGTCAGCGGATACCGTCAATCTTGATACTTACCTCGCCGAGCTAAAATCCCGCTTACCGCAACTGCACGGGCTGTTTGTGTATGACGCCCAGGGCAATATGAAAGCCACCTCGTTTGGCAAAATCCCGTTAATGTCGAACAACAGCGATCGCGAATATTTTGTTTACCATCGCCGTAATGGCCACGGCGGCATTCATATCGGGCATGTGATCCGTAGCCGGTCTACCGGCGATCTGGTTATCCCGGTCTCGTTACGCATCAGCGATGCGTCCGGCGGCTTTGCGGGGGTGCTGCTGGCAACGGTCAATATCGACTATTTCCGCCATTTTTACGCCTATTTTGAATTACAAAACCGTGACTTGCTGGCCCTGATCAATATCGATGGCTCGGCGTTATATGTGCGCCCGTACGGCGATGAAGTCATCAATCGCAATCTTTCCTCGAGCCCTTTATTTACCCGCGAACTGGCAAAAAAAGATCGCGGCAACGCGACCTGGGTTTCCACACTGGATCATGTTGAGCGCACTTACGGTTTTGCGCGTCTGGAACGTTACCCGCTGGTGGTTGCCGCCGGGTATGACAAACCCGCGCTGTGGGAAAACTGGTTAAAAGACAGCCTGCCGGATCTGGTACTGAATGCCATGTTGTTACTGGGCACGCTACTGATGGGGTCGATTGTTTTTCGTCAGGTACGCCTGAATGTACGCAACCAGACAGAGCTCGCCATGCTGCGGGATGAACTGACCAGCATTAACCATACGCTGCAATTGATGGCGCTAGCCGACGGCCTGACCGGGCTTGCTAACCGCCGCCAGCTCGATCTGTTTTTAAGCACAAGCCTGAAAGCATCTGCCATCACGCAAAAACCGGTGGCGCTGATCATGATCGATATCGACTACTTCAAACGCTATAACGATTTCTATGGTCACGTCGCCGGGGATAACTGCCTGCGTCGGGTGGGGGAAATTATCCAGAAGCTGAAACTGCGCCAGAGCGATTTGATTGCCCGGTACGGCGGCGAAGAGTTCGCGATTATTTTGCCGGATACCGGCCCGGAAGCCGCACTGAGCGTGGCGCGCCAGGCGGTCGCTGCCGTGCACAATGCGCAAATCCCCCATGTGAACACCAGCGGACCGGAGAGTATTGTCACCATCAGCGCCGGGTGTTACAGCATTATTGCCGATCAGAATTTCGATGACGCTATCCGGTTGAAAGAGGGGGCGGATAAAGCGCTCTATCAGGCCAAAATTGAAGGGCGCAACCGGGCGGTAGCCGCCACGCAGTAGGCATTTTATCGGGTGGCGTAGCCGCCATCAGGCATTTGCATCGTCTACCCTTAAAGTTTCTAAATGAAGCTGCAAGGAGAAAGCACGATGAGCATGAAAACCAGCGACTTCTTTGTCCAGCGCCTGAAAGAGTGGGGCGTGACGCGCATTTACGGTTACCCGGGCGACGGCATTAACGGTGTGCTTGGCGCTATTCAGCGCGCCAACAAAGCAGGCGACGGCATCGAATTTATCCAGGTTCGCCACGAAGAGATGGCGGCGTTTATGGCCGTCGGCCACGCAAAATTTACCGGCGAACTCGGCGTCTGTTTATCGACCGGCGGGCCGGGAGCAACCCATCTGCTGACCGGCTTATACGATGCCAAAATGGATCATGCCCCGGTCCTGGCGATTGCGGGTCAGGCAGAGACCACCGCGCGCGGAGCCAGCTATCAGCAGGAGATGAACCTCGATCGCGTTTTTTCTGATGTAGCGAATTTTGTCCAGGAAGCGGCGACACCGGCGCAGGTGCGCCACCTGGTGGATCGCGGCGTGCGCGTGGCGATGGCGCAAAACGGGGTCGGCGTGGTGATTATCCCGAAAGATGTGCAAGACGAAGCCTGGCAGCCACCGCAACATGTGCACGGCTTTACCCATTCCGGCTCTGGCTATCAGCGCCCACGCGTGATCCCACACGATGGGGATCTGCAACGCGCCGCCGACGTGCTCAACGCCGGAAAAAAAGTGGCTCTCCTGATTGGCGCGGGTGCGCGTAATGCGGCGGTGGAAGTGGTGCAGGCCGCGAATGTGCTCGGCGCAGGTGTCGCCAAAGCGCTGCTCGGCAAAGATGTGCTGCCTGATGATGCGCCGTTTGTTACCGGCTCAATCGGCCTGCTGGGCACCGAGCCTTCCTGGAAACTGATGCAGGAGTGCGACACCTTACTGATGATCGGCAGCGGTTTCCCGTGGACCGAGTTTTTGCCACCGGAAGGCAATGCCCGCGCGGTACAAATTGATATCGATCCGGCGATGCTTGGCCTGCGTTATCCCTGCGAAGTCAACTTGCACGGCGATGCAGCGGAAACGTTACGCGCGTTGCTGCCGCTACTGGAGCAGAAAACCGACCGTAGCTGGCAGGAGACGATAGCGAAAAATGTCCAGCAGTGGTGGCAGCAGATGGAGCAGCGGGCAATGGCGCCCGCCAACCCGGTAAACCCGCAGCGCGTGGTGTGGGAAATGTCGCCGCTATTGCCGGACGACGCGATTGTGACGTCTGATTCCGGTTCCTGCGCCAACTGGTTTGCCCGCGATTACCGGGTTAAACAGGGCCAGCGGGCGTCCCTTTCCGGCGGGCTGGCTTGTATGGGGGCCGCGGTGCCGTATGCGATTGCCGCCAAATTTGCCGCGCCGCAGAAAACGGTGGTGGCGCTGGTAGGCGATGGTGCCATGCAGATGAACAATATGGCGGAGCTGATAACCATTCAGAAATACTGGCAGCAGTGGGCCGATCCACGCCTCATTATTTGTGTGTTCAATAATCAGGACTTGAATCAGGTCACCTGGGAGCAGCGGGTGATGGAAGGCAACCCACGTTTTGAAGCGACGCAGCAACTGCCGGATGTGCATTACGCCGAATTTGCCCGTTCGCTCGGGCTGGGTGGGATTTTTGTTGATACGCCGGACGCGCTGGCGAGTGCCTGGCAGCAGGCGTTGCAGTCCGACCGCCCGGTGGTCTTAGAGGTGAAAACCGATCCGGAAGTGGCACCGTTGCCGCCGCATATTACCTTTAAGCAGGCGAAAGCGTTTATGGCCTCGATGGCGAAAGGCGACAGAGGCGCGGTGCAGGTAATAAGCGATACCGCCAGCCAGTTGTTCCATAAGAAGTGACAAAAAAAGCCCGATAACGCGCCGGTTATCGGGCAGGGAATTCCCTGGTCGGGTAAGCGTCAGCGCCCCCGACATTGGGTTTTACAACGTCTGTAAGAACGCCAGCAGATCGTTGTTTAACTGATCCTGATGCGTTACCGCAAAGCCGTGCGGGCCGTTGTCATACACTTTCAACTCGGCACCTTCAATTAACTCCGCCGAGAGCTTACCGGTTGCTTCAAACGGCACCACCTGGTCATTGCTGCCATGGATAACCAGCGTCGGCACATCGACTTTCGCCACATCGGCGCGGAAGTCGGTTTCAGAAAACGCGGTGACGCAATCCAGCGTCCCCTTCAGTGAAGCCAGCAGAGCGATATTTAAGGTCTGCGTCAGTACACCATCAGACACTTTTTGCCCGGCGTTCAGGCCATAGAACGGGGTCGCGAAATCGCTGATAAACTGTGCGCGATCTTTGCGCAACCCCGCTTTAATGCCGTCGAACACACTCTTATCCACACCTTCTGGGTGATCGTCCGTTTTGCCGAAAATCGGCGTTACCGCGCCCAGCAGCGCCAGCCCGGCCACGCGTGACGTGCCGTAACGACCAATGTAGCGGGCCACATCACCGCCGCCCATCGAGAAGCCCACCAGCGTGACATCATTCAGATCCAGCGCGGTGATCAAGTCATTAATATCGGATGCAAACGTATCGTAGTCATACCCGTTCCACGGCTGGTCAGAACGACCAAAGCCACGGCGGTCAAAGGCAATCACCCGATAACCGCGCTCAGCGAGGAAATTAAGCTGGCTATCCCACATATCCGCATCCAGCGGCCAGCCGTGGCTGAAAAGAACCGGTTTGCCTGTGCCCCAGTCTTTGTAATAGATCTGCGTCCCATCCTGCGTTTTGATCGTGCTCATTGGCTTACCTCTATTGAGATTGAGTGACGTTTTTTACGAACCGCTAACGTAAAACTGTAGCAGCCCGGAGCACTCGGCGAGGGGTTACGGCACAAAGCGGCAACGCAGAATCAGAACAATTGCAGAGCCTTGTTAAGGAAGATGATGGTAAAAAGGTGCATAAATAACGTCGCGATTAAGCCAGAGAGGATGACGATGTCGGATATCAAAACCCTTGCCACCACCGAAGTGTACCGCAACAAATGGATGTGCCTGCGTGAAGATCGCATTCTGCGGGCAGATGGTAATGAAGGGATCTATTCGGTGGTGGAAAAGGCAGATTTTGTTGTGATCATCGCCCGCCAGGATGACAGCATGTATGTGGTTGAGCAATTCCGTTATCCCATTCATCAACGCACCATTGAACTGCCGCAGGGCTCGTGGGAATGCGCGCCAGATGAGGATCCGCTGCGTGTCGCCGCTGGCGAATTGCAGGAGGAGACCGGACTGGTGGCCGGAAGTATGCGCTGGGTGGGTTACCAGAAACTGGCGCAGGGCTATTCGAGCCAGGGTTATCATATTTTCCTCGCTGAGGATCTGACGCATCATCAGCAATCACTGGATCCCGAGGAGTTCGGCCTGACGGCACGTAAAATGCCGATGGCTGAGTTTGAGGCATTGATCTGTGATGGCACGATCAGCGATGCCACGTCGGTCACCGCTTTTCTGCTGGCGAAACTGAAAGGGATGCTCGGGTGATGTTCTCAGTTTGCAAACCAATGGAAAGTTACGAGGACGCGATGCGCGTTTGTCATCCCGCCAGGCCATCGGTTCGATTGTCCTGCGTCTGGGGGATGATGCTTAAACTTTTCACGATGTTATTTACGGATAACGCGCCTGCCTGAGTCGGCTAACACTCAACAAGATCGACAGCAGCGTTGCGCCCGCCGCCAGCCACAATGAGAGCCGAATAGCGGCGGCTTGCTGGGTGTACAGCGAAAAGGTAACGCCAACAAACGCGGTTCCCAGGCACTGACCAAAGGTGCGCACAATCGCCAGTATCCCGGAGGCATAGCTGCTCAACTCGCGCGATGCGTTGGCGAGCATCTCGCGGTTGTTCGGGCTTTGAAAACAGCCGAAGCCGATCCCGCATACCAGACTGCGCAGGGTGATATCCCACGCCTGCGCATGTTCCGACAACAGCGCCAGCAATAGTAAACCGATCGCAAACAGGCATAAGCCGCTGGTGGCAATAAGGGCCGGGGCATAGCGATCCGCAAGCCGCCCGGCATGAGGCGCGACCAGAATAATGCCCACCGGCCAGGCGGTGAACAACAGCGCCGCGCTAAACGCGCTGTAACCATAAACCTGCTGGAACAGAAACGGCAGCGCCACAAAGGTTATGCCCTGGCTGACAAACGAAGAGAGCGAGGTGAGCGCTGCCAGGGAAAATCGCGCGGAGGTGAATAATTCAAGGGGCAGCAACGGTTGCGCAACGTTTCGCTGGTGGCGAATAAAGAGCAGCCCGGCAACCAGCGCAACCAGTCCCCAGACCAACGCCTGCGCCAGCGAACCCGCGTGAGAAAAAGCGTCGGATGCCATTATCACTGCGCCAAGGGTCGTTGCCGAAAGTAACGCGCCCAGGGTGTCGAAAGCGCCGCGTTGTGTGTGTCTGTTAGAGGGAATAACCCGCAACGTCAGGGCCAGCGCGACTACGCCCAGCGGAATATTAATGGCAAACAGCCATTGCCAGCTCAGCGTTGCCAGCAGCGTTCCGCCGAGTACCGGGGCGATGGCGGTGCTGGAGGCGATCAACAGCGCATTCATCCCCAGAATGCGCCCCAGTAACCGGTTCGGGAAAATGGCGCGCAGGATCGCCGGGGCGATACTTAGCGTTGCTGCACCGCCAATGCCTTGCAGGATGCGCATGGCGACAAGCATTTCCAGGGACGATGAAAGCGCGCAGCCGAGCGAGGCGAGGGTGAACACGCTCAGCCCGGTGGCAAACAGCGTGCGAAAGCCCCAGCGCGTGGCGAGCGCGGCGAAAATCGCCAGCGTCATGGCAGTGGAAAGCAAATAGCCGTTGGCGATCCAAACCGCATCGCTGCCGTTAACGTGCAGCGCACGGGCTATTTGCGGCAAGGCGATATTCACCATTGCGCCGTCAAATACCGCCATGGTTGTGCTGGTCATCACCGCAAACATGGCGAAAGCGCGTTCGCGTCCCGGTAATCCCTCATCGCCAGGTTGCAGGGAAAAGAGTTCCATAGATACCTCTGCTGAATTTTTACTTGCCTTCACTGTACGTTGCAGTGATATAAGGCGGAAGGCGCAGCAGTTGCATTAATATGTTGCGTCAAACGCCTTATCTTCGCGCTTTGATAAAGAGACGATGCCATGACAGATCTTAATTTGCTGATTGCGCTGGATGCGTTGATTGCAGAACGCAGCGTTGCGGCGGCTGCGCGCAGGCTTGGCCTGAGTACCTCCGCGATGAGCCGTACCCTGAGCCGTCTGCGGGAAACCACCGGCGACCCGCTGTTGGTGCGGGCAGGGCGCACGATGGTGCTGACGCCTTATGCTGAAGCCATCCGTGAGCGTGCGCAAAATGCGGTGTTTGAAGCGCGGGCGGTGTTGCGACCCGCCATGCCGGATTTCAATATTGCTTCGCTCACGCAGATGTTTACCTTGCGGGCAAACGACGGTTTTGTGGAGGCTTTCGGGCCAACCTTAATTGCCGAAGCCGCAGCAAAGGCACCCGGTGTGCTGTTGCGCTTTATGCCGAAGCCGGAGAAAAGCGCCGGGCCGCTGCGCGAAGGGCGGGTCGATCTGGAAATTGGCGTACTGGGTGAGATGGGGCCGGAGATCCGACTGCAAGCCTTGTTCAGAGACAGGTTTGTCGGCGTCGTCAGAAACGAACATCCTCTTGCGCAAGGCGATAGTGTGACGATCGCGCAATATACCGCCTGGGGGCATGTCATTGCTTCCCGGCGCGGGTTGCTCAGCGGGCCGGTGGATGATGGGTTGGCAGAAGCGGGTTTAACCCGGCGGATCGCCGCCGTGGTGCCTGGTTTTCCTGCCGCGCTGGCCGTAGCACGCACGACCGATCTCATCGCGTTGCTGCCGGCGTCGTTCCTGATTAATTCCGTTGCCGGGGAAGGGCTGCACATGTTTGAACTGCCGGTGAAAACACGGCCAATCACCATATCGCAGATGTGGCATCCGCGTTCTGAAGTGGATCCCGCGCACCGCTGGCTGCGGCAGTTTGTGCTGGGTGTATGTCGGCGCTTGATGCCGGATGGAAGAGGGTAGCCAGGGAGATAGAGCTTTTTTGCTCTCTCTACATTTATTAATGTGACGTACCAACAGAATAGCCGCTATTTTCTTTTCATAGTCTGGATGAGCTGTTGTTGAATTTTAGATTGCTTACGCCAGACTCGGTTATGCAGGTATAAAGCATTTGATCTAAAGAACAAAGAGGAATTGAGACATTTAATACTACTTGCAATAAAAACCAAGCCTAATACTGAACAGATCATAAGTGTTGATATATTACCTGCACTAGATACAAGAGAAATAACAGCGAATACGAAAAAACTCAGTGCCAACACAGCTGTCAAAAGCGTAATCAATAGATATAGCTTGAACGCCCATAAGAAACCACGAGCAGTAAAAAAAAGAGATGAAACAAGGATAACGCAATAGGTGAACATAAAGGGTAAAATAGCTGCCGTCACTGCGTACTCAGGTAACTCGGCCCAGCGAAATAACGCCAGCCATGCAAAGGATTGCGGCATGGTAAAACTTAATGCATTAAGAACCATACTGGTAACAAAAGATATACCAACCATATGCCAACCTACAGGCGCACCCAATCTGTCTTTTAGTCGATCTTTCAAAAACTCTAGTTTTTCGAGATCGTTTGTTTTTATTTTCCTTGAGATGACTGCGCTAAGGATATAGCTGCGCTTTATATAAAGTAACATCGCGATTAATTACTTCCTGTAAACGAAAATGATTGAATCAACCCGATAATATACTGACCAGATTTTTGCATATTTTGCGGATTTCTTAACGTTCCTGATATTGCACTTCCGACAAATGCAGAGGTATTAACAAGCGCATTTGTCAGTTCTCGCTGCAATGCATTTTGCAATGCTTCCGACGGAAAGCGCTTTGGATAAAAACCAGCTTTTATAGCAGCTTTTATACCGGCATTAGAAATCCCGGGATTCTGGGCGCGAATAATGTCTTCTGTAATACGTCTACGATAAGCTCTATCCAGCCCTTTGAGCCAGGTTACAACGTTTGTAGAAGAACCTCTAACAAGCTTGTAGGCTTCTAAAGTGGTCTTCATCCCAGCCCCCGCACCAGCGAGTGAAATAATATCTAATGCAGTACTCGTTGCCGTATACCACCCTTCAGAATCAAGCCAGGTAACAGTATCGTCATGCCCACTGGCTATCAAGGTAATTCTAAGTGCGCCAGCAGCACATTGTGCGATGGTGGCCAAAGTACCGGCAGCAATAATAGCCGCAACAACGCCTGAGGCTCCGGCAGTTAAAGGCGCTGCGGCACCAGCACCTAATGCCAACACACCTGTTATGACGGCAGCACCACAGGAAATGGCTGTTGAAGTAATTTCTGTTGTGAGTGAGGGTGCTTGAATTGTATCCGTTAACGCTTGTGTTGCACCTTGTTGGGAATATGAGTTGACTTTTGTCACAATAATATGACTTACAGTACTCTGATTCGGCGTTGCGATTCGCCTGGAAGGTCTTACCAGCCATTGGCGCGGGCCATCTGAATAGATAATTCCAACTTGATTAAAATTCCTGGTGCAATCTAATTGCCTGGCAAGAGAGGTGAAATCAAAATCTCCACCGGGGGCTAAACCCATGCTGCGTGCAAAACCATAATCGGGAAGAGTATTAGTAATCTGTCCGGGGAAAGTCATTGATTCACTCCATGTTTATGCGTTAACAGGACAGGTCAGTCGCAAATAAGGATAAGTTTCCTGTAATCTTAATAGATTAAGATTATTCCGAATAAGAGGTTCCCGGCGCAAACAGATTTATGCGTGGTTAGTGTGGATAAATTTGCAAACAGGGGGGCATTTATCCCCCCCTGAATTGATTTATTGCTATATCATTTTTACGTTTTTCGACAACGGCTCAATCACTGTTGAGACCACAATAAAGCAGAGTACGCAGAAACCGGTCATGGTCATAAATACTGCATCCCAGCTCCAGGCATCGAGGATGACGCCGACCAGCAGCGGCATACACATGCCGCCCAGTTGCCCACCCATATTGATAACGCTGTAAGCAATCGGATAAATATCCTTATTGGCGCGACCCATGGCATAAACCGAATAGGCGGAATAACCAAGGGATAACATCAGGCCAAGCAGGAACAGCATCAATGACAGAATGATTTTGCTTTCCGGCGCGTAGACCAGCGAATACATGGTAAAAATAGTGGCTCCGGCGCTAAGCAGCATCAGTGGTTTGCGTCTTTTATTCAACACCCGATCGGAAAGCACTCCACCTAAGAAATTACCTAATACCGTACCAAGAAAGGGTGCTGCCGCCAGCACTGCCGAACTGGTTAAATCGAAACCGCGCTCGGTAATCAGGTACTTTGGCAACCAGGACATCAGCACGCTGACAATACCAACCATCGAGAAATAGCCCAGCGCCACGCCGTAGATATCCCAGCAGCGAAACACTTGCTTTGAGGAGGTAAGCTCATCAACGTGTTTTGTGCGAATCAGCTTATCCAGCCAGCAATATTTCAGTGTATTTTGCTGCGCTTGGGTGGCGGCATTCGGTGTGTCTTCTGAAGTCTCTTCGCGGATATACGCCACTTCCTGCGCGTTCACAAAACGGCTCTCTTCGGGCTTATTGCGCACCATAAAGAACCAGAACAGGGACAAGATAATCCCCGGAATGGCGAAGAATACAAAGATATAGCGCCATCCCCACGTCATGATTATCCAGGCGCAGAGGGCTGGCACAATCAGCGGGCCGAATTTCGAACCCGCCAGAAACAGGCCTGTCGCCGTACCTTTTTCCTTGCTCGGAAACCACTGGTTGATGGTGGCGGTAGAACCGATCACGACCGGCGCTTCACTGATGCCCACCAGGCAGCGCAGGAATTTCAGCGCGAATACGTTATTCACGACGCCCATCAAACCGGTAAAGATTGAGGTTAATAACATGCCCAACGCGAAGATATTTCGCATGCCATACTTTTTGATCAGATATCCGGCAGGTATCTGAAAGAACGCATACCCGGCAAAGAATAAACTGATGAGCACGCCCGCCATGGTGTTGGACATTTTAAATTCGTCCTGAATAAACGGTATTGCGAAACCGATATTCGCGCGATCGGCATTGGCGACGGTGTAGATGACAAATATAAAGCTCATCACCCACCATCTGTAATGCGTCATTTTGGGTTTGTCTGATTTATTATTCATATTTTATTTTCCGAATTATTATTTATTTTTTGTCACCACAAAAATCAAATTCGCTGTAGGTTCTGGCACGAGAAAGACTGCTTAATAAACAAGGTTCAATAGTTTCACGTATCCCGGCCGACACTTTCAGTAATGCCTCAACTGAAATGCCGGTATGTAATCCCATGCGATTAAACATATTTACCGCGTCTTCTGTCGCCGAGTTTCCGGCTGCACCAGGGGCAAAAGGGCACCCGCCGAGGCCGCCAACTGCGGTTTCGAAACGTGTGATGCCGTTCTGGTAACCGGCCAGCATATTGGCGAGCGCCATGCCGTGCGTGTTGTGCATATGCAAACCGAAATCCATATCCGGGAATTTCAGTTGCACGGTTTGCAGGATCCTCGCGGTCTGGCGGGGATTGGCGACACCGATGGTGTCGCAGAGCGTGACGCGGTTAATGCCCAGATCGTGCGCGAATTTAATAATATCCAGCATGCTGTTGACGTCCGTTGCGCCAATAAATGGGCAGCCAAAAACGGTTGCCAGCGACAGCGTAATATTCAGCGCGGGAAAGGCATGGCGGATTTTATACAGATCTTCCAGCGATTCCTGATGGGTGCGATTAATATTGGCTTTGTTATGCGCCGGGCTAACCGAAACAACGTAATTGATATTTTTTACCTGATAGTCCTGGGCTAATTGTGCACCCCGGCCATTGGGTACTAATACCCATGGCGTAATATCAGGGTGAGTATTAAGGACATGGCGAATAACCTGCTGCGCATCGGCCATTTGTGGAATGGCTTTCGGGCTAACCAGCGACGTTATTTCAATATGTTTTAATCCTGCATCAATCAGATTATCAATAACGGTAATTTTTAAATCTGTAGGAATGGGTGATTTAATGTTCTGAAAACCATCTCTTGGCCCCACTTCTGTAATTTGAATAATTTTTGACATAAGTATGACCTTACAGCACGCCAGAATTGATCAACTGTTCGATTTTTTCGTCGGAATAACCCAATAACTCTTGCAATACTTCATGGTTATGTTGGCCAAGCGTGGGGGCGGGAAATCGGATAGAGGTTTTCTTATTAGTGAATTTAACCTGATTACCGGTCATGGTGATTTTGCCTGCGACTGGATGTTCAATATCGACAAACATTTCGCGGGCTTTGGCAATATGCGGATCCTGAGTAACGCGATCGATAGTATTGATAGGTGCAGCAGGAATCCCGGCAGCCAACAATTTTTCCACGATCTGGTCAATTGTCTGGCCGCGAGTCCAGCACTCGAGGATGGATTTTAGTTCTGCATGGTGGGTTACGCGGTCGATATTTGTGCGGAATTTTTCGTCATCCAGCGCAGGAATATTCAGTGTCTGCTTAAGTAATCCAAAGAGTTTGTCATTGCCGCAGGCGATAATGGCGTAGCCATCTTTGGCCTGGAAGGAGTCATAAGGATAAATCGCTTCGTAACGGTTTCCGATACGCGTTGGAATACGGCCGGTGTTGAGATAGATAATATTGATGATTTCCAGCGACGAAACCATTGAATCCACCAGGGCGATGTCTACTTTGTCACCGACGCCGGTTTTGAGCCGGTTCGCATACGCCGCCAACACTCCAATCGCGCAGCTCATGCCGCCAACAACATCCGCAATGGCCGTGCCGGTACGGGTAGGGGGCGCGTCCGGCCAGCCGGTGGTGCTCATCAGGCCGCTCATGGCCTGGCCGATAATGTCGTATCCTGCACGCTTAGCATAAGGGCCGGTATGGCCAAATCCGGAAACCGCGCCGTAAATAATAGCCGGGTTAACTTCACGCAAGTTTTCATATCCCAGACCAAGTTTTTCCATTACGCCGGGGCGGTAATTTTCCAGAACAATATCGCTGTTGCGTACCATCTCAAGGAAAATATTACGACCTTCCTCTGATTTCAGGTTAAGCGTGATGCCGCGCTTATTTCTGTTCAGATTCATAAAATAGGCGCTTTCGCCATTAATTTGTGGCGCGTTAGCTCTGGAATCATCACCTTTACCTGGTAACTCAATTTTAATAACATCTGCTCCAAAATCTGCCAACATCATTCCGCAATAAGGACCCGCTAATACGCGTGTTAGATCCAGAACACGCACACCATTTAATACGCCAGACTGATTGTTCATAACTATTTCCTGTAAGTTTGCAATGTAATTAGGTGAGGGAAAGAACCACTCAGAATAATATTAATCAAGATGCGTGCCAGAAATTAAAAACGCGATAATGTCATATTAACTCTTTGAATTTATAATAGTTATTATCTTGGGGGTTTAAGTAATATATGAATTAATTAAATATCAATTGTGTTATTAATATCAACTATGATATTTATTTAATAAAATTACAACATTCCTGGATTACACGATGACGCAAAAAACATTACCTAATCTTGCCCTTATTACGCCATACCCTAATTTGGCAAGGATTGTATTAGAACAATGTACGGGGATATTTAACTGCCATGTCTATCATGGCAGCTTTGAAAAGGCTGCCAGCATTGCACGTAATCTTGATAGAGATTATTACGATGTGATATTGAGCCGAGGTGGGACGGCGGAGTATATTTCTGACGCGACGGATATCCCTGTTGTTAATATTTATACGTCAATGTCTGACTTACTCAGATCATTAATTCCCTTAAAAAATTACCCGCACAGAATTGCATTTTTTAATTATCAGAAATATTTACCAGATGTTGTACTCGTGGCGACCGCGTTAAATATCGCCATTGATGAATTTGTCTTCGTTTCGCACCGTGATATGACTGAGAAATTGCAGCAATGTCGCGCAAAAAATTATGCAACCATCACTGGCGGCTGTCCGGTAACGGAAATTGCCAGGCAATATGAGATGCAAGGCATTTTGATTGAAAATGGCGTGGAGTCTGTGAATAGCGCATTGCGAGAAGCACTCGCCATTGTTGAGACGACGAAACGTAAAATGCTGGACATGACCCGGCTGGAAATCATCCTGTCATCGATCACCGAAGGCATTATTGTCACCAATGAAAACAATGATATTCAGATATTTAATAAAGCTGCTGAGACGATTTTCGGCCTGACTGCGACGCAAGTTGTGGGCAAACATATTGATGGCATTATTAAAAATACGCGTATCAATCAGGTGTTATTGTCAAAAGCACCAGAGATACGCGAGCTTCAGGAGCTGGAAAACACCTCGATTATTACCAGCCGCGTACCAATGTTCATGGGAAAAGCCTGTATTGGTGTGGTGTGTTCTTTCACCGATACGCCGCAGATGCAGAAAGTTGAGCGCATTATTCGCGGCAAGCTGAAGAAAAAAGGGTTCGCTGCGCGTTATACCTTCGATCATATTTTTTCGGCCAATCGTGAAATGCAGGCAGTGAAAAAACTGGCTCAGGTGTATGCCCGGACCGATTCGCCGGTGATGATTTACGGGGAGTCCGGCACCGGTAAGGAGTTGTTTGCGCAAAGCATTCATAACCACAGCAGCCGAAAAAGCGGGCCATTCGTAGCCATTAACTGCGCGGCTATTCCGGAAAATTTGCTGGAAAGTGAACTGTTTGGCTATGAAGGAGGATCGTTTACCGGAGCAAAGCGGGAAGGGAAGGAGGGTTTGATTGAACTGGCGCATCAGGGCACGCTGTTTCTGGATGAGATTGGCGAGATGCCGTTGCCCATTCAGAGCCGATTACTGCGGGTGTTGCAGGAGTATGAAATCATGCATATCGGCGGTAAAGATGTCATTACGGTTGATGTCCGCATTATTGGCGCGACGAACCGTTCGCTGGCAAGCATGGCTGCGGAAGGGACATTTCGCAGTGATCTGTTTTATCGGCTGAATGTTTTGCCGTTGACCGTGCCGCCGCTGCGTGAACGCGCCGGTGATTTCCGTTATCTGGCCAGTAAATTTCTGTGTGAAACCGCAGCAGAGCATTTGCTTGAACAGTTTGTGGATCTGTTTGCTACGTACCGCTGGCCCGGGAACATCCGCGAAATGCGTTTTATTATTGAGCGGCTGGCGCTATTGTCGGTGGGTTTTCCACATTATTCGCTGCATGAAATGTTGACGCTTACCGGGTTTACATTTTCGGATACGACGAGCCCGCGTCAGAGTAACGAGCCGGTACGCGTGGATCTGAGCAAAGGTCAGTTGAAAGAGATAATAAAAGATGTGGAGCGCCAGGTTATTGCGCATTATCTGAATCGATATGAGCAGAACCAGGACAAAGCCGCGATGCAGCTTGGCATCAGTAAAATGAGTCTGTGGCGGAAAATGAAGAGTTGTGGCTGAGCAGCCGCATTTATCGGACGTCGTGTCGGAGAAGTTTGTAAGCCCGGTAAGCGTTAGCGGCATCGCCATAAATGCTAAAAAGGAGCAGCACAATCACGACGGCAAAACGGCGGATTCGTCTTTATTCAACATCGGTGCGTATAATGTATATTATGTTAAATGTGATGAATGCGTGTCTATAAAGGGAAACCTACGTCCTCAACCATCCTCAGGCCCGTTCCCCTTCACGGTGTGTTCTCTGTCATTACCGCTTTTTGGCGGCATGTATGCGAAAACAAATCACGCCGGAAGGATCTGTTCCAGCACTTGCGCACTCAGGCGCACGGTTTCCTGTAGACGCGCCTCGCTACACCCTGCCAAAAGCATAAACCGCACGCAGCGGCTTATACTTTTTCATTACAAGCTCAACGCAGCCTGGCGAATGATGTCTTAAGCCGTTGACACGCTATTTCCAGTGTCGCGTCCTCCACAGCATAGGCAATACGCAAATAGCCCGGCGTGCCAAATGCCGATCCATACAGCACGGCGACCTGCGCATCCTGAAGCAACCAGCTTGCCAGCGCGTTATCATCCGTCAGCGTTTTGCCGCATGGCGTAATGCGTCCCAACAGGTTTTGGCAGTTGGCAAAAACATAAAACGCCCCCTGCGGTGCGCTGGCGCTTAACCCTTCTGTCTCTTCAATCATGGCAAGCACGCGCTGGCGGCGGCGATCGAGGATTTGCAGCCAGTCGCTAAGAAATTCCGCTGGCTGATTTAATGCTTCTACCGCCGCCGCCTGCGAAATACTGCTGGGATTAGATGTGCTCTGCGATTGCAGGATCTGCATCGCGGCAATCAGCCAGGCGGGACCGGCCGCATAACCCAGCCGCCAGCCGGTCATGGCGTGGCTTTTTGATACGCCATTGACGGTCAGCGTGCGATCCGCAAGCTGCGGCGCCGCTTCAGCAAAGGTGCTGAACGGCGTCTGGTCATAGCGCAAAGGCTCATAAATATCATCCGACATAATCAACACCTGAGGATGGTCGGACAACACCTCCGCCAGCGCGCGCAACTCCTGCGCGCTATAAACCGCGCCGGTGGGATTACCAGGTGAATTGAGGATCACCCAGCGCGTGGCGGGCGTCAGCGCTGCGGCAAGATCGCTGGGTTGTAACTTCCAGCCGTGGCGTTCCTCACACGGCACGATCACCGGTTCCCCTTCGGCCAGCGCCACCATATCCGGGTAAGAAACCCAATACGGCGCAGGAATAATCACTTCTTGCCCGGCATCCAGCGTCGCGAGCAAAGCATTGAAGATCAACTGCTTAGCGCCACTGCCTGCGATGATTTCATCGGCAGCAAAAGACGATCGATTGTCACGGGAGAACTTCGCTGCAATTGCGGTTTTCAGCTCACGCGTTCCGGCCACCGCCGTGTATTTGGTCTGTTGATGGACAATCGCGGCAATCCCGGCGTAGCTGATATTGTCCGGGGTGGCGAAATCCAGCTCCCCTTCCCCCAGGTTAATTACCTTTTTCCCTTCTGCTTCCAGGGCACGAACCTGGTCGGAAATGGCCGCCGTTGGCGAAGGACGAACCCGCTGCATACGCCGGGCCAGTTGCTGACTATTCATAAATCCTCTTTTGTATGTATTGGTTCAACTAATACAATTAACGACCCAACAACAGCAGGACATTTGCCGTGTTACCGATCTTCATTCTTGACGATTCCCCTGTCCCGGCGCGTTACGGCCTGACCGCCAGCCTGTGGGCCAACCAGCAACAGCTTCCGTTGTGGAGCCTGCGGCCCCGCTTCTCAGGCGATTTTGCTGATAGTTATCAACATGTTGCTCGCGCAGGTTACTGCGTGACCAGCGGGCTATTTCGCAGTGATACGCTGCAACACGAAACCCGCGATATCGGGCAACTGCCCACATGCGATGCCGTTATCGTCGTCGCTGCGACAGATGCCGAACGAGTTGCACACCTGCCGGGTCGGCGCTTTTCCAGCCAGACCACTGGCGCTGCGTTACTGCTGCGTAACGGTAACGAAACGCTGCTGCACTTCGCCGTCGACGCCAATTCCCTGCCATCATCGCCAGATCCCTTGCGTATCGGGCTTTTCGGCAGTGAACGCGATCAGCGCGATGCCTACCCGGCGAATCTCGCCGCGTTGCGGGCCGCCGCTGACCACCTTGGCGTTGCGCCCGACATCCGTTTTCTGTCGCCCGCCGCGCTTTCTGACACACTGCACGAACTGGACGATCTGCACGGCGTGGTGTTACCTGGCGGCGCGTCAATGGCTGTCGTGCGCGGGCAAATCGCCGTGGCGCATGCCACACTACAACGCAACATCCCCACACTCGGTCTGTGCCTCGGCATGCAGAGCATGTGCACCGCTGCCGTACAGCGTAACGACGGGTTTGAACAGGCGATGCTGGCGGAAGTCGCGCCCGATGCGCCCATCCACAGCTTTGTGGCCTTTGACGACCAACGCCATCGCTGCGGCGTGCTGCCATTTCCGGCAGACCCGCCGTTTAACCTGATGCATTACAACCATCGCTATCGTTTCAATCCGCATTTGCTGCCGCAGCTTGCGGCCAGCGATATTGTGATCAGTGCGCAAACCGGCGACATTGTCGAAGGGATAGCGCATCCCGCACACCGATTCTGGCAAGGGCTTCAGGGACACCCTGAACTGATGTCCCGTCCGCATGCCCCACATCCGCTGTTTGTGGATTTTCTACGCGCGGTCTTTAACCTGCCAGCGTAACGCCACTGCGGGCATCGCTGGCCAGCCGTTTCATTACGCTGGTCAGCGCGGTCAGCGCTTCGTCGGAGATGGGCAGAAGCGGTGCACGCACGGTGCCGCCGTTGAAACCGCGCAACGCCATTGCCGCCTTCACCAGTTGCGGCTGCCCGTGCTGGCGCGCCAGCGTACGGTAGTCGAACCACAATTGATGCAGATCGCGCGCGGTGATGCTGTCGCCCTTCTCCAGCGCGCGATACGTTGCCAGCACCAACTCCGGCAGTGCGCCGCTGTTAGTCGTGCTGATGCCATCGAAACCGGCCATCATCGGGCCGAGAAACGCCAGATCCGAGGCGCAGAACAGGCGCAGCTTGCCGCGCAGGCGGTTGGCTATCTGATCGATAGCCGTTGGGTTGAGATCGCCCTGCTTGATGCCGACCACGCCCGGGATCTCCGCCAGCTTCTCCAGCAGCGCAGGAGACAGCGTAATGCCGATGCCCGGCGCGTTGTAGACCAGAATGCCGGTTTTCGACAGCGGCGCCATCTCGCGGAAATAGGCCAGAATCTGTTCGTCGGTGATTTCGCTGACAAACGGAGCGGTCACCATCGGTAGCCCACCCAGTTCGCTCGCCAGCACCGTCAGTTCGCGCGCTTCACGCGGGTCGGAACTGGCGCTGCACAGCATCACCGCAACGCGATCCTGCACGCAATCCATCACCTTGATGAACAATTCACGGCGTTCTGCCAGCGACATCACCGGAAATTCGCCATAGGTGCCGCCAATCAGTAAACCGTCATAGCCAAGGTTAATGACGCGGTCGATATTTTCACGCAGGGCTGCAAAATCGAGCTCGCCAGTCGCGGTAAACGGCGTCACGGTGATGTTAAAAATGCCACGCAAACGGTCACGGCACTCGTTGATGTCTTTCATTATTTTTCCTTACAACAGCGTTAATGGACGGGCCAGCGAACCAAGCGGACGACAGCCGGTTTCAGTCACCACCACGGTTTCGCTCACGCCAACCGTGAATTCACCGTAAATGCGCAGCGCGGGCGGAATATGGAAGGTCATACCGGGTTGCAGTTCGGTCGTGACGCCGCTGTAGAGGCTGAGAATACCGCCCTCGCCCCAGTCTGGCGCGAAGGCGACGCCAATCGAATACCCGGTGCGTTTTTTGAAGTTGTCCGTAAAGCCTGCGCGATCGATAACCTTCTGGCAGGCAATGTGCGGCTCTGCGCAGGTTGCGCCGGGGCGTATCGCATCAAGGGCTGCCTGCAATGCGTCCTGGCACACTTTTTCCATCTCCAGCGCGATGACGGGCGGGCGGCCAATCCAGGCTGAACGCATCAGTGCCGCATGGTAACGGTCATGGGCGGCGGCCATTTCGAGAAATACCGGGTCGCCGTCTTTCATCACGCGACGACGCCAGGTACCGTGCGGCACGCCACTGCGTGGACCGCTGGAGACCAGCGGCTCCATGCCGACATATTCAGACCCGGCAGCGATCGCCGCGCCCATCATCGCCGACACCAGCGCGTTTTCATCCGCTCCGGCGCGAATGGCCGCCATGCCAGCCTGCATCCCGGCATCGACATAGCGCGCCGCCGCTGCGATTTTTTCCACTTCAGCGGCAGATTTCACCGCCCGCAGCGGTTCAATCACACCCGCCGTATCGGCAATGCTGCCGAGCTTGCTTTGCAGCGCTTCGTACACGGCGATTGGCAAAAACCAACCGCGTTTATCAAGCCCAATGCGCTTATTCAGCCAGCCGCGCTGTTGCAGCATGCCGACCAGAAAATCGACCGGGTTATCGCCATCCTGATAAATGGCGGCGTCCGAAATAAAGGTGTTGGCGATAAAATTGAAATATTCGAGCTGGCGGATAACAAACACCGGCTCCCCTTCTACCGGCAACAACAGGGCCTGGAAGGTGTAATAACCGGGAGTTTGCTGACCGGTTAACCAGAAGATATTTTCCGGCCCGGTGACAATCATCACGTCCACACCGGCAGCGTTCAGACTCTCGCGCGTGCGGTGGATTCGGCTTGCGTACTCTTGCGCACTAAAGGCAGATTCACTGCCCTGGATAACATTACTCGGTTGTTGCATGACAAAACTCCTGAAGGAAAGTGGCGCGCGCGGCATTGA
The DNA here is from genome assembly GCA_030704225.1 of Kosakonia sp. H02. Taxonomy (NCBI): domain Bacteria; kingdom Pseudomonadati; phylum Pseudomonadota; class Gammaproteobacteria; order Enterobacterales; family Enterobacteriaceae; genus Kosakonia; species Kosakonia styphnolobii. The sequence continues at coordinate 420,081 of CP131915.1, forward strand.
AATGCACGCCCAGGCCGGGAGAATCGTTCACCACGACCTCGCCGTGGCGATAAGTGAGCCCGCTGACCGGATCGTCAGCCAGGCCGTCAGCCCCATACAGTTCGGCAAATTCAGGTTGCAGCACGCGGCAAAGTTGTAACGCCGCCGCAGTCGCCGCATGGCCTTCGTTCATCTGCCCAATCATGAAGGGAATAGAAGCGGCTTGCAGGCGACGCGCCGCGGCAAGCGTCGGCGTGATGCCGCCGAGCTTCACCAGTTTGAGATGGCCCCACAGCGCGCCCTTCGCTGCGATCAACCGCTCAATAGTCGCGCTGCTGTGCAGGCTTTCATCCAGCATGATCGGCAGACCGTACTGGCGCAGCCCTGCAAGTTGCTCGTCGTCTTTGGGGGCCAGCGGTTGTTCGACGTAGCTCAGCCCAAGTTCGCGCAGGGCCGGAAACGCGCGGTGCGCGTCGTCGGGCGACCAGCATCCGTTGACGTCGATAGCCAGCGAAATGCCATCGCCAAATTCCTGACGCAGCGTTTTCAGCCGTGCCAGATCGGTGGCGAAATCCGCTACGCCGGTGCGCAGTTTCAACTGGGTAAAGCCGCGTTCCACGTAGCGCCGCGCCTGCTTTATCATTTGCGATTCGCTCCCCCAGAACAGGGTCTGATTGGTGCGATAGCGCGCAGGCGTCCCATTCGCGCCAATCCAGTACGCGAGGCTGACGCTCGCCTTACGTGCAAGCAAATCGTGCAGCGCCATGTCGATCAACATGCGTGCGGGCGCCAGCAGCGCGGAATCGACAGCATGCACCGCGTTCAGCATCGCCTGCGGTTCACGCGACCAGTCCCACGTTGTCAGAACCGATATCAGGTTCGCCAGCACCTGTTTTTCGCTGTAGCCGTGCAGGTAACTGATATTGAGCCGCACTTCACCGATGCCCTGATGTTTACCGTCGTTAAGTTGCAACCACAGCGTATCGAGCGCATGGATAGCGCCGGACGCGGCGGTGTGCAGCGTCACGCCTTTGTAGTGCAGTTCGCCGCGCCACAGTTGCGCTTTCACGATGCAGACTCCTGCGCCAGCATCGCCAGTGCCACATCCAGGTAGATTGATGCGGCAGCAATAAACTCCTCAACCGGCACAAACTCATCCGGCTTATGGGCAACCGCCAGGCTGCCGGGACCGATCACCACGCCTTTGGCGCCAAGTGCGCGAAAGTGCACCAGATCGCAGCCGCCCTGAAAGCCAAACGGGCCGGGTTGCGCCTGACCATGACGGCGACAGGCCGTCAGGCTGTGCTGCACAATGGCTTCGCTGCTGTCGGTTTCGGTCGCGCCGCCGGTGGTCGGCTGCCAGGCCGTGATTTCCGCCTCAATGCCGGACGTCGCTTTCGCATGTTCAAGCAGTTGTTGCAGCTCGGCTTTCACTGCGTCTTCGTCTTCGCCCGGCACCATGCGGCGATCGAGCAGCAACTCGCAACTGTCTGGCACTACGTTATCCGCATGGCCGCCATGAATCCGCGTCACCGTCAGGCTGGCATTGCCCACCAGCGCATGGCAGCGGCAGCGCACTTGCTGGTGATGGGCTTCTTCAATCATCCCCAGCAATTTGGCGGATTGATAAATCGCGTTGATGCCCAGTTCCGGCGTACCGGAATGCGCCGTAACGCCTTTTACTTTCACGCGCGGGCGCAGGCTGCCTTTATGGGCCGAGAATGTCGCGTTCGAGGTAGGCTCGCCAATCACAGCAAAATCGATCGCCGGAGGCGCGTCGTTGACATAAAACTTCGCCCCTTCGCTGGCCACCTCTTCATCGGCGGTAAACACGCCCATCAACGTGCCGGACCATGCTTCCTGGTGCGCGGCTAGCAAACGCAGCGCTTCGACCATCGCCACCAGCGGGCCTTTGGCATCACACGAACCGCGGCCATACAGTCGCCCTTCCCGTTCGGTAAGTGTGAACGGGTCGCCCGTCCAGCCGGAACCGGCAGGCACCGTATCGAGATGGGTATTAAACGCGAAACAAGGGCCCGCACCGTTTTTCAGCACCGCGATAACATTCGTGCGCCCCGGCGCGTATTCGCTGAAGGAAAGATCGAACCCCGCCTGCGTAAGCCAGCCCGCGACGCATTCGGCGGCTTCGCGTTCATGCCCCGGCGGGTTTTCGGTATTGATGGCGACCAGCGCGCTCAAGTCGCGTTTCATGCGCACGCTGTCAACCTGGTAAATCGTCATAGTCACTCCAGAATTAATGAAGGATCTGGTCAAGGAAGCGCTGCGCGCGTTCGCTGACCTGTCCACTAAAGAAATCATCGGCGCTGGCGCGTTCGAGTATTTCGCCCTCTTCCATAAACAGGATCTGGCTGGCGGCGCGGCGAGCGAAACCCATTTCATGGGTGACAACCATGCTGGTCATGCCTTCGGCGCTCAACTCGGCCATCACATCGAGTACCTCGCGGATCATTTCCGGATCGAGCGCCGATGTCGGCTCGTCATACAGCATCAGTTCTGGTTTCATCGCCAGCGCGCGGGCAATCGCCACGCGTTGCTGTTGGCCGCCGGAAAGCTCATCGGGAAAGTGGTCGGCGCGTTCATGAATGCGCACTTTTGCCAGCAGCGCTTCCGCCTGTTTGCGCGCCGCAATGCGGTTGACGCCCAGCACGGTCATCGGAGCCAGCATGATGTTTTCCGCCGCCGTCAGATGGGAGAACAGTTCATAGTTCTGGAACACCATACCGATGCGCTGGCGCAACTGATGGGCAGGCACTTCGCCGCGGCTGATGTTCTGCCGGGCAAAGAACACATCGCCACTGTCTGCCGGTGAGAGCATATTGACGCAGCGCAGCAGCGTCGATTTCCCCGAGCCGGACGGCCCAATCAGCACCACGGTTTCGCCGCGCTGAACGCTGAGCGAGCAATTTTTCAATACGGTCTGACGCCCGAAAGCTTTGTCGATACCGATCATTTCAAGTAGCGGTGGGTTCATGGCATCTCTCCTGCCGTTTTGCTCAACCTGAGCCGGGCTTTCTCGCTTTTACTGCGGCGTTGTTTCGGGTCGAGGGTGCGCTCCAGCCAGGACTGGAAAAGCATGAACAGCGTGGTGAGCAGCAGGTAATAAATACCCGCCGCGCACAGCGCTTCGAAGTAGCGAAAACTGGCGCTGGCGGTCTGGTTAGCCACCAGCAGCAACTCCTGCACAGCAATAACCGAGACCAGCGCGCTTGATTTCAGCATGCTGATCATCTGGTTCCCCATTGGCGGGAGCACGATGCGCGCGGCCTGCGGCAGCACAATTTTGCGCATGATCTGCCCGTTGGTCATGCCGAGCGCCATACCGGCGGTGCGTTGCCCACTCTTCACCGCCTGCAAGCCGGAGCGCAGGATCTCGGCCATATACGCCCCTTCATTGAGCGAGAGCGCCAGCACAGCACACGTGAACGCGGAGAAGCGTAAGCCGAAGCCGGGCAGCACGTTGTAGACAAAAATTATCTGGAACAACACCGGCGTGCCGCGGAACAACCATAAATAGAAAAACGCCAGCCCTTTGCCCGCCCGAAACGGCGCTTCCTGTAACAGGGCGAGCACCAGTCCCAGCACTACGCCGCACAACAGCGAGCAGAGGGTAATCAGCAGCGTCATCCACGCGCCCGTCAGAAACTCAGGTGAGAGGAAGTACTGCCACATTAAATCGATCGACATAGCTTTCTCCGGTCAGCGGGTTAAAAAAGGGCAACGGAATCCGGGAAGTTCCATTTTTCAATCAGTTGCTGATAGATGCCGTTTTTGACCAGGCTTTGCAGTCCTTTTTCCAGTTGCGCTTTGGTTTCGCTATCGCCCTTTCGCACGGCGAAGGCGATATGCGTGTCGGCTTCAAATTCATCGCCCGCAGGTTCAAACACGCCCGGTTTTTCACTGAACAGCGCGACAGTACCCGGCGTGGAGAGGAATTCCGCATCGGCGCGCCCCTGGGCCACTGCAACAGCGGAATCCGTTGCTGCCGGGAAGGTCATCACATTGATGGCGGCTTTTTTGGCGTTAAGGCAGTTCTGGTTATCCACGCGCGCCTGGCTCTCTTCGATGCCGCCGAGGGTGACGGCGATATTTTTGCCGCACAGGGAGAGATCGCGACCGGTGATCTTTTCCGGGTTACCTTTGCGCACCACTACGCGACTGCCGATTTTCAGATACGGCACAAAATCAACCTGCGCGGCGCGCGTCGGGTTGACATACATTGCGGAGTTAATGATGTCGATGCGCTTGCCCTGTAACGCCGGGATTAAGCCTTTAAACTCCATCGGCATCGCCACCGGCTCCAGCTTGAGTTCTTTGCTGAGCGCCGTAATCAGGTCGATATCAAACCCGCTCAGTTTGCCCTCTTTAACGAATTCGAATGGCATAAAGGTGGCGGCAGTGCCGTACGTGAGCTTGCCGGGGGTGACGCTTTCCATTGCGGCATGGCCGGAGAACGGCATAACGGCTAATGCGGCTATCACTCCCCAGACGCGGTGCTTTTTAAAAGAAATGCTGGACATGGTTATCTCCTGGTTCACGTTTAAATTGGTTTTTGTGATTCAATAAATACAATCATGACAACAAAAAAACGTACCTTTCTGGTGCGACATGCACTGTTCCTGTGCAGCTTCTGCTTTATATCGCGGCAACCTGTTACGCGTGTTATTGTATGTTCCGTTCCCAATAATACATTTCAGGATACCCCCTTCTATGCAGCCTGACGCTTCTGCGAGCAGTCGCCGTATTGCCCGACAATTGCTTGACCTGATCTACGAAGCAAGATTCGATCCAGGTCATCATTTACGTGAGCAGTATCTTGCCGATGCACTCGGCGTTTCCCGTACGCCCGTTCGCGCCGGGCTGAAAGAATTGACCCGCCTGGGCGCGGTGGAAGCCCGGCCGAATCAGGGCTTTTTCCTGCTTAAAGGCGTGGAAGAGTTGCAGCATCTGGCTATCGAACAACCCCAGAGCAGCGACCAGACGCTGTACGAAATGCTGGTGCGTGACCGCATCGCGGGTATCTTGCCGGAGTCCTTCACCCAGACGGAAATCAGCCAGCGCTATGAAGTGGATCGCGGCGTGCTGACGCGTACATTGGTGAAACTCTCGGAAGATGGGCTGATCGCCCGCAATGCAGGCCACGGCTGGCATTTCCAGCAAACGCTCAATTCAGAAGTCGCCCTGCGCAACAGCTATGGTTTTCGTCTGATCATCGAGCCTGCCGCCCTGCTCAGCCCGCAGTTGCGCGTCGATCGCCAGATGCTAAAACGCCTGCGCGCGCAGCATTTGCGCCTGATAACCCACCCGGATATCACCCGCGTTCCGGCGAAAGAGATTTTTGAAATGGACGCCGCTTTTCACGAACTGCTCGCGGAAGCCAGCGGCAACCTGTTTATCTTGCAGGCCATCCAGCATCAAAACCGCTTACGTCGCCTGCTGGAATTTGGCAGCTATCACAACAAAAGACGCGTGAAGGAGTGGTGCGAAGAGCACGTCGCCATTATTGATGCATTACGAGAAAACAATGCGCCGCGGGCGGCGGAATTAATGAAAGCCCACCTTCAGTTTGCCTTTGATCAAGTACAAACCCGTAAACCAGGCGCATAACCGGCATCATTTTTGCACAATCCGATCCTGAAAATACAATCAGGAGACAATGATGGATTTGCAAATAAAAGGTCGGGTGGCGCTGGTTTGTGGTGCCGGTAGCGGTTTAGGCCAGGCCATGGCGCTCACGCTGGCGCAGGAAGGGGTGAACGTCGCCGTTACCGGACGCAACCTGGAAAAGTTACAGGCAACAGTCGGGTTAATTAAAGACGCAGGCGGTGAGGCGCAGGCATGGCAACTGGATCTGGCCGGGCCGCAGCAGTTTGATTCAGTGTTGAACGCCATTCGTCAGCACTGGGGCGACATTGACATTCTGGTCAACAACTCCGGCGGTCCGCCGCCTGCCCAGGCATTTGGTACTGATGCCGCACTGTGGCAGCAGCACTTTTCGCTGATGGTCTCTTCGCTCATTCAACTTACGGATAAAGTGCTGCCTGGCATGCGTCAGCGCGGCTGGGGACGCATCATTACGTCAACGTCGTCCGGGGTGATTGCCCCTATTCCCAACCTGGCTTTATCCAATGCCTTGCGCATGAGCCTGCTTGGCTGGTCGAAAACCCTGGCAAGTGAAGTGGCTGCCGATGGCGTAACGGTGAATGTGCTGGTTCCGGGGCGCATCGCAACCGACCGCGTGCATCAACTGGATGCTATCAAGGCAAAGCGTGAAGAGACCACGCCAGAGGCGATATCTGCGCAGAGCCGCAACCAGATCCCGGCAAAACGCTACGGCACGCCGCAAGAGTACGGCGCAGCAGCCGCCTTTCTCGCAAGCCAGCCCGCCAGCTACATTACCGGCACCGTCCTTCGGGTGGATGGCGGGATGATTACCTCTATCTAGCATGATGATTAGCGCCACCGGCGGTTTGCGTGGCGTTATCTCCTTTCCCCCCGTGAGCCGCGATAATCTTTTTCAGCTCAGGAATGCACGATCCGCAGTTAGTACCGCATTTTAGCTGTGCGCCAAGTTGCTGCACGTTCCCGCAGCCCTGGCGCACAGCGTTGGCAATGGCGGTTTCCCCCACCGCAAAACAACTGCAAATTATTGCGCCGGTGGACGCTTTGCCGTTTTCAGCCATTCCCGCCAGTAAGGCCAGCCGCTGTTGCGCGGTGCGCGGCGCCTGAGTGAAAGCGGCGACTATCGTCTGGCGTTCGGGGTGTGGGCGTTGGCGGTGCGCGTAAAATGCCAGTTGCAATTCGCCTGCTGACCACGCGAGCAGGTTAAACCCGTCTTCGCCCAGCCGCGCCGACTGGCACACCCAGCGATCAACGGCGTAATGCTCATTAAGCCACGCCATCCAGTCTGCCGGCAGGGATGAATCTGCCATCACAAAATGCGTGACGCCAGGTTGTGCGACCCGGCTCCAGTAGGCTGTTGTCGGGGGACTTTCATGATTGCCACGAATAAACACTTCTGCCTGCCATGCACTTTTCCAGCGTCGCAGATTCACCGGCATATGCTTGCTCTCCGGCTGGCCTGAAAGCGGATCGGTATGCGCTTCGATCAACGCATCCACCCTTGCCTGCTGGCTGAACGGGCTGTTCCAGTGCATCGGCACAAATACCTGCCCGCGGGGTTGCAGGCTATCGGGTTGGGCGCGCAACAATAACCAGCCGTGGGATGACGCTACGCGCAGCAGCGCCCCGGCTGCAATATCTGGCGCATCGTTGGGGTGAAACTGGCAAAACGGCTCACTGATATGCTGCATTAAACGCGCCGATTTCCCGGTGCGCGTCATGGTATGCCACTGGTCGCGCACCCGCCCGGTGTTCATCACCAATGGATACGCTGTTGTGGGCTGATTGACTGGCAAACGCGGGAAAATCGCAATCAACCGCGCTTTTTCATCGGCGTGATAAAAGCGGTTATCGGTGAACAATCTGGCCGCCCCCTGCGGATGCAGCGCATTAACGGGCCACTGAACCGGTTGCAGTTCATCCCACTGTTGATCGCTGAGATGCGCGAGAGCGCTAATATCAAATGCCCGCGAACCCGCATTTTCAAAACCCGAGAGCGCCGCGTGTTCACGGAAAATCTCTGCCGGGTGCTGATAACCAAACGCCTCGCCAAAGCCCAGGCGCTGCGCCACCTGGCTTAGGATCCACCAGTCCGGCCTGGCGTCTCCTGGCGCGGGCAAAAAAGCACGCTGGCGCGAAATACAGCGCTCAGAGTTGGTAACGGTGCCATTTTTCTCGCCCCACGCCAGTGCGGGCAGGCAGATATGGGCCGCGCGGGTGGTATCCGTATCGCGCATCACATCCGAGACAATCACCAGCGGGCAGCGTGCCAGTCCGGCGCGCACGCGGTCGGCATCCGGCAGTGACACCAGCGGATTGGTGCCCATGATCCACACCGCTTTTATGCGCCCTTCTTCAATCGCACGGAACAGATCGACGGCATTCAGCCCGGCTTTTTTCGTGACATTGTCACTCTTCCAGAAGCGCCCAACGCGGTCGATCTCCTCTGCGGTGAACCCCATGTGCGATGCCAGTTGATTTGCCAGCCCGCCCACTTCGCGCCCGCCCATGGCATTTGGCTGTCCGGTTATCGAAAAGGGCCCGCAGCCTTCGCGCCCAATGTTGCCCGTTGCCAGATGCAGATTAATGATGGCATTGCATTTATCGACGCCCGAACTGGACTGATTAACCCCCATTGAATAGAGCGTCACCAGCCGCTCGCTGTCGGCAATCATCTGGTAAAACGCCTGCAAGGGCTCCATGTCCAGCCCACAAAAATCGGCGGTTTTTTCCAGCGTCCAGGCACTTGCTGCGAGCAGCGTTTCCTCCGCGCCCTCGGTGTGGCGTTGCAAAAATTCCTTGTCGAGTTTGCCGCGTTGCACCATCTCATGCAGTGCGCCGCAAAATAGCGCCGCATCGCTGCCGGGGTGCAGCGGCAGATGTAAATCGGCGATATCGCAGGTCGCGGTCTGGCGCGGATCGATAACAATAATGCGCATTGCAGGCCGCGTTTTTTTCGCCTGCGCCAGTCGCTGATACACCACCGGATGCGCCCACGCGGTATTAGAGCCGGTGAGGATCACGCAGTCGGCAATCTCAAGATCCTGATAACTGCACGGCACCGCATCCGCACCGAACGCCCGCTTGTAACCGACCACCGCCGAGGCCATGCACAGGCGCGAGTTGGTATCCATATTCCCCGCGCCGATAAACCCTTTCATCAGCTTATTGGCAACGTAGTAATCCTCCGTCAGTAGCTGGCCGGAACCATAAAACGCCACCGCCTGCGGGCCGAATTCCTTGATAATGCTTTGCAACCCATGCGCCACGGCGTCCAGGGCTTCGTCCCAGCTTACCGGCTGGCGATTGATCTCCGGGTGCAATAACCGCCCGTGTAAATCCAGCGTTTCGCCCAGCGCACTGCCTTTTACGCATAATCTGCCGAGACTGGCCGGATGAGCAACGTCGCCGCTGGCAGAAAACCCGCCTTCCTGCGCCTGCATCTTTACCCCGCACCCGACGCCGCAGTAAGCGCAGGTGGTAGACGTTGCCGCGCGGTTCATAAGCTCACCGTCTCGATAATCTCCCGGATGGCATGATTGACCGGTTGAGCCTGCACCCAGACGCGCCCGCCCTCCACTTTCACCGGCCAGACGCTGAGCGCGGTGTTTCCATCGACGCTTTGCCCATCGCGCAAACGAAAGCGCTGTTTATAGAGCGGTGAAATCACCACCGGTTCGCCCTGCACATCGCCCAGCAAACCGCGCGCCAGCACGTTGGCATCGCTATCCGGCTCGTGGTTACTCAGGGCAAACACCTGCTGTGGATCATCCGGCAGATGGAACAGCGCAATTTGTTGATTCGCCAGCCGGGCAGCCATTCCGGCATTGGCCGGGATCGCAGTGAGTGGGCAAATTTCCACCCAGCCCTGCGCCAGTTGATTCACCTTAACCGGGGGCAACGCTGCGCGCTCTGCTGGCGTTGCCGGTCGGATCTGCTGGCGCTCCTGAACCATTACCACCCCTTCATCCGGCTGGTTGCTGTTCACAAATGGCCGGAACAGTGCAAGGCGATCCGGGTCTGCCAGCGTGGTCTGCCATTCGCACTGGTAGCTTTCCACCACCGCATTCATCTCGCTTTCCAGTTCGGCGGCGATATGCAGGCTGTCTTCCAGCACCACCTGGCGCAGGTACGCCATGCCGCCTTCCAGGTTATCCATCCAGGTGCTGGTGCGTTGCAGGCGGTCGGCGGTGCGGATGTAAAACATCAGAAAACGATCTACGGCGCGGATTAACGCCTCGGTACTCAGATCCTGCGCCAGTAAATCGGCGTGACGCGGCTTCATGCCGCCATTGCCGCAGACATATAAATTCCAGCCCTTCTCCGTGGCAATTACGCCGACATCTTTGCTTTGCGCTTCGGCACATTCGCGGGTACAGCCGGACACCGCCATCTTGATTTTGTGCGGCGAGCGCAGCCCTTTGTAGCGGTGCTCCAGGTGCAGCGCCAGCGCGGTAGAGTCCTGCACGCCGTAGCGACACCAGTTCGATCCCACGCAGGATTTCACCGTGCGCAGGGATTTGCCGTAAGCGTGGCCGGTTTCAAACCCGGCTTCCACCAGTTGCTGCCAGATTTCCGGTAACTGCTCAAGCCTCGCGCCGAACAAATCAACACGCTGCCCGCCGGTAATTTTGGTGTAAAGGTTATAGCGCCGGGCGATTTGCCCAATCGCAATCAGCCCGTCCGGGGTGATTTCTCCGGCCGGAATGCGCGGCACCACCGAATAAGTGCCATCTTTCTGGATATTGGCAAAAAAGCGGTCGTTAGTGTCCTGCAACGGCAAGTGCTGCGGTTTGAGCAGATACTCATTCCAGCACGACGCCAGCACGGAACCCACCAGCGGCTTGCAGATTTCACATCCGTGTCCGTGGCCGTGTTTGCGAATCAGTTCATCGAAGCTGCGGATATTGCCCACCCGCACCAGGTGGTAAATCTCCTGGCGCGAGTACGCGAAATGCTCGCAGATGTCTTTTTTGACCTCGACGCCCATCTCCGTCAGGGCGAACTCCATCACCTGTTTGGTCAGCGCAGCGCAGCCGCCGCAGCCGGTCGCCGCTTTGGTGCAGGATTTTATGGCTGACATATCCCCGCAGCCGCTTTTCACTGCATTGCAGATATCCGCTTTACTGACGTTATGGCAGGAGCAGATTTGTGCGCTGTCCGGCAGTGCGCCGACGCCGAGGCTTTGCGGCGTACCGCCCGCGATTGCAGGCAGGATCAGCCCTTCGGGCCTGGCGGGCAACGGCATGTCGTTGAGCATCATCTGTAATAAGGTGCTGTATTCGCTGCTGTCGCCCACCAGCACTGCGCCGAGCAGGCGTTTACCATCGTTTGAGACGACAATTTTTTTATAGATTTCCGCCGGGCCATCCACCCAACTGTAGCTCTGGCTTCCTGGCGTGCGGCCATGGGCATCGCCAATCGAGGCCACTTCCACACCGAGCAGTTTCAGTTTGGTGCTCATGTCCGCGCCTTTAAACGCGGCATCGTTACCCGCAAGGGTGTCGGCAAGCGTGCGCGCCATCTGGTAACCGGGGGCGACAAGGCCGAAAATCTGCCCTTCCCACAGCGCACATTCGCCAATGGCAAAAATGGCCGGATCGGCGGTGCGACACTGGTCATCAATCACAATGCCGCCGCGCGGCCCGACTGCCAGCCCGCACTCGCGCGCTAACTGGTCGCGCGGGCGGATCCCGGCGGAGAAGAGCACCAGATCGGTCTCAAGATGGCTGCCGTCGGCAAATACCATCCGGTAATTGCTGCTTTGCCCATAAGCGATTTCGCGGGTCTCTTTGCCGGTGTGCACCTGCACGCCCAGCGCTTCAATTTTGCGACGCAGCATCGCCGCCCCACCTTCGTCGAGCTGAACGCCCATCAGGCGGGGCGCAAATTCCACCACGTGGGTTTGCAGCCCAAGGTGTTTTAGCGCGTTTGCCGCTTCCAGCCCGAGCAGCCCGCCGCCGACCACGACGCCGATTTTGCCTTTTTCCGCACAGGCCTGGATCGCCGCCAGATCGTCAAGGGTGCGGTAGACCAGGCAGCCCGGCGCATCATTGCCAGGAATCGGCGGCACAAACGGATACGAACCGGTCGCCAGTACCAGCACGTCATACGCGGTCTGCCGTCCCATTTTGTCGACGACAAAATGGCGTTGCGTGTCGATCTGCTCAACGCCCTGGGCGAGACGCAGTTCAATGCCGGTCGATGCAAAAAATCCCTCTTCCACCATCGACAGGGATTTGGCGCTGCGCCCGGAAAAGAACTCCGACAGATGCACCCGGTCGTAAGCCGCAGCGGACTCTTCAGCAAAGACAATCACCTGATAGCGCAAATGCAGTTCGCGCTCGACCAGCTGTTGCAAAAAATGGTGGCCCACCATGCCGTGTCCGACCATCACTAATACGGGTTTTGACATAACAGTGCTCCTCGCTACCTCATGGGATAACGGCTCTTGAATGGGATATGCCTCTTCAGGCGTGAAAAGACCCGGCTGGCTATGTGTATTCAGACGGGCAAAGTAGTCCGGCCCATCATGGATGTCGCCCCACAGCAGCACGCCGGTTAAGCGTTTTTCGCGCAGCACCAGGCGGCGATAGTGGCCGTCAAACGGATCGAAGGTGGTGTGAATGTCTGCCTCTTCGGCGTGCAGTTCACCGGCGCAGAAGAGATCGATACCGCTCACTTTCAGTCGCAGCGGCACGTTTTCAAGGGTAAATGGCGCAACCTCAACGCCTGCGAGCCTGGCGGCGAGGGTTTCCGCCTGCCGCCAGCAGGGCGCCACCAGCCCGAAGGTCATCTCACCGAACTGGCAGCACTCGCCGAGGGCGGAGATATGCGCGTCAGAGGTGCGCAAATGACCATCAACCAGAATGCCGCGCGCGCAATCCAGCCCGGCGGCCTGCGCCAGGGCGATATTCGGGCGGATCCCGGCGCAGACAATCACCCGTTGCGCGGGGACTGTCCGTCCATCGCGCAGTTGCACGGCCTGCACCTGGCCGCGTTCGTCTGCACAATACGCCTGGGTTTCGGCTGCCAGCACGGTATCAATACCGCGTGCTAACAGGCTGACGCGCAGCAGTTCTGCCGCCTGCGCATCCAGTTGTTGCTCCATCAGCCAGGGGCCGCGGTGCACAATGCAGACCTGCATACCGCGCAGCGCCAGTGCCGCAGCGGCTTCCACGCCTAACACCCCGCCGCCAATGACGACCGCCGGTTGCCCGGCAACATCACCGTGCAGGATCTCCCCGATGTCGTGCTGGGTGCGAAAGGCATAAATGCCCGCCAGACTTGCCCCGGGGAGCGGTGGCATAAAGGGGCGCGATCCGCTGGCAATCACCAGATGATCGTAATGCAGTGTTTGCCCGCCCACGCTTACGCTGCGCACCTGGCGATCAATCGCGGTGGCCGGTTTGCCGGACAACAGCGTGACGTTGTTTCGTGCGTACCACGCTTCATCGTGCGTCACGATATCGGCAAAGGTTTTCTCGCCCGACAGCACCGGCGTGAGCATGATCCGGTTATAGGCAGGCGTTGCTTCATCGCCAACCACCACGATGCGGTAACGTCCGGGCGCACGCTCGCAGAGCGTTTCCACCAGCCGCGCGCCCGCCATACCGTTGCCAATCACCAGCAATACAGGTTTATCCATGCGTTCACCTCAGGCCACGGCCTGGTGTTTTTCATACAGAAAGTGCAGAACCTGCTGGCGGTAGTGATGAAACAGCGGCTCGTTTGCCAGCGCCAGCCGGGAGCGCGGTCGCGGCAGGTTGACCTGCAACACCTCACCCACTTTCGCCGCCGGGCCGTTGGTCATCATCATCACCCGGTCAGAAAGCAGCACCGCTTCATCAACGTCATGAGTGATCAGCACAATGGTGGTTTTCAGCCGCGACTGGATCTCCATCACCGCATCCTGCAAATGGGTGCGGGTCAGCGCGTCCAGTGCGCCGAAGGGTTCATCCATCAGCAGCACTTTGGGTTTCATCGCCAACGCCCGCGCAATGCCGACGCGCTGTTTCATGCCGCCGGAGATCTCACCGGGGCGTTTATGCATCGCATGGCTCATCTGCACCAGTTCAAGGTTGTGGGCTATCCACGCCTGCATTTCGCTTTTGCTCATTTCGCCTTTGAAAACCTGATGCACCGCCAGCGCGACGTTCTCCGCCGCCGTCAGCCACGGCAGCAAAGAGTGGTTCTGAAACACCACGCCGCGCTCGGGGCCAGGGCCGGTGATCTCCTGGTTATCGCACAACAGCACGCCCTGCGTTGGTCGGATCAGACCGGCAATCAGGTTCAACAGGGTCGATTTTCCGCAGCCGGAGTGACCAATCAGGCTGACGGTTTCGCCCGGCGCAATATCAAAACTGACGTTATCTAGCGCCACAAACGGGCCGTTCGCTGTCGGGAACGTCTGGGTCACGTTTTCGACGCGGATAAGGGCTTTCTCTTTTTTCATTTATGACTCCTGGCGGTTGTCGTAGCTAAAACGGCGGGCAATGGCCATCAGCCCCTGCTCCAGCAACATTCCCACCACGCCAATCAGCAGGATGGCGATGATGATGTTTTCCACGTTGAGGTTGTTCCATTCGTTCCAGATCCAAAAACCGATGCCCACGCCGCCGGTCAGCATCTCGGCGGCAACAATCACCAGCCAGGCAATGCCGATGGATAAGCGCACGCCGGTCAGAATGTGCGGCAGCACGGCGGGAAAGAGGATTTTGCGCATCACGGTGAATTCATTCAGTTTCAGCACCCGCGCCACATTGAGGTAATCCTGGGGAATGCGCAGCACCCCTTCGGCGGTGTTGAGGATCATCGGCCATATGGAGCAGATAAAAATGGTCCACGCCGAGGCGGGTTCTGCACGCTGAAACAACAGCAGACCAATCGGCAGCCAGGCCAGCGGGCTGACCGGGCGCAGTAAGGCGATAATCGGCCCGAGCATGCTGGCGATAAAGCGAAAGCGGCCTATCAGAAAGCCCACCGGAATGCCGACCAGCGCCGCCAGGCCGAAGCCGAGCGCCACGCGTTTGAGGGACGCCAGCACGTTCCAGCCGATGCCCATATCGTTCGGCCCGGCGATGTAAAACGGCTCTGCGAAAATGAGTTTCGCCGCTTCCCAGGTTTTCAGCGGTGTCGGGAACCCTTTGCTGTTCAGGGCGGCAATCTGCCAGAGCGCAATCATCACGATGGCGCCAAGCAAACCCGGCACGGCACGTTTCACCCAGCGGCGCGGCGCGCGGCGGGTTTTTACTACTTCCGGCTGCGGCGCGTGCACGGCAGTTTTCAGCGGCACGATTTCTGCGGTTTCTGATTCTGCGATTTCGGGTTCGGTATTCAGCGCGACAAGCTGGGTTTTAGCGTTGCTGGACATTGGCGTCTCCCTTAGCGTTTGAGGGCAAAACTGTTGGCGTACTGAGCGGGATGACTGCCATCCCACACTTTCCCGTCAAAAAGCGTGCTGCTGCGCATATCGCTGGTGGGCAAATTGATGCCGCCCACCGCCGCTGCGGCGTTTTTGTAGATGTCGGTACGGTTGATTTTTTTGGCGATCGCCAGGTAGTCCGGGTCGCTTTCCAGCAGCCCCCAGCGCTTGTGCTGGGTCAGAAACCACATGCCGTCGGAGAGATACGGGTAGTTCACCGCGCCATCATTGAAAAAGCGCATGGGATGCGCGTCCTGCCATTTTTTGCCGAGGCCGTTTTCGTAGTTACCGAGCATCCGCCCTTCAATGGTGTCGGCGGCGGTGTTGATGTAGGCACGCGCCGCCACGGTCTTCGCGGTTTCAATACGGTTGGCATCAGACGCGTCAATCCAGCGGGACGCATCGAGCACGGCGGCGGTCAACGCACGGGCGGCATTGCCATTCGCCGCGACCCATTCTGAGGTCGTGCCGAGCACTTTTTCCGGGTGATCCGGCCAGATCTCCTGCGTGGTGGCAGCGGTGAAGCCGATATCGTCGAGAATGGCGCGCTGGTTCCAGGGTTCACCCACGCAGTAACCGCTCATGTTGCCGATTTTCATGTTGACCACCATTTGCGGTGGCGGCACCACGACGTTGCGCACGTCATTGAAAGGATGGATCCCGGCGTTCGCCAGCCAGTAATAGAGCCACATGGCGTGTGTACCGGTGGGAAACGTCTGCGCAAAGGTGTAAGTGCCTTTCGGGCTGGCATCGACCCCTTTTTTCAGCGAAGCGGCATCACGCACACCCGCCTCTTTCAGTTGATTCGACAGCGTGATCGCCTGGCCGTTATTGTTGAGGGTCATCAGCACCGCCATCTCGTGCTGCGGGCCGGAAACGCCAAGCTGCAAGCCATAGACCAGCCCGTAGAGAACATGGGCGGCGTCGAGTTCGCCGGAGACCAGTTTGTCGCGCACCGAGGCCCAGCTCGACTCCTTGCTGGGGATGATTTTGATGCCGTACTTCTCATCAAACTTTTTCACGGCCGCCATCACCACCGGGGCGCAGTCGGTGAGCGGAATAAAACCCACACGGATCTCTTTTTTCTCCGGCGCATCGGAACCTGCCGCCCACACGCTGTTCATTAACCCGGGGAGAATCAGGCTCCCGCCCAGCACCGCGCTGCCCGCTAAAAAGCGGCGGCGAGAGAATTTCCCCACTGTGTTGTCGTCGTCTTGCGTCATTGCGGCTTCCTGTACGTTGAAAAATGGGCAAAAAAAAGCGTCCGGTTAGCGCTCAGTCTCCTGAACGCTAACGGACGCCTTTATCCGCATCGTGACTAAACCGCCATTGGCTTAGCCCATCTGTGTATTCACTAAAGCAGTTTGTGTGCCAGGTTTTTAGCAGGCCGGAATATCAGTAAATTAGCCTTTTCCCGCTGGCAACAATCGGCCTGTTTGCACCGAAAATGCAGCCTGAATGCACATGATTAGTGCAGCTACTCCTTTAGTGTTATGGGGAGGATTTACCCAACGCGCCAGCCACTGCGAGCATCGCTTGCGCGATTTCGGGCAGCTTTTTATTTTGCTGCATTGCCATATCGCGCAGGGTCTTATGCGCCTGCGGTTCGCTCATACCGTGATGCTGCATCAGCACGCCTTTCGCCCTCTCGACCAGCTTACGTTCCGCAAGCGTGGTGCGTAGCCCGGCGAGTTCGGCGTCCAGCGCCTGTAACTGTCGCGACTGTTGTTCGACAAGTTCAAGCACCGAGCGGCTGAGCTGCGGCGGGATCAGCGCGGCGTAATGATTATCCTGCTGCGGCAGTTGTTCAATTTCCTGCAACTGCAATTCGCTGGCACGTTCAGCTTCGCCAATGCGCTGGCGACAGCACGCCATCAGGACCTCTTCCAGCAGATCCTCAATCTCTTTCATGCCATCGATGCGCGCGGTGGTGATATCAAACCAGCGCAGCGCGCTATTGATGGCTTCGCCCGGCGGCACGGCGCGGGTACAGGCGATGCGACGAAAACGCTCAAGCTCGCTGCTCTCTTCACGCCGCTGTTGCTGCCACAGCGCCAGCGCGCGGGCATCGGCGAACTCTATAAAGGTTTGAAAACAGCGCTCCTGGCTGTCGATAAGTTCCGGTAGCTGTTGCTGCGCCTGATCATCAAAATGGTGCGCAGTAAAACCTGCGGCTACCAGCGCGCGCTCCTGACCGGCAAACTCTTTACCCTGCATAAAGCTGAACATCGCCAGTAACGCCCGGGAAACGGCCGGGTCACCGGAGGTGTCGGCGGCTTCAAAAATCAGCGCCAGATGGGTGCGGATAATCTCGCTGTAGCGGCTCATCGCCTGCGGCTGAGGGATATTCAGCGTCTGGATCTGCTCGCGTAACGGCGGCAAGGTACTGAGGCTGTGTAACACGGCGGCGATGCGGCTAAATAGCCGCGAGGCGTTCGCCATCGGCTGGCCGTTGCGATCCAGGGCGGCAAGCTGTTGATGCACCATTTGTTGTGCAAGCTGAACTTGCCCCGCCCGCTCGCTTAGCTGGTCGCTCCATGTTTCGCCCTGCGAGCAAAGATAAATATTCGCCGTCCCCCGCTCGCGTTGCAGAACGTGGATAAGCTGGCTCACCGCGCCAACCAGTTTGCCCATTTGCAGCAACTGTTGCAGGCCGGTGATTTCACTTCGTTTGGATGCCAGTACAAAATCGAGTGCGGTAAGAGACATATCGAAACCTGAGCAAGGAAACACGGGAAGGAGTAAAGCAAGAAGTGTGCCGCAGGCAGACGCGACGATTGACTTAACCCCGAATCGGGCGAGAATGTGGTCTGCCCAGTGACTTTCTGAAAAAACAGAAACCGATGAGAATCAACCCGCATTCGTTTTACCCGCTAGCTAATGTGAAACCTGCCGCCGCGCTTATTGCTGCGCTTCTACTCGCCAGTTGCGCCTCTGAACCGCCGAAATCCCTTGTCACGCCCAGCCCGCCAGTAGCGAAACAGCCGCTTCCCGCGTCATCATCGAAAAATCAGGGCGCCGTAAGGGGTATCTGGCTGGCGACGGTTTCCAGGCTGGACTGGCCGTCAGTGAATTCCGTAACGGCAAGCCCATCCGTGCGTATTCAACAGCAGCAGGCGGCGATGAAGGCGAAGCTGGATAAACTGAAACGGCTGGGGATTAATACTGTTTTTTTCCAGGTGAAACCAGATGGTACCGCGCTGTGGCCGTCTAAAATTTTGCCATGGTCGGATATGCTGACCGGCGATATTGGGCAGGATCCCGGTTACGATCCGCTGCAATTTATCCTTGATGAAGCCCACAAGCGCGGGATGAAAGTGCACGCCTGGTTTAACCCGTATCGCGTTTCGACCAACACAAAACCTTCGACTGTTGCGGATCTCAACCGCACCCTGTCGCTGCACCCTTCCAGCATTTTTGTGTTGCATCGCGACTGGATCCGTACCGCAGGCGACCGTTTCGTGCTTGATCCTGGCATTCCCGATGTACGGGACTGGATAACCAGCATCGTGGCCGAAGTGGTGGCGCGTTATCCGGTCGATGGTGTGCAGTTTGACGACTATTTCTATGCTGAAACGCCCGGCTCTGCCCTGAATGATGGTCAGACATTCCGCCAGTACGGCCAAGGCTTTGCTGCCAAAGCCGACTGGCGGCGACACAACACGCAACTGCTTATCGAGCAGGTTTCCCGCACCGTCAAACAGTTAAACCCCAATGTTGAATTTGGCGTCAGCCCGGCGGGTGTCTGGCGAAACCGCTCGTTCGATCCGGCAGGCTCCGAGACGCGTGGCGCGGCGGCATATGACGAATCCTATGCCGACACCAGGCGCTGGGTGCAACAAGGCTTACTGGATTACATCGCGCCGCAAATCTACTGGCCGTTTTCCCGCGACGCCGCGCGCTATGATGTGCTGGCAAAATGGTGGGCTGATGTGGTGAAACCGACCCGCACCCGTCTCTATATTGGCGTTGCGCTGTACAAAGTGGGCGAACCGTCAAAAATGGAGCCAGACTGGGCCGTCAACGGCGGCGTGCCGGAACTGAAAAAGCAGATTGAGTTGAACGAATCGATGCCGAATATCTCCGGCACCATTTTATTCAGGGAGAGTTATCTGGAGCAGCCGCAAACCCGCCAGGCGGTGGATTATCTGCAAAGCCGCTGGGGGGAGTAACCTAATCTTGCATCAGCGCATCATACAGATTTTGCATCCGCATACGCAGGTAAAGCACCGCTTTATGCTTGCGCGAGAGCAGCGCCTGCACGCTTACGCCCTGCTCTTGCGCCAGTTCTTTAAAGCTGTAATCCTGGAGTTCGGTTTTTTCGAACACCTCCCGCTGCGCCGGTGATAATTCAGCAAGTGCAAGGCCCAGTTCTTCCCACAGCAAGGCTTTGAGATACTCCTCTTCAGGCGTTTGCGCGACACCGAACAGCGTTTCTGCCAGTTCGTCTTCGGCAAACATCTCTTCACCGTCGGCGTTGATAAACAGACCGGACAGCGGGACTTCACGTTTTTTACGCGCCCGATCGGTCATTTCATTGCGTGCGGCGCGAAACAGCCAGGCGGCGACGTTCTCCACCGGCTGTTCCACCTTCATTAACTGATAAGTGACTTCCTGGAGGATATCTTCGGTGTCGTCGCTTGCCGCCGAGCGGCTGCGGATAAAGGCTTTCAGCCGCGAGCGACAGGCAGTGAGCGCTGAAATCAGCCGCGATTCAGCCGTCATGGCGATGTTCATCGCGCCCGTCCGGTTTTGCGCTGCTCTCTTCCTGTTGCGGGCGCGCATCGTTTTTTTCTTCCCAACGACCGTGCCAGCCGCAACGCCCGTGACGGCGGAACCCTTCGCGGCGCTGCTGGACAAACGCTTCGCGCTGCTCCGGGGTCATCTCCATCCAGCGTTCATGCATCCGCCGGTGCGCCCGGCCAAACATACCCGGCCGAAAACCAAGCCCGCCAAACAGAATACGCGACAGCACTAAAATCCCCAGCGCCTGCCAGAAGCCAATGCTTTTTACCCCCAAAATAGCGGGCAGCAGCGCGTTCCACAGCGACATGACCACCAGGCCAAGCACCACAACGATGACGACGCCAATGATCAACGGCTTCGCCATTCTGTGGCGACCAAAACCGTGGTGATGCCCATGCATATCAAAATCTCTCATCTTTTATCTTCCTCATCAGCTTAGCGAATAATTGCCTGTGATGAGGTAGACGAATGAGTGGTGAAGATATTGCTGAGAAAAATAAAAAAACAGGCGCAACCTGTGCGCCTGTGTCAGTTGATGTCGGAATACTATTTACGGACGGCGGAACAGCGCGATGCTGCGGCCTTCCAGTTCAAAATCCTTCTCTTTAGTGATAACGATCCCGCGTTTAACCGCATCGGATGTGGTCAGTTCCAGCACCCAACCGCCTTCACCGAACTGCGGAATGCGGAACGGGACATTGCCTTCGAACGGGTTAAACAGCATCAGCACATCGTGCCAGATACCCGGTTCGTCTTGCAGATCTGCCCGCCCGATATACACCCCAAGCGTCGTACCCTCTTCCCACTGTTCCGGCAACTGCTCCCCGCCACCGGCGTTGTACCACTTGATCTCCATACCGTCGCGCCAGTTTTCCCGGCGTAGCAGCGGTTGCTCTGCGCGCAGCTTGATAACGTGGCGGGTAAACTCGCGCAGCGCTTCGCCGTCGCCCTGTAAGGTGTCCCAGTGAACCCAGGAGATCTCACTGTCCTGGCAGTAACCGTTGTTATTACCGGACTGGCTGCGGCCAAACTCGTCGCCCGCCAGCAGCATCGGCGTACCGTGGGAGAAAAAGAGCGAGGCGAGGAAGTTGCGTTTTTGCCGCTCGCGCACGGCGTTAATGCCTTCGTCATCCGTCGGGCCTTCCGCGCCGTAGTTGTAGGAACGGTTGTCGTTGTGGCCGTCGTTATTGTCTTCGCCGTTGGCCTCGTTATGTTTTTCGTTGTACGACACCAGGTCGTTCAGCGTAAAACCGTCATGGGCGGTGATGAAATTCACGCTCGACCAGGGGCGGCGACCGCGCAGGTCGTAGATATCGCCGGAGCCAAGCAACCGGGCGGCAAAATCCGTCGACACGTTATCGCCTTTCCAGTATTCGCGCAGCGTATCGCGGTATTTGTCGTTCCACTCCGCCCAACCCGGCGGGAAACCGCCCACCTGGTAGCCACCAGGGCCAATGTCCCACGGCTCGCCGATCAGTTTCAGCTTCGACAACAGTGGGTCTTGCGTGATGGCATCGAAAAAGCCGCCGCGCTGGTCAAACCCTTCCGGCTCGCGGCCAAGAATGGTGCCCAGATCGAAGCGAAAACCATCGATATGCATCGATTCTGCCCAGTAACGCAGGGAATCCATGACCATCTGCAACACGCGCGGATGCGAAGTATTAACCGTGTTCCCGGTGCCGGTGTCATTAATGTAATAGCGGTGCTGATCGGGCATTGTGCGGTAGTAAGAGAAGTTATCAATGCCTTTAAACGAGAGCGTCGGGCCAAGTTCGTTGCCTTCCGCCGTGTGGTTATAAACCACATCGAGGATCACTTCGATGCCAGCGTCATGGAAGCTGCGCACCATATCGCGAAAACCCTGGATACCTTTCGGGCCGTAATAGCGCGAGGTCGGGGCAAAAAAGCCGAGGGTGTTGTACCCCCAGAAGTTATGCAGGCCTTTCTCCAGCAGATGCTGGTCGTCCGGGAACCAGTGCACCGGCAGCAATTCAACGGAGGTGATGCCAAGACTCTTGATGTAATCCACCGTCGCCTTGTGCCCCATGCCTTCAAACGTCCCGCGCAGTTCCTGCGGAATGGCCTGGTTAAGCTGGGTGAAGCCTTTAACGTGGGTTTCATAAATCACCGCGTTCGGCCAGGCAATATTCGGGCGGTTTTGATCCTGCCAGTCGAACTCGTTGGGATCGACCACCCGGCATTTCGGCGTAAACGGCGCACTGTCGCGTTCGTCGAAGGTCAGATCTTTATCTTCAGCCAGCAGATCATAAGCAAAGTGCGCTTCATTCCATTCGATATCGCCGACCAGCTCCCGCGCATACGGGTCGACAAGCAATTTATTGGGGTTAAAGCGATGGCCGTTTTCCGGGTCGAAAGGACC
The DNA here is from genome assembly GCA_030704225.1 of Kosakonia sp. H02. Taxonomy (NCBI): domain Bacteria; kingdom Pseudomonadati; phylum Pseudomonadota; class Gammaproteobacteria; order Enterobacterales; family Enterobacteriaceae; genus Kosakonia; species Kosakonia styphnolobii. The sequence goes on from CP131915.1 coordinate 442,250, forward strand.
ATAAACGCGATAGCCATACAGTGCGCCGGGCTTCAGCCCCGGAACGTAGCCATGCCAGATTTCATGGGTGTATTCAGGCAGCTCCAGGCGGGCTATTTCCTGTTGGCCGCTGGGGTCATAAAGACAAAGTTCCACGCGTTCTGCGTGAGCTGAAAAGAGCGCAAAGTTCACACCCTCACCGTCGTAATTCGCACCGAGTTGCTGGCCGTGCCCCGCCGTGATGTGAAATGGTTTACCAGACATGGGTCCCTCTTTATCTCTTATAGAGCGTCACCTGACATTTCCTCTACAAAGCGCGGTTAAGCGCTTACCAGTACTGCGAAAGTAAAACCCCCGATTGACCGCAGATTCACGCGGTCGTTGAGTAGCACATCCTCCCCGCTAAGCATGTCGCGGTAATGGCGATGCGCCAGCCGCTCGGGTAGCGGGATAACCGCCCCGCTCAGGCTATCTTCAAGCGCGCCAAACAGCAGGCGCGGTGCAAGCACAATCAGCGCATCGTCATTCTCGATACGCGCAAACGAGATGATATGGTCGGCCTGCTCGCCCTCTGCATTCAGCGGCAAGTACTCCCCGTGGCGAAACAGGGACGGTTTTTGCTCACGCAAATGCAGCAAGCGGGCGATAAACGACTGTTTAAGTTGCCCGCTAGACCATCCTTCTTGCAGGCGCGGGTCGGCATGCTCCTGCGCTTCCAGCAAACGTTCCAGTTCCGGGTAATCCGGCTCCAGGCGGTTATCCGGGTCAACGAGGCTAAAGTTCAGCGCTTCGCTGCCCTGGTAGATATCCGGCACGCCAGGCGCGGCCAGTTTGATCAGCGTCTGCGTCAGGCTGTTGACCAGACCGGCGCGGATAAACGGCAGTAACGAGGTGGTGAAATCTTGCAAAAACGCCTGATTGTCGGACGACAGCAGATGGCGGGCGTAATCCAGCACCGCTTTTTCATAAGCGTCATTACTGTCCACCCAGTCGGTGCGCTGTTTCGCTTCTCGCAGCGCTTTTTCAACGAATTCGACAAAACGCTCTTCCAGCGCTTTCAGCCCTTCGGCGTCATCCGGTTGTAACGTCACCGGCCAGACGCCCGCCAGCGCCTGATAGATCATCCATGCCACCGCTGGACGCGGTGCCGGGCCATCGTCAAGCAGGCTCACTTTTGACTGGTTCATCTGTTGCCAGCGCGCCACACACTCGGCCCAGCGCTCCGGCGCTTCCGTCAGGGTGTAGAGCCTGGCGCGGGCATCCTCGCCGCGTTTGGTGTCGTGCGTTGAGGTGCCGGAAAGCGCATCCGGCTGTTTCTCCAGGCGCGTCTGCATCTCTTCATGAAAATGGTCAAGCGAGAAGTTACGCCGTAACGGTTCTGCGCCCACTTCATTCAGCGCCAGATCCATGTTCTGGCGGAAAAAGAGCGTATCTTCCACCGATTTTGCCATCAGCGGCCCGGTCAGTTGCTGGAAGCGGGTACGAAAACGGGCGGCGTCTTCCCGCGCGCTTTGCGCCACCTCGCCGGTCAGAATGCGGACGATAAAATTCAGCGCCGCCGGATCGGGGGCGAAACTGCTGGCGGTGACTTTACCGACTACTTTTTGCAGTAGCGCCAGATCCGCAGGCGGCAAGCCCTGCGCCGTGCCGTAGGTGCGATACACCGGGAAAGCGACTAACAACTCGCGCAGCGCCTGGCGCAGCAAGCCTTCGTCCGGCACCGGGTTTTCACTGGCGGCAATCCCGTTTGCCAGGCGCAGCAGCGTGCTGAACTCCCCGGCAAAATTTCTGTCGACCATCAATAACTTTGCCGATCGCAGTTCGGCCTTCATATCGACCGGTTTGCCCACCACGTGGTGATATGCTTCGCGCAGCCCGTCGAGCTTCTCGTCATTCACCAGCACATCAGAGAGCGCAGCGATAAATTCATAGCCGGTGGTGCCGGAAACCGGCCAGTCGTCCGGCAGATGTTCGCCTTTACCGAGGATCTTCTCGACGGTGATATAGCAATCGGCTCCCGCTTTCTGGCGTAAGCGCGTTAAGTAACCTTTCGGGTCGGCAAGCCCGTCTACGTGATCGACGCGCAGCCCGTCCACCGCGCCGCTGTGAACCAGTTCGAGAATAAGCTGGTGGGTATCGTCAAATACCTGCTCCTCTTCCACCCGCACGCCCACCAGGCCGGTTATCTCAAAAAATCGGCGGTAAGAGAGATCGTTTGCCGCATCGCGCCAGCACATTAGCCGCCAGGGCTGCTGCGCATGGAGTTCAACGATTTTCGCCGGATCCGTCAGGCTCAGTACTTCCTGTTCACGCCCCTGCCAGCTCTCTTCCACCAGCGGGTAGACGCTCTCGTAATAGACGAAGGCCGGTTTACCGGTTTGCGGATCCGGCTTTACCGCCAGCTCGCCCTTTTCCACTACGGCGTCAAAATCGTCGCCGAGGAAAGGCAGCGTCAGGCGGCGCGACCAGTCAATATCAAAATGGTGTGCCCAGCGGCTCTTTTCGCCGCGTGCTATCACATCGCGCCACCAGGCATTTTCCAGCGAGGCGGCCATATGGTTGGGCACAATATCAAGGATCAGCCCCAGGCCCGCCGTTTTCAGCGCCTGCACCAGCTGGTCAAACCCTTCGCGCCCGCCGAGTGACGGGTCGATTTCATTGGCGTCGGTGACGTCATAACCATGCGTCGAGCCGGTGGTGGCGGTAAAAATGGGTGACGCGTAAAGATGGCTGATACCGAGCTTCTTTAAGTAAGGCACCAGCGTGGCGGCACGCGCGAAGGTCATGCCGTTACGAAACTGAATACGGTACGTTGCGGTTGGCGTGCTCACGGTGCTTCTCCCTGAGCCAGACGAACAACAATGGCGTTTGGCGCCACATCGGCACTCTCCTGCGGCCAGGCAAATATCGTTTTACCGGGCAGATCCGGCAGCGGCTGGCGGGTGTCGCTGATATTCAGCGCCATCGACAGCGTGCCCTGCGGGAATATCCAGCGAACGGCGATAAAACCGGGCGCGGTGTTAACTATCTCACCGCTGTGCCGTCTGGCATCGGCCAGCAGCGGCACCACATGTTGCTGGCGCAGCGCCAGCAACTGGCGGCTAAATTCCAGCCAGCGCTGACCTTCAACGCTGTGCGGCCGGGTCCAGTCCAGTTGTGAACGGGTAAAGGTTTCCGGGTCGTTCGGATCGGGAACATCTTCCCCTTCATGTCCGGCGTGGCCTGCAAACTCGCGGGTGCGCCCTTCGCGCACCGCTTTTGCCAGATCGCCATGAAAATCGGTGAAGAACAGGAACGGATTGGTTTCGCCATACTCTTCGCCCATAAACAGCAGCGGAATATGCGGTGACAGCAGCAGCGTGGCGAGCAGCACGCGGGTGCGATCAACGCCAGCCAGTTCGATTAAACGTTCGCCCTGGGCGCGGTTGCCCACCTGATCGTGGTTCTGGATAAAATCAACAAACGCGGCCGGCGGCTGTTGCGTGCTATCCACCCCGCGCGGCTCGCCTGAGTGCGCGGAAACGTCGCCCTGGTAGGCAAACCCTTCCGCCAGCACGCGCGCGACCCATTTTTCCGGGGCAGCGGCAAAATCCTGGTAATAGGCGTGGTTTTCACCGGTGGCGAAGACATGTACCGCGTTGTGGAAATCATCATTCCACTCACCGGTAAACAGCGTGGCCGCGCCGTTTTCATCGCGCGGATGCAGCGAAATGATATTGCGGCTATCTTCCGTGGTCAGATGAATGGGACGGTCGGTGATTTCTGCGCGGATGCGCTGTGCGATTTCAACAAGGATATGGGTGTCGGAGGTGTCTTCAATCTGGTCGATGGCATCGAAACGCAGGCCATCAAGGTTGAACTCATTTAGCCAGTACAGCGGCGCTTCGGCGATATAACGCCGCGCCGCATCAACATCGTAAGCAATACCCGCACCCCACGGTGTTTGCCGCTCTTTATGGAAAAAGTCCGGCGACAGCAGCGGCAGGTAGTTGCCTTCCGGGCCAAAGTGATTAAGCACAATATCCAGCACCACGGACAACCCGAAGCCGTGCGCGGCGTCGACAAAGGCTTTGAAATCCTCCGGCGTACCGTAAGCGGAATGCGGCGCATAGAGCAGCACGCCGTCATAGCCCCAGCCGCGGGTGCCGCCAAATTGTGAAACCGGCATCACTTCAATCATCGTGACGCCCAGTTCAGCGAGATATGGCAGTTTTTCTATCGCTGCCTGGAAGGTGCCGTGCGGCGTGAAAGTACCGATATGCAGTTCATACACCACCGCCTCTTCCCAGCGGCGACCTTGCCAGCCGGTGTTCTGCCAGACATAACGCCTGGGATCGATAACCAGCGACGGGCCGTTCACATCGTCCCGTTGTCCCCGCGAGGCGGGATCCGGGATAGCCATGCCATCGGCCAGCACAAAGTTGTATTCCGTTCCCGGTTGCACACCGGAAACTGTTAATTCAAACCAGCCATCCCCGGTGCTGTCCATTGGCCTGTCCTGGCCGGCAAGGCGCAGCGCGACACGCTGCTGGCCTGTTGCCCACAAACGGAAGCGAACCGTGCCATCGGCAATGAACTCTGCACCCCATGTCTTAGAAAACATTTTCGACGCCATGCAATTACCTCTCCACGATGCCACGAAGAACAATCATAGACGATAATTTGCCAGTCGATGGGGGGCTCAGCGACGATGTATCCTGTAGTCAATCCCTTAATGGGTCGCTTCAAATATCGTTTTCCCCAGCCGGGCAATGGCATCGTTACTTTGCGAAAGGGTCGCCTGGGTTTGCGTAATATAAATTGAGACGATCAGTGGTTTGCCCTTTTTCGGCCAGACTACGCTGATAATCGAACGCGAGCCGTTTGCCCCCGCCCCGGTTTTATCGCCAATCGACCAACCGGCGGGCAACACTGAGCGTAGTAGCGCATCCGCCACTTTATCTTCCCGCAACCACTGCGCCAGTTGCGTTCGGGATTGCGGCGTTAACACATCACCGAGGACGAGTTTTTGCAGCGTCTGGCTGACGGCGACCGGCGTGGTGGTATCGCGTTTATCACCGGGAATGGCGCTGTTCAGTTCGGGTTCATTTCTGTCGATTCGCGTGACACTGTCACCTGATTCAGCCAAAAAACGCGTTACCGCCGCCGGGCCGCCCAGTTTACGGGCAACCAGGTTGGCGGCGCTGTTATCGCTGTGGCTGACCGCCGCGCTGCATAACTGTTGCCAGCTCATGCTTTTTGGCGCAACAAACTGGCTGGTTACTGGCGAGTACTCCACCAGTGCTGCTTTGCTAAATTGCGTGGTGTCGCTTAAGGCCAACTCGCCTTTATCGACTTTGCTCAACAGTGCGCCGCAGAGCAGCGCTTTGTGGGTGCTGTTGAGGGGGAAACGCTCATTTCCCCGGTAGCTCACGGTGTTGCCCGTCGCGGTGTCGATGACCGCAATGCCAATGCGCGCGTTCAGTTTTGCTTCCTGTAACCGGGCGATGGCCGTCAGGCTGGCACTATCAATGGTGGCGGCGCTGGCGACAAACGCGCCGCACAGCAGCAGAGAACAGAGTGATTTAGCGGGGAAAAGCATCATTTAATCCTTTGTCATAGCGTTCCAGACGCAAGCCCGCATTCTAACGCTTTTACGATGCATCCGCCGACCAGGCAATTTCACGCTGGCGTTCAATTTCTGCCAGCCGCCCGGAAAGCGTGGCCACCAGGTGCTCCCAGGCAATGCTGCCGAGCGGCACGCGAAATGGCGGATTTGGTGCTTCTGCCACGGTAATCATTGCTGCCACCGTGCGCGCGGCGTCGCCTCTGATATCAAAGCTGCCGTTGGCGATCCCCCGACGCACTTCACCCGCAGGGGTTTGGTCATACACCGCCAGCGGCTTTGCATGATCCAGGCCTGCGCCAAAGCCCGTTTGTGTCGGGCCGGGTTCGGCAATCACCACATCAATGCCGAAGGGTTTGACCTCCTGCGCCACCGCTTCAAGAAAACCTTCAATCCCCCATTTACTGGCGTGATAAAGACTGAAATTCGGGTACGCGACCTGCCCGCCTTCGGACGACACCTGCACGATGCGCCCGCCGCCTTGCTTACGCAGCCACGGCAGCACCGCGCGTACCAGTTGAATCGACCCGGTGAGGTTGGTGGCGAGTTGCCGCTCGATTTGTGCATCGGTCAGCTCTTCCGCCGCGCCAAACAGGCCGTATCCGGCGTTACTCACGATGTAATCAATCGTGCCGCAGGCGGTAAACGCGTTTTCTACTTCCCGGCGCATGGCGTCGGTATCGGTCATATCGAAACCGTGAATGCGCAGCCGATCGCCATACTGTTCCTGCAATGCTTGCAAAGGATCAGGGCGGCGAACCGCGGCGGCAACCCGATCGCCACGCGCCAGCAGTTGTTGGGTCATTTCTAGTCCGAGCCCGGATGAGGCTCCGGTAATCAGCCATGTTTTCATCATTTCTCTCCGTTAACAGGTGAGCGACTAGCGTAAGCCGATGCCGCTGCTATGATAAGCCTCACCAATCGGCATGAAGTGGTGAAGAAAATTCAACAATGAAAAATGTCAGCCTTGCGGATTTAAAAGCCTTTTTACAGGTCGCGCAGCAGCGCAGTTTCCAGCGTGCCGCCAATGAACTGGGCGTGTCGCGATCGTCCCTGAGCCACGCCATGCGCTCGCTGGAAAGCCAGCTTGGCGTGCGCTTATTGCACCGCACTACGCGCAGCGTTTCGCTCACTGAAGAAGGCGCTACCCTGCTGCAACGCATCGATCCGCTGCTCACCTCGCTGGACGACGCGCTGGATGCCACCCGTTTTCGCCCGCAGGAGCTACACGGCACGCTGCGCATTAATGCCAATGAAGGCGGTGCGCGCTGGCTGTTACAGCATGTGGTGCAGGATTTTCTGCATGCGCACCCGCAGGTCATGCTGGACCTGGTCACGGAAGGTCGGCTGGTGGATATCGTCGCTGAAGGGTTTGACGCCGGCGTACGTCTGGCGGAAGCGGTGCCGCGCGATATGATTGCCGTGCCGTTTGGCGGCCCAATCCGGTTTATTGCTATCGCCTCGCCGCGCTATCTGCAAACGGCGGGCGTGCCGCAGCAGCCGCAGGATCTGCAACATCACCGCTGCATTGCGCAGCGTCTGCCGAGCGGAAAACGCTACCGCTGGGAGTTTATGCAAAACGATAAGCCGCTGACGCTGCATGTGCCCGGCACCCTCTGTCTGGATAACAGCGCGTTGATGGTCGATGCGGTGATTGAAGGCCTGGGCATTGCTTTTGTGCCGGAGCCCTTCGCCCGCCGCGCCATTGATGAAGGCCTGGCGGTTGAAGTGCTGGAAAACTTTAGCCCACCGATTGACGGGCTCTGTTTGTACTACTCCAGCCACCGGCAAGTTCCGGCGATACTGAAAGCGTTTATTGCGGCGATCCGGTCAGTGCATGAGCGGCGCAAAGTGCAGCCAGAACAACAGGCCGACAGCGGCTGTTGTGGCAAACAGTAAGATATCTCTGGTGTTAATGCGGTTTTTACGCATGGTACGTGCAAGCAAAGCAACACTCTCTTGCTGGCGTTGCTGCGCGTGTTCAACATCGTTGCAATGTTGCTGATAAGCCTCAAACAAGGCTTTATGTTGCAGGGAAGCCTCAGCCAGTTGATGTTCAAGCGTGCTCAGCGTCGCATGGATTGATGTTGCCGTCTCTTTCAGCGCCGCCAGTTCATCACTCTGTTTATCTGTCGTCTGCTCCAGCGCACTAACCTGCTCAGTTACACGCCCTGAATGGGTTATCTGCGCCTGAAGATCGCGCCTGATAGCCGCCAGGGTTTCACTTTGTTCAGCCAATTGCGCGGTATGCTCTTCCACCGCGTTGGCCTGTTCGAGCTTGTCCTCAACCTGCTCTTTCAGGTGTTGCAGCAGCAGGGTGAAGTTTTCCCGCACGTTGAAGTCCAGTGTCGTATCGTTCGACTCCAGATCGCGCAGCTTATCGACAATGGCCGCGTGAAATCCTTTGATTACCTGGTTTTTCTCGGATGATATTTGCAGCAGGCACTGCACCACTTCCTGGGTGACATTGAGGCTGCCGCCCAGGCTGCCGATCATTTCGGCGAGATCGGTATCATTTTTCGCCGTGAGCGAGCCGCTCCAGCGGCTGAAAAAACCGCGCTGTGTAAAGGCTTCTGCCTTATCTGCAATATTTTTGCTCTGCTGAAATTCATCGTTAAGACGCTGCAATAACGAATCGATGTTATTGCGAAACGAGGCAACAGACTGCGCGCGCGTGGTGGTTAACGCCGTGGAAGAGTGCACATTAATGTCCTTGTAATTTTGTTAACTCATCGGCAATTGAAAAACGCGTTAACTTGTTAACTTCCGCGTTCATTTCGCGTGTCTGGGCGCGCGTGGTCTCCATCAGTTGCAGCGATGAGCGGGCATAATGGTCAAGTTCGATGAGTAGGTTTTCATTGGCTTCCACATTGGCTAACAGCTGTTGATGCGTTTTTCGTCCCTCGGCAATAAATTGCGGTTCGGTGTTGGCTATCAGCGTTAAGACCTGCGGCACAAATTGAGTGAGATAGTAGCTGGTCACGCCAAAGCCGACTGCGCAAAGCAGGGAGGAAATATAAGGCGCAAACGGGGCGAGTGGCGCAAATAACCCGGTTAACCCGGCTTCAATCAGCGGATCGAGCGCATCCCAAAAGATGAGCGCGCCGCTGGTGATGATCACTTCAGAAGCCTTGTGGATCATCTCATCACGGGTCACCGTTTTTGCACCTTTCATAAGCGCAATGACGGACATGCCCAGTTCATAGATGTTTTTTGCCAACTGATAAATTTTGCCGATCGCCTGGCTGAGTGCATTCACCACAAACTCAAAAATACCTTTAAGAATCGATAACGGTGCTTGCAGGTAGCCAGACAATACTTGCCAGATACGATCAAAAAAGCGTTTCAGTCTGACCTTAAGCTGAGCCTTCGTGGTGATAAAGAGATCGACCATCTCATCTTTCAACGCCTTGATCATGGTCGTCACCAGACGTTCCAGCACTTCCCAACTGACATTCAGCCCCGCCTCTTTCGCTGCGCCAACCGCAAGTGTGCCGGCGTTTTTGAGCGACTCTTTCATCTTTTTCGCTTCAATATTGGAGCGTTTACCCTGCTCGTATTTCAGCTCTTCTTTTTTATTCACCGGTGGCATTTCGGTTTTGAGGATGTGTGCTTCTATCGCGGCCGCCGTTTCTACCGAATCGACGCTAATGAATTTGACGGTGCAACCTTCGGCGAACTCGTCCGCCAGTTTGTAGCTTTCACCATTGCGTTGGGCTTGTTTGTTCTCGTTAAGGTGCCCCGCAACCCAGCGTTTTTGCAATTTCGCAGCATCGCCGATGTATCTGACCTGCCCTTCATTGTCAAAAACGACATACACGCCGGGGGTGTCAGGAACCTTATCCAGACCTTCCGCTTTGCCGTTCTTTACCGTGAATTCGCCATCAAATTTCATGGTGGAAATGGAAGAGATGCCATGGCTGAAGGTTTTCAGGATCAGCTCCTTCCAGTTCGCGCCACGGTTAGCGACTTCCAGAACGCTTTGCGCTGACGTAGCGGCCAGTGTGTCCTGCACCGTTGCGCTGGCATCGGGGGTGCTGGCGTTGGGGCGGGAGTTGTTTTTATTACGGTAGCCAGCAACCAGTTTTCGTGTGACGTTATCAACAGTCTTTTCAATGATGGCATTCGCTAACGGGTCAAGTGTCTGCAACTGCGGATACTCTTCCTGCATGGGAAATGGCTTTGCTGTATGCATGAGTGTGTGAGCCTTTATTATTTTTCGCCCGGCAAGCTTACGCTATCCCCTTTTTTTGCGCAGCTATCAGTTCCCGTAGCCATACTTCAGACTCAAAGCCCGCCCAGGAGAAACGATGTTAATTGCTCAACTTAGCGATATTCATGCCGCGCCGGAAAATGACAACCTTGTCCGGCTACATCAGGCCATCGACTGGCTTCTCACTGTCAAACCCGATGTGCTGGTGGTAACCGGTGATTTAACCGATGACGGCTGGCGCGAAGGTTACGAGGCAATCGCGGATGAACTCCAGCGATTACCGTGTCGCGCCCTGCTGCTGCCGGGCAATGCCGATGATAAACAGGTGATGTGTGCGAGCCTGGCGCAGTTTGCGCAGCGCGCAGCCGATGCGCCGCTGCACTTTTATGAACTTTTCGACGGCTTGCCCGTGATTGGCGTGGATGTGACGGTTCACGGTGAAAGTCGGGGCGATATTCTGCCGCATCTGGCATGGCTGGACACCGCGCTGCGGGCGGCACCGCAACCGGCGATGGTTTTTTTACATCAGCATCTTTTTGCCAGCGGTATCGCGCCGCTCGATAGCGCGATGTGCGATGGCGGGCCGGAACTTGCGCAGTTGCTCGCACGATTGCCGCATCCGCCGCTGGCGCTGAGTTGCGGGCATGTGCACCGCCCGGCGTCGGCGATGTTTGCCGGGATCCCGGCCTATATTTGTGGATCGGTTTGCCTGGCAAATCCGTTAATGCTGGATGCACAGCGCGTCCCGCCGGTGACCGATCCGACGGGATTGATGGTGCATGACATCCGCGCGGGAAAATGCGTCAGCCATTTTGTGAGTGTGTGAACTTACAGCGCAATACGGATAACATCGTCCGGCTGGGTGGCTTCTTTTTCACGGGTTGATGCCTGTTTCACACTGACATATAACGTGTTGCCATCGGGCGACAGCGCCAGGCTGTTCGGATGGGTTGGCGTGTCAAAGGTTTTCACTACTTTGTAGCTTTTGGCATCGATAACGCTCACTTTGCCGGCGTTGCGATGCGTGGCATACACTTCGTTACGCGTCGGGTTAAACAGCACCGCTAACGATTCAGGCGCCGCGATTTTTTTCATTACCTTGCCGTTACGGGTATCCACCACCAGCACGTCTGCCGCTTTTGAGTCCGTCACAAAAGCGCGATGACCCGCGGTGTCGAGACTCAGGTTCAGGTAGAAATGCTCTTTACCGTCATCCTGCAATTTTTTCCTGTCGATAATGCTGTGATTGCCGGTATCGATAGTGATCAATTCGCCGTCGCCGTTGGTGGTATAAAGACGCTTCGCGGCAGAATCGAGAGCCAGGCCGGTGCTGTAAGTGCCGGTATTAGCGATAGTGTTTTTAAGCTTCAGCGTGTTGCCATCAACCACCCAGACCACGCTCTCTTTTCCCACGCCGGTGATGTAAACGGTATTGGTCGTTTCATCAACCACCAGTTCGCGCGGGCTGAGCGGGCGCACCGTTTCAGAGCGTTTTCGCCCATCCAGCACCACGCGCCCTTTGATCTCGCCGGTTTTGGCATCCACCGCCGTGACAGCACCGTCCGTGGTATTGCCGAACCACAAAGTCTGAGTCTGGTTATTGAGGGTAGCGCCAAACGGTTTCACATCGCTGTGAATGGCTTGCGTGATTTCCAGCGTGCTGGGATCAAGACGGTAAATCACCCCGCCCTTATCAGTTTTGCGGCTTTGTGCGGTCGCCAGCCACAGGGCGTTCTCCTGTTGGCTGACGGCCATTTCATAGGCGCCTTTGCCCACCGCTTTGCGCAACATCTCTTCGGCAGCATGGGTGCTGAAGGAACCCGCCAGCAGTAAAGAACCGAGGAATAACGTACCGCGCAGACGCGATGGGGAAAAATGACGTAAAGACATGACGACTCCCTTTGGTAGACAAGATGATTACGTTTTCACATGCGTCCAGTGCACGAAACTGCGGTTTCGCTTGTTGTTATAGTTGAGAATAGTAATCATTTGTGCTCGTAAAGTGGAGCGTTAAATTCACCCACGCGCAAAATCCCCCGCCTCTATTACACTGATTATTAACCTAACGTGCGCTCAACATTTTCAAAAAATTTACATATCCATTAACATGTTGGCGCTTTTTTCTTTTGGCTCGTCTTTCTAACTCGGTTCCGTCATGAAAATCTTTTCTGTCACAAAGGCCACACTGCCGGTGTTGCTATTACCCGTTGCGTTATCCACCTCTGTTTATGCAGCGAACAATGAACAAACGATGATCGTCAGCGCCACGCCGCAGGCTGTTTCTGAACTCGATAGCCCCGCCGCCGTCAGCGTGGTTCAGGGCGACGATATCCGCCAGGCCACGCCGCGCGTGAATTTGTCTGAATCACTCGGCAGCGTGCCCGGTTTGCAGGTGCAAAACCGCCAGAACTATGCGCAGGATTTGCAGCTCTCTATTCGCGGTTTTGGTTCGCGCTCCACTTACGGTGTGCGCGGCATTCGCCTGTATGTCGATGGCATTCCCGCCACCATGCCGGACGGCCAGGGGCAAACCTCGAATATCGATCTCAACAGTGTGGAAAGCATTGATGTGCTGCGCGGCCCGTTCTCGGCGCTGTACGGTAACGCCTCCGGCGGCGTAATGAACGTCACCACTGAAACCGGGCGCGAACCAGCAACGGTTGAAGCGAGCAGTTATTACGGCAGTTTCGGTAGCTGGCGTTACGGCCTGAAGGCGACTGGCGCAATGGGCGACGGCACGCACGCGGGCGATGTCGATTACACCGCCTCTTCTACCCGTTTTGTTACCCACGGTTATCGCGATCGCAGCGGCGCGCGCAAAAACCTGGCGAATGCCAAACTGGGCGTGCGCATTGATGATGTCAGCAAACTGAGCCTGATTTTTAACAGTGTCGATATTAAAGCTGACGACGCGGGCGGTTTAACCCGGTCGGAATGGCAGGACAACCCGCGCCAGTCGCCGCGCGCTGAGCAGTACCACACGCGCAAAACCATCAAACAAACTCAGGCCGGATTGCGCTATGAGCGCCAGCTCAGCGATCAGGACGATCTCAGCGTGATGATGTACGCCGGGGAGCGCGAAACCACGCAGTATCAGTCCATTCCGCGCGCGCCGCAGCTTAATCCGTCCCATGCCGGCGGCGTGATTGATTTAACCCGCCATTATCAGGGCATCGATACGCGATGGACGCACCGTGGCGAACTGGGCGTGCCAGTGACGTTTACCGGCGGCCTGAACTACGAAAACATGAACGAAGCTCGCAAAGGCTATGAAAACTTCGTTATGAACGGCACGACGCCGGAATACGGCCAGAAAGGCAGTTTGCGCCGTAACGAACGCAACCTGATGTGGAACGTCGATCCCTATCTGCAAACGGCCTGGCAACTGACCGACAAACTGTCGCTCGATGCGGGCGTGCGCTACAGCTCTGTATGGTTTGATTCCAACGACCACTATGTGACAGCAGGAAATGGCGATGACAGCGGTGATGCGAATTACCACAAATGGTTACCGGCGGCCTCGCTGAAATATGCGGTGACCCCGGCGTGGAATGTGTATGCCGCCGCCGGGCGCGGTTTCGAAACGCCGACCATCAATGAACTCTCTTATCGTGCCGACGGGCAAAGCGGGCTGAACTTCGCCCTGAAACCCTCCACCAACGATACGGTCGAAATCGGCAGCAAAACGCGCATGGGTAACGGCTTGCTGACGGCGGCGCTGTTTCGCACTGAAACCAGCGACGAGATTGTGACCGATACCAGCAGCGGCGGTCGCACCACCTATAAAAACGCCGGTAAAACCCGCCGCCAGGGGGCGGAAGTGTCACTGGATCAGCAGTTCGCCGGTAACTGGCGGGCGAAAGCATCATGGACTTACCTGGATGCCACCTATCGCAGCGACGTGTGTAACGACAGCGACTGTAACGGGAACCGCATTCCGGGCATTGCACGCAATATGGGCTTCGCCTCACTGGGTTGGATCCCGGAACAGGGCTGGTATGCCGGGGCGGATGTGCGTTATATGAGCGACATTATGGCGGACGACGAAAACAGCGCCAAAGCGCCCTCTTATACCGTTACCGGTCTTAACACCGGCTACAAGTTCAACTACGGCAACTGGATGATGGATCTCTTTGGCCGCGTCGATAACCTGTTTGATCGCAAATACGTCGGCTCGGTGATCGTGAACGAATCCAATGGCCGTTACTACGAACCGGCTCCGGGGCGTAACTACGGCGTCGGGTTGTCCGTCGCTTATCAGTTCGAGTAATAAAAGCAACCGCCTGCATAGCCAGGCGGTTTTCTTTAACACTGCGGATGCGCTTAGAAAGTAGTCCAGCTCTCTTCACTTTCCGCGTTTTCCCGGGCGGGTGTTTTCGCTGTTGTCAGCGGCTGGATCGGTGTTTTACCGCCCGTCACCGGGGCCGGTTTTGCCTCGCCCTGATCCAGGCGGAAAGTCGCTACCAGTTCTTCCAGCAGGCGCGCCTGCTCTTCCAGTGAACCCGCCGCCGTTGATGATTCGCTGACCAGCGAGGCGTTCTGTTGCGTGGTACTGTCCAGTTCGCCGACCGCGCGGGCAATCTGCTCAATACCACGGCTCTGCTCTTCCGATGCTGACGAAATTTCGCCCATGATATCGTTTACGCGCGTGACCGACTGCACCACCTGATCCATGGTTTCCCCGGCTTTAGCCACCAGTTCGCTGCCGACGTTAATGCGTGAAACAGACTCGCTGATCAACTGCTCAATATCTTTTGCCGCCTGCGAGCTGCGCTGCGACAGGCTACGCACTTCACTGGCGACCACGGCAAACCCGCGCCCCTGTTCACCGGCACGCGCCGCTTCTACCGCCGCGTTCAGCGCCAGAATATTGGTCTGGAACGCGATGCTGTTAATCACCGCCGTGATGTCGGCAATTTTATTTGAGCTACTGTGAATATCGCCCATCGTATTAACGACTTCACGCATCACGGTGCCGCCCTGGCTGGCGGTTTGCGAGGCCTGTGCCGCCAGGCTGCTGGCGTTGCGCGCGTTATCGGCATTGTTTTTCACCGTCGCGGTCAACTCTTCCATACTGGCGGCGGTTTCCACCACGGCGGCGGCCTGCTGTTCGGTACGTGAAGAGAGATCGGTATTGCCTTCGGCGATTTCGGTGGCCGCGCGGGAAACCTGCGTCACGCTGTTGCGCACCTCGTAAATCATATCGCGCAGGGTGTCGTTCATCCGCCCCATTGCGCCCGTTAACTGCCCCAGTTCATCGGTGCTTTGTGCGCGGATATGCGAGCTTAAATCACCGCTGGCAATGCGTTCAGCCAGCGCCAGGTTGCGATCCACCGGACGGGTAATCTGGCGGATCACCCACCAGGAGACCAGCATGCCAAGCAGAATGGCAATCACGCCGATAATCGAGGCGATGGTGCTTGAGGTGTAGGCCAGTTCATCGTTTTTCGCTTTCACCAGCGCAATGATCTCTCTTAATGACGCGCTGCTGTTGTCGCCGCCGACTTTGACCTTATCTTCTGCCACTTTCAAGGCCTGAAACGCAGCAAGATAATTGAGTGACAGATCGCGGTACTTCACCGTTTCATCCCATAACGATTGCAGCGGTGATTGCAGTTCGCCTGGCAACTGGCTTGCCAGCGCCTGCACGCTTTTTTCCGTCTGACTAAAACGGCTGTCCAGCAGATCGCGCGACTCTTTTCCCGGGCTGTAACGCACCACCAGTGCGGCATCGCGCACGGCGCTAATGGCGAACAATTGTTCGTAAACCTGCGTCATCAGGCCTGGATCGGCCACCGGTGTGCGTACAAGCGTGGTGTAACGGGCCGAGAGATCTTCAGTGCTGAGCTTATCCAGTGCGGCACGTACCGTTTGCAGAGAGCCGGTCGCTTTTTGCATCTCGCCGATACTGGCCTGGAAGTTGTCCAGATGCCCGGCAACTTCGCTGATAATTTTGCGCTCGTTATCCGACCAGGAGAGGCTATCCGCGCTGGCGGTCAGTTCGGAGGCGTGATGCACATAGTTGGCCATTACCTGGCCTGATTTATCATCGCCATAGAAATATTTCAGGCGGTTAATTTTGGCCTGAAAGACTTCAATATTGATGTTGTACATCAGGTTGGTTTTTACATAGACGTCGCGGATTTCTTTAAACCGCAACACGCTGAGAATGGTAGCAATCGCAACCAGAAACAGAACTAAACCAAATCCGACCGACAGCTTTCGACTAATTTTTATATTGCTTAACCGCTGGCTAAATGACATTTCTGACCCCTTGCTGGACATCCAATGTTAGCGCCTGACTGCGCACAAAAAAGTTATCGGCAAGGAATGCAGGGGTTTCAGCCTGGCGGGGTGTTATCGGTCAGAAATGTGATATTGATGCGCCCCATTCGCAAATTTTCGCCGGGGAGCACCAATAAGTTTCATGGAATGATTGAATTAAGGAATTATCACTTATCGAAAGAATTGCTTATGGACGATGTTTGCGCCCTCATCAATAGCGCGCCACACTGCCCGTTCACTGGCAAAAGCATCTCCCTCTTCAAGAGCGGCTATTAAATCGCTGTAATGTTGAACGCGCATCAAATGCTCAGATTTAGGGTAAAGATAATTATAACAAGGGCCTATACGTACCCATAACTGCTCGATTAAGGCGGTGAGCGTCGGCATACCGGCATGGCCATAAACGCTAAAGCGAAACACACGATTCGCTTGTAAGGCTTGTTCCGTGTTGCCGCTTTTCATTGCTTCATCAACATTCGCCGCGAAGATCCGCAGCTCATGGATGGCATCTTTTGTCATATTCTGGCTGGCAGCCCGGGCGGCCATGCCTTCAAGGTTTTTACGTATCTGATTGATTTCGTTATAACGTTCTTCGCTGACCTCCGGAACTAAAAAAGCCTGCGCCGGTGTGGCGTGCAGCGCGCCTGCGGAGACTAACCGCAGTAACGCTTCGCGTACCGGCGTAATGCTGGTACCTAATTGATCGGCGATTTCTTTCGTGATTAGCCGTGCGCCAGGTCTAAGCGCTCCAATAATAAGCGCACTTTTCAGACTCGCCTCCACTTGCATGGTCAAACTGGTCCGTTGCGCTTTTTCCAAATCAAGCATGTTTGCATCCTGTTTCAATTCTTTATTATTTCAGCCTGGTGGCGTGCCTGTAATGAGTATGACTAAAAGATATATTATATAAGTACATGCCTGGTATTGGATTATTGCGTAAAGATAGAACAATGAGTTATTTATTATACACGGCCACCAGGAACCACTTTCACAAGGACATGGGTTCCTTATGCATATCTAATTAAAGCCGTTTTTCAAAAATTTGCACAATTTCAGATGGCGGTTTTTTCCGCCATCCTTAATTTATTTCTGTGGCCCGACTTGCACCACGACTTTACCGAAATTTTTCCCTTCAAGTAAGCCAATAAATGCCTGTGGTGCATTTTCCAGCCCTTCGGTTATCTGCTCGCGGTAGTGAATAAGGTCTTGCTGAATCCATTTTCCCATTTGCTGTTGAAATTCGTGAATCCTATGACCGTAATCCTGCATGATAATAAACCCCTGCAAGCGTATTCTTTTTTTCAAAAGCGTCGCCATTAATAAAGGAATACGATCGGGTCCGTCAGGAAGTTCGGTTGAGTTATAACCACTCACCAGTCCACAAAGCGGAATTCGCGCCGAGGTATTTAATAACGGCAGAACCGCATCGAATACTTTGCCACCGACATTTTCATAATAAATATCGATGCCCTGCGGGCAGGCAGCCGCCAGTTGCTCACTAAAATCATCGGCATGATGATCAAGGCAGAGATCAAAACCGAGTGCGTCCACCGCATGGCGGCACTTCTCGCTGCCACCCGCAACGCCTATTACCCGGCAACCCTTGATTTTGCCAATCTGCCCGACCGTTGCACCGACCGGTCCGGTCGCAGCGGCCACGACCAATGTCTCGCCCTCTTTCGGCTGGCCGATATCCAGCAAACCCATATAGGCGGTAAAACCGGGCATACCGAGAACACCCAGCGCCCAGGAAGGATGCGGGATATTTTTATCGAGCTTCACCAGCCCATCGCCGCCGGAGATGTCGTAATCCTGCCAGCCGTTGCTGCTCAGCACCCAATCCCCTTCGGCAAAATCGGGATGCTGCGATTTCACCACCCGGCTTACCGTACCGCCGCACATCACTTCGCCAATTTTTACCGGCGGCGAATAAGATGGCGCATCGCTCATGCGCCCGCGCATATAGGGGTCAAGCGAAAGGTAAACCGTGCGCAGCAGCACTTGCCCTTCGCCGGGGGATGCGATCTCATCTTCTTCCAGACGGAAATTGTCAACAACCGGCGCGCCATGCGGCCGGGAAGCCAGCACCCAGCGGCGGTTACGGTGAGAATGTTGGTTCATTATGCTCTCCTGTGCATTGTTGGACTGACTATTGATAGTAGTCGCTGAACGCCAGGCGCGCGTTGAGATCAGGGCGTCGAATGATTGAGCCTCACCACCAGGTAGCGGCAAGGTTGGCGGCTTTCATTGATAAAGCGGCAATCGTTCGGCGGCCCCAGTTCAAGGCAATCCCCGGCGTGCATATTGTGGCGGGTATCCCCTTCGACAAAGACCAGTTCCCCTTCCTGAAGCCAGATTAACTGGCGCGCCAGCGCGTAAGAAGAAGCCGGCATGGGAATATCGCTGCCCGGCGGTAAGTCGATTTGCACCAGATCAATCGGCAAGTCGCTGCGCGGTGAAACGTGGCGGCGTAAATAGTGGCTTTGCGGATCGCGCCACACGGGCTGATCGGCGTAACGCAGCAATTTGCCTTCCTGCATTTCTGCCCGCGCGATAAGCGTCGACATACTGATGCCAAATGCGCCGGAAAGCCGCGCCAGCAGCGTTGCCGTCGGGCTGCTCTCTGCACGCTCGATTTTGTGGATCATCGCACGCGACACCCCGGCGCGCTCCGCCAGATCGCTGAGCGACCAGCCGCGGGATTCCCGTTCGACACGAATTCGTGCACTGATCCGTTGATTTATATTGTCTGAGATAGTATTCATTACGTAATACTATAGTGTACAAATTTGGGGTTCAACCATGAATATTCGTTACGCCGGGAAAGTGGACTGCGCGGCAATTGCCGCTATCTATAACCACGCGGTCGTGAATACGGCGGCTATCTGGAATGATCAAACGGTGGATGTTGATAACCGTATCGCGTGGTTTGAGGCGCGCGCCCTGCTCGGCTACCCGGTGATAGTGAGCGAAGAAAATGGTGTTGTCACCGGCTATGCCTCATTTGGTGACTGGCGCGCGTTTGACGGTTTTCGCCATACTGTCGAACATTCGGTTTATGTTCACCCGGAACATCAGGGTAAAGGTCTCGGCCTGGCGCTGATGGAACGCTTAATCGACGAAGCAAAGCGCATTGGTAAACATGTGATGGTGGCGGGGATTGAAGCGCAAAACCACGGCTCTATCCATCTGCACCATAAACTCGGTTTCACCATTACCGGGCAAATGCCGCAGGTCGGCACCAAATTTGGCCGCTGGCTGGATCTCACCTTTATGCAGTTGCAGCTTGATAACCGCACCGATCCGGACGCCATTGAATGAACCAGTCACTGACCCTCGCCTTTCTTATTGCCGCCGGTATTGGCCTGGTGGTGCAAAACACATTAATGGTGCGCATCACGCAATCTGCTTCGACGATACTGATTGCCATGCTGCTTAATTCGCTGGTCGGCATTGTGCTGTTTGTGACGATTTTGCTGATAAAGAACGGCACGGCAGGTTTTCATGAATTATTCAGCACGGTGAAATGGTGGACGCTGATCCCCGGTTTGCTGGGCTCTTTTTTCGTCTTCGCCAGCATTAGTGGTTATCAATATGTCGGCGCGGCAACCACGATTGCGGTGCTGGTGGCAAGCCAGCTTATTGGTGGGCTGGCAATGGATGTGGTGAGAAGTAACGGCGTCGCGCTGCGGGCGTTGATTGGCCCGGTGTGCGGCGCGGTGTTACTGGTGATTGGTGCCTGGCTGGTCGCCAGACGGCAGTTATGAGGCGTAAAAAAACGGGCCTTGCGGCCCGTCAGGTTCAGAGGATCGTGCCACCTTTGGTGAGTTGATCGCGTCGCGCTTCCATGTCTTCTTTATACTGCCGACCATGGTGCGCAATGGCGTTTCGCAGGCGCTGTTGCTGGGCATAACGCTCTTCGCGGCTAAGCTGCGCGTCGTCGCTGAGCGCAATCAGCAATTCGTTCATCCCGGCAATCACGCCCTGCCCGATTGTTTCATCGACGCGGGCGATAACCTCATCCAGATGTGACATATTCCCTCCGTTAATTCAGCTTCACTTTTGAAAAATCACTGCCCATCAGGCTAACGGTATAACCGCTGACGTTGCTGCGCGTCGCGTAGAAGGTTTTCCCGTTTGCCAGTGCAATCCACGGAGCCTGTTGGTAGAAGATCTCCTGCGCCTGGCCGTAAAGTTTGGCGCGCTCTGTCGGATCGCTAACCCGTTTTGCTTTTTGCACCAGCGCATCATAACCCTTATCGCACCAGCGGGCAGCGTTGGCGCCGCTTTTCACGCTATTACAGCCCAGCAGCGTATCGGCGAAGTTGTCCGGGTCGCCGTTATCGGACATCCAGCCAAACAGCGCGGTATCGTGTTCGCCTTTGCGCATCCCGGCGAGGTATTCACCCCACTCGTAAGAGACAATTTTCGCTTTGACGCCCACTTTCGCCCAGTCGCTCTGGATCATCTCGGCAATGCGCCTGGAGTTCGGGTTATACGGGCGCTGTACCGGCATTGACCACAGCGTCGCTTCAAAGCCCTTATCCAGCCCGGCCTGTTTCAGCAGCGCTTTGGCTTTTTGCGGATCGTAGCCGTAATCCTTCAGATCTTTATTAAAGCCGAGCATATTCGGCGGCAGCGGCGATTTTGCCACCGTGCCGGAGCCAAGGAATACGGCGTTGACGATAGCTTGTTTGTCGGTTGCATAGTTCAGCGCCTGGCGCACCAGCACGTTATCAAACGGTTTTTTCCCGGTATTAAACGCCAGATAGCCGACGTTCAGCGCATCTATCGTGTGCAGGGTTAACTCTTTGTTCTTTTTGATCTGATCAAACTGCACCGGCGCCGGAGCGGGAACAATCTGGCACTCGTTGGTTTGCAGTTTCGCCAGACGGGTCTGCACATCCGGGGTGATGGAGAAGATCAGGTGTTTGGTCGGCACCGGGCCATCCCAGTAATTGGGGTTGGCGAGATAGCGGATCTGCGCGTCGGTTTTGTACTGTTGCAAGGCATACGGGCCGGTACCGATTGGCCAGTTATCGACGTTTTCCGGGGTGCCTTTTTTCAGCATTGCATCGGCATATTCCGCCGACAGAATCGAGGCGAAATCCATCCCCCAGTCGGCAAGAAATGCGGCGTTCGGCTCATTCAGCACAAACTGAACGTGGTTATCATCGACTTTTTTCACCGCTTTTATCAGCTTATCGAGGCCGACATCGGTGAAATATTCGTAGTTTCCTTGCGAAACGTTATGGTACGGATGTTTCGCATCCATCTGCCGCATCACGGAGAAGATAACGTCATCGGCGTTAAAATCACGCGTCGGCTTGAAGTACTTATTGCTGTTAAATTTCACGCCCTGGCGCAGCGTAAAGGTCCAGGTTTTGCCATCGTCAGAGACTTTCCACTCTGTCGCCAGCGACGGAATGGGCGTGTTTTTCACCGGATCAAAGGTCACCAGGCGGTTATACAGCACCTGCGAGCTGGCGACAAAAGTCGGCCCGGAGCTGGCAATTTGCGGGTTAAAAGATTCCGGAGACGCTTCGGAGCAGTAGATAATTGTATCGTTGGATGCCGCCCAGGCAGCACTTGCCGGTAACAGTGTGCTCAGCGCGAGGGCGAGCAGCGTTTTCCCTGTAGACATTTGCAGGAGCCTTCTTTTTTATATGGAGCATTAATCTCAGCACAGCAGAAGCAAACTGGCAAATAACGATTGACTATCAAGTTATTCTAAAGCGGTTGTTTTTGCTGAAATATCCACCATGCTTAAAAAGAAAATTTTTCTTAGGTAAATTTTCTGCCGTCAAGCCAGTTCGACGCTATCAATGCGTCGAGAATTCAAAGGTTTTGCGCTTTCCTCCGCCTTTTGCTGGTGCCGGGAACGCGTATAGTAGACGCGTGAAGAAGTCTATGGGATGAAAACGTGGCAAAAACACTCTTGCGTAGCGGCGATCTGGATGATTTCCAGGCCGTTGGCGG
Organism: Kosakonia sp. H02; assembly: GCA_030704225.1. Taxonomy (NCBI): domain Bacteria; kingdom Pseudomonadati; phylum Pseudomonadota; class Gammaproteobacteria; order Enterobacterales; family Enterobacteriaceae; genus Kosakonia; species Kosakonia styphnolobii. The sequence continues at coordinate 464,311 of CP131915.1, forward strand.
CGGCGGTCAGGCCGTATTCGATTCGGCATTGCAAATTCGTGAAGCACTGCGTCTGCGTAAACAGCAGGCGTTAGTCGATTGCCTGGCAATACCGCAGGTCAATGATGAAGGCGATCGCGTCGACTGGTATTCGCCTATCGATGGCCGGTCCGTCTCCTGGAAAGCGGCAGATCCCGACGAGCGCGCCCGGGCGCTGCGTTACCTTGAAAGCACGCTGGACAGCGCGGCCGCGCTGAGCCGTAAATGCCTGCAATCGCCGAAAACAGCGCAGCAACTGTTTGGCTCCTTGCTGGAAAAAGCGCTGCAATTCCCCGGTGAAAACCATGTTTTCCTCGTTGATGGCAAACCGGTCATCACCTTCTGGGGCTTCGTGAATCTTAACGAAAGCGCCCGGGAAAATGTGCTCGAATGCCTGCACGAACCGGAACCTGAAATCCCGGAAATTATTATCGAGCCGGAACCGGAGCCTGAGCCAGAGCCCGAAGAAGAACCGGCGGCAGAGGTAACGTTCAGCCAGGCGGATGCGCCACTATTTACCCCACCGCCCCAGGCAAAACCGCAGCCGGTGAATGTTGCCCCGGTCTATCAGGCCGTACAGGATGCCGAGCCAGAACCCGCGCCAACCCCGGAACCGACCTTTGCACCCGTGCCGAAAAAACGCCGCCGCACCGTGCTGTGGCTGTTGCCGGTTGCGGCGGCGGTCGCCGCTGCGATTGCCGTGCCGCTGGCGCTCAAACAGCAACAACAAACCTCTGCTCCCGCGCCGGTCGCCGCGCCGCCAAAACCGGTCGCTATCGCCCCGCAACCGATTAAGGCAGAACCTATTCCGCAGCTTGCGGCCAACTTACCGCTGCATCAGGCGGCAGTCGTTCCGCCAGTTGTGGAAGTGCCGGAAGAGAAACCGGTAGAGAATGAGCCGGTTATTATCATCCCGATCCCCAAAGGGGCGATGGTGATGGATGCCGGACAGGTGAAAATGGGCTCCACCAAATTCCTCAATGGCAGCTGGCGTGTGGCGATGGAAGTGAAAGATCCGGTCACCGGTAAAGCGCCGAGCGTGCGTTATCAGATCCAGAACAATAAAGGCAGCGCACGGATTGTGATGGGCAAAAACGTCACCTGCCGCGTCGATCTCTTCTCCGGCCTGCATGATACCGGCGAGCTGCTGATTAAGAGCCGTGGCAACGCGCGTTGCAGCGACGGTTCACACTACCCAATGCCGGACATCGCCTGTAAAGCAGGCACCAATGACGTGGCGGAATGCAGCGCGCGTTTTGACGCTAAGACCACCGTTCCGGTGACGTTCAGAAAGACAGGTGATTGATTTATGTTGGTTAATCTTTGCGACTACAAACAAAGCGTCACGCTGATTGCCAATAGCGGCGTGCAGTTTCTTGATTTTGGCCTGACGCCGCAGGATTCGGCCAACAGCGGCCGTTTTGTGCGTAAAACCGCCAATGGCCCGCTCCTGCGGCTCGACTTTGACCTGGTGAACGAGCGCTACACCCTGCCCAACCGCGAAGGCGGACAGCCGGAAGTGGTGAAACCGGAAAGCACGCATTCGCTGCAATACTCCTTGTCGATTTTAGACGGCGTCTGGTTGCCTGTTCCCTTTCTGCGCTTTAACCCGCCGCGCACCTTTGTGGAAGGGCCGGATAACTGGGCGCGGGTGCAAATCCGCAAACTGCCCGAGCCGGACAGCGCCGGAAACACACACCGTGTTGCACTGGCGCTCGACAGCCAAATCAACGATAACTCCCCGGCAGCCCTTGCGCCGCTGGAGAACGATATTCTTAACGGCACCCGTTTTTCGCTGGCCTGGCGCGATGACGAAGTGGCGGATTTTCTCGATCAAACCTGGGTTGACGGCTGGCTGCGCGAAGCGTTTTTGCACTACATCACGCAACATGAAAGCCGCAGCGAGCGCGACATCAACCAGTCGCTGCGTGGGTTTGAGTATCAGGCGCACTGGCTGAACCTGATGTCGCTGCTTGGTATGCAGTTGCAGATACCGGAAGTGAAAATTGTCACTCATACGCTGAGCACTCCGGCGATCCCCGTTGATCTGATTCTGGATGTCGGTAATACGCACACCTGCGGCGTGATCATTGAAGATCACGGCGATGCGAACGATGGTCTGCGCCAGACCGCAGAGTTGCAGGTGCGCTCGCTCAGCGAACCGCAATTCCTCAATGAGCCGCTGTTTACCAGCCGCCTTGAGTTTTCAGAAGCGCGTTTCGGCAAGCAGCATTTTTCCGTCGAGAGCGGGCGTGAAGATGCGTTTGTCTGGCCGTCTATCGTGCGTGTGGGCGATGAAGCCCGCAAACTGGCGATGCAGCGCGTCGGCACCGAAGGCAACAGCGGGATTTCCAGCCCGCGCCGTTATTTGTGGGATGAAACGCCGGTATTGCAGGACTGGCGCTTTAGCCAGATGAACAACAAAACCCAGCGTGAACCGCTGGCGACCGCTTTCCCGCTGATGAACCTGATGAACGACGAAGGTCAGCCGCTCTACAGCCTGCCGCTCGACGAACGTTTGCCGGTTTTCTCACCGCAGTACAGCCGCAGCACACTGATGACGCATATGCTGTGCGAATTGTTATCGCAGGCGCTCGGGCAGATCAACAGCGTCGCCACGCGCCTGCGTTTAGGCTTCCCGGCGTCGCCGCGTCAGTTACGCACTATTATTTTGACCCTGCCATCGGCGATGCCGAAACAGGAGCGCGAGATTTTCCGCCGCCGCATGTTTGAAGCTATCGCGCTGGTGTGGAAAGCGATGGGCTGGCATCCGCAGGATGAAGATTTTGCCAACCGCAAACAGCAGGAAAAAAGCGTGGTGCCGGTTCCGCACATTCAGATGGAGTGGGACGAAGCAAGCTGCGGCCAGTTAGTGTGGCTGTATAACGAAGCGATCTCCCGCTTTGCCGGGCAGACCGAAACCTTCTTCGCCTCCCTCGCCCGCCCGGATCGCCCGGAAGCGCCCGATGCGGTGCCAGGCCGCTCCCTGCGCGTCGCGTCAATTGATATCGGCGGTGGCACGACCGATATGGCGATCACCCATTATCAGTTAGATGATGGTACTGGCAGCAATGTCAAAATAACGCCGCAACTGCTGTTCCGCGAAGGCTTTAAAGTGGCGGGTGACGACGTTCTGTTAGACGTGATTCAGCGCTGCGTGCTGCCGGCGCTGCAAACGCAGATGCAAAAAGCGGGCATTACCGATGCCGCGGCGATCATGGCAACGCTGTTTGGCGATTCCGGTCGCATTGATACCCAGGCGGTGCTGCGCCAGCAAACCACCCTGCAACTGTTTATGCCCGTCGGCCATGCGATTCTGGCGGCCTGGGAAGAGAGCGACATTAACGATCCGTTAGCCGGGCTGTATGCCACGTTCGGTGAGTTGCTCAAGCAGCAACCGACGCGCAATGTGATGAACTACCTGAAACAGGCGATCGATCATGCACTGCCCGCCGGTTCGGCGGAGTTCGATGTGCTGGCGGTGCCGCTGCAAATCAATTTTCGCGAATTACAGGACGCGATGCTGGCCGGGCAATTTACCCTCACCGCCCCGCTGCACGCGGTGTGCGAAGCCATCAGCCACTACTGCTGCGACGTGCTGTTAATTACCGGACGACCCGGTTGTTTGCCAGGCGTGCAGGCGTTAATTCGCCACCTGCAACCGGTGCCGGTTAACCGTATGGTCTGGCTGGATAAATACCGCGTTCATGAGTGGTATCCGTTTAGCCAGCAGGGCAAAATTGGCAACCCGAAATCGACCGCCGCCGTCGGCGCGATGCTGTGCAGCCTGGCGCTGGATCTGCGTCTGCCACGCTTTAATTTCAAAGCGGCAGATATTGGCGCTTACTCCACCGTGCGCTATCTCGGTGTGCTGGATAATGTGGTTAATACGCTGCGCGATGAGAACATCTGGTATCACGATATCGATCTTGATAATCCCGGCGCGAAGCTGGATGCGCGGTTACACTTCCCCCTGCGCGGGAATGTGACGCTCGGTTTTCGCCAACTGGCGAATGCCCGCTGGCCTGCGACGCCGCTCTATACGCTGAGCATCAACTCGCAGGAGCTGGCCAAAACCATCGCCGGGGACGGCGTGTTGAATGTGCGTCTGCAATTTAGCGGCGGCAATAAACATCTCGGGCCGGAGTCCTTCAGCCTGAGTGAAGCCTGGTTACAGGATGGCACGCCGGTCGCCGCCGATGCGTTAACCTTTAAACTGAATACGCTGGCCGACCGCCGTCATAGCGGGAGCCATTACTGGATCGACAGCGGGAGTGTGTACCTGAAATGAGTGCAAGCGTAAAAACCACCCAGGCACTGACGGCATGGATTAACGAAAACCGCCAACAATCGCCGCTGCTGGATGATGATGCCGACGCGCTGCTGGCGCGCCTGACGACTGCCGCTGCACAAGAACAGGCACTGGCTGACGCGTTTGACGCGCCCTGCACCGTTGGGTTGTATGGTCATTCGCAAGCGGCAAAAGCCCACTTGCTCGCCGCGCTGTGCGGCAGCGGTAACGGGCGGCTGCATGTGCGCCCGGGCGATAAAACGCTGGATTACTTTACCCATATCAACCCCGGCCACGCGCTGACCAGCATGGCGTTGCGTTTCAGCCAGCATGTTTCGCCGATGGACGACGGTTTCCCGCTCTGCCTGCGCATTATCAGCGAAGCGGAACTGGTGCAAATTTTCATCGCTCATGCGCATCAGCAGCCGGATTTGCGTGGCGTTGATAAAGCGGTGATTGAAGATCGCGTCGCCAAATGGCGCGCGCTGCGCCAGCCCAATGCGGTGCCGGGCATTACGGCGCAGGAGATTGGAGCTATCGCCCGCTTCTGGCGCTCTGTTGTGCCCTCGTCGCAACAACAGATGGATGATGCGTTGTGGTATCAGTTTGCCAGCCTGCTACCGTCGCTGGATCTCAGCGCCCGCGCCAGCGCGTGGTCGCTGTTGTGGGGTGAACAACAGGAGCTGACACAACAGTGGTTGGCGCTGGCGCATACGTTGCACCAGACCGGTAACGCCGCTGAACTTGCTGCGCCGCTCAGTATCCTGGTGGATACCTTTGCGCTGCCGACGGACGGTTTTTTAACCCCAGCGGCTGGCGAAGAGGAACTGATTCAGGATGAAGTGGTGGTGCATCCCTGGTCGAATGAGCAGTTGCAGAATGCGGTCAGCATTCCGCTCGCGACCCTTGCCCTGATCACCCGAGAACTGGTGCTGCCGCTGGAAAACAGCCTGTTATCGGCGGTCGATTTTCTCGATATCCCCGTACCTGGCTCACAGGATGGTCAGCCGCTGTGGCGCAGCAAATGCCACTGGCTGCTGGAAAACTATCGCCAGCGTTTACAACCTGATGTGCTGATGATTTGCAACGCCACGCTGACGCGTACGGAAACGGCGGCAACGGCGCGGGCGTTACTGAATTGGGTTAAAGAGACGCAATCCGGCCAGGAAACCGCGCTGCCGGGCCTGGTCTGGGCCATTACGCCGCAGGATGCGCGCTTTACGCTGGCGCAAAACCTGGATGAAACCGTGCAGCACCTGATCGGCAAACCGGGTCAACGCTGGGGTACGTTACAGGCGCTGGATGCCAGCAGTCTGCAACGTTTGCTGGAGTGGCTGGCACAAGCGACGACGCCGGGTCTGCGTCAGCAACGTTTGCAGGCGTTGAGCGAACGCCATCAACACGCCCTGCGCGATTTGCTGCAAGCCTGGGTTGTTACGGCGGAACAGGATGCCGCAGCGCAGCGCACCCGTGCGGAATCTGTGGTGCGTGAGTTGCAGGGGCACGCATCACGGCACGGCGAGCTGCTGGAAGGGTTAATGCCGGATATGCAGCAGTTCGACAATCTCTGGAAGGTGCAACAGCCGCGGGAAGAGAAAGTCAGCGGCCTGTTTAATGAAGCGATCGATCTGTTTGCTGAGTCAGCCGAAAGCGCGGAACCGCAGACGGTGGCGAAAGATGTCGGACAGCAGGCGCATGCGCTGTGGGTTAATCATGTTCGCCAGTGGAGCCGCAACGACGATAACGCCGCGCGTTTAGGCCTTAGCCCAACCGCCCTGCGCCAGATGGCGGAGATCGTGATTGTCAGCAGTTATCGTCTGAACCTGCCCGAGCAGTTGCAGACGATTATGCAGCGCGATACCGCCTGCGCTGCCCAGTTACATGCGGCGATCGGTAATTTTGTCGCCTGGCTTGGTTTTGCCGGCGTGCCACCAGAAAGCCGCCCGGCAAGCCGCGTGCAGAAAAACAGCACCATTTTTGCCACCGACGCAGTTGATACGGGCACAACCCGCCTCACCCGTTTGAACGAGCAGCCAGTGCATGCCGCAACCCGCTATGTCTACGACTGGCTGGTGGCGCTGTATCACCGGGCGATCGAAAACATTGGCTACCGCCACCCGCTGGATGTCAGCCCCGCCGCGCGTGAAAAACTGAAGGCGCTGTTGCCGTAAGAAATGCATCAATAAAGCCTGATTTTTAATCAGGCTTTATATTTGCGACAACACGCTGGCTTCGCTTCCACGTTGGCTCGCTTTCGAAAACTATCCCAGCCACGCTGAAATACCAATGATGACGAGCGTAAATATTGCCGTCGTGCCCCATGCATATGTTGGCCAGAACGTACCGGCCAGAGCGCCAAACCCCACGACCAACAGCACGCATACGATAACGCTGATGAAATAGTGAAGCTGCCAGCGTACCCACCTCTTTAAAAAATCTTTCATCGAATTATTCGCATGATAGCTTCTGTAATTTCGGCATCCGACGAAGGTAACCGATTGAGCGTTGAATTTCTGCTGATGATTGGCTCGATAAGAAAATAGAGCATTTCCAGTGTCTCAGCGTAAAGCGTGTAATAGTAAATGCCATTTTGTTGTTTGAGTCGGCCAGCCGCATCAGCTGCATCCTGTATATAGCTGTACAAACCTGTCATTATAACGGCCCTCGTGCTATATCGTAACAACGCACGCTCTATAGATACGCTCAGGCTAAAGGAGTAACAGACTGCCGCAACGATCGCGCCTCCTAAGGTCTGGTTTGTCACTGACCCGGAAGCAAAAGTAGCCCCATGTTTGAATAATTCTCTATTGATCCGCTGGATACGTTCAGGAGTAAGATTCTTTAACAATAGATCTACGTAAATCCGCACCATCTGCTCAATGACATTCGACTTACCGATCAGTTTGACTATAGCTCTCATAAATCGAACATCTTCGGCCTTCTGTTTTTCGCATACATCTTGATAGTTTGTCGTAAAACAACTTACGTAAAACGCAAGCCTCGCGGCACCAGCTTGAATATTTTTCGCCTGTTCCAGCATTTCATCTCTGACCCCGGTTAACGCATTGTCTAACGTAAGTGCGAGAAACCGATCAGCATGCATTTTGTCCAGGATAATAATGTTCGAATACATTTGGCCTTCCTTTGCCAGTCATAAACTACAAGACTTAATCGATGAAGTAATTATTCATGCTGTGCAATAAACGCCCCAATCGCCTGCGCCAGTGCCGCAGGCTGTTCCAGCGACATTGAGTGCCCGGCTTGCGCAATCACGTTTAGAACGATGCCCTGCTGCGCGACAGATTCGGCGTCCATATCCGGTAGTGACAGTTCGCCAAAAATGAGTGATTTAGGTCGCGGGAGATTGACAAACAGCGTCATCCAGGTGGGATCTATTCCGTCAACAAGGCTTTTCGCTCCCCGCCATACTGCCCAGGGCGCATTGCTTTGTAAGCTTCCGGCCCATGCGGTTTCTTCCTGCGCCAGCATCGCGGCGTAACCACAGGTCACAAAGTCCGCTTCATCCATACTGGTAACCTGGCGGCTGTACTGGCCGCCGCCCGGGAAAAAATTCGGTTCAGAAACGATTAACCCCTTGATGCGCGGCACAATAAGCGAAGCGACTTCTATGGCGATACTGCCGCCCATGCTGTGGCCGTACAGCCAGAATGCATCCAGCCCCAGATGATCGAGAAGCTCAACCACCACCTTTGCCTGATCGGACGTGCGATAGGAGAAACTCGCGGGTCGTTCGCTAAAACCGCTGCCGGGCAAGTCAATCAAAATAGCGCGTCTGCCGCCAAAAGCCGGATCGGTGACTACGCGTGGGTATTCAAACGATGAGGCGCAGCCCAGGCCATGAATAAAAACAACCGGGTCGCCTTTACCCGGTAAAGAATGCCAGCGAACGTGGCCCTGCGCGTGATGTGAATACAAACTGTCCATCTGACCTCCCTTTACGAAATGCTGTTATTATATACAGTATTTTGGGGAGGGTTTGCGAGCAAGGTCAAAACAGTGAAAACAATAACGCCACCGGAAAGCTGATGGGCCATGTTGCGCCGACCAGAACGGCGCTAAGCAGGCGAATTTTGCGGTTGTCTTTGGCGAGAAAATACGTAACGACAGCGGAGATCAGCGCCATTACAGCATAGAAAATGAGGAGTTTGGTGTAGAGATCCATGGTATGCCCCTGTCCTTAGGTAAACATTCATTCACTATGCTGCCTCATTTTTCAACGCGTTATCGTTTGCGCCGTCACGCTTTGGGTAATAACGAAAACCGTTTATGGCCTCGGCGCGAAATATCGCCTCGCCTTTGCCCGCCCTGACGGTGTGGCATGGAATAAAGCAGACACGTTTAATGCCCGACAGGGAATCGAAACCACCACCGCCAGGCAATGGCTTACGTCAAAAAATAGAAAATAGCAGCGCGACGGGAAAGCTCATCGGCCAGGTTGAGCCGACTAAAAAGGCGCTCAGCAGGCGGATGCGTTTGCGATCGTGTGACAAGAACCAGGTGATAAACGCGCAGATAAGCGCCATGACAACGTAGAAAACCAACATTTTTTGGTATAACGACATAACAAGCATTAACCCAGAAGCAACAAAACGTGCGCAATATGCTCTTATTGTTGACATTTATCAAGTTTATTTAATTTCTGAAGGGATCTTGCGAAGCTGGAATTTGATTTAACACGCTGATAGTGGGTAAAAAACGCCGGGTGGCGGCTTTGCCTTACCCGGCCTACAAGGGTTGAGGATCCCGTAGGCCTGATAAGCAAAGCGCCATCAGGCGTTTGGCGGTCTATGTTAGTGCTGACGTTCACGCCACGCTTTAATCATCTCTTTGCTGACCTCATCGGCATAACAGATGGGTGAATACCCTCCCGCTCGGCTCCAGGCGCTGCGCTTACCGCATGAACTGCCATTTCGAGCCTGGTTAAACGGACATGCGCATGTGCCAGGGTACTGAGCAATAGATTCGGAAATAATCTCCTGTTTCACTTGTGCATCAGACAGCGCCTTTGTTTTTGCCATCCCTTCTGTCGCCATCAACATGCTGGCAGCGGCAATAACTCCCCACAACATTCCGTACATTTTCATTTTGTTATCCTGCGTAGGTATGAGTTTCCACATTATTATTGATGCAGTGAATGAGTGTTGATTAAAAGCAAATCAGCACACCAATATCATTTTTATCGTGAGATTTAACTTAAGCCTGCTTATTAATATCGAAACCGCTTAACTCTACCCCGCTATATTTGGCGACGCGGGCGCTTCTCTGTTATTGTTTTTCGCCAGATAGACATAAGATAAAACAAGGTAAGGTTATGCAGAAATATGACGATCTGTGGCAGGCCATTGAAATGCGGGTGCGTGAAAACAACGACATAACGCATATCGATATGACCACAGATACCGCGCGGGGCCAGGCTGCCAGGCAGCGCATCGCGCAGATCTTTATTCTGGAAGTACTGCTTGCACGCCATCGGGAAAAATATGCCAGCAGCTTTGTGCCTCTCGCCGGGGAAGAAGCACTCTATCATTTGATATTTAAACGTACCGGCTGGAAGCCCTTTGAGGTTAAGCAACTCTCTTTTATCGATACCCTGTTTGTACTGGCGGAATTATTCCGTGATGAGAACTTACCGGCGGAAGTGCGTGCCGTGCTGCGCTCGCAAGGGGTAAAAGATGAGTTCCTGCCAACTTATGATTTTTCAGAGAAAGACTGGGCGCCACGTGAAAACGAGATCTTTTTGAAGCGGTGAATTAAATAAGGGCCCTTGCGAGCCCTTATTTTTTACTGCGCCAGCGGAGCGCTAAGCTCGCCAGCCAGGTTATTCTCCATGCGGGCAAAAAAGAACTCTTCGCCTTCGCACCAGTAAGACTCAATCGGCATGCTCCTGCTCGCCGCCCCGCCTTCAACCCCTGCCAGCGCCCATGTTACCGACGTTTCGCCGTCATCCACCGTCAAAAATGCTGACGCGCGCCCGGGTATTAGCACGACCACGATTTTACTCATTAGCCTTTTTTCCCCTGCCTGATTTTTTAAAAAGCCAGATATTATCGGCGGCCGCCATGAATGCTCTATGACAGCATTCAGTGGAAAGAGGCCAACCGGTAAAACTCTGTTTGCGGTATTTTTAAAATATTATTTTCGCCATGCCGCTAATGGCTGTTGATGATTAAATCAGTTTTAGGTCAGGAACAATAGTCCCCTTATTCACGATAAGATTTACCGCATGCTTTATGGGGTTTTGTCCGCCATCCGTGGCGCGTATTTGCCTTAATGTTTGATCATCACATGGCGTACCACGGTGTAATCTTCCAGCCCGTATAACGACATATCTTTGCCGTAGCCAGAAAGTTTCTGCCCGCCGTGGGGCATTTCGCTGACCAGCATGAAATGGGTATTCACCCAGGTGCAGCCATACTGCAAACGCGCGCTCATGCGGTGCGCCCGCCCGACATCCTGCGTCCAGACCGATGAGGCCAGGCCATATTGCGAATCATTGGCCCAGCCGAGCACCTGCTGCTCATCGTCAAATACCGTGACGCTCACCACCGGGCCAAAGACTTCGCGCTGCACAATCGCGTCTTCCTGCTTTGCACCAGCCAGCAATGTGGGCTGATAGTAATAACCTGCGCCGTTATGTTTCACACCGCCGGTCACCACCTTGATATGACCGAGGGCTTTCGCCTCATCCACCGCTTTTGCCACCCGCGCCAGATGCGCGGCGGAACTGAGCGGGCCAAGCTCGGTTGACTCAACATCCGGCGCACCCATCTTCAGGCTTGCCACGGCGGCACCGAGTTTTTCGACCAATGCGTCATAAATCCCCTTTTGCGCGTAAATGCGACACGCCGCGGTACAATCCTGCCCGGCATTATAAAAACCGAATGTGCGTACCCCTTCCACCACCGCATCGAGATCGGCATCGTCAAAAACAATTACTGGCGCTTTACCGCCCAGTTCCATATGGGTGCGTTTAATTGACGATGCGGTATGGCCGATGATGTGCTCTCCGGTGGCAATCGATCCGGTGAGCGACACCATGCGCACCTTTTCATGCCCGGTTAACGGGTCGCCGACGGTCTGCCCGCGGCCAAACAGCACATTCAGCACGCCTGCCGGGAAAATACCTTTCGCCAGCTCCGCCAGTTTTAATGCGGTGAGCGGCGTGATTTCTGAGGGTTTGATCACCACACAGTTGCCCGCCGCCAGCGCCGGGGCGAGTTTCCACGCTGCCATCATCAGCGGGTAGTTCCACGGCGCAATGGAGGCAACCACGCCGAGCGGATCGCGGCGGATCATTGAAGTATGTCCTTCGAGATACTCGCCAGCCGCCAGCCCGTTCAGGCAGCGCGCGGCGCCGGCGAAGAAGCGAAACACATCCACCACCGCCGGGATTTCATCATTCAGTACGCAGTGCAGCGGTTTGCCACAGTTGAGCGACTCCAGCCGCGCAAAGGTGTCGGCGTTATCCTCAATCACCTGCGCCAGTTGCAGCAGGCATTCGGCGCGTGCTTTCGGTGTGGTTTGCCCCCACGCGTGAAAGGCGCGATCGGCGGCGTTGACGGCAGCATCCACCTGCGCGGCAGAGGCTTCGGCTATCTCCAGCAACACATCACCGGTGGCCGGGTTATAAACGGCCTGTTTCTCGCCCTCGCCGTTAACCAGTTCTCCATTGATAAACAGTTGATGTTGCATAGTTCTGTCCTTTTCCAGGTTAATTATCTGTCGGTATCACGGGTCAGCCACCAGGCACCCAGAATCGGCATGGTCGTTACCAGCATCACCAGCAGCGCGACCACGTTGGTCACCGGCACATCGCGCGGGCGACCAAGCTGGTTTAATAACCACAGCGGCAACGTGCGCTCATGACCTGCGGTAAAGGTGGTGACAATAATTTCATCAAACGAAAGCGCAAACGCCAGCATGCCGCCCGCCAGTAGCGCCGAACCGAGATTCGGCAGCACCACATAACGGAAGGTTTGCCAGCCATCGGCGCCCAAATCCATCGACGCTTCCACCAGGCTCCATGAGGTGCGGCGAAACCGGGCAATCACATTGTTGAACACCACCACCACGCAGAACGTGGCATGTCCAACGACAATGGTGAAAAAACCGGGTTCCAGGTTGACGGTTTTGAACGCGGTCAACAGCGCAAGGCCGGTAATAATGCCCGGAAGCGCAATCGGCAATAACAGCAACAGCGAAATAGCGTTCTTGCCGAAAAACTCACTGCGCCATAACGCCATTGCAGCAAGCGTGCCAAGGATCAGGGCGATAACCGTTGCCAGAGCGGCAATTTGCAGTGACAGTGTCACGGCATCAAGGATGTCGCCTCGCGCCGCCGCCACGCTAAACCAGCGCAGCGTAAAGCCCTGCGGCGGGAAACTGAACGCGGCGTCTTCGGTGTTGAAGGCATAAATAGCGATGATCAAAAGCGGAAAGTGCAGAAAGATAACCCCGCCCCAGGCGGCGATTTTGAGTAATAACGGTGCGCGCTCAGAGTGCATCGAACGCTCCCAGGCGTTTCACAAACGCCAGATAAAGGGCAATCAACACCATCGGCACAAGGGTAAACGCGGCGGCCATCGGTATATTGCCAATCGCCCCCTGCTGCGAATAGACCATGTTGCCAATAAAATAGCCCGGCGGGCCAACCAGTTGCGGGACGATAAAGTCCCCCAGCGTCAGCGAGAAGGTGAAAATCGACCCCGCCGCCACACCCGGTATCGCCAGCGGCAACACCACATAACGGAATGTCTGGCGTGGATACGCGCCTAAATCCGCCGAAGCCTGTAACAGCGATGGCGGCAAACGCTCCAGTGCGGCCTGAACCGGCAGGATCATAAACGGCAGCCAGATATAGACGAACACCAGAAAACGCCCCAGCCCGGAAGTGGACAAGGTACTTCCGCCGACCACAGGTAAGGTCAGAAAAGCGGACAACAGCGGCTCCAGCCCCAGATGCGTTAAAAACCACTGGGCGACGCCATCGCGCGCCAGCAACAGGGTCCAGGCATAGGCTTTGACGATATAGCTCGCCCACATTGGCAGCATCACCGCGATATAAAAGAAAGCCTTCCATTTACCCACCGCATAGCGCGCCATATACCACGCCATCGGAAAAGCCAGAATGGCACTCGCCACCGTCACCGCAATCGCCATTGTCAGGGTGCGAAGAATGATGTCGTAATTCGCCGGGTTGAACAGTGCATACAGGTTTGCCAGCGTCAGATCGGGCGTCACCGACATGGTGAAATCATCGAAGGTGTAGAAACCCTGCCACAACAGCGTCAGCAGCGAACCCAGGTAGACAATGCCGAACCACATCAGCGGGCCGAGTAACAAAAGCAGCAGCCCGAACAGTGGCTTACGCCAGAAGAAACCGCTCAGGCTCATTTCACCCTGCTCCTTGTAACGGCACCATCGCGTCCCGCGACCAGGACACCCGCACCGGCTGGCCTGGCGCGAGGGTTTCTGGCAATAGCGCATCGGAGAGATTCGCCTGGCTGACGAGTAATTTCTCCCCCTGTTCCAGCGCCAGTTCGAAACGCGTCGCCGCGCCCTGGTATTGCACCGCCTGCACCACGGCATTCACTTCAATTTCCCCCGGTGCGTTAAGGCGAATATGTTCCGGGCGCAACGAGTAGATGCCGTTCATGCCGCAGAGTTTGCTCGCCAGTTCGGCGTCAAACACATTGGACGTGCCGACAAAGCCCGCGACAAACGGCGTTCGCGGGCGCAGATAGAGTTCGCGCGGGGTATCTATCTGCTCAATTTTGCCGTTGTTGAACACCGCCACGCGATCGGACATCGACAGCGCTTCGCCCTGATCGTGGGTAACAAAAATAAAGGTGATGCCGAGATCCTGTTGCAGCTTTTTCAGCTCCAGTTGCATCTGCTCGCGCAGTTTCAAATCCAGCGCGCCGAGCGGTTCGTCAAGCAATAACACCCGTGGCGCATTAACCAGCGCGCGGGCAATCGCCACCCGCTGGCGCTGGCCGCCGGAAAGTTGCGAAGGTTTGCGGGTATGGACAAAACCGAGCGCTACTTTCTCCAGCGCTTCGCGAGCGCGGGCGTGGCGCTGTTTTTTATCGACGCCTTTCACCATCAACCCGTAGGCGACGTTATCGAGGATCGACATATGCGGGAACAGCGCATAATCCTGAAAGACGGTATTCACGTCGCGCTGCCAGGGCGGCAGTTCGCTCGCCTCGCGGCCAAAAATGCGGATCGCCCCGCCGCTCAGTTGCTCAAACCCGGCGATAAGGCGCAGGCAGGTGGTTTTGCCGGAGCCGGACGGCCCCAGCATGGAGAAAAATTCCCCGTCGTTAACGGCGATGGTTACACCGTCAACCGCGCGGATGTCACCATAATTTCTTGAAACATCCAGAAACTCAACGGCATAGGTCATGCTTCGCTCCCGGCAGATTAACGGCCGCCCATAATGGCGATGTAATCCTGCGTCCAGCGGCTGTAAGGTACATATTTGCCCCCTTCAGCAACCGGCGTTTTCCAGAAAGCTATCTTGTCAAAGAAGCTGTAGCCGTTGGTTTCACAGCCTTTGTCACCCAAAAGCGGGCTGGCTTTACACCCTTGCGGCACCACCGGTAATGAACCAAACCAGGCGGCGACATCGCCCTGCACTTTCGGCGTCAGCGACCAGTTCATCCACTTGTAGGCGCAGTTCGGGTGTTTGGCCTGCGCGTGCAGCATGGTGGTATCGGCCCAGCCAGTGACCCCTTCTTTCGGGAACACGGTAGCGATCGGCTGGTTTTCGCCTTTCAACGCATTCGCCTGGTACGGCCAGGCGCTGGACGCGACCACGCCTTCGTTTTTGAAGTCGCTCATCTGCACCGTGGTGTCATGCCAGTAACGGTGAATCAACTGATGCTGATCGCGCAGGGTTTTCAGCACGGCCTGATACTGCGCTTCGGTAAGCTGATAAGGATCGTTAATGCCGAGCTGCGGCTGCGTGGCTTTTAAATACAACGCCGCATCGGCGATATAGATGGGCCCGTCATACGCCTGGACGCGGCCTTTATTGCTTTTGCCATCCGGCAGGTTTTGTTGCACAAACACCACGGCCCAGCTATCCGGCGGGGTCGGAAACGTCTTGGTATTGTACATCAGCAGGTTCGGCCCCCACTGGTACGGCGTGCCGTAGACTTTGCCGTCGACGTTAAACCATGCGCCTTTCACCAGTTTTTCATCGAGGGTGTTCCAGTTCGGGATAAGCGCGGTGTTAATCGGCTGCACGCGCTTGCCCATAATCAGGCGCAGGGAGGCATCACCGGAGGCGGTCACCAGGTCGTAGCCGCCTTTTGCCATCAGGCTCACCATCTCATCAGAGGTGGCGGCGGTTTTCACGTTCACCGCGCAGCCAGTCTCTTTTTCAAACGGGGTGACCCAGTCGTACTGTTTATCGGTCTGGCCGCGTTCGATATACCCCGGCCAGGCGATAATATCCAGCCGCCCTTCTCCTTTTCCCACGTCGGTTGGCTCGGCGGCGTGCGCGGTCATTATTGTCAGACTCAGCGCGCACAGGCTGCTGCGGGCAAATTGCTTGCTCATTATTTTTACTCCTTTCGGAATGAAGAATGTGCGGCAGCCATGCCGTAGAAATGTCTCCTATTTTTAAAATAGACGTAGCGGAAAGGCAAAGGGTTAGCTCAGCGCGTTATCTGTGTTGTTATTCACATTTCATATGAATAACAACAAACGAAGCGCGGAAATTAATGACCGGAGGATTGCATCATCTGGCGAATTAGCTCGCCGAGGCGGATCACGGCACGCTCCTCTTTTTCACCCCACGCCCACGCGCAGTTAAAGCGGAAAAAGGACCGCCAGTTATCGGAGGTGGAAAACATTTTGCCCGGCGCGATGCTGATATGGTGCGCCAGCGCAAGCTGGCTCAGCTCGCCGGCATCCAGCCCATTGGGTAATTCCAGCCATAAAAAATAGCCGCTTTCGTTACGGTAAATTTTCACCTCCGGTGGCAGATGGCGTAACAGCGCCTGCCAGGCCAGGTGTTTACGCTCGGCAAGCTGGCGGCGCAGGCGGCGCAAATGGGCGTCGTAATGGTGGGTGGAGAGATAATCGACCAGCGCCAGTTGCAAGGGTGAACTGGTCGATAAGGTGCTCATCAGTTGTAACTGCTGAATGCGCCGCGCATGGCGACCGGCGGCAACCCAGCCGACGCGAAACCCGGCGACCAGGCATTTGGAAAATGACGAACAGTGCAGCGTCATATCCTGTTTATCCCAGGCTTTGGCCGGCAGCGGCTGTTCGCGCCCGTAATACAACTCGCTGTAAACATCATCTTCAATCAGCGTGACATTATGCGCCGCCAGCAGTTCAACCAGCCGGGCTTTCTTTTCTGGGCTTAAGGTGAAGCCGAGCGGGTTCTGGCTGTTGGTCATCAGCCAGCAGGCTTTCACCGGATAGTCCGCCAGTACCTGCGCCAGCGCATCGAGATCGACACCCTCTTTCACATCCGTTGGCACCGACAGCGCTTTCAGTTTTAACCGTTCGAGTGCCTGTAACGCGCCGTAGAAACAGGGGCTTTCAATAATCACCCAGTCGCCCGGTTCAGTCACCGCCTGCAAACTCAGATTCAACGCTTCCAGTGCGCCTGCGGTAATGACGATTTCATCGGGTGAAATATTCATGCCCTGGCGGGCGTAGCGCCGGGCAATGGTGTGGCGTAACTGGTTGTTGCCCGGCGGCAGGTTTTCAATCACGCTCATCGCCGCCGCGCTTTTGCTTACTTTCGCCAGCGACCGGTTAAGCTGCGGCATCGGAAACAGCTTCGGGTCAGGAAAGGCCGAACCAAACGGCAGCACCGAGGCGTCACAACTTGCCTGCAATACATCGAAAATATAGGTATTGATATCGACGGCTTCATCGCGCATGACCTGCGCCGCCGGAGCGCGGGGTAAACCGGGCGTGGGCGTAACAAAATAGCCCGATTGCGGCCGGGCAATCACTCGCCCCTGGCTTTCCAGCAACTGATAAGCGTGGCCGACAGTCATAAAACTCAGCCCGCTGCTGGCAACCTGTTCGCGCAGCGAGGGCAGCTTTTCACCCGGCCGCCAGACGCCAAGCTCAATTTGTTCACTGATTTGCTGCGCCAGGCGCTGGTATTTTTTCATGGTTTTCACGTCACAGAAACACCGCGCTATCATGGCACGCCACACCGCCAGTGGCTATATCAGTTTGTGTTATCCCGGCGGTAACGCCGCACTGTTATAGAAAATTTTTCCCGCTTCGTCTGGACTATCTCAGAACCTGCCATAACCTTGTAAAGAACTGTTATGCGTAGATTGCCGTTAATTGTCTCTGCAAATTAGCGCGTGCGCTCATTAACATTAACGCCACAACATTGATTCTGAGGATGTGCATGTTTGGTCTAGATGCGTTTTACCTGGCGAGGATCCAGTTCGCCTTCACGGTCTCTTTTCACATAATCTTCCCCGCGATCACCATCGGGCTCGCCAGCTATCTTGCGGTCCTGGAAGGTCTGTGGCTGAAAACCCGCAACCCGGACTGGCGCACACTGTATCACTTCTGGTCGAAGATCTTTGCCGTTAACTTCGGCATGGGCGTGGTCTCCGGTCTGGTGATGGCGTACCAGTTTGGCACCAACTGGAGCGGCTTTTCCCAGTTCGCGGGCAGCATTACCGGGCCACTGCTCACCTATGAGGTACTGACGGCCTTCTTCCTGGAAGCGGGTTTTCTCGGCGTGATGCTGTTTGGCTGGAATAAAGTTGGCCCTGGGCTGCACTTTCTCTCAACCTGCATGGTGGCGCTGGGCACGATTATGTCCACCTTCTGGATCCTGGCGTCAAACAGCTGGATGCATACGCCGCAGGGCTTCGCTATCGAAAATGGTCAAGTGGTGCCGGTGGACTGGTTCGCGGTGATTTTCAACCCGTCATTCCCCTACCGCCTGATGCATATGTCGATTGCGGCCTTCCTCAGTAGCGCCCTGTTTGTCGGCGCGTCTGCGGCCTGGCATCTGCTGCGCGGCAACGACACACCGGCTATCCGCAAAATGTTCTCCATGGCGATGTGGATGGCGCTGGTTGTGGCGCCGATTCAGGCGATGGTCGGCGATATGCACGGGTTGAATACGCTCGAGCATCAGCCAGCAAAAATTGCCGCTATTGAAGGCCACTGGGAGAACCCGCCGGGTGAAGCGACGCCGCTGCTGCTGTTTGGCCTGCCGGATATGGAAGAAGAACGCACGCGTTACGCCGTGGAAATCCCGGCGCTGGGTAGCCTTATTCTGACGCACAGTCTGGATAAACAGGTTCCGGCATTAAAAGATTTTCCGAAAGAGGATCGTCCTTACTCGCCGATTGTGTTCTGGTCGTTTCGCATTATGGTCGGGCTTGGCGTGTTGATGATTGGTCTTGGCGTCGCCGCGCTGTGGCTGCGTTTCAGAAACCGGCTTTATCAATCGCGACCCTTTTTGCATTTTGCGCTCTGGATGGGGCCTGCGGGGTTAATCGCCATCCTTGCCGGTTGGGTGACCACGGAAGTGGGCCGCCAGCCCTGGGTAGTGTACGGGTTGTTGCGCACGGTTGATGCGGTTTCCGCCCACGGCGATCTGCAAATGAGCCTCAGTTTGCTGGCCTTCTTCGTGGTCTACTGTTCGGTCTTCGGCGTGGGTTACAGCTATATGGTGCGCTTGATCACCAAAGGTCCACAGGTGAGCGACGAACATGCGACCCAGGGCACCCCGGCACGTCCGCTTTCTGCGGCAGGTGAACGTCTCCCGGCTGATGAGGATGATAAATAATGGGCATCGATCTTCCGTTAATTTGGTTTGTCATTATCGTTTTCGCCACGCTGATGTATATCGTGATGGACGGTTTTGACCTTGGCATCGGCATTCTGTTTCCGGTGACCCGTGATGGTCACGATCGCGATGTGATGGTCAACACCGTTGCACCGGTATGGGATGGCAACGAAACCTGGCTGGTGCTGGGCGGCGCGGGTCTGTTTGGCGCGTTTCCGCTGGCGTATGCGGTGATTATTGATGCGCTGACGATCCCGCTGACGTTGATGCTGATTGGCCTGATTTTTCGCGGCGTGGCGTTTGAGTTCCGCTTTAAAGCGACCGAGGCGCACCGTCCGTTCTGGGATAAAGCGTTTTTGTCGGGTTCCCTGCTGGCGACCTTTACTCAGGGTGTGGTGGTTGGCGCGTTTATCAACGGTTTCCAGGTCACCGGGCGTACTTTTAGCGGCGGCGCGCTCGACTGGCTCACCCCGTTTAACCTGTTCTGCGGCGTCGGTCTGGTGATCGCCTATGCCCTGCTTGGCGCAAGCTGGCTGGTGATGAAAAGCGGTGAACCGTTGCAGGGCAAAATGCGTGGTGCGGCGAAGAAGTTGCTGCTGGCGATGCTGGTTGTGATCGGCATTATCAGCCTGTGGACACCGCTGACTCACGGCGCGATTGCTGAACGCTGGTTCAGTATGCCGAACCTGTTGTTCTTCTCCCCGGTGCCGCTGCTGGTCATTGCGCTCAGCATCTGGCTGTGGCGCTGTCTGGGCAATGAAGACTCACACCGACGTCCGTTCGTCCTGACTCTGGGGCTGATTTTCCTCGGTTTTAGCGGGCTAGGCATCAGTATCTGGCCGCATATTATTCCGCCGGATATCACTTTCTGGCAGGCCGCTGCGCCGCCGCAAAGCCAGGGCTTTATGCTGGTTGGCGCGCTGCTGATTATCCCGATCATCCTGGTCTACACCTTCTGGAGCTATTACGTGTTCCGCGGCAAGGTGCAGCACGGCGAGGGGTATCATTGATGAAACAACCCCTCTGGAAACGGCTGATGTGGCTGGTGGTTATCTGGGGCGGCAGCGTACTGGCGCTGGCCGCCGTCAGTATGGTATTCCGGTTGTTGATGTCAGCCGCCGGGTTTAAATCTCATTAACGTTGCAAGTCCGGTGCGCGTAACGCCACCGGGCCTGACAGTTTATTTGTGCATCACAACACTGCCGCAGACCTCCAGGAATAATCCCGAAGGCGCGATGCTCCATACTGTCTCCATTTTTTTAGCGTCAAATCGACCTCACGCAACAACGCGAGGAACGATGTGATATGAAAAAGATTGCACTGATGTCTGCCATTCTGGCAGTGAGCTTCTCTTCCATGGTATTTGCTGATGATCATCCGCCAGTGCCGCCAGAAAAATACGCAACCCAGCACCACCACAAAGATAAAAAGCCGCCGCGCGACGTCCCGCCGCCGAAGCACAAACACCATAAGCACGACGATAAAAAACCGCCGCTGCCGGAAGAACACCGTTAACGAAAAGGGGTGGTATTTAGCCACCCCTTTTACTATTTGTTTTTCGGCAGAGTTTTCAGCAGATCATCGGGGCTGATGGAGGCAACTACGCTGCCCGGCAGCGGCATTTTCAGTATATGATTCTTAATCTTACCCACCACATGCATTTCGCACGGGCGGCAATCAAAACGCAGCGTCAACACTTCATCGCCGTGTACCAGTTGCATCGGCGTGGCGCGCCAGCTTTTAATATTGCCTTTCGCCTGTTTCGGGCAGAGGTTAAACGCAAATCGCAGGCAGTGTTTGGTGATCATCACTGGCACATCGCCCTTCTCTTCGTGCGCTTCAAAGGCTGCGTCAATCAACTGCACGCCGTAGCGGTGATAAAATTCACGCGCTTTATGGTTATAAACATTGGCGAGGAATGACAAATGCGTTTCCGGGTAAACCGGTGCGGGCGTCGCTACCGGTTTACGGCTGCCGCGCTGATAATTTGCCAGCCGCGCCTCTTCCAGCATCTCGACGGCTTCACGACGCAGTTGGTTCAGCAGGCTGTTTGGCACAAATAACGCGCCCGGCAGAGTGATGTCAACGTTTTGCGCGTAATAGCGCGTCTGCCCCAGCTTCGCCAGACCCTCTTTCAGGTTTTCCAGCGCTTTTTCGGCGTTGTTGGCGTTGTCAAATTGCCCTTCCAGCGTATGGGTGACGCTGACGCTATCTTCGCTGGTCAGCGTCAGGATCAGTTGTTCCTGCCAGCCGCCCAGCTCAATATCAACGCCAATGCGCCGCTCGCTGGAGGTTTTCAGCAGCGCCTGCTGCCAGTTGTGGTCAAGGTTGCGGTTCAGCGCATGGTGCGGGCGCAGGGTTTTCAGGGCATCGGGCATTTCATTCGGAAAGACGCGATAACGGTTTTCGCCGGTTTTTTCCGCCACGTTAACGCGAAAACCGACCACCTCGCGCTTCACCAGCACGTTCAGGCCATCGCCGTTCGCCAGCGGTTCGGTCGCTTCGACATCCAGGTGGTCTTTGCCCACTTTCAGCACTTCACCCACCGGCAGACCGATAAATTTCGGTGAATCGAACGCACCGATATCGATTTTACGCGCATTAACAAAGTAGTCGGTGCTGCCGCGATGGAAGGTTTTATCCGTCGACGGGATAAAGAAGTGTTCGGTACGCCCCGCTGAGGCGCGTGTCAGTTCCGGGCGATCTTCAATGATGGCGTCCAGCATCTGGCGATAATGGGCGGTGATGTTCTTCACATAGCTCATATCTTTGTAGCGCCCTTCGATTTTGAAGGAGCGCACACCGGCGTCGATCAGCGCTGCCAGGTTGGCGGTCTGATCATTGTCTTTCATCGACAGCAGGTGTTTTTCATATGCCACTACGCGGCCCTGATCGTCTTTTAAGGTGTACGGCAAACGGCACGCCTGCGAGCAGTCACCGCGGTTGGCGCTGCGCCCGGTTTGCGCATGAGAGATATTGCACTGCCCGGAATAAGCCACGCACAGCGCGCCATGAATAAAGAACTCAATGGTGGCGTCGGTGGCGCTATGAATGGCGCGGATCTGGTCGAGATTCAGCTCGCGCGCCAGCACAATCTGGCTGAAACCGACCTCGGAAAGGAATTTGGCTTTTTCCACCGTGCGGATATCGCACTGGGTACTGGCGTGTAGTTCAATCGGCGGAATATCCAGCTCCAGCACGCCCATATCCTGCACAATCAGCGCATCGACGCCGGCCTGGTATAAATCGCCAATCAGTTTTTGCGCGGGTTCCAGCTCATCATCATGAAGAATCGTGTTGAGGGTGATAAACACTTTCGCGCCATAGCGATGGGCAAACGGCACCAGCTCGGCGATATCGCGCAGGCTGTTGCCCGCGTTGTGACGAGCGCCAAAACCAGGCCCGCCGATATAGATTGCATCGGCGCCGTGAAGGATAGCCTCACGGGCAATGGCGGCATCGCGGGCCGGGCTTAACAGTTCAAGATGATGGGGGTACAGGCGCATACAATCGTCGTTATCCATGATGTGCAAAATGGCGGCTATTGTAGTCACAAGCGGGACGTTTCACCACCTGCGGCTTTCTCTTTTGGGTAATGGATAAGCGAGTGAAAATGCGCCGTCTGCGCAGAGCTGTTGCGATAAGCGTGGGCTTCATCACCGGCAAATCGCACACCGTTTCCCGCCGTTAGCTGCTTCCATTGCCCGCCGATGCACATATCCAGCACGCCGTTTATCACAATTACATGCTCAATCACCCCTTTTTCATGGGGCGTGGACTCGCTCAGTGCGCCGGGTGCGAGGGTAATCGAGAAGAGATCGAAGTGCAGTTTTTCATCCCACGGGAAAATCGGCGTGATCACCATCGCCTGCCGATCGGGATCGTAGGGATGCGGAGTTTCGCTCTCCGGCGGGGCAATAAAGGTAGAGAACGGAACGTTCAGTCCGGTGGCGATTTTCCACAGTGTCGCTACCGTCGGGCTGGATTCATTGCGCTCTATCTGCCCGAGCATCGCTTTTGATACGCTCGTTTCCTCCGCCAGCCGCGACAGGCTCCAGCCCCGCTCCTGACGCAGGAGTTTTAATGTTTTTGCCAGATAATCTGCGATGTTCATACCGCCTCCGGGAAATAAAAACGGATGGAGTATACCGCAGCGTTTCTATTCTGGAGAGTAAAACTCGTGAGATTATCCTTAAGGAATCAGGCTTGTACGTTATAGCGCTCAGTGGTAACTTTTTCGGATGTTATAACGCACAAGGATAACCCATGCGCCCTGTTTTTCCCGCCCTGCCTGTGACCAGCGTGCTGGCCGGGTTTGTCGCCGTGCTGGTTGGTTACGCCAGTTCTGCCGCCATTATCTGGCAAGCCGCGTCTGCGGCGGGTGCCAGCGCCGCGCAAATTGGCGGCTGGATGACGGCGCTCGGTTTCGCTATGGGCGTCAGTACGCTGGCACTCAGTTTGTGGTATCGCATGCCGGTGCTTACGGCCTGGTCCACGCCAGGCGCTGCGCTGCTGGCGACCAGTTTGCAGGGCATATCGCTTAATGAAGCGGTCGGTATTTTTATCTTCGCCAATGGATTGATTGTGCTTTGCGGCGTGACGGGTTTATTTGCCAGACTGATGAAAATCATTCCCCATACGCTGGCGGCGGCGATGTTGGCCGGGGTTTTATTGCGCTTCGGCTTGCAGGCTTTTAGCCATCTCGAAAGTGATTTTGCACTGTGCGGCAGCATGGTGCTGGCCTGGCTACTCGCAAAAGTGTTTGCGCCACGCTATGCGATTATTGCCACGCTGATTGTCGGCGCGGTGGTGGCTTATCTCAACGGCGAGGTTGTGACGAGGGAGATGAGTTTTGCGCTGGCTGCACCGGTCTATACTGCCCCTGTTTTTCACTGGCCCTCGCTTATCAGCATCGGTATTCCCTTTTTTCTGGTCACCATGGCGTCGCAGAACGCGCCCGGTTTCGCCACTATGCAGGCAGCCGGTTACCACGTTGCCGTTTCGCCCCTGATGATTTTTACCGGTGCGCTGGCTCTGCTGCTGTCGCCATTTGGCGTGTACTCCATCTGTATTGCCGCGATCACGGCAGCGATTTGCCAGAGCCCGGATGCCCATCCTGACGCCAGTAAACGCTGGTTAGCCACAGCTGCCGCCGGGTTTTTTTATCTGCTGGCGGGCGTGTTTGGCGGCTCAATCACCGCGCTACTGGCTGCCCTGCCGCTGAGCTGGATCCAGACACTGGCCGGGCTGGCGCTACTCGGTACTATCAGCGGCAGCTTGCACCAGGCGTTGGTGAAAGAGACGGATCGCGACGCGGCAATTGTCACTTTTCTGGTGACCGCCAGCGGCATAACGCTGCTTGGCATCGGCTCGGCCTTCTGGGGGCTGGTGATGGGCGGTATCTGCTATGGTGCGTTAAGTGTTATGCATCGCGCGCAATGATTAACAAAATAAATGAGTGACTTCCCTTTCTCATCTGCTCATAATTCGCACAGAAAAATTTAGCTTTGTGAAGTAACGCTCCCGATAACATGTCTTTTCCAGAAACAGACTTGTAATGAATTCGTTTTTATTAATGTGATTCAAAAGGAGTTTACCTGTGAAAATTAAAGCTTATTCCCTTGCCATGCTCTCTATCCCGTCGGCCTGTATGGCGTTGTCGCCGGAAGAAAAGAGCCATCGTCCTGATCTGTCGCATGTGATTTCTGATTACCGAAAGTCCCTTGCTTCGATGCCTCTCGATTACTCTTTGCTGGAGAAAAAACAGCTTCCCGGCGTGATGTTACAGCGATACACCCTCAATTCGCAGACGTGGTCGCCGCAGGGTGTTGTCACGCCGGAACGCTGGCAGAATCAGGTGGATATCTATATTCCTGATTCAGCGCGGCAAAAATATGCCCTTGTCGCCATTAATAACGGCAGCAATGACAATGGTTCCGGCAGCCCTCTGGCACCCACCAGTTTCAAAGAAGAAGCATTAACACGGATAGCGACAGCCACCCGAACGGTGGTGATTTCTGTCAGTAATGTGCCTAATCAGGTTCTTCATTATCAGGGCGTCACCACCCCGCTGGCCGAAGATGACAGTGTGGCGTATACCTGGAAACTGTTTATCGGTGACATTAAACGTTACCAGGATGCGCCTCTTCAGGTGCCCATGTCCGCGTCGGTATCGCAGGCGTTCCGGCTGGCGAAGAGAGAACTGGCGCAACAGAAGATTTCGAAATTTATTGTCACCGGCGCGTCGAAGCGCGGCTGGACCGCGTGGCTGACAGCCATCGCCGACCCGGATGTGGAAGCCATTGTTCCCTTCGTGATGGATCTGCTCAATACCCGAAAAGCGCTTGAACACATGTACCGGACTTATGGTCAAAACTGGCCGATCGCTTTTTTCCCCTACTATAAACAGAACATAGATCAGCAGATTGCCACGGATAAAGTCGCCAGCCTGATGAGATTGCTGGACCCGCTGGCGTACTTGCATAGCGATCTGAGCAATCGTTTGCGGATGGAGAAATACATTATTAACGCCAGCGGAGATGATTTTTATGTCCCTGATAACAGCCGTTTTTACTATGGCCGGTTACCGGGCGAGAAGTCCCTGCGGGTGGTGGCAAACTCAACGCATAACAGCGTATTGTCCGTGTCGGAGCAGTCGCTGATCACCTTCGTTAACCGTTTCCAGATGCGAAAAAAACTTCCCGAAATTACCGAAAATGTTGAGGGGAGAAACGGTGGCAAAAAAATGCTGTCAGTGCGTTTTTCCGAAAAGCCGACAACGCTTTTACAGTGGACAGCCACCAACCCTGTCGCCAGGGATTTTCGCTTTGCCTGTAACGTGAAATATACCTCAGCCCCTGTCCGCCCTGCCTCTGGCAATAAAGCGCTCAACATTCCGCTGTCGACACCGGAAAGTGGATGGCAGGCAACCTACGTTGAGGCGACATTTAGCGATGGGTACGTGGCGACAACGCAGGTCTATATCACACCGGACGAAAAGTACCCTGAAACAGCGCCACCCGCATTAGGTGACGCTTGCCAGACGCTGCCCGGACGAGGGCTGAACTCAGTGGCGCAGTGACCGGCATGCTAAACGTGGCGCGTCGCGCGTAATTGCGATGGCGCCACCCCTTTCGCGGCTTTAAAACGGTTGCTGAAATGGCTGGCAGAGTTGAAACCGCAGGCCAGCGCAATGGTGGTCAGCGGTTCATCGCTGTTGAGTAGCAGATCTTTGGCGCGCGCCATGCGGCGCTGCATCACAAATTGATGGGGAGCCACGCCCATCGACTGGCGAAACATACGCGCAAAATGGTATTCGCTGAGCGATACCTGCGCGGCCAGATCCACAAGCAGCAGCGCCTCGCCGAGGTGGGCATCGATATACTCCAGCACATTGCGCAGTGCGACGGGCGCTAACCCGCCGGTGACGGTCGGCAGTTGCCACTGCACATTGCTGTAGTGCTGAACCAGGTGCGTCAGTAACAGCGTTGAGGCGGTACTCAGCGTCAGTTGGTTGGCATTTTGCTGCCAGTCGCAGCCGAGCAAAAACTGGCGGTAGAGCGCGGTGATGCTCGCATCCTGTGAAAAGGTTTTTTCATCGAGCGTGAACATTGCCGGGCTGCGATCCCACACTTTTTCGCCAACATCGCGCAGGTGTTCATCGGTGCAGTAAAGGTGCACAAACGACAGCGTATCGCGGATGTCCCACATCGATTCGCTCTCTTTTGGCATCAGGCAGAAGCGATCCGGCCCGCCGCCGTTTTTCCAGCCATATGCTGTTTTGTGGTAGCTCTCATAGCCGTCGGCAATATAAAGACTGAGGGTATGGTGGTTGCAATATTGCGTGATGTTATCGCGTTTGTTTGACCACGCGGCCAACTGGATGCCGGAATTGAGCGCCACCGAATTGTGCAAGACGGCGTTATGTTTGCGCAGGTTTTCAAAGGCGTCGTAGGTGTCAGGCATTCGCAGTAATTATCATTTATCAATCAGAACCCCAGTCTATGAATAGCTGACATGGGATACCAGCGTTGTGTAAAGAAAAGCGCAAGAATATGCAACTCCCGCGCAACCCGGTGCAAGCCAGACGCATCGCGCGTGGCGACAATAGCCGTTCGTTAAAGAGATCGGGAATCAATATGAACGCGTTATTGTATGGTCTGGTGGTGGTTATCTGGGGCACCACCTGGATTGCGATTTATTTACAGCAAGGCCCGGTACCGGCTCCGGTATCTATTTTCTGGCGTTTCGCCCTCGCCACCGCCGCCATGATGCTGATGCTGCTGGCACGGCGCAAATTGCGCAATTTGCCGCTCCGCGATCATCTGTTTTGCCTGCTACAGGGCGCGTGCGTTTTCGGCTTCAACTTCTGGTGCTTTTACACCGCCGCGGCGTGGATAAATACCGGGCTGGAGTCGGTAATTTTTTCAATGGCCGTGCTGTTTAATGCCGTTAATAGTTTCCTGTTTTTTGGACAAAAGCCCCCTGCGCGCTTTTTTGTCGCCGCACTGCTGGGGTTATCGGGCATTGTGACGCTGTTCTGGCAAGACCTGGTGAACAGCGGCTGGAGCAACACACTGTTACTCGGCATTGGCCTGTCGGCGCTGGGTACGCTGGGCTTCTCGTTTGGCAATATGATTAGCCTGCGTCACCAGCGTAAAGGCCTGGAAACCATTACTACCAATAGCTGGGCGATGCTCTACGGGACGTTGATTATGGGCGCGATTGGGCTAATGCGCGGTGATGATTTTACGCCGCAGTGGACGGCAAGTTACCTCGGCGCACTGGGTTATCTGGCATTTTTTGGCTCGGTGATTGGCTTTGGCGCGTACTTTACGTTGGTTGGTCGCATTGGCCCGAGCAAAGCGGCTTACAGCACCCTGCTGTTTCCGCTGGTTGCGCTGAGTATCTCGACCTTTTATGAAGGGTACGTCTGGCATCTGAACGGGATTGCCGGGTTGTTGCTGATCCTGACCGGCAATCTGGTGATGTTTACCCGCCCGGAAAACTGGCTGGGCGGGCGTCTGGCGCGGCGGAACATGGGTGCCTGTTGAAATATCGCCGCCTGGGTTGCCAGGCGGAATAGTTTTATTTTTTCAGATCGACTTGCCAGAAAATATGCTTACCAAACGGATCGACTTCATAGCCCTGCACGTCTTTGCGTACCGGCTCGAAAATTGTCGAGTGGGCAATCATCACCGCGGGCATTTGATCATGCATCATCTGCTGCGCCTCTTTGTATAACGCGACGCGTTTGTCATGATCGGTGATGGCTTTCGCCTCGGCAATCAGCTTATCGAACGGCTGATAACACCATTTCGCCGAGTTAGAACCACCATTGGCAGAGGTGCAGGTAAACAGCGGGCCGAAGAAGTTATCCGGGTCGCCGGTGGCGGTGGTCCAGCCCATCAGCGCTGCCTGGTGCTCGCCGCTTTTCACCCTTTTCAGGTATTCGCCCCATTCATAGGTCACGATTTTGGCCTGCACGCCCACTTTCGCCCAGTCCGCCTGGATCATCTCCGCCATCCGTTTGGCGTTCGGGTTATACGGACGCTGAACCGGCATCGCCCACAGATCAATCGTGGTGCCTGCGGGTAATCCGGCTTCTTTCAGCAGCGCTTTGGCTTTTTGCGGATCGTAGTCGTAATCTTTCAGCTCGCTGTCAGCACTCCACACGCCCGGCGGCAGCAGGTTTTTCGCCGCCGTGCCGGTGCCCTGGAAAACCGCTTTGATAATTGCCGGTTTGTTGATCGCCATCGCCAGCGCCTGGCGCACTTTGACATTATCCAGCGGCGCTTTTTGCGTATTAAACGCAAGGAAGCCCGTGTTCAACCCGGCTTTACTCATCAGGGTAATGTCTTTGTTCTCTTTCAGGCGCGGCAGATCCGCCGGGTTGGGGAATGGCATCACCTGGCACTCATTTTTCTCCAGCTTCGCCAGACGCACCGAGGCATCCGGGGTGATGCTGAACACCAGCCGGTCGATTTTCGCTTTGCCCTGCCAGTACTGATCAAAGGCGGTGAACAGAATGCGCGAATCTTTTTGGTATTGCGCCAGGCGGAACGGCCCGGTGCCAATCGGATCGCTATCGACGCGCTGCGGCGTCCCGGCTTTCAGCATCGCATCGGCATATTCCGCCGACAGAATCGAGGCGAAATACCAGCCCAAATCGGCAACGAACGGCGCTTCCGGGTGCGCCAGCGTAAAGCGCACCGTGTTGTCATCAATTTTATCAATGGCGGTGATCAGCGTGCCGAATTCGAGGCTTTCAAAGTTGGAGTACGTACCGTTGGAGACATTGTGGTACGGGTTTTTGGCATCTTTTTGCCGCATAAAGGAGAAGATCACGTCATCGGCGTTGAAATTCCGCGTCGGCGTGAAGTATTTGTTGCTCTGGAACTTCACGTTTTTACGTAAATGGAAGGTGTAGACTTTGCCGTCTTCGCTCACGTCCCAACTTTCGGCAAGACTCGGTTGCAGATCGGTGGTGCCAACTTTGAAATCCACCAGTCGGTTATAAACCGGTACGGCGCTGGCATCCACGCTGGTACCGGAGGTGTAAAGTTGCGGGTTGAAGTTTTCCGGCGAGCCTTCTGAGCAATAGACCAGCGTTTTCGCCGCCACAGAAGAACTGACTATCATCGTGGTCAACGCCAAAGCAAGTGTTGTCGGTTTGCTAATCATAGATTTTCCTGTTGTTTTATTTTTAATGCTTGTCGTTTGCCCTCTCATAAATAACATTAAAGTGATTTTGCAAACACCTGATAATTCAAATAAAGAAGGAATGACTATGTCGTCGTCGCTCGCCAGTCAATTAACGCATCGGTTTTTTCGCTACCTTGCTATCACCAGCCAAAGTGATGCCAGCGCCACTACGTTGCCCACCACCGTCGGGCAGTTTGATATGGCGCGGGAACTGGCCAACGAACTGAAATCCCTCGGCCTTGATGAAATTGTGATTGATGATCACGCCACCGTGACAGCGGTAAAAAAAGGGACTGTTGCCGGTGCGCCGCGCATCGGTTTTATCACCCATATCGACACCGTTGATGTCGGTTTATCGCCGCATATTCATCCGCAGATTTTGCGTTTTGAGGGTGAAGATCTCTGCCTGAACGCGAAAGAAGATATCTGGCTGCGCGTTCAGGAGCACCCGGAAATTCTCGCCTACCCGAACGAAGAGATTATTTTTAGCGACGGCACCAGCGTGCTCGGCGCGGATAACAAAGCCGCCGTTACGGTGGTGATGACGCTGCTGGAAAACCTGACGGCGCAACATCGTCATGGCGATATCGTGGTGGCGTTTGTGCCGGATGAAGAAGTCGGCTTGCGTGGCGCGAAAGCGCTGGATTTAACCCGCTTTGACGTTGATTTTGCCTGGACCATTGACTGCTGCGAACTGGGGGAAATTGTTTATGAGAACTTCAACGCCGCCAGCGCGCAGATCCGCTTTACCGGCGTGACTGCGCACCCAATGTCGGCGAAAGGCGTGCTGGTGAATCCGCTGTTAATGGCGATGGATTACATCAGCCATTTTGACCGCCAGCAGACACCGGAACACACGGAAGGCCGCGAAGGGTATGTCTGGTTTAACGGCATTGAGGCGGTTCAGGGCCATGCCAACCTGAGCGTCAGCATTCGCGATTTTGATAATGAAAGCTTTGCCCGCCGTAAATTGCAGATTGGCGAGGTGGCGGCGAAAATTGCCGCGCAATACCCAACCGCGAAAGTGGAGTACAGCGTCAACGATATTTACAGCAATATCAGTAATGCGATTGGTGAAGACCGGCGGGCGATCGATTTGATGTTTGAGGCAATGGAGACACTCGGCATTACGCCAAGACCGACGCCAATGCGCGGCGGAACTGATGGTGCGGCACTCTCGGCAAAGGGGCTGTTAACGCCGAATTTCTTTACTGGCGCACATAACTTCCACTCTCGCTTTGAGTTTTTACCCCTGCGGGCGTTTGAAGCCTCTTATAACGTGGCGCTGCAACTCTGTTTGCTGGCCGCACGCTAAAACAACAGCCCGGCGACGGGCTGTCCTTCTCTGCATCAGGCGATTTTCCGCGCAAGCATGGTAGCAAAACGCAGTTTGATGCGGTTGCCGTTGGCGTCGGTGCGGTGTAACTCACCTACTTCCTCGTTGTATTTCAGCAGTTCCCAGCCTGCGTAGTAGTTGCGTAACTCCCCTTCCTTAAAGGCAAACGGGAAACCAACCGTACACGGGAAATCGGCGGTGTCCATCGCGGCAATAATCAGGTTATAACCGCCCGGTTTGGTGCAGCGCTGCATATTGGCAATCAACCCTGGAATGGTTTTCGCCTCAAGGAACATCATCACGACGGTGGAAAGAATAAAGTCATAGTCGCCATCAAAGCTGAGGGTGTTCAAATCCACCGCATCGATATGCAGATTTTCCAGCCCTTCTGCGGCGCGAATGTTTTGCAGGTTGCTGAGACTGTTAGGGTTTTTATCCCACGCGGTGACATCAAAACCTTTATTCGCCAGATATAAACTGTTGCGGCCATTACCGCAGCCCAGATCCAGTACTTTCCCCGGCTGGAGGTAATTCATTGCGTTCAGCACTTCCGAGTGCGTCGGCGTCATGCCATATTTTTCCGTAAAGTAGTTTTCATCACGTGTAGTCATTGTTTACAGCCTTTAATTTGCATTTTGAATGCATTTTAAGAATTTCGTCAGCAGATAGCCAGCGCTGTAAAATTTGCTACGGTTAACTCAGGCAAACGGGAGAAATAGAGCATGGCTAAGTACCGGCTCAGTGATGAGCAACGCGTGTTCAGTTATCAACTGGACGGTGAGAAAAAAAGCGTCGCGCTGCGCCAGATTATTGCGCTGCGTGATTTCCATGATGTCACCGCTGGCAGCGCAGGCGGCTGGGTCGATGACGAAAACGTGCTGAGCCAGCAAGGAAGCTGCTGGATTTATGATGAAAACAGCATGGTATTTCAGGGAAGCCGGGTGCGGGACAATGCGCGGATCACCCAGCAGTGTGTGATTTGCCACGCGGTTGAAATCCGCGATAACGCCTGGGTTGACGGCTGCGAATTGAGTCATGGCGCGATTTTAAGTGACAACGTCACCGTGCAATCTTCCACCGTGCGCGGTGTTTGTCATTTACGCGGCGATGCGCGCATTCTCAGCGGTTGCGACATTATTGCCGCGCGCGGGTTAACGCAGGAAGACGAACAGATTTTACAGATTTACGACCGCGCCACCGTTAGCCACTCGCGCGTGGTGCATCAGGCGCAACTCTATGGCGATGCCATCGTCAATTACGCCTTTATTGAACATCGCGCCGAAGTGTTTGATTTCGCCCTGCTCGAAGGCAATGAACTGAATGATGTCTGGGTCTGCGACTGCGCCAAAGTTTACGGCCACGCCCGCATTGTGGCCGGGACGCAGGAAGATGAAATCCCGACTATTCGCTACAGTTCGCAAGTGGCAGAAAATGCGCTGGTCGAAGGCAACTGCATTCTTAAACACCATGTGCTGGTTGGTGGCAATGCACACTTACGCGGCGGGCCGCTACAACTCGATGAGAAAGTGGTGATTCAGGGCAATGCCCGCATTCACGGCAATGTGCTGATCGAGCATCAGATTGAAATCACCGATGATGCCGTGGTCGACGCACAGGATGGCGACAGTATTTTGTTGCGCGGGCCAAAAGTGGTGAACGAGGCACAGTGGATCACCCGCACGCCGCTGATCGGTTCCCTCTGACCACCCACATTTAAAATTTTTTTCACATCGCCGGGAATAAACCCCCGGCCTCTTCGTCTTATCTGTTCATTGTGAGCAGGATGAGCGAAATATGAAAAACACGCCCTTTACAACCGGCCAACTTGTTGCGCGTCTTGCGCTGATTGGTGCTGTGCCTCTTCTTTTTATTATGCTGTTTCTGTGGGGAGGCGGCTGGCTGGCGCCGCAGCGGTTGACCGCCGATAAACTGATTACCGTATTGCAGCAGTCCGGCGGCGAGCACCCCGGTTATCGCCGTAACCATGCTAAAGGTCTTTGCGTAACGGGGGATTTTATCTCCAGTGGCAAGGCCCATGAGATTTCCCGCGCCGCCCTCTTCGCGCCAGGTAAAACGCCGGTCATCGGGCGTTTTGCCATTGCGGGCGGGAACCCGTCGGCACCGGATTATGCCGTTCCCGTGCGTAGCCTGGCGCTCTCTTTTCAACTGGCGGATGGCGAACAGTGGCGCACCGGGATGAATGCTATGCCCTTTTTCCCCGTCGATAGTGTAGAAGGCTTTTATGAATTACAGGTCGCGACACTCCCGGATCCGGCTACCGGCAAACCGAACCCGGACAAATTCAAAGCCTTTATCCTGAAGCACCCGGAAGCCACCGCGTTTCTCGCCTGGGCCAAAGCGTATGTGCCGTCTAATAGCTGGGCCAGCGACCGCTTCAATAGCCTGAATGCGTTCCGCTTTATTGATAAATCGGGCAAGGAACAACTGGTGCGCTGGAGCATGGTGCCGCAGACCGATTATCAACCCATCGGCGCGCAGCAAAAGAACGATAAAGACTTCCTGCAAAACGACCTGCAACAGCGCCTGTCGCAGGGGCCGCTGAAGTGGGATCTGGTGATAACCGTTGCCCGTGCGCAGGATGACAGGCGCGATGCGTCCAAAGCCTGGCCCGCCGACCGACAAACGATTAACGCCGGGACGCTGGTGCTCAATCGCGCCATCGAACAGGAACAAGGGCCATGCAATGACATCAATTACGACCCGCTGATCCTGCCAGACGGCATTGCCGCTTCGGACGATCCGTTGCTGAATGCCCGCTCAGCGGCCTACGCAAAATCCTACAACCTTCGCACCCGTGAACAGGCAGGAGCTCATTTATGAAACAGGTTGCTTATTTCCACCCGCTGCTGCGCGCTGTTCACTGGCTGATGGCCGCCGCGATTATCGCCATGCTGTTTATTGGCGTGGTGATGGTTTCCACGGTGTCGTCGCTGCATAACCTGCTGGTGACGGTACATAAACCGCTGGGGATGATGATCCTCGTGCTGGTTCTGGTGCGTCTGTGGTTACGCTTTTATACCGCCACCCCGCCGCTGCCCGCCTCGTTACCGGCCTGGCAACGCGCCATGGCGCATCTTTCGCACTGGGCGCTGTACGCCATGATGCTGGCTCAGCCGCTGATTGGCTGGGCGATGCTGTCGGCGGCGGGTTATCCGGTTATTCTCGGCAGCTCATTTGTGCTGCCACCCATTGCTCCAGTGAATAATGACTGGTATGCCATACTGCGTCCGTTGCATTCTGTGGTGGCGCTGGCGCTGTTCATCACCGTGATGGCGCATCTGGCCGCCGCGCTACTGCATGCGTTAGTGCTGCGCGATGGGGTCTTTGAAAGCATGTCGGGAAGCCGCAGACGATGACTGATGGTGAAATTCGCCAGGTGATGCCACACCTGCAACGCTTTGCCCTGTGGCTGACGCGCAATCCGCATTCGGCGGAGGATCTGGTGCAAAGTTGTTTAACAAAAGCCTTAACCCGCCGACGGCAAAATGAAGGGGAACAGAGTCTGCGAGCCTGGCTGTTCACCATCCTTTATCGCCAGTTTGTTGATGGTGAACGGCGGCGCAAACGCTACCTGAAAGTGCTCTCTTTTTTTACCGGCGAGGAAGCCGCCGGGTTTGCCACCGAATCGCTGGCGATAGCCGATGATACGCTGGCGCTGTTTGCCACGCTGCCCACGGATTACCGCGCCGTATTGTTGCTGGTGAGCGTGGAGGGGCTGAGTTATAAAGAGGTCGCCGATACGCTGGCTATTCCGCCCGGCACGGTGATGTCGCGCCTTTCCAGAGCGCGCAAAATGTTGCATGAAAAATTAGAAGGACAGGTAACGCCGTTACCGCTGAGGAGACTGAAATGACTTTGCCACCTGATGAACACGAACTGCATGCCTGGATGGATGGCGAAACCGATGACGCGACCTCAAAACGTATTGAACACTATCTGGCGGAAAACCCGGACGTCGCCGCACAGATTGCAGGCTGGCGGCAGGACGCGCAGCTTTTGCGCCAGGCGATGAACCAACAAAGCGTGACGCTGGAGATGCCGGAACCCCATTATTTGCGCCGCCAGGTGCGCCAACAGCGGCAGTGGAAACTGGCGACGGCTTTCGCGCTGGTGCTGGCTTTAGGCGTCGGCGGTTTTACCGGCTGGCAACTGAAAGAGTCAGAAATGTTGATGACTCACGCGCCGATGGAAGACGCGGTGCAGGCCTACAAACTGTTTGATAATGCCGCCTTAACGCCAATGGATGTGGTGGCGACGCCGCAAACGGAATTAACCCATTGGGTGGCGCGTTATTTTATTAATGGCAACCAGCCGCCAAACCTTGATCAATACGGATTTACCCTGCTTGGCGCACGGCTGATTGCTACCGCGCAAGGCCCGGCGGCGCTGATTATGTATCAGGATCCGCGCGGTACGCGGGTGGGCTGGTATATCCGCCCGTTAAGCCCGGTAAAATTACCGCACGGTGAACGCAAGGCAGAAGATGTGATGGCGCAGTACTGGAGCGACGATCACTATAACTACGCGCTGGTCACACCGCTTAATTCCGCGGCGGTCAACGGGTTGCGTAAAGCGGTGTTCCAGGCGACCAGTTAACCTTTCGCAGGCCGCGCGCTAACCACTGGCGCGGCGCAATTCGCCTTCTCATCATCCATTCTTTGGGCTGACATTCCCTGCGTGTCTACATGCAGTCGTCAGCCTGTCTGAATAATCCAGAGGTGAAACATGACTTACACAAACAATACGGTGCGTATTCATGCTTTTCGTCTGGCGGCGCGGCTGTTTCTTGATAACGCCATTCCGGCTTTTCTTGCCGCGTTTCCCGATGTGCAGATTGAACTCACTACCCACGATGAAACGGTTGATCTGGTCAGCGAGGGCTATGACCTGTCGCTGCGTCCGGGCGATATGCTGGATCCGGGGTTAGATGCGCTTCCTCTGGGTGACCGGCTGCATCACATTGTGGTCGCCGCCCCCGCTTACCTTGCCCGGCATGGCACACCGCAACATCCTGATGATCTATGCCATCATAACTGCATTGGCTGGCGCCGACCGGGAACCGTTGCGCCCGTGCCGTGGCTATTTCAGGAGGGTGAGCAAACAATGACTGTTCCGGTAGCGGGCAATCTGGTGGTGGACGATCGTGAGCGGCAGTATCAGGCGGCGATGGCGGGAACCGGCATTGCGCAGCTCACCGCCGAAAGCGTTATCGAGCCGCTGTTTTCCGGCGAGCTGGTAGCGGTTTTGACGCCATGGGAGAGGAAATCAGAGGGTTATTATCTCTGCTGGACGGCGGATAAAGCGATGTCCCCGGCCATGCGCGCATTGATTGACGCACTCTGCGAGGACTAAGGCATTAGTGGTTATCAACAATCTTTCCCCAGATATTCTGGTCATCGTAGTTGCCGTTAAGAAATTCCGCCTGTTTCAGACAGCCTTCCAGCGTGAATCCGTTACGCGCCGCAACCTGATTGCTCGCCAGGTTGGCAACGCGGCATTTGATAACAAAGCGGCGGATATCGCCCCGGCGGGCGTAAAAATCCACCATCGCCTGCACGCTTTGCGACAAAATCCCCTGCCCCTGAGCTTCTTCATCAAGCCAGTAGCCGATATAGGCGGTCTTATTGGTCGGTTCGATAGCGTTAAATGACAGCACACCGACCAGCACGTCATTGCGCGTAATCATAAACATCTTCGCGTAGCCGCGCTGGTGCAGCAGCCGGTTGCTCTGTGCGGTTTTGCGGGTGTCTTCAACGGTGCTGACATGCTGCGGCCAGTCGAGCGATTGCTGCAACCAGTCGCGGTTTTTGACGATCAGTTGATGGAGATCGTGTACAAAATGCTCATCAACCATATGCAGCGCAATGTGTTCATTAACGTTGATAAGCGCATCCGGGATGTAGGGTTCCGGTGACATTCGCCCTCCTGAAAAAGCATCGCCCCCAATGGGGGCGAAATTGACATTAGCGCATTACGCGGTCATCGACATAATTCCGTTTACCCGGCGCTGGCGGGAAGTACTGATAGAGCCAGGTTTCGCTGATGGCGTCGCCCTGGCAGCGCAGGAACATGCGCATTTCAACCGGATCGGTGGAATCGTTGGTCGGATACCAGTCGAACAAAATGCGATAGCCGTCGAAAGGTTCAACGTAGAGGATCTCCACCTGTTTAGCTTCACCGTTCGACAGGGTGATAACCGGCTCGATCCCTTTCGGCGCGGCGTCTTTCAAATCACCGCCGACAAAATCAATGGCGAAACGACGCGCCCATTTTTCGGGGTAGTGTTCGCCCGGCGCCCAGCCTTCCGGGAAGCCGCCCATACCGGTGCGAGTGGCGGCAACGCGGGCCAGCGGTGAACGCACCGGCGGCTGTGCACTCCAGTACAAACGGTACTCGAAAGCAAATTCATCCCCGGCTTTGACCGGTTTTTCCGGTTGCCAGAAGCAGACGACGTTATCCAGCGTTTCGCCGGTGGTCGGGATCTCCATCAGGCTGACTGCGCCTTTGCCCCACTTGTTACGCGGCTCCACCCACAGGCTCGGACGTTTGTTGTACCAGCCCATCACATCCTGATAGTGGCTAAAATCGCGATCCAGTTGCAGCAGGCCGAAGCCTTTCGGGTTCTCATCCTGGAAGGCATTGAATTGCAGCTTTTGCGGGTTATTCAACGGGCGGCAGATCCACTCGCCGTTCCCACGCCACATTGCCAGGCGATCGGAGTCGTGAATCTGCGGGTGAATGGTGTCGCAGACGCGGCGCTCGTTATTGCCGCAGCTAAACATACTGGTCATCGGCGCGATGCCGAGTTGCTTAATGTCTTTACGCGCAAAGAGGCGGTTATCCACCTCCATAATCACCTGATTCTCTTCGCAGTGGATCACGAACTTGTAGGCTCCGGTGAGGCTGGCGCTGTCGAGTAGCGCGTAAACGGTGAAGGTGGTATCGGACGGTTTTGCGGTTTCAAACCAGAAGGCGGTAAAGTCCGGGAACTCTTCCGGCGTATCGGTGAAGGTATCAATCGCCACGCCGCGTGCGGAAAGGCCGTACTGGAAGGTGTCGTCGACCGCACGGAAGTAACTTGCCCCCAGAAACGAGACGACATCGCGACGCGCCAGTTCCGGAGCTTTGAACGCGCGGAAACCGGCGAAACCGAGATCCGTTTGCCCTTCCAGTTGTCTGGTATCAACGCCCGCGTCATGGTAGTTAAACAGTTCCGGGCGGAAGTGGATTTCACGTGCCTGATGCGTATCCTGGTCCAGCGAAAACATGCGCACGCGACGGCGAAAGCCCATGCCCACATGGAAGAACTGCACATCAAGTTGGCGGCCTTCGATGTTATTCCACAGCGAGTGCTGCGCGTCGTACTGGATACTGTTATAAGCCTGCGGCGTGAGAGTGGCCAGCGTGTTGGGCAGCGCTTTCGGCGCACCGCTCCATGGCTGTTCCGACAGATCGTGCGCCATGGATTGCAGCACAGAGAAGTCAAAACGGCGGCTCTGGCCATCCGCAATATCGGTCTGCGCCGCAGAGGCCGCTCGCGAAAAGAGTGAGGCAACACCGGTGGTGCCGTAAGTTGCCGCAAGGGCCATGGATGCTTGAATAAATCGTCTGCGGTTCATGCCTGGTAACACGTCCTTCTGGTCGTAAAATGGCATTTCGCGATGTCGCGAAACAGCGGTAAGAGCATTCACAAATAAAGGCATCACTCTAGACAAAAATCATTGAGAATCCAATTGTTGGACGGTGATTATCTGCGCAAAGCACGAAATTTTTCCTGTCTTTCAGAGCAGCCTGAAAGCTGAGTAAAGATCTGTATACGGCGGGGATTAGCGATCAAGGAAGGAAAAGCGCCCCTGCCCGACATCAGCAACAGGGGCGATAAAAACAGCGTTACTGTTTGCTGACGCTAACATCAATGCCGGGGAAATATTTTTCCGCCAGTTTTTTGATGGTGCCCTCAGCGCGTACTTTATCTATTGCGGCGTCGAGCTGTTTTTTGGTGGCCTCATCACCTTTGCGCAGCCCAAAGCCAATCCCACTGCCGAGGATGGTATCGTCCGATACCGGTTTGCCGATAAAGCCAAACCCTTTACCCTGCGGTTTACTCAGGAAACCTGCCTGCCCCGCCGCCGACATTACCAGTGAGGCGTCAATGCGGCCGTTGAGCAAATCTCCCCATGCCATGTTCTGATCTTTATACGACACCACCGTGACACCGTGCTTTTCCCAGTGCTCTTTGGCGTAGGTTTCCTGGATCGACCCCTGCAACACGCCAATGGTTTTGCCCTTCAGCCCTTCGGCGGTGGCTTCCATTCCGTCGCCGCTCTTGCCGACTAACTGCGACGGAATACGGTAAATCGGCTGAGTAAAATCGATGCTTTTACGCCGTTGGTCGGTAATGTTCATCGCCGAGTTGATGGCATCGAACTTTTTCGCCGTCAGCCCAGGGATCAGCGCATCGAACGACGTTTCCACCCAGCTACACTTCAGTTGAGCGGCTTTGCAAATGGCATTACCCAGTTCGATATCAAACCCTTCCAGTTCACCCGAAGCGTTACGGCTTTCAAACGGCGGGTATTCCGCTTCGACGCCATAGCGCAGTTCGCTTGCGGCGAAGGTGGAGAGTGAGCAGAGCAAACCCATGCCCAGACAGAGTGCTTTTAATTTCATTATCAACGCTCCTTAGCGTGGCTTAATACGACACAGGGCCTGCGCGCCTGCCCTTAACGTCGCCTCATCTTTTGCAAACGAGAGGCGAATCAATTTGTTATCAGTACCATCGGTGTAAAACGCCGACAATGGGATGGTCGCAACGCCGCAATCAACAATCAGCCGTTTGACCATCTCACTGTCGCTTTCATCACTAAAGTGGCTGTAATCCGCCAGCAGGAAAAACGAACCGGCGCTCGGCAGTAAACGAAATGGCGACGCCGCCAGCAACGTTTGCAGCAGGTCGCGTTTACGCTGATAAAAGGCCGCCAGCGACAGCCAGCCTTGCGGGTCGCGCATATGATCGGCGAAGGCATACTGCATGGGTGTATCGGCAGAGAACATCAAAAACTGATGTACTTTACAGATTTCATCCATCAGTTCCGCTGGCGCAACGCAGTAACCCACGCGCCAGCCGGTAACGTGATAGGTCTTACCAAACGACGAAATAATCACGCTACGCTCGGCAAGCTGCGGGTGCGTCGCCATGCCATGATGTGGTTCGCCGTCGAACACCACATGCTCATACACTTCATCGGACAAAATCACGATATCGGTGTTGCGGGTAAGCGCCGCCAGTTGCTCCAGATCGGCGCGGGAGAACACCTGCCCGCTCGGGTTGTGCGGCGTGTTAATGATGATCATCCGTGTGCGGGGCGTAATGGCAGCGCGCACTTCATCCCAGTTCACCGCGAAATCCGGCACCGTCAGCTTAATCGCCACCGGTTTCGCCCCCTGCAACCGCACGATGGGCGCGTAGCTGTCGAATGAGGGTTCAAAATAGATAACTTCGTCGCCCGGATGCACCAGCCCGCTGATGGCTGAATATAACCCCTGGCTGGCGCTGGCGGTGATCAGGATTTCACTATCCACGTCGTAATCTGTGTGATAGAGGTCGGAAATCTTCTGCGCAATGCGCTCTTTTAACGGGCGCAGGCCAGTCATCGCGGCATATTGGTTGTGGTTGTCCTGCATTGCGCGGGTCACACCGTTTATCAATTGCGGATCGCAAGGGAAATTCGGCGCGCCCTGAGAAAGGTTAATCGCTTTATGCTGCGCGGAAAGCTGGCCAATCACGGTAAAAATGGTAGTGCCGACATCAGGTAATTTGGAGCGGGTAGTCACCGGCGTTCGCAACGTCATGTTTAATCCTTTCTCATTAAAAGTGCATAACCATTCAAACCAAAAGCCTGTTGAGCCGACAATCGAATTGTTGTCATAATAGCCATGAATAATTCGCATAGCTGGAGCCACCATGTCGCACCGTTCCCTGCCGCTAAATGCCATTGATGCCTTTCTGGTGACCGCCCGCCATCTCAATCTGACCCATGCCGCAAAAGAACTGTGCCTGACGCAGGGCGCGGTTAGCCGCAAAATCGCCACGCTGGAAAGCTGGTTTGGTTTTCCGCTTTTTGAACGCCATGCGCGGGGGTTGCATTTATCGCCTCAAGGCAGCGTGTTATTGCCGGAGTTGCGCAGCGCTTTTGAATATTTATTGACGGTTGCCGACCAGGCGCGGGCGCAGCAAACGGTGGTCCGGCTGAAAGCGCCGACCTGCGCCATGCGCTGGTTAGTGCCAAGGCTATTGGATCTTGAACAGCGCTACCCGGAGTTACAGGTGGCGCTGACCACCACGACCGATCACACCATTAATTTCAAAACCGAACCTTATGACGCCGCCATTGTGTTTGGTACCCAACTCAGCGCGGGCGATCTGCTGTTTGAGG
This sequence comes from Kosakonia sp. H02, assembly GCA_030704225.1. Classification (NCBI taxonomy): domain Bacteria; kingdom Pseudomonadati; phylum Pseudomonadota; class Gammaproteobacteria; order Enterobacterales; family Enterobacteriaceae; genus Kosakonia; species Kosakonia styphnolobii. Next base: position 505,938 of record CP131915.1, read on the forward strand.
AAGCATTGACACCCGTGATGAACGCCGCGCTGCCACAACGCAATGCGCTGGAAAAAGCCACATTATTGCACCCGACGCGGGATAAAACCGACTGGTCACTGTGGCTGGCGAAGCAAGCGGAGTTCCAGCCGGGCATGCGGAAAAATCAACATTTCGACACCATGGATCTGGCGATCACCGCCGCTATTCAAGGCTTAGGGATTGCTATCGCCGATGAGACCGTCGTGCAGGAAGATATCCGCGCCGGACGCTTGCTGCGCCCTTTTGCGCTGAGCGTTAAAACCGGCGCCAGTTACCGGCTGGTACTGCGTGAATCACAGCATAAAGCCGCCGGGCTGGCGGCCTTTCGTGAAGGATTATTGGGCGAGGATGCGGCGTGATGGCGTGGCGTATGCGCCTGCATTTTTATGCAAATAAAAGCGTGAATTCTGTCTGGTCCCCCCTTTTAAAGCAAACCGCAACGTCGTTTGCTGCGCTCCTCGGCCTGCCGGTATAGCTCAAATTCGTCGAGTACCGGGCAGCCGAGCGCGGCTTCGAACTGAGCTTTACTGGCGTTACCATGGCTGCGCGTCTGGGTTTCATTGCCGAGATTGGACTGAAAAATCCCGGCCGCGCTGACGGGCAGAAAATCTTCGTAAGTAATAGGTTGGGCCACCAGCCACCCGCGCTCGATCAGCGGCTGCGGATCGTCCCCGGCGCGAATAACCTGCCGATGGGCTTCCCCGGAGGGCGTCAGGCGATAGCGGAACCACGCCAGCTCTTGCTTACGCAACAGCATTTCGCTATCGGGAAAGGCTTTAAACACCTCTTGCAAGTGCAACTGGTGTGTCAGGTTATCTTTGCCCGTCCCGGCGCTGGCCAGCAGTTGATCATAAAGCGCTCGCCCCTTTGCCGTCAGCGCGACGCCGCGCTGTTCTATCTCGCCAAAACGTGCGGTATGCGTGCCCTGATGCTCCCCGCTAAACAAAACAGGTTCATCTAATGCTTTAAAACTGGTCTGGCGCAGCAAAATCGGCACGTCGCGACGCGGCGGCCCTTCTATCAAGATTTTCGGTTCAATGCCGTATTCCGACATCAACGCCTGCACGCGGTCGATATCCAGCGTGCGCGGCGTTAAATGGTTGATATGGCAGCCGGGAAAACAGACCACATCCGCAATCAGACGGTGTTCGTTGTGCAACGCCTGGTAAGTGGGTTCATCGACGGTGGAATGACGATGCCAGCGAAACGTCTCCAGCGCCTCTTGCACAAAGAGCTGCGCCTGCTGTGACGTGAAGCCGCCATTTAACTCATGGACTTCAATCAACTGACGGCAAGCGGGCGTAAAAATATCGCGCTTTGCGAGGATCGCCGCTGCTTTTTCACGCAGACTTTCATTTTCGATCAGTTCCAGGCGCAACAACGACGTGAAAATGCGAAACGGATTACGCGATAACGCCGCATCGTCAATCGGGCGAAACGCAGTGGAGTGCACCGGAACACCTGCCTGCGACAAATCGTAATAGCTGACCGGAAACATCCCCATAATGGCAAACATCCGCCTCAGCGTAGCTAACTCTTCCGCCGTTCCCACGCGGATCGCACCGTGGCGCTCAACGTTGAGCCGGGCCAGTTCATCGGCGTTAGCCAGTTGTTCATGCAGACGCGGATTGTGCTCCAGTACAGCCAGATTCACATCGGCGACCAGTTCCAGCAACGTGCCGTATTGTGGAACTTCCTGCTGATACATTGCCGACATAGCCTGTGAAAATTGTTCCCTGATCTCGTCAGCCGTGATGCTGTACCCCATAGTGTCATCTCTCCAGTCAGTTATCTCTGGAGTGTAGAGAAGGCTTCCCGCGTGCGTGGGGAGAAATTTACAAAGTGTGATCGTGGCAAAAAACGAGCACTTTTTGCTCGCAATCGAGCATAACGAAAGATTATGGAATTGGCGGCGATAAAAACCCTGGCAACATGCAGGTTACGTCACATTGCGCGCAGAATGTGTTTGTAACTTAAGAAGATTAAATGTTAATTATATTTTGCTATCAAGTTATCAAAATTAAACAACTTTACTTGTCACCGGCTCCGCTCAGTTTTTAACATCATCTTATGGAAAAAAAAGGTCTGTTCTCACAGCGCATTCGCCTGCGCCATTTGCATACATTCGTCGCCGTCGCGCAACAAGGAACATTGGGGCGCGCGGCAGAAACCCTTAACCTTAGTCAGCCTGCCCTGTCGAAAACCTTAAATGAGCTTGAGCAGCTCACCGGCTCGCGTCTGTTTGAGCGGGGACGTCTTGGGGCGCAGTTGACACTGATGGGCGAGCAGTTTCTGACCCATGCCGTGCGCGTCCTGGATGCGGTCAACATTGCGGGTCAGTCTCTGACCAACAAAGAAGAGAAAAATAGCGGGCTGATCCGTATCGGCGCATTGCCCACTGCCGCGCTGGGGATTTTGCCAGCGGTGATTGGCCAGCTACACAAGCAGCAGCCGGATATCACGATTCAGGTCGCCACGGTAAACAACCCGATGCTGCTCGCCGGGCTGAAAACGGGTGAACTGGACGTCGGCATCGGGCGGATGTCTGATCCTGACCTGATGTGCGGTTTAAACTATGAGCTACTGTTTCTTGAATCACTGAAACTGGTGGTACGCCCACGTCACCCGCTACTGCAAAACACCGTTACGCTAAGCCGTGTGCTGGAGTGGCCAGTGGTGGTGCTGCCGCAAGGCACGGTGCCACGACAAAATGCCGAAGATTTACTTGCCAGCCAGAACTGCACGCTGCCCTCCGGCTGTATCGAAACACTGTCGGCATCGTTATCGCGCCAGCTTACTGTCGAATACGATTATGTGTGGTTTGTGCCCTCGGGCGCGGTGAAAGATGATTTGCGCCTCGGCTCACTGGTAGCGCTGCCTGTTCATCCGCCCGGTATCGGCGATCCGATTGGCATTATCACCCGCGTTGATGCTCCCTTGTCACCCGCGGCGCATACCTTAATCAGCTTTATTCGTAAAACGCTGCCAGATTGATGCTGAGGATAAAGAGAGAGGCCCTTACGGGCCTCTTTTTTATCAGAACGTTTCCCAGTTATCGCCATTTGTCAGCACAGGACGCTGCGGCGTAAACGGTTTTGCTGTCGGCGATGATGAGCTGCTCTGCGGCAGTGGTTCGCTGCCCGTCAGGCGGAACGCGCGCACCGCTTCGGTCAGGCGCGCGGCCTGTTCTTCCAAAGAGGTAGCGGCAGCGGAGGCTTCTTCAACCAGCGAGGCGTTCTGCTGTGTCACGTTGTCCATCTCTGTAATGGCCTGGCTTACTTGCGTAATGCCTTTGCTCTGTTCATCCGACGCGGCGGCGATTTCCAGCATGATATCGGTGACGCGTTTCACGGCAGTCACGATCTCATCCATCGTATCCCCGGCGGAGACCACTTCCCCGGAGCCTTGTTCAATCAGGCTAACGGATTCGCTGATCAGCGCTTCGATCTCTTTCGCGGCCTGCGCACTGCGGCTTGCCAGGGTGCGAACTTCGCTGGCGACCACCGCAAAGCCACGGCCCTGCTCACCGGCACGGGCAGCCTCAACGGCGGCGTTCAATGCGAGGATGTTGGTCTGGAACGCGATGCTGTTAATCACGGCGGTGATTTCAGAAATTTTGCGCGAACTGGTGCTGATATTGCCCATGGTTTGCACCACGCCGGAAACAATCTGCCCGCCTTTGGTTGCTTTGCCGGACGCATCGCGCGCCAGGCCGCTGGCATGATGCGCATTGTCGGCGTTCTGTTTCACCGTAGCCGTAAGTTGTTCCATGCTGGCGGCGGTCTCTTCAATCGCCGCCGCCTGCTGCTCGGTTCGGGAAGAGAGATCGGTATTACCGGCAGAGATTTCGCTGGTGCCGCGATAGATCTCTTCCGCACCCTGACGCACGGTGGCAACGGTGGTGACCAGTGAGTGCTGCATGGCTTGCAGATCGCTGCTTAAACGGCCGATTTCACTGCGCCCTGTTGGTTCATCGGCGACCGTTAAATCGCCGGAGGCAATGCGTGAAATGCGCTGGGCTGCACGTTGCAGCGGGTTGATCACCACACGGCGCAGCACGGTAAAGGTGATGATGGTTAAGACCAGTGCAAAGGCAAACGCGGCCGCCATAAACATCAGCCCAAGCTGAGTGCGGCTGTGCGCCATTTCACCCAGATGCTCTGCACGCGCAGTACGGATCTCAATCGCCTTCAGTAGAACGACGTTATAAGCGTCATCCAGTTGGCGCGCTTGTTCACTTTCGTGGTTGATAATCGCTTCGAACATGCCGTTTTTGGCGTATTTCAGCATCGGCTGCATACCCGCCATGTAAGCGTTAAAACGGGTGGTAAGGTCCGCGTCGAGCGCCATGTCGGCATCGGTTTTCACCGCGCGACTCATATATTGCTTAAAGCCATCCTGCGATTGCCCGATGCGTTTTTCCGCTTCAGCCACGTTTTTTTTCATATCGTCCATTTCGGCAATACGGCTTGCCGCGCCAGCATGGATCAATTTAAGACGTGCTATGCGTAAGTTGTTAGAACTATTAGATAATCCCATACGAACCTGGATTTCCTGGGTCACGTCTTGCTGGTCGCGATCCGCTTGCATCAGGAAATAGCCTGCCAGACCAGAACTTAAAGCAAATAGCACCAGAATGCCGCTAAGGATGGAGGAAAACAGGGGAACCAATCGAATATTGTGCATAAAACCAATGCCTTGTGTTTTTTGCATCGCTGCTTTGTTATCCATGGCTATCGACTCTCATATTTGTCTGATACGTACAACAGGAATGATATATAGGCATCGGCAATAATTGGATTTTTCTTATGGCGAAAATCGATAGGGCGGTCACAGATTTGGAGTTTGGTAGCGCCAGCGGTGACACCGCTGGCGTGAGGCAGGATTAGTTTTCGCCGAAATGAATGACGGTACGGATGGATTTGCCTTCATGCATCAGATCAAACGCCTCGTTGATCTTATCCAGTGGTAAGCGGTGAGTGATAAACGGATCGAGGCGAATTTTGCCAGCCATGGCGTCTTCAACCATGCCCGGCAACTGGCTACGGCCTTTCACACCGCCAAAAGCGGAACCGCGCCATACGCGGCCGGTGACCAACTGGAACGGACGGGTGCTGATCTCCTGGCCTGCGCCCGCCACGCCGATAATGACGCTTTCACCCCACCCTTTGTGGCAGCACTCCAGCGCAGCACGCATGACATTCACATTACCGATGCATTCAAAGCTGAAGTCGACGCCGCCGTCGGTCATTTCCACAATCACGTCCTGGATCGGGCGATCGTGATCTTTTGGATTGATAAAGTCAGTCGCGCCCATCTCTTTTGCCAGCGCAAACTTATCCGGGTTGGTGTCGATCGCCAGAATACGCCCGGCTTTCGCCTGCACTGCGCCCTGAATCGCGGCCAGACCAATACCACCGAGGCCGAAAATCGCCACGGTATCGCCCTCTTTCACTTTTGCGGTGTTGTGTACCGCCCCGATGCCGGTCGTGACGCCGCAACCGAGCAGGCAAACTTTGTCCAGCGGCGCTTGCTCGTTAACTTTCGCCAGCGAGATTTCAGCACAAACGGTGTATTCACTGAAAGTACTGGTGCCCATGTAGTGGTAGAGAGGTTCGCCATTATAGGAAAAACGGGTGGTGCCGTCCGGCATCAGTCCTTTGCCCTGGGTGGCGCGAACGGCCTGGCACAGGTTGGTTTTGCCGGATTTACAGAATTTACACTCGCCACATTCGGCGGTGTACAGCGGAATAACATGGTCGCCCGGCTTGACACTGGTGACGCCCTCGCCCACTTCGACAACGATACCGCCGCCTTCGTGGCCCAGCACCGCCGGGAATACGCCTTCCGGATCGTCACCCGATAAGGTAAACGCATCGGTATGGCAAACGCCGGTGTGGGTAATGCGCACCAGTACTTCACCTTTTTTCGGCGGCGCAACGTCGATCTCAACGATTTTGAGCGGTTGGCCTGGCCCGAAGGCCACAGCTGCACGTGATTTCATCTGTCTTTTCCTTTTTATGAGTACGGTGTTGCTTATTTTAGATAAGAGCGCAAAAGATGGCCGACTTCTGCCATGCGAACCGCGCGCTGATCGGCGGTGGTATCCCCCGCGACCAGCTCGTCTTTAAGGTGAATTTCAACCATTTCGCCCATCAGACCATTGGCTGCGCCGCGTACTGCGGCGATTTGTTGCAAAATCGCGATACACGGTTCGCCGCTTTCCAGCGCACGCTCCAGCGCATCAACCTGACCACGAATGCGCCGCACCCGTGTCAGAACTCGTTTTTTGTCTTCAGGTGAATGGGGCATGAAACCTCCTGGATACTGTAGGGGGGTATGGTACAGGAGGCAGTCTTTTACTGTAAACGTTAGATTTTATGGGGGTATCAATGAATATATTTTTGCTTGCGAATCACGGGCTATATGCATGATCACCAGGTATCGCTGAATTTAATTGATACAGTTATTTTATCAGTGAGAATTATAATTTATCCCCACAGTAACTATGGTCACATCAAATAATTGTATATATCACCGCCAGTTATGGCTCCCTTCGCATTCCTTCGTAAAATTAATTAAATATTACTCTTACTTGCTAAAATGAACTTAAATTAAATTTTTTCACTTAGGTTCTTTCGATAATGTTTGCTAAGATTCTTCTTAGTGAATTAGCGAATATTAAGTAAGGAAGATGTATGCGCTGGAATATTACGGATATGTTAGTTTCCCCGACCACCGGAACGGCATTTGCTGTTGCCCGAACGCTGAACAACAAAGCGCTGATTATCTGGTACAGAGGTGACTATTTCCTACGCCCCGGAGATTTATTACTTACTGATTTGAAAGGAATTATAATCGAAGGCAGAATGCGGGACTTCAAAGTTATTCATACCATGCCCTATTTCCCAACTATCTGGAATACATTAAAAAAGAGTTGCCGATGTCCTGGTAATGATAATATTTCTTTGCGTGAATGTAATAATCAAGAAGGCTGCTTATTTGAACTGTGTCCGTATGGCATTAAAAAGTTTCTGAACTGACAAGCGGGAAAATATATTATATTGCCAAAACAGCGCTATATTGCGCGAATAATAGCCCGATGAAGAATTTTCATCGGGCCAGTAATTAACGTTTTAGCGGTTTACCTGCCGTTTCATTGGCGCGAAGTACGGTAAGGAAAGTAATGAGTGCCGCGCCCATAACATAAAACGCAGGCGAAAATTTATCGCCGGTGCTGGTAATGAGATACGCGGAGAACCAGGGGGTGATACCGCCGAAAAAAGCGACAGCAAAGTTATAAGCAATGGAAAGACCGCCGTAGCGCACACTGGTCGGAAAGAGCTCCGCCATCGCTGCCGTACAGGCGCCGTCAAAGGCAGCGATAAATGCACCGAGCATGACCATTGCCAGCACCGCCGAAAGCACATCGCCGTTAGCCATCACCATCATCGCCGGATAACTGAGCAGAATAAATCCGGCACAGCCCGCCAGCATCAACGGCTTGCGCCCGAATTTATCGGACAGATAGCCCATAAACGGCACCAGCACGGCAACGGAAAACAGGCCTATCGTCGTGATGGCGTAAGCATGCAGTTTGCTGAAATGCAGCTCAGTAGCGAGATAGCTCGGCATAAACGTTTGCAGCGTCCAGTGCCCGACCGCTTTGATCACCACAAAACCCACGCAGAATAACAACGCGCCCCAGGCGGTGGTTACCGCTTTACGCAGCGGCGCGGCTTCTGTTTGGCCGTTCTTCATGGCATCGATAAATTCCGGCGAATCTTCCAGATGTTTTCGCAGATACAACCCTACCCAACCGAGCGGCCCGGCGATCAAAAAGGGAATGCGCCAGCCCCAGTCGCTCATCGCGCTTTCACCCAGCGTGGCGGTAAGCAGAAAAACCAATCCGGAGCCGACGACAAACGCCATAAAACCAAAGTTATCGATCCAGCAGGTAAAGTAGCCGCGCCGCGCCGTCGGTGCATATTCCGCCAGGTACGTTGTTGCGCCAGAGCTTTCACCGCCCGCCGCAAACCCCTGCACGAGGCGCGTTATCACCAGCAGCACCGTTGCGGTAATACCCACCTGATGATATGTCGGGAGCAGGCCCATCACGAAGGTCGCGCCCGAGGTCAGCAAAATCACCGTCGCCAGCACCTTTTGCCGCCCTTTACGATCCCCCAGCGAACCGAAGAACAACCCGCCAAGCGGGCGCATCACAAAGCCTGCGCCGAATACCGCGAAGGAGGAAAGCAGCGCTACGCTGGCATTTTCCGCCTGGAAAAATTGCAGGCCAATAATGGCCGCCAGCGTGCCGTACAGCCCAAAGTCAAACCATTCAACAAAGTGACCGATGCCGGTAGCGAGCAGCACTTTGCGTAATTTACGCGCGCCGCCGGCTTGTTCCTGCACCGCCGCGCGATCGAGTGATTCCTGAACTGGCTGTGTCATTTTCCCCTCCCACCCTCGATGGTGTTTCTATTATAGATATACTATCTATACGGGTTGTACGAATTCAGCACAGCACAGATGGCGGAAAATGTGATTTCCACCCGGCTTTTATCCATGAAAAAACCGACAGGATCACATTTTGTCCGCATAGGAGGATAAGAAAACCGATGTCAGCCCCGCTTTCGCGGCATCATGCGCAGCAACGTATTGTCTTTGAAAATGTAATGGTGCAACAACGCAGCGGCGGTATGCAGGCCAATCACGAAGTAACCGAGCGTCGCCAGCAGTTCATGATATTCCTTTAATGTATCAACCAAATCAAAGTTAGCCTCGGCGGCATGCGGCATCACAATGCCAAAAGCAATCCATGGACCGCCACGGTTGTACATCATCAGCAAGCCGAGGATCGGCAAGGCGATAAACAGCAGATAAATCACCAGATGACCGAGATGCGCGAGGCCGGTCATCATCGCAGAAGGTTTTGGTTCAATCGGCGGAGCCGGATTTTTCAGTCTGACCAGCAGGCGCGCCACCATCAGCACCAGAATCGAGATACCGCAGGAGACGTGAACGATGTTGAAGTATGGGCGGTAGCTGCGCGGCGCGAACCCACGAAACTCCATGGCGCAGTAAGCTCCAATCACCAACAGCGCCACCAGCCAGTGAATGGCAATTTGTAAGCGGGAATAGTTGCTACGCATAAAAACACCTCAAACGAACGGATCGGCCTTCAACATAGCGAGCTTTGCTTAAAAATTCATTAAGTTTTCTTTATCGTTTTTCAGCAACTTAGCCTTTGATGAATGCTATTTATTTGCCCAATACCGTGAGCCAGGTTATCACTGATCTAATGCAAAACAATGAGTGGCGACATCCAGACAGGAGTAAATCATGAGTAAAATTGGCATCAACGGGTTTGGTCGTATTGGCCGCCTGGTATTACGACGTTTGCTGGAAACCAACAGCGGCGCGGAAGTGGTGGCGATCAATGACCTGACTTCCCCCAAAGTCCTGGCCTATTTGTTGAAGCATGATTCGAACTATGGCCCTTTCCCCTGGAGCGTGGATTTTACCGAAGATGCCCTGATCGTCGACGGCAAAACCATCACCGTGTATGCCGAAAAAGAGGCGAAACATATTCCGTGGCGCAGCGCCGGAGCGGAGATCATTATCGAATCGACGGGTTTCTATACCTCACGCGAGAAAGCGCAGGCGCACATTGAGGCCGGCGCGACAAAAGTGCTGATCTCGGCGCCTGCCGGCGAGATGAAAACCGTGGTGTATAACGTCAATGACGACACTATCGATGCGCAGGACACGATTATTTCCGTGGCGTCCTGCACCACAAACTGCCTGGCGCCAATGGCGAAAGCCCTGCATGACAGCTTTGGTATTAAAGCAGGCACCATGACCACCATTCACGCTTATACCGGCACGCAAGCGTTGGTCGATGGCCCGCGAGGCAAAGACCTGCGGGCGTCGCGCGCGGCGGCGGAAAATATCATTCCTCACACCACCGGCGCGGCGAAAGCCATTGGCCTGGTGATCCCGGCGCTGAGCGGTAAGTTAAAAGGCCATGCCCAGCGCGTGCCGGTGAAAACCGGTTCCGTTACCGAACTGGTGTCGATTTTAGAGAAAAAAGTAACCGTGGATGAGATCCACCAGGCGCTGAAAAACGCCACGGATAACAACGAATCGTTCGGTTACACCGATGACGATATTGTCTCTTCCGATGTGATTGGCAGTCAGTTTGGTTCGGTGTTTGATGCCACGCAGACCGAAATCACCGAAGTGGGCGATATTCAGTTGGTCAAAACCGTTGCCTGGTATGACAACGAATACGGTTTTGTCACCCAACTGGTGCGGGTGCTGGAGAAATTTCGCGCGCTTTAACGTTCTGCCGGTTGGCGTTATGCAATTTTGGGATTTTGGAGATACGGTGTGCAAAACCTCACCCCGGAAAAGTTATTGAAATTAATGGACGAGGCGGTGCAGCGCGCCACCACCTTTCCCGTCTGGCCGCAGGGAGAAGCACCAGGCGCCCGCGTCAGTCCGGTCCGTTTTCAGCTTGAAGAAAAACACACGGGTCCCTCGCCTTTTGACCGCTCCGTCACCGGCGTTCGCGCGCCGGAAATTACCGTCTACGCACCGCGAAACCCAAATGGCGTCGGCATCCTGGTGACGCCTGGCGGCTCCTATCGTCGCGTCGTGTTAGATAAAGAAGGCAGCGCACTGGCACCCGTTTTCACGGCGCGAGGCTACACCTTATTCGTGATGACCTACCGTTTTCCGGCTGACGGACACGAAGAAGGCGCAGATGCGCCGCTGGCCGATGTGCAGCGCGCCATGCGGGTTATCCGCGCGCGGGCTGAAGAGTGGCGCATCGATCCTGCACGTCTCGGCATTATGGGGTTTTCCGCAGGCGGCCACGTGGCGGCAAGCCTCGGGACGCGCTATCACGAACAGGTTTACCCTCCACTTGATGCGATGGATGAACAGAGCGCCCGCCCGGCGTTTATGGCGCTGGTTTACCCGGTTATCACTATGCACGCCGAGATTGATCACCCAATGTCACGCCAGCAACTGATTGGCGATACGCCTTCTGAGGAACAGATCCGCCGCTATTCTGCCGAGCAAAGGGCGACGCGCGAGACGCCACCGACGTTTTTGCTCCATGCGGTGGACGATCCGGCGGTCAACGTGGAAAACAGCGTGGTAATGTTCAGCGCCCTGCGCCGCCTTGGCGTGCCGGTGGAAATGCATCTGTTTGAGCGGGGAGAACACGGTTTCGGCATTCGCGATGCGCTGGGATTACCGGTGGCGATTTGGCCAGAGTTGATGATGGCGTGGATAGCGACAAAAGTGTGAAACGCGCCCCCGACTGATGCGGGGGCACAGTTTTCAGGATTGCAGATAAACCATCTGCGTTTGCAGATACTCATTCAGGCCGTGGCGTCCATCCGCCCCGCCGATACCCGATTTACGCCAGCCAGCATGGAAGCCTTGCATCGCTTCGAAGTTCTCGCGGTTGATATAGGTTTCGCCAAATTTCAATCCGCGCACCGCTTTCATGGCGCTATTCAGATCGCGGGTGTAGACCGATGACGTCAGCCCGTAATCGCTGTCATTGGCCATCGCCAGCGCCTCATCAAGGGTATCGAACGCGACCACCGGCAGCACCGGGCCGAAGGTCTCTTCATGCATGATCGCCATCTCCTGTTTGACATCCAACAGCAGCGTTGGCGGGTAGAAATAACCTTTGCCTTCAACCGCCCTGCCGCCCAGCGCCACGCGCGCGCCTTCTGATACTGCACGCGCCACTTTCTGCTCGACGCGCTCGAGCGCAGCGGCATTGATCAGCGGCCCCATCGCAATATCGCTACGCTGTGCCGGGTCGCCAAACTGCACCGCTTTCATCGCCTCGCCAAGACGGTTTACAAACCGATCGTAAATGCCTTTTTGCACATAGACGCGCTCGGCGCAGTTACACACCTGCCCGGTGTTGATCACGCGGGAATCGACAATCGCTTTTATCGCCAGTTCCAGATCGGCATCGTCCAGCACAATCGCTGGCGCTTTTCCGCCCAGTTCAAGGCACACTTTGGTGATGTTTTTCGCCGCTGCGGCCATGATTTTTTCGCCCGCGACGACGCTTCCGGTCATGCTGACCATCGCCACTTTCGGGTTGCCCGCCAGCTCCTGGCCCACGGTTTCCCCGCGCCCGAGCACCAGGTTAAAGACACCTTTCGGTAGGCCGACCTGCTCGACGATTTTGGCAAAGGCCACGGCGTTATTCGGCGTAAATTCACTCGGCTTGATAACAATCGTATTGCCCGTAATTAATGCTGGCGCCATTTTGCGGGCAATCAGGAAGAACGGAAAGTTCCACGGCAGAATGCCGGTAGTGACGCCCAGCGGACGTTTAAAGACAAAGATATTTTCGTTGGGGCGATCGCTTTGCAGGATCTCACCTTCATAGCGGCGCGCCCACTCGGCCATATAGTCGATGTAATCGGCGGTAAAGGAGACTTCCACGTCCGCCAGTTGCTGGATTTTGCCGCCTTCGGCAACGATTAAGGCGCTTATCTCGCGGGCATTTTCGCGGATCCCGGCTGCGATTTTGCGCAGCCAACCAGCGCGCTCAATGGCCGGTAGCGCTTCCCACGCGGGCTGAGCGCGTTCAGCGGCGTCGATGGCGTTACGGGCATCTTCCGCGCTGCCGTCGGGAATGCGCGACAGGATCTCCTCCGTCGCGGGGTTAACGACATCGAGCCATTTATCGCCCTGCCAGCTAACGAATTGCCCATCGATAAACATCGGGTGTTGTACGGGTGCCGTCATAACCTGCTCCTGTAATAGCATTGTTTTTAACAAGTGAATTCGCTGTTAAAAATTTATCTTTATGCGGCAGATTGCCCAGGTTCAGAGGCGGCTTTTGTGAGAGAACGCATAAAAGCGCAGTGAAAAGAGAACAAAAAAATAACAAGACGCGCGGACGAAATGCCCGTTTGCGCTGCGGCTGGCGCAAACGGGCATTGCGGGTTACAGCGAGCGGAAGGACATCGCTTCGGCGAGGGTCTGATCATTGCGTAAGCGTTGCCAGGCGTCTTCGATATGCTCCGGAAAATCAACGTGAACCAGGTAATCGCGACCATTGGGTCCGTAGCCGTTGGCGTCATCACGCAGGCGAGGAATTTCCCCCAGCAGCAAAGAGAGATAGCGCTCAACCGGCCACAAACCGCGCTGGTGCGGATGAAACGCCAGCCCCTTCGGCGTGTTAATTAATCGCGGCGTAAAACCTGGCCAGCTTAGCCAGTGCGGCGCGTCCGTACACTGCTGGCTCAGGCGGGCAAACGTCGCCATAGTGCGCCGCTGCATCGTCGGGTCTTGCACCACCACCACGGTTTTCGGTTTTATCGCCTGCGAGATCAACATATCAATGCTGAAACGGGCATTTTCCCCGCAGTTAGTCGAGCGATCTTCTATCAGGATCTGTTTGTCGTTCAGATGCCAGAACTGGCGGGCAATATCGGCGAGGATCGCCGCTTCACGCCGCCCGGTGGTACGAATCACGTTATAACGCGGATGGCGGGCAATCGCCGAATAGAGAAAGGTCGTCGAGTGGCCCACGCCGCCGCTGATCAGCAAGGGTGTTTTCTGCGCGGCTGCCAGCCCGCAGGCAGCTTCAATGGTCGGAATGACGGCGTTACCCGCCAGGATCACCATATCCGCACGCACCGGTGCCGGTTTACCGGTGAAATCATTCTGCGCCAGCCATGCACCAAGCGCGTTCGCCGCGGCCAGCGTTGGCTCGGGCAAGGCGGGAAATGTTGTTTGCAGCATCAAAACCTCCTTCGCTTACTCTGTACAGACTACCCGGCTCACACGCCCTGAACAGGGGATCACTCTGAATCCTGTTCATGTAAGTTTCTGTAACTCCATTGATATACTGCTTTCACGCGTTGCCAACTTGGCATAAAGGGCGGAATTTTCTGTGACGTTGTCACTAACATAATATTAAAGGCGCTGCCGTGTTTAGCGGCAGCGCCTTAGTTACGTTTTCAATCGTTACAGGAACGAAAGAATCAGCTGTAACACAGCAATGATGATTTCGAGAGCGCGCTTAACGTATTCGCGATTAAACATCATCCGTTTTCCCTAACGGGAAGGAGCCGCACGGACAGGTTCTAACATTCCCCCGAATCTGCACGACATATTTTGTCGAAATATGGTGAGCGCCCCTTCCAAGCCTGAACCCTGCCAGCACTACCTGTTACAGCGAGGGAAATCCTTTTGCCCTGGCTTGAATAACGCTAACCACTTCAACGCGTGGCATTGTATCTCAATAAAACCGCATCAAAAATAGTGGATTACCTAATAAAAAAACTAAGCTATAGCTTAATAAAATACTTAACCATCGCTGACTCTTGCGTTATCTTAACCCCCGTCGAAATATGGTGATCGCCTAAATTTTTACGCGATTCATGAATACGGTTTAACAGATTCCTCACTAGCTTCTGTGAGACCGAAGAAAACCCCAGCCCTTGTAGCTGGGGTTTTTTTATGGCTGCGGCATAGGCAGCACGCGACGAGAGGATAACTTGATCTATATTTTCTTATGCACTTGCAATGCATTTATCGGCACACGTAGAATCGTTAGCCCCCTAACTATTTAGTCAGATAATCTTTAGGACTTCATGAATAACCGCAACTTTTGCTTTTATCCTCTGCGCTCGTCTCCCTGTGAGGCCAAAAAGTAATGCGTTTGCCGAAAAGCGATCCCTACGCGCCGCGCGACTGGGCTGCCCACGAAAAACCGATGTTGTTGGGTTCCCCTTCCACGCCGTGGCACAGCACACCGCGACGCATTGCCTACGGCATTGTTGGTCTGCTTGTCAGCCTGACCGGCGCGCTCGGCAATGCGATGGTGACGGCGAACTTGCAAAACCTGCAAGGCACTTTTGCTGCCTGGTCGACGGAGATCGCCTGGCTACCGGCGGTGTACGTAATGACCAACGTGTCTATCAACCTGTTGCTGGTGAAATTTCGCCAGCAGTATGGTTTACGTGCCTTTACCGAAGGTTTCCTGGTGCTCTATGTGCTGGTGACCTTCCTGCACCTGTTTATTAACGATCTCAGTTCCGCCCTGTTTGTGCGTGGCGCGCACGGCATGGTAGCGGCGGCACTCAGCTCGCTTGGGATCTATTACCAGATTCAGGCCTGGCCGGCGAAACACCGCTTAAAAGCGTTAACCATTGGCATTACTGGCTCGACGCTGGCGATCCCCATTGCCCGCCTGTTCTCCACGGAACTCCTGGAACTGAATGAGTGGCGCGGCCTGTATCTGTTTGAACTCGGGCTGGCGATGATTTCACTCGGCTGCGTGATTGCCCTGAAGCTGCCGCCGGGCGATCGCAAAAAAGTCTTTGAAAAGAAAGATTTCATTACCTTCTTCCTGCTCGCGCCCGGCATGGCTCTGCTCTGCGCGGTGTTGTCGCTCG
Source organism: Kosakonia sp. H02 (assembly GCA_030704225.1). NCBI lineage: Bacteria > Pseudomonadati > Pseudomonadota > Gammaproteobacteria > Enterobacterales > Enterobacteriaceae > Kosakonia > Kosakonia styphnolobii. Next base: position 521,414 of record CP131915.1, read on the forward strand.
GGCGTCTCGACTGGTGGTTTGAAGCGCCGTGGATTGGCTGGTCGCTGGCGGGTTCGCTGGTGTTAATTGTCTCGGCCATTGTCTTTGAGCACAACCGCAAAAACCCACTGCTCAATACCCGCTGGCTCTCCAGCGGCAGTATTGTGCGCCTCGGGCTGATTATGCTGCTTATTCGTATCGTGCTTGCCGAGCAGAACACTGGCATTTTTGGCTGGCTGCAATATGTCGGCCTGCAAAACGAGCAGATGACGCGGCTGGCGTGGTCGATTCTGGCAGGGATTATTTGCGGGATTGTCGCCAGTTGCCTGACGATCAAACCCCAGCGGCTGGCGTGGCCGATTGTCACTTCGCTGGCGCTGATGATTATCGCCTCGCTGATGGACAGCCACTCAACCAGCCTGACGCGCCCGGACCAGTTAATGTTCAGCCAGTTTCTGTTCGGCTTTGCCAGCGCGTTTTTTATCGCCCCGGCGATGCTGGCAGGTATCGGCGGCGTCATCGCCGAGCCGCGTAACCTGGTCAGTTTTTCGGTGCTGTTTGGCATGAGCCAGAATATCGGTGGCCTGTTAGGTTCCGCCATTCTTGGCACCTTCCAGATCTGGCGCGAAAAATACCACTCTAATTTGCTGGCGGATCAGCTCACCACCCTTAACCCGGTAGTGAATGAACGCCTGCAACTCTATAGCCAGATGTACCAAAGCATGATCGGCGACAGTTCATTATTGAGCACGCAAGCGGTGACCCAGTTGCAAACTGTTTCCACGCTGGAGGCGAATATTCTGGCTTATAACGATACTTACTTGCTGACGGCAAGCGTTGCTGCCGCCACGCTGTTATGGATTTTGTGGCGCTTGTTGCGTCTGCGTATTACCGCCCGTCTTGCACTGAAACGCGCGACAGGAAATAAATGATGATGTTAGTGGAGTCTCTATGAGTCAGCAGGATGCAGCAGCTAAAGAACAGGCCAATACCCGCAGTAATGTCCGCGTGGTTTCCCTTTTTACCGCCGCCGCCATTGTCATCGTCGGCGTACTGGCGATTTTGTACGCCTGGCAGTTGCCGCCGTTTACCCGCCATATGCAATCCACGGATAACGCCTATGTGCGCGGGCAAACCACCTTTATCAGCCCGCAGGTCAATGGCTATATCACCGAGGTGCCGGTACAGGACTTTGTGATGGTGAAAAAAGGCGATCTGATTATGCAGATAGACGATCGCATTTATCGCCAGCGCGTGGATCAGGCGAAAGCGACGCTGGCGATGAAACGTGCGGCGCTGGAAAATAATCTGCAACAGCGCAAAAGCGCCCAGGCGGTGATTGCCCGTAACGAGGCCGCGCTCGCCAGCGCCAAAGCGCAAAACCTGCAAGCGCAGGCTGATTTAAAACGCGTTAACGCGCTGACGGCAGACGGTTCACTCTCCATTCGCGAGCGGGATGCCGCCCTTGCCACCGCCGCACAGAACACGGCCAATATCGCTCAGGCGCAGGCAACCCTTGAAATGTCGCGCCAGGACCTGCAAACCACTATCGTTAACCGCGCTTCATTACAGGCGGATGTAGAAAATGCCACCGCCGCGCTGGAACTGGCAGAAATAGATCTGCAAAACACGCGCATTGTCGCCCCGCGCGACGGTCAACTGGGGCAAATCAGCGTGCGCCTGGGCGCCTATGTCACCGCCGGGACGCACCTGACGTCGCTGGTGCCGTCTCAGCGCTGGGTGATTGCGAATCTGAAAGAGACGCAACTGGCCAATGTGATTGTCGGTCAGCCGGTACGTTTCACCGTCGATGCTCTTGATGGCCGCACCTTTAACGGCCGCGTTGAGAGTATCTCGCCAGCCACCGGCGTCGAGTTCAGCGCCGTCAGTCCGGATAACGCCACCGGCAACTTTGTCAAAATCGCCCAGCGTATTCCGGTGCGTATTCAGGTGGAAGGTCAAGCCGACGACATTGCGCGTTTACGCCCGGGCATGTCAGTACAGGTGCATATTGATACGCAGGAGGCGCAAAAATGAGGCTGCGCCCCGCCGTTATCGCGTTGAGTCTTGCCCTTGCGGGTTGCCAGTCTGCCGATGTTGAAAAAGCGCAGCCGTCATTACACATCCCGGCCGCCTGGCGCAGCGAAGTGGGGCCAGCCAGCAAAACGGACAGCGTCTGGTGGCGAAATTTTCACGACAGCCAGCTAAACCGCTATGTCGATCAGGCCCTGCGTTACAACAGCGATGTGCTGATTGCCCGCGAGCGGGTTAATGAGTACCAGGCGCGGGTTTATGCCGCAGACAGCGCCCTGTTTCCTGAACTTGATGTCGGGTTGTCCGGGACGCGCGCGCGATCCCAGTCTGCCGCCACCGGCCTGCCCACGCACGGCACTGTCTACAAAGGTAATTTGACCGCCAGTTATGATGTCGATATCTGGGGGGCGAGCCGCAGCGCATCGCGGGCGGCAGAAGCGTCACTGGCGGCGCAGCAAGCCGCGGCGGCAGCGGCTGATCTGACGGTGGCGACCAATGTTGCCTCGGGTTATCTCACGTTGCTTTCGCTGGATGAGCAGTTGCAGGTGACCCGTTCAACGTTAAAAGCGCGGGAAGATGCCTTTCAGCTCGCCCGCCGTCAGTTTGAAACCGGCTATACTTCCCGGCTGGAGCTGGTGCAATCCGACTCGGAATTGCGGGCAACGCGCGCGCAGATCCCGGTGTTGCAACATCAGATTAGCCAGCAGGAAAATGCCCTGAGTCTATTGCTCGGCAATAATCCTGGTGCTGTCAATCGAGGCGCATTCGCGGCGCTGACGCCGCTGAAACTGCCATCGCAATTACCGTCAACGTTACTCAACCGGCGGCCGGATATTGTGCAGGTACAGCGCCAGTTAGTCGCCGCTGATGCAACACTTGCCTCTTCGCAGGCAAATTTATTGCCGTCCATCAATCTGACCGCCACCGGCAGTATGCAGGACGATACCCTGCCCGGCCTGCTCGATAACCCGCTGCGGCTGTGGAGTATTGGCGGCAGCATTCTCGCGCCGTTGTTGAACCGCCAGGCGCTAAATGCGCAGGTGGATGTGTCGATGTCGCAGCGCAACCAGGCGCTCTACACCTATGAGAAGACTGTGCGCAACGCGTTCAAAGAGGTGAACGACAGCCTGGACGCCATTACCCGTCTTGGCGAGCAGTTAGCCGAACTTGAAGGCCAGCAGGATGTCGCACAAGAGACGTTACGCATTGCGCAAAACCGCTACCGTAACGGCTACTCCTCATATCTGGACGTGCTGGATGCCCAACGCACGCTCTTTTCCGCGCAGCTAAGCGCCGTGCAGGTGAAAAACAATCTGCTGCTGGCGCAGGTTGATCTTTATCGCGCGCTGGGAGGTGGCTGGTCCGGTCTGAATTAAGTTTTTAATAACCAGGAGAAATGCTATGCAGCAGAAGTGGTCCGCGGTTGATGAATACTTAGAGCAACACCTTCTCCCGGAAGATGAAATCCTGACGCAAATACTGGCGAATAACCGGCGTGCCGGGCTTCCGGGCATTGATGTTTCCCCGATGCAGGGGCAGTTACTGGCGCTGTTTGTTCGCATGGTGCGGGCAAAACGCATTCTGGAAATCGGTACGCTGGGCGGTTACAGCACGCTGTGGATGGCGCGCGAACTGCCTTCTGACGGGGAGTTACTGACGCTGGAAGCCGACCCGTTACATGCGGCGATTGCCCGCGAAAATTTGCAACTCGCCGGTTTTTCCCGGCAGGTGAAAGTCGTTGAAGGCCCGGCGGTGGAAACCCTGGAAAACCTCGGCACGCACCCGCCTTTCGATCTGATTTTTATTGATGCTGACAAACCCAATAACCCCACGTATCTGAAGTGGGCGCTGCACTACTCGCGCCCCGGCACGCTGATTATTGGCGATAATGTAGTGCGCGGCGGCGAAGTGACCAACCCGGTGACCACCGATACCAGCGTGCAAGGGGTACGCAAGTTTATTGAGATGATCGGTGCCGACCCGCGATTGACCGCGACGGCGATGCAAACCGTCGGAGGCAAAGGGTGGGATGGGTTTACGTTGGCGTGGGTGAATGCGTGTTGAGATAATTTTGTTGGCCCGGTAAGCGCGTAGCACCATCGGGCCAACACAGATCATCACACGCTAATCTGTTCCATTGCCTGCAAAATGCGTTTATCCGAAATCGGGTACGGCGTGCCGAGCTGCTGCGCGAAGTAGCTGACGCGCAACTCTTCGATCATCCAGCGGATCTCTTTCACGTCTTCGTCTTCACGCCGCGCGGGCGGCAGCTTGTTTAGCCACTGCTGCCACGCCTGTTGTACCTGCTCCACTTTCAGCATTTGCGCCCGGTCGCGGTGCGGATCGACCGCCAGTTTCTCCAGCCGTTTTTCAATAGCCTGCAAATAACGCAGCGTATCGCCAAGACGTCGGAAACCATTACCGGTGACAAAACCGCGATACACCAGCCCGCTCATTTGCGCTTTAATGTCCGACAGCCCCAGCGCCATGGTCATATCGACGCGCCCTTTCAGACGTTTGTTGATAGTGAACACCGCCGTCAGGATCTGTTCGACCTGCTTCGCAATATCCACCACCGTGTCGTTGAGTTCGGCGCGCACTTTCTCGTGCAGCGCGGCAAAACCCTCTTGTGTCCAGACCGGGCCGCCCGCTTCGGCAATCAACTTATCCACGCCGCAGGCGATGCAATCATCAATCAGATCCAGCACTTTGCCGTACGGGTTGAAGTAAAGACCGAGTTTGGCTTTGTTCGGCAGTTTTTCGTGCAGATATTTTATCGGCGACGGAATATTTAGCAGCAGCAAACGGCGGATGCCACGCCACATCGCCTGCTGTTGCTCCTGCGGATTATCGAACAGCTTGATCGCGACACTGTCACGTTCATCAACCAGCGCTGGCCAGGCTTTCACCTTGTAATTGCCGCGTTTCTGCTCGTAGCTTTCTGCCAGCGTGCCAAAACTCCAGATATGCAGCCCGCTCTGCTCGATGCCGTCGTCGGCAACCGCCGATAACGTCTCCTGCACTTTGCCTTTAAGCTGCTCTTTTAAGTCGCTGAGCGAGCGCCCTTCGAGCAGCTTTTTGTTTTTGTCGTCCACCACACGAAACGAGATTTTCAGGTGATCCGGCACCTGGTCCCAGTGCCAGTCATCGCGATCCACAGTCACACCGGTCATTCGGCGCAGTTCGCGCTCCAGCGCATCCAGCAGCGGCATTTCCAGCGGCGTCACGCGGCCAAGAAAGGCTTCAGCATAATTGGGCGCGGGCACAAAGTTGCGGCGCGTCGGTTTCGGCAGCGATTTAATCAGCGCAATCACCAGTTCGCGGCGCAGACCGGGGATCTGCCACTCAAAACCGCTCTCTTCCACCTGGTTAAGCAGCGGCAGCGGAATATGTACCGTTACCCCGTCGGCGTCCGCGCCGGGCTCGAACTGGTAACTCAGGCGCAGCTTCAGGTTGCCCTGATGCCAGAAGTTTGGGTAATCCAGCTTGCTGACATTCTTCGCCCCCTCTTTGATCAACATGCTCTTTTCGAAGTTGAGCAAGTCGGGCGTTTCGCGGCCGGCCTTTTTCCACCAGCTATCAAAATGGCGGGCGGAAATCACCTCGTGGCTGATGCGCTGATCGTAAAACTCAAACAGTGTTTCGTCGTCCACCAGAATGTCGCGGCGACGGGATTTGTGTTCCAGTTCCTCCACTTCGGCGCGCAATTTCAGGTTTTCGCGGAAAAACGCATGGCGGGTTTGCCAGTCGCCCTCCACCAGCGCATGGCGAATAAACAGCTCGCGGCTCAATGCCGGATCGATCTGGCTGTAGTTCACTTTACGCGCGGCAACAATCGGCAGACCGTAAACGGTGACTTTTTCTGTCGCCATCACCGCGCCTTGCGCCCGCTCCCAGTGCGGCTCGCTGTAAGAACGCTTAATCAGATGCTGCGCAACAGGTTCAACCCATTCAGGATCGATACGCGCGGCGATGCGCCCCCACAGGCGGCTGGTTTCCACCAGTTCGGCCACCATCACCCATTTTGGCGGCTTCTTAAATAAACCTGATCCCGGGAAGATAGAGAATCGGGCGTTACGCGCCCCGGTAAATTCCTGTTTCTCTGCATCTTTCATACCGATATGCGACAGCAAACCGGTTAATAAAGCGATATGAATTTCACGGTATTGCGCCGGCTCGCTGTTCACCGGGATGCCTAACTCTTTCACCACCTGGCGCAACTGGGTGTAAATATCCTGCCATTCGCGCACGCGCAAATAGTTCAGGTAATCGACCCGGCACTGGCGGCGGAACTGGTTCGACGAGAGCGCTTTTTGCTGCTCGCCGAGGTAGTTCCACAGGTTCACAAAAGCGAGGAAGTCGGACTCTTTATCGTGGAAGCGTTGATGTTTTTCATCGGAAGCCTGCTTTTTATCCAGCGGCCGCTCGCGGGGATCCTGAATCGACAGTGCCGAAGTGATGATCATCGCTTCACGCACACAGCCATGTTTTTGCGCTTCCAGCACCATGCGCGCCAGGCGCGGATCGACCGGCAACTGGGATAACTGGCGGCCGAGCGGCGTCAGTTTATAAGCGACTTGTTGTTCATCCGTCGTGATCGCGCCGAGTTCTTCCAGCAGGCGCACGCCATCCTGGATATTGCGTTTATCCGGCGCTTCAACAAACGGGAATGCGGCGATATCGCCCAGCCCCAGCGCGGTCATTTGCAGAATGACCGACGCCAGGTTAGTGCGCAGAATCTCCGGGTCGGTAAATTCCGGGCGCGAGAGGAAATCATCTTCCGAATAGAGACGAATACAGATCCCTTCCGAGACGCGCCCGCAACGCCCTTTACGCTGGTTCGCCGAAGCCTGCGAGACCGGCTCAATCGGCAGGCGCTGTACTTTGGTGCGATAGCTGTAACGGCTGATACGCGCCGTGCCAGGGTCAATCACATATTTAATGCCCGGCACGGTGAGCGAGGTTTCGGCAACGTTAGTCGCCAGCACAATGCGCCGCCCGCTGTGAGCCTGGAAGACCCGGTTTTGCTCGCTGTTCGACAAGCGCGCGTAGAGCGGCAGGATCTCCGTATGGCGCAGATCGCGTTTATTCAGCGCATCTGCCGTATCGCGGATTTCCCGCTCGCCGCTCATAAAGATCAGAATATCGCCTGCGCTTTCGCGACCCAGTTCATCGACGGCGTCAAAAATCGCCTGTAACTGGTCACGTTCGGTATCGTCGGCCTCTTCCACAATCGGGCGATAGCGCACTTCCACCGGATAAGTCCGGCCAGAGACTTCAATAATCGGCGCATTGTTGAAATGGCGGGAAAAACGCTCAGGGTCGATGGTCGCCGAGGTGATGATAATTTTCAGATCCGGGCGGCGCGGCAGCAGTTCGCGCAGGTAACCGAGCAGGAAGTCGATGTTCAGGCTGCGTTCGTGGGCTTCATCGATAATGATGGTGTCGTACTGCATCAGCAGCCGATCCTGCTGGATTTCCGCCAGCAGAATACCGTCCGTCATCAGCTTAACCATCGTGTTGTCGCTGACATGGTCGCTGAAACGCACCTTATAGCCGATGCAGCCGCCCGGCTCGGTCTTGAGTTCTTCGGCAATACGATTGGCAACGGTTCGCGCGGCCAGACGGCGCGGCTGGGTATGACCAATCAGCCCCTTAATGCCGCGCCCCAGCTCCATACAAATCTTTGGCAACTGGGTGGTTTTACCGGAGCCGGTTTCACCGGCGACAATCACCACTTGGTTATCGCGTACGGCTTCAAGAATGGCCTGTTTCTTCTGGCTGACCGGCAAATTATCCGGGTAGTCAATCGTCGGACGAGAGGCTTCGCGCTGCGCCACTTTTTCAGCGGCTTGTGCGGCATCCTGCGCAATCTGTTGAAACAGCGCCTGCTGAGATTCAGGATTTTTAACTTTCTTGCTGCCCTGTAGCCGCCGGGCAAAGCGCTGTTTGTCACGCAACATCAGATTGTCGAGTTGCGCATAGAGTTCGGTAATCGTCAATTTTTGTTGTTCAGTCATAGATTTATCAGGCAGGACACTGCCGGGAAACTTTGTCAGTTCGCAATGTGCGTAGAATAGCACATCGCAATAATCCTTTTCTTGTTCAAGAAATTCGAACATAGGCTTCGATATATTGCGCTATTCATGTCACGCGTTTGTGAATAGAGTGTCACGAAATCACGGGGCAACCCAGCGTAAATACAACAAAGGAAACAACCCAATGGGTAAAGTATTAGTTCTTAAATCCAGCATTCTGGCAGGGTATTCGCAATCTTCGCAGTTGGCCGATTATTTTGTTGATCAGTGGCGTGAAAAGCACGCCGACGATCAGATTACCGTTCGCGACCTGGCGGCAAACCCGATTCCGGTGCTGGACGGTGAATTAGTGGGCGCGCTGCGCCCAAGCGATGCGCCGCTGACCCCGCGTCAGCAGGAAGCGCTGGCGCTTTCCGACGAATTGATTGCTGAACTGCAAGCGCATGACGTTATCGTGATTAACGCCCCGATGTACAACTTCAACATTCCGACACAGCTGAAAAACTACTTCGACCTGGTAGCGCGTGCGGGTGTGACCTTCCGTTACACCGAAAACGGCCCGGAAGGCCTGGTGAAAGGTAAACGTGCGGTTATCCTCTCCAGCCGTGGCGGTATTCACAAAGACACCCCGTCTGACCTGGTGGCTCCGTACCTGAAGCTGTTCCTGGGTTTCATCGGTATTACTGACGTGAACTTCGTGTTTGCAGAAGGGATTGCCTACGGCCCGGAAGTGGCAACCAAAGCGCAGATCGACGCCAAAGCGGCTATCGACAGCCTGGTGGCTGCGTAAGATTTCCCCCCTCTCACCGCCCGGTGGGAGGGTTATTTCTCCTTCCTGAACCACTTGCCATTGATGCCCTGCACATAATCACCCGGCTTTGCGCGCTCAACCAGTTTCTGCCCTGCCATATTGGCAACATCATCTACCGGAATATTATTGCGATCCGCCAGTTGCTGATAGCTTTCGGTGCGCGCTTTGTTGATGCGCTCGACTAACGCCAGGGTCTCTTTATCGTGACGGATGGGCGCGATATAGCCGTTTAAAGTTTCCCCTACGCGACCCTGCGTGCGGGCTTCATCCAACGTCAGCGCCTGTGCGAGGGGGCTTGCCAGGCTCAGTGCCAGCAGCGCGGTTACGACTCGTTTTTTCATCATCGCCTCAGAACAGATCGCTACGGGATTTCAGCAGGGTTTCCACATCTTTATCGACTTTGATATGGATTTCATGCTCGATTTTCACATTCATATTGATGGTTATCGGCTCTTTCGGCGCCGCCACTTCAATGCGCGGCGTACAGGCGACAAGCAGGGTCGCCATGAACAGGCCTGGCACGGCTTTCAGGGTTCTCATTGTTTATCCTCACACGACTTGCCCTTTGCACAGCGGGCTTCGGGAAGCGCCGCATGTTGCTCAAGCCATGACTGCAAATTGTCGCCAAAACGTAAACTGCGCCACAAAGTGAACACGTTCTCCTGATGGGTATAGTTCAGATTAACGGTACTGCTTTTACCGTCCACAAAACTGGTGCCGGTAATAGTGGCCTTCATCTTTAACAGGCCAAGGTTATCCAAATCAATCTTCGTCCACGAGCGGGAAATTTCCATATAACGTAGCCAGTTAATCGCCGCGCCTGCGGCCATATGATCTTTCACCACCGCATCCGCCGTATCTTTATCAATCCGCAGCGTCATCGCGCCGGGGTTATGGAGCCAGCCATCTTTGATGATCCACTGCGGGTTATCCAGCCACAGCGGCAGCGCGCCGTCAAACGGCCCGGAGAGGGCAAACTGCTTCGGGTTCACCGCGCTTATCACTTCACTGGCTTCAATATGCTTGAGACGCAGTAACGCCGGGGCGTGCTGCGGCAGGCGCAACTGCTGCATGGTGACCTGACCGCCCAGCACATCAATACTGACATCACTTAAGGTAAGCGGGTTCTCTTCACTCCACGGCCAGGCGCCTTGCAAATCTGCCGTGATGTTTTTCGCCGTCACCTGGTTAACCACCTCGCTGATGCGCAGCGATACCGGGCGTCGGGTTCCCAGTTGCCAGGTGGCGTCGCGGTAGCGAAATGGCAGCACGAAATCCACGCCGCGGATCTGGTTGTCCGGCGTCCAGACGCTGCCGCTTTTCAGTACGCCATGCCCGCCCGCTTCAAAGCCCTGATCCGCCGCCGCCGAGAAGGCAATCTGTGCATACAGCGAACCGTCAAGCAGATTCATTTTCCACTCCGGCGGGATCAGCGGCTGGAACACCGTTAACGACTGTTGCGGCCACCACGCCTGGCCACGCAGGCGCTCGCCATCCCAGCGGCCATTCACCCGTACCGGGCCAATCGTATCGGCGCTAAGGGCGCCTTTAAACTGAAACATCGTTGGTTCTGTGCCGTCGACGCTAAAATTCAATGTCGAGGCGGGCAAGACGCTGCCGCCGCTAAAAGTGGTTTGCCCGGCATCGAGCGTCAACGCACCGGTAAATTGTGGATTGTTCTCATCGCGAACCCAGCGCACCGGCTTATCGAGCACCAGACGAGGCTGGCTCATTTGCATGGCACCGTACTGCAACTGATCAAAACCGGTCGACAGATCGGCCAGGGTGATCGTGTTATCGCGCCACTCGCCACGCCCGGCGACATCCCAGCGCGCATGCATCGGTGTGAAATGACCATCGCCCCAGTAACGCCAGCGCCACAGGCCATCATCGGGCAGAAAATCTTGCGCCTGGCCATCAAGATGCAGAACAAAATCGCCCATCGCGTTTTCATGGGCACGCAAAATAGCCTGCAAACGCCCGTCGATTCCGCGTTGCGTCAATTTAACGCCCGCCAGTGGCCAGCGCACTTCATCAATATTCAGCGAGTCGATCACTCTTCCGCGCGAGCGCAACAGTGCTCCGGGGGTAAAGACCAGGTGCGGATCGTCGACGCTGCCGCTCAGTTGCGCCGGTAACACGGCATACAACACCAGATCGCCCCGCTTTGCTTCGCCGGTAAGCTGGAGTGGCATGGCGCTATTGGTCGTGCTGATGCGCCCCGGCCCAATGTTAAGTACCGCGTTGCCTTTGCCCGCATCGCCCTGCGTCAACACATTTAAACGCCCGCTGATCAGCGCGTTTTCCAGCCCGTCCTGCCAGTTTTCTACTTTCAAACCCACACGGCCGCTTAACGGGAAGCCCTGATAAGGCCAGTTCCAGCGCCCGTCGCTGATGGTTAACTGCTGCGCGGTTGCCTGCCAGGGGAGATCCAGCAGCGGATCGCCCCCGTCGCGCGACATCACAATTAACTGCCCTTCGTTGTCGCGCCAGTCGAGATCGACATCCACAACGCCTGGCTGCTGCGCCACGGTTAACGTGCTCTGCATATGTCCGTTAACCGGCACGTCGCCCGGCACGTTGGGCAAAGTAAATTCACCGCCGAGCGTGAGGGGTGGTTGGTCATCAAACAGCCGCAGCGCCATGCGATTCACACTCAGTGCCTGGCCGCGCAACCGCGCGTTCAGCTCGACCCGTTCACCGCTGTAATTCAGCTCCTGAATTTCTGGCGTCAACGCCAGCGACAGCTTGCCTTCCCATGTTTTCCACGGCGAAACCGTTAAGCGATCGACGGTTACCCAGCTATAGGGTAGCAGCGCCTGCCATTGCGCGAGGGTGCGCGGTGCGGTGGAGGATGCGTCTTTTTGCGAAAGGGTGTTGAAACAGGCGGTGTTAATATCCAGCGAATCAATATGAAGCTGCCAGCGGCTGGGGTGCGTCAGGGTGGCATTGTTAAGCTGCGCCAGTGGACAGTCGCCAACGAGGTAGCGCAGATCGGGAATATGCAGCGCATGGCGCGTGAAACGCGGGCTGTCGCTCATCGCGATGCGCGTGCCCGCCGGTAACCAGATGCCAACCAGCGTTGGCACCCAGTGCGCAAGGGTCAGCAGCAGCGTAAGCGGCAGCAGAATGAGCAATAACAGCAGTGCGATGGCGGCTTTGTATTTACCCCTCATGGGTAGCTAATATCCTGATTTTGCATGTGATTAAGCCGGAGCTGGCGGTTATTGTTGCATGTTTAGACGCCGCATTGAAGGCGTAGCCGTTTTAATCATAGCCTGACGGGTGCGTTTGCTGTAAGGCGAGTTCACATATACTGAAGGTGGAAGCATTCACCATGCTCATATTTATCAATAAGATTTGAACGTTTACATAATAATTTTAAAACGTGATAATGTGAGCAGAGATTATTGGAGAAAGTCTTATGAAACTCGCGATATACAGCACAAAGCAATACGATAAAAAGTATTTGCAGCAGGTAAACGAGCATTACGGCTATGATCTTGAATTTTTCGACTTTCTGTTAACCGAGAGAACCGCGAAGACCGCCAACGGCTGTGAAGGTGTTTGTATCTTCGTAAACGACGACGGTAGCCGCCCGGTGCTGGAAGAACTGAAGAAGCTCGGTGTGAAGTTTATCGCTCTGCGCTGCGCCGGTTTTAATAACGTGGATCTGGATGCGGCAAAAGAGCTGGGGCTGCGCGTAGTGCGTGTTCCGGCCTATTCTCCTGAAGCGGTGGCGGAACATGCCATCGGCATGATGATGACGCTGAACCGTCGTATTCATCGCGCTTACCAGCGCACCCGCGATGCCAACTTCTCCCTTGAAGGGCTGACCGGCTTCACGATGTTCGGCAAAACCGCCGGTGTGATTGGCACCGGTAAAATCGGCATTGCCGCCCTGCGTATTTTGAAAGGGTTTGGTATGCGTCTGCTGGCGTTCGATCCCTATCCGAGCGCGGCGGCACTGGAGCTGGGCGTCGAGTATGTCGATCTGGATACGCTCTTTTCACAGGCCGATGTTATTTCCCTGCACTGCCCGCTGACGCCGGAAAACTTCCACCTCCTCAATCGCAGCGCGTTTGAAAAGATGAAAGATGGCGTGATGATAATCAACACCAGCCGGGGTGGCTTGATTGATTCCCAGGCCGCTATTGAAGCGCTGAAAACGCAGAAAATCGGCGCACTGGGGATGGATGTGTATGAAAACGAACGCGATCTGTTCTTTGAAGATAAATCTAACGATGTGATTCAGGATGATGTGTTCCGCCGTCTGTCGGCCTGCCATAACGTGCTGTTTACCGGCCATCAGGCATTCCTGACCGCCGAGGCGTTAACCAGCATTTCCGAAACCACGCTGGAAAACTTGCGTCAGCTGCGCGACGGCGAAACCTGCCCGAATGCGCTGGCCTGATACCCTGTTCCCCTGTGCGCAGGGGAACGCTTTAAGATAAACCCCGATGACACGGCGATTTCACCGGGTACAATTCCCACCGTTTTAATGGAAAAGTCCTTAGAGGAAGAGATGAAGAAGATTATCACTTTGGTTGCATTGAGCGTGGTTCTTGCCGGCTGCGTCAGTTCCCGCACCGTATTGCTCAAACCGGAACAACTGGAGAACCAGCGTTTTGTGTTGACCACGGTAAACGGCCAGGCCATCACGCCAGGCGAACAGGCACCCGAAATCCGCTTTGATAAAGATATGCGCGTCTCGGGCAAAATGTGTAACGGCTTTACCGGCCAGGGCAAGCTGTCTGACGGTGCATTAACCGTAAAACACCTGGCGATGACCATGATGATGTGTCCCGACCCGAAGCGTAACGAACTGGATCACACCATTAATGCGATGCTCAGTGAAGGGGCGCAGGTTGACCTGACCGACAATCAACTGACGCTGGCGACAGCATCGCAAACACTGATTTATACCCGCGCAGCGAACGCTCAGTAACTGCCGCAGCTTCCAGTGGCAAGCGACTGCTCACTGCACCGCTTGCCATTGGGTAAGGCGCACATCCCCACTATCGAACCATCAAGCTGACGCGCGACCGACGCCGAACCACCAATCATGGCGCAATTTGCCTGCCCACCATTCGACATCGCGGCTTTTAACCCCGGCGCAACGTGCGCGGCGGTCGCCTGCTGAACGGGTTCATTACTGCATGCCGACAGCAATAACGCGGCACACCCTACCCAAAACGCTGAACGCATCTCTCTTCCCCTCAAAAAAAGCGAAACCCAAGCATCATAGGCAGCACAGCGCAATACGTCGAGAGCCGAAAGTCATGTTTATGCGCCGGTGAAACATTTTTTTGCGATTTTTCTGGTGACGGGTAAACAAAATAAATCGCAATTCATTGATTAGCGTTATATCTCAGGACACAAAAGCGAAAATTGTCACGCAGGTCGTTTGCTAAGATTTAGGGATAACTACTGGACTCGTCGTTATTTTACGTGTCCCTTCTTTTGAGCAATGTAAGGGTGTCCTATGATCACGACTGACGGTAATGGCGCGGTCGCCTCGGTTGCGTACCGCACCAGTGAAGTTATCGCCATTTATCCGATTACCCCCAGTTCAACAATGGCGGAACAGGCGGATGCCTGGGCCGGAAATGGCCTGAAAAACGTCTGGGGCGATATTCCCCGCGTGGTGGAAATGCAGTCTGAAGCAGGCGCGATTGCCGCAGTGCACGGGGCGTTGCAGACCGGGGCGCTCTCTACATCCTTCACCTCATCGCAGGGTTTACTGCTGATGATCCCGACGCTGTATAAACTGGCCGGTCAGTTGATGCCGTTTGTGCTGCATGTCGCCGCCCGTACCGTTGCCACACATGCATTATCGATTTTTGGCGACCACTCCGATGTGATGGCCGTGCGCCAGACCGGGTGCGCCATGCTCTGCGCCGCAAGTGTGCAGGAAGCGCAGGACTTTGCACTGATTTCGCACATTGCCACCCTCAAAAGCCATGTGCCATTTATTCATTTCTTTGATGGTTTTCGCACCTCTCACGAAATTAACAAGATCGTTCCGCTATCGGATGACACCCTTCGCGCCCTGCTCCCACAGCAGGAAATTGATGACCATCGCGCCCGGGCGTTAAACCCGGAACACCCTGTTATTCGCGGCACATCAGCCAACCCGGATACTTATTTCCAGTCCCGGGAAGCCACCAACCCGTGGTACAACGCCGTTTACGACCATGTCGAAAAAGCGATGGATGATTTTGCCGCCGCCACTGGTCGACAATACAAGCCGTTTGAATACTACGGCCACCCCCAGGCAGATCGCGTCATTGTATTGATGGGTTCAGCCATCGGTACCTGCGAAGAAGTGGTCGATGAATTATTGACGCGCGGAGAAAAAGTCGGCGTGCTGAAAGTGCGTCTTTACCGCCCGTTTAGCGCCGCGCATCTGTTATCTGTGCTGCCGGAGAGTGCGCGTACTGTTGCGGTGCTCGATCGCACCAAAGAACCAGGCGCGCAGGCAGAACCGCTCTATCTCGATGTGATGACCGCCCTGGCGGAGGCCTTTAATAATGGTGAGCGCGAAACCCTACCGCGCGTGATTGGTGGCCGTTATGGTTTATCGTCTAAAGAGTTTGGTCCTGAATGTGTACTGGCCGTCTTCAACGAATTAAGCACTGCGAAGCCGAAACCGCGCTTCACTGTCGGCATTTATGATGACGTCACTCATCTGTCGCTGCCATTGCCGGAAAACACCCTGCCATCCCATGCCAGGCTTGAAGCGCTGTTTTACGGCCTGGGCAGCGACGGCAGCGTTTCTGCGACGAAAAACAATATCAAGATTATCGGTAACTCCACGCCGTGGTACGCGCAGGGCTACTTTGTCTATGACTCGAAAAAGGCCGGTGGCCTGACGGTCTCGCATTTACGCGTTAGCGAAAGGCCGATCAACTCCGCTTACCTGGTATCAAAAGCAGATTTTGTCGGCTGCCACCAATTGCAGTTTATCGATAAGTACCCGATGGCCGAACGCCTGAAACCGGGCGGGATTTTCCTGCTTAATACGCCCTACAGCCCCGATGAGGTCTGGGCGCGTTTGCCGCAGGAAGTACAGGCGGTGCTCAATCAGAAAAAAGCGCGCTTTTATGTGGTTAACGCAGCAAAAATTGCCCGGGAATGCGGCCTCGCGGCACGTATCAACACCGTTATGCAGATGGCGTTTTTCCATCTGACCGACATTTTGCCGGGCGACAGCGCGCTGATGGAATTACAAGGCGCGATTGCCAAAAGCTACAGCAGCAAAGGTCAGGAGCTGGTTGAGCGCAACTGGCAGGCATTAGCCATGGCGCGGGAATCATTATTTGAAGTGCCGTTAGAAGCCGTTAACGCTAATAGCGCCCATCGCCCGCCGGTGGTTTCCGACACCGCGCCAGATTTTGTTAAAACAGTCACCGCAGCCATGCTCGCCGGGCTTGGCGATGCGCTGCCAGTCTCTGCCCTGCCGCCGGACGGCACCTGGCCGGTGGGTACCACACGCTGGGAAAAACGCAATATTGCCGAAGCGATCCCCATCTGGAAGGAAGAGCTTTGTACCCAGTGTAACCACTGCGTTGCCGCCTGCCCGCACTCGGCGATCCGCGCGAAAGTGGTCTCGCCAGACGCCATGGAAAACGCGCCAGCCAGCCTGCATTCGCTGGATGTGAAATCCCGTGATATGCGCGGGCAAAAATATGTGCTTCAGGTCGCGCCGGAAGATTGCACCGGCTGTAACTTGTGCGTTGAAGTGTGCCCGGCAAAAGATCGGCAGAACCCGGATATCAAGGCCATCAACATGATGTCGCGCCTTGAGCATGTCGAAGAAGAGAAAGTGAATTATGACTTCTTCCTTAATCTCCCGGAGATCGACCGCAGCAAACTGGAACGTATCGACATCCGTACGTCGCAGCTGATCTCGCCCTTGTTTGAATATTCTGGTGCCTGTTCCGGCTGTGGTGAAACGCCGTATATCAAACTGCTGACGCAGTTGTATGGCGACCGGATGATGATTGCCAACGCTACCGGCTGTTCGTCAATTTATGGCGGTAACCTGCCCTCCACGCCTTACACCACCGATGCCAACGGTCGCGGCCCGGCGTGGGCGAACTCGCTGTTTGAAGATAACGCCGAGTTTGGTCTTGGCTTTCGCCTGAGCGTCGATCAACACCGCCTGCGCGTGATGCGCCTGGTGGATCAATTTGCCGATCGTATTCCGGCAGAACTGAATGCCGCGCTGCGTACTGATGCCACACCGGAAGCCCGCCGCGGACAGGTTGCTGAGTTGCGCAAACACCTGTCAAATGTCGACGGTGCGCAGCAGTTGCTGACCGATGCCGATGCGCTGGTCGAGAAATCAATCTGGCTGATTGGCGGCGATGGTTGGGCCTACGACATTGGTTTTGGCGGGCTGGATCATGTGATGAGCCTGACCGAGAACGTCAATATTCTGGTGCTCGATACCCAGTGCTATTCCAACACTGGCGGCCAGGCGTCGAAAGCCACTCCGCTTGGTGCAGTGACCAAGTTTGGTGAACATGGCAAACGCAAAGCGCGTAAAGACCTCGGCGTCAGCATGATGATGTACGGCCATGTTTATGTGGCGCAGATTTCACTCGGTGCGCAGTTAAACCAGACGGTCAAAGCGATCCAGGAAGCGGAGGCTTATCCTGGCCCGTCGCTGATTATTGCCTACAGCCCTTGCGAGGAGCACGGTTACGATCTGGCGCTGAGCCACGACCAGATGCGCCAGCTCACCGCCACCGGTTTCTGGCCGCTCTATCGCTACGATCCGCGTCGTGAAGCGGAAGGTAAAATCCCGCTGGCGCTGGATTCCCGCCCGCCCTCTGATGCACTGGCCGAAACATTGCTCAATGAGCAGCGCTTCCGTCGCCTGAATGCGCAGCAGCCGGACGTGGCTGAGCAGTTATGGAAGGATGCCGCTGCGGATCTGCAAAAACGCTATGACTTCCTGGCGCAACTGGCAGGCAAAGCCGAAAAAAGTGCAACAGAGTGAATAAACGCCACCGGTTTCTACGCCGGTGGCGTTTTTAAGGCACGGATTTCGCATGACAACCTCCGCTGAGCTGACTAATAATCAAATGTCACATCGGGCGGCAAGGAGCGAAATAGCATGCATCATCATTCCGTAAACTCTTCACGAATCGCATCCGTGGGTTATGACAACCGCAGTCGTACGCTCGAAATCTGTTTTCGCGACAAAAGCATCTACCAGTATCACGGCGTTCCTGAACGTGTCTTCTCGGTATTTCTGACTGTCGTTTCGAAGGGCCGCTTTTATGATGGCGTGGTGAAAGGTAAATACCCGGAAAAGCGCGTAGTGTGATTGGCGGGTATTGAGATAAATACCTGCCTCCGGTGTAAATCATTGCTACAATCCAGCGCTAATAGCGTATGTCTGTCAGCGGAGTGCGTGCCGTTGGCGCTAAAAACCCGAGTTGAGCCTTTTTCATGTCGCAAAATCAAGAAATTAGCAAAAAAGAACAGTACAACCTGAACAAATTACAAAAGCGTCTTCGCCGTAATGTGGGCGAAGCCATTGCCGACTTCAATATGATTGAAGAAGGCGATCGCATTATGGTGTGTCTGTCTGGTGGCAAAGATAGCTACACGATGCTGGAAATTCTGCGCAATTTGCAGCAGAGCGCACCGGTTAACTTTTCGCTGGTAGCGGTGAATCTCGATCAGAAACAACCTGGTTTCCCGGAGCATATTCTGCCGCAGTACCTGGAAAACCTTGGCGTCGAGTACAAAATCGTTGAAGAGAATACTTACGGCATCGTCAAAGAGAAGATCCCGGAAGGTAAAACCACCTGCTCTCTTTGCTCTCGCCTGCGTCGCGGCATTCTGTATCGCACCGCAACGGAACTCGGTGCCACCAAAATCGCCCTTGGTCACCATCGCGATGACATCCTGCAAACGCTGTTTCTGAATATGTTCTACGGCGGGAAAATGAAAGGTATGCCGCCGAAACTGATGAGTGATGACGGCAAACATATTGTCATTCGCCCGCTGGCTTACTGCCGCGAGAAAGATATCGAGCGTTTCTCTGAGGCGAAAGGTTTCCCGATTATTCCGTGTAACCTGTGCGGTTCGCAGCCGAATCTACAGCGTCAGGTGATTGCCGATATGCTGCGCGACTGGGATAAACGCTACCCTGGGCGTATCGAAACGATGTTCAGCGCGATGCAAAACGTAGTGCCTTCGCACCTGAGCGATATCAATTTGTTCGACTTTAAAGGCATCACCCACGGTTCTGAAGTGGTGGACGGCGGCGATCTGGCGTTTGATCGCGAAGCGATCCCATTGCAGCCTGCGGGCTGGCAGCCGGAAGACGATGACGCGCAGCTCGATGAACTGCGCCTGAATGTTATTGAAGTGAAATGATAGTAAGCCTCTCTGGCGACCCGTCAGAGAGGCCTGTTTTATTTCAACAACCGCACACGACAAGCTTTGCCTTTAATCTTCCCGTTTTGCAGTTGTTTCCACGCCTGGCGCGCCACGCTCTGGCGCACCGCAACATAGACATGCGCCGGGTGAACGGTGATTTTACCGATATCCGCGCCATCAAGCCCCATATCCCCGGTTAACGCGCCAAGCACATCGCCCGGACGCATTTTGGCTTTTTTGCCGCCATCGATGCAGAGCGTGACCATTTCCGCTTCCAGCGGCACGATTTTGACGTTAGCCGGCGCGTTAAGCCAGTTGAGCTTCAGTTGCAGCATTTCCGATAAAATGTTGGCCCGCTGCGCCTCTTCCGGTGCGCAAAGGCTGATCGCCAGACCGCTATTACCGGCACGCGCGGTGCGCCCGATGCGATGGACATGCACTTCCGGATCCCACGCCAGCTCGTAGTTCACCACCAGTTCCAGTGATTTAATATCCAGGCCGCGCGCCGCCACGTCGGTTGCAACCAGCACGCGGGCGCTGCCGTTGGCAAAACGCACCAGGGTTTGATCGCGATCGCGCTGCTCAAGGTCGCCATGTAATGCCAGCGCCTCCTGTCCTGCGGCATTCAGCGCGTCGCACACTTCCTGGCAATCTTTTTTGGTATTGCAAAACACCACACAGGATGCCGGACGGTGTTCGCTCAACAACTTTTGCAAGAGTGCGGTTTTGCCGTGACGAGAAACTTCAAAGAACTGCTGTTCTACGGCGGGCAGATCGTCAACGGTGTCGATTTCGATGGTTTCTGGGTTACGTTGCACGCGCCCGCTGATAGCGGCAATCGCTTCCGGCCAGGTCGCGGAAAAAAGCAGGGTCTGGCGTGAGGCGGGTGCGAAGCGAATCACTTCATCAATCGCATCGCTGAACCCCATATCGAGCATGCGGTCGGCTTCATCCATCACCAGCGTTTGCAACGAATCCAGCGTGACGGTGCCTTTTTGCAGGTGATCAAGCAGACGCCCCGGTGTGGCGACAATAATGTGTGGCGCATGTTGTAAGGAGTCGCGCTGCGCGCCGAACGGTTGCCCACCGCACAGGGTCAGCACTTTGATATTCGGCATAAAACGCGCCAGCCGACGCAGCTCACTGGCAACCTGATCCGCCAGTTCGCGGGTCGGGCACAGAATCAACGACTGGGTTTCAAAACGGCTGGCATCAATGTGTTGTAGCAACCCCAGTCCAAACGCCGCTGTTTTGCCGCTGCCGGTTTTGGCCTGCACGCGAACATCTTTCCCGGCAAGGATCGCGGGAAGTGCGGCGGCCTGCACGGGCGTCATGGTGAGATAGCCCAGTTCGTTAAGGTTGTCGATCTGGGCGGCGGGCAGCGTGTTCAATGTCGAAAAAGCGGTCACAATAGAGTCTCGCGATAAAGGGCTTAGGTTCAGCAGGCGCGTATCCTCTCAGATCTGCCCTTTCAACGCGACAATTTAATCGGTTCTTCGTCCGGCGGCGGGTCCGGTAGCGGCTGCGGTTTAGGATTAGGATGCGGGTCGGGAATGGGCATCGGATCATCCGGTAGCGGATCGGGCGGCAGAGAATAAGCCGGGCTAAGCAAGGTAAGATAAGCCATGGTGAACTCCACATTGAGCTGGGGGTTACTTTAAAGGTAGAAGTTCATGGCGCAGAGGCAAAAAAAAAAGCCGACTCATTAAGTCGGCGTCGTACGAATCAATTGTGCTATGCAGTAATTCAAAAAAGGAAGTAAGACAATATGGAGCGCAACGCCCATCGCTTGACGTTGCATTCACCTGCGAGATGAATATTGCCCTGATTGGGTATCCTTTTTATTGACCTCGCTCAAGTTATCTGGTGTTTTTATGTTCAATTTTTGTTAAAAAAGTGAAATTTTACAGCCATTTACTGCGATGCAACCACCAGGTAACACCGCCGATCAACACCGCCAACATCACACAGAACAATGCAAAACCTAAATGCCAGCCGCCGCCGGGGATCCCGCCCAGGTTGACGCCAAATAATCCGGTCAAAAAGGTGCTGGGCAGAAAAACCATCGCCATCAACGACATAGTGTAAGTGCGTCGTGCCAGCGACTCCTGCATCACCTGGGTGATTTCATCGGTCATTACCCCAGTACGTGCAATACAGGAATCAATTTCATCCAGCCCGCGACCAAGACGATCGGCGATGTCCTGCATCCGACGGCGCTGGTCGTCATTCATCCACGGCAAACGCTCACTGGCCAGCCGGGCAAACACATCACGTTGCGGAGCCATATAACGCCGCATCACAATTAATTGCTTACGCAGCAAGGCCAGAATGCCGCGCG
The DNA here is from genome assembly GCA_030704225.1 of Kosakonia sp. H02. Taxonomy (NCBI): domain Bacteria; kingdom Pseudomonadati; phylum Pseudomonadota; class Gammaproteobacteria; order Enterobacterales; family Enterobacteriaceae; genus Kosakonia; species Kosakonia styphnolobii. The sequence continues at coordinate 543,021 of CP131915.1, forward strand.
CTGGGATCTGCTGATCCAACAAATCATCTTCAAGATCGATAATCCGGTCATGCAGCGATTCGATAAATTCATTAGCGTGATCGGTCAGCGAATCGCAAACATCCACCAGCCAACTGCCGCAATCTGCCGGACCGGAGTCATTTTCCAGCTCGCTGACCACATCATCCAGCGCCAGGACTTTTCGCTGCCGCGTCGAGACAATCATGCGCTCGTCCATATAGACGCGCACGGCAACCAGCTGATCCGGGCGTTCATCGGTGCTGCCATTAATACAGCGCAGCGTAATTAATGTCCCCTCGCCCAGGCGATTCACTCTGGGTCGCGTACTTTCCCCGGCGAGCGCATTGCGCACGCTATTGGGTAAAACAGGCGTGGTTTCCAGCCACTGGGCGCTCTCCTGATTGGTGTAATTCAGATGTACCCAGCAGGGTGTGCGCGCCGTGATCTCATCGCTCTCTTCCAGCGGTTTCACTCCGCCTTTACCGTCGAGCAGCCACGCGAAAACCGCGTCCGGCACTTTCACATCGACTCCTTTAATTGCTTCCACTGCGCCTCCGCAATCAGCATGGTGTTGCTGTCAGTCTAGCCCTATCAATGCGTTAAGCAATCATCACGCTGAATTCGCTAACAAATTTAAGCACAATGCAAAAAAATAAGGCCCGGTTTCCCGGGCCTTGTCTGTTTTGCTGCGCAATCAGAATGAGTGCCTGAAATTTTCCTGTTTGCCCGTGAACGGCGCAGCCAGTGGCGTGAGGCGTGTGCCGGGCTGCGTAGCGGCTAAGGGACTTACACTCTTCGCCAGATGGAATTTGCTGGTACGCCGTTGCAGCTCCTCTACCTGGTTTTTCAGAATGTCGGAGGAGCCAGCCAGCTCATCAACCATGCTGACGTTACTTTGTGTCACCTGTTCCAGCTCTGCCAGCGCAAGGGTGATCTGCGCGATGCCCTTCTCTTGCTGTAATGTGGTGACCGCGATTTCATCCATCAACTTGCTGACCACGCTCGCGCCTGAGACGATCTCCTGCATGTTTTGTTCCGCTTCACTTACTACGGTCGCCCCCTGGGTGACGTTGTCTGTCGTTACGGTGATAAGCGATTTGATATTTTTCGCCGCTTCAGCGCTGCGATGCGCAAGGCTCCGCACTTCCCCGGCAACCACGGAGAAACCTTTCCCGTGATCGCCCGCGCGCGCCGCTTCCACCGCCGCGTTAAGCGCCAGGATATTCGTCTGGAAAGCAATGCCATCAATGATGGATATAATCTCTCCCATTTGTTCGGCGCAGTCGGTAATGGATTGCATATTTTTCGCGACCTGGCCCATTAACACCCCGCCCCGCGATGCGAATTGGGTCGCATCTTTGGCGCGCGTGCTGGCCAGACGCGTGTTGTCGGCGTTGTTTTTAGTGCTGGAGGCCATCTCTTCCATGCTGGACGCGGTTTGCACCAGCGCGGCGGATTGCTCTTCTGTTTTGACAGAAAGATCGGCGCTACGTGAGGCTAACTGGCCGGAAAGCTCCAGCGCAGTATCGGAAGAGGAGCGGATCTCGTTTACCAGCGTGGCGATGCTGGCGGATAAAGCATTAATGCCAGGAATTAACCGACCGGCACAGTTATTGCCAAATTCAGGAATAACAATAGAAAGATTGCCTGCCGTAACCTGCTCAATACTTTTTTTAACCGTATTAATTGGCGTCACCAGATACCGCGTCATATATATCCACATAAGTGTCAGAGAAATAACAGAAACGACACTGGTTGCAGCAAATAAAATTATGTTTTTTGAAACAACGATCACTATCAAATCCAGGACAACGAATGAGGCAAGCAAATATAAAATAATAAAGGTTCGTACACTGATATTTTTTAACATGATGAGACTCGCCAGAACAGCGGGAAACGATAGCTTTGTTATAGCATTGAAAATTCGCTTTTTCACGGCTAAATTGATGCAGCACTATGTTTGCCTTTAAAATCCTGAAGTTTCATTTAAGTTGGTATTATGCAGAACTATCCAGGCGGAATAGCGCAGTTAAATGGTGTAATAAACTAAGAACTGACATTTAAGCATGGGAATATATCATATAAGGATGCTATTTATTAATCAGATTCGCAGCTAATCTACATTAACGATTCAGTCTGGCTTAATCATTATTATTTTACTAAAGTTCTGTTATTTACTGCCGATAAGTAAATGCTTAAACACAGCGCGATTATTATTTACTTGTTCGCGAGCGAGCAGCAATAAAATAACAGGCGCTGCTCACTTTTTATAAAGCCAGCATAACGCCTGATGTTATCGCCAGAATGTCGCGACGTTTAGTGGATGCCCAACCGCCAGGCAAAATCAATTTCTTCTTTCAATTCGCTGTGCGACAGCGTAAGCAAATCTTCAAACTCGAGGCTGAGTTGTTTGAGTTTTTTTAAGTATTCGGCCGGAGTAAGCGCACTTTTGTCCCGTCGCAGATATTCAATTGCCAGTTGGGTCGGGTTTAGTTCAGTCTCCATAACATCCTCTTGTGTGGTTAAATCCTGACCACTATAGCACAAAAAGCTGTGTGTTTTTTGTGCTCATCGCAAAGAGGTGCGGCTTCGTCTCCTTTTTTCCTCCATTGTCCCTGCACATTCCTTAAGTAAAATTCACGTACTCCTGCTCAGACAGGAACCATTCCGTAATCAATGAGTTTCCCCTTACTTCCCGTGATGTAAGGGGATTTTTTTGTCAGTGTTTCAGGATATAGAGCGTGCGGCTGTAAGCGACATCTTCCGGGTTGTTGATCGGATAGCCTTTCAGCCACGGCTTAATCAAGCGGCCATTGGTGTACTGATAGATCGGCGCAATCGGCGCTTTCTCGGCAATAATGTGTTCCGCTTCGTTATAGTCCGCGTTGCGTGCTTTCGCCGTCGATTCCAGCGCCGCCTGGTTCATTACCTTGTCATACGCCGCATTGCTAAAACGCGGGATGTTGCTGCTGCTGGAAGACGTTAACACCGATAAAAACGTTGACGGTTCATTGTAATCCCCCACCCACGAGGCGCGGATCACGTCAAAATTGCCGCTGTTGCGGCTGTCGATATATGTTTTCCACTCCTGGTTTTGCAACTTCACCTCTGCACCCAGGTTCTTTTTCCACATCGACGCCACGGCAATCGCGATTTTCTGGTGGTTTTCGGAAGAGTTATACAACAGCGTCAGTTTCAACGGGCGCTGCGGGCCGTAACCCGCCGCCTGCAACAAGGTTTTTGCCTGCGCGTTCAGCTCCGCCTGGCTCATCTGTTCAATTTGTGAAGGCTGCGGCGTAAACCCGGCGGTCACATCCGGTGTAAAGCGCCAGACCGGTTTCTCACCGGTGCCTAACACTTTTTCGGCAATAACCCGCCGGTCAATGGTCATACTCAGCGCCAGACGTACGCGGGCATCAGCCGTCGGTCCTTTTTGCGTATTAAAGGCGTAGTAATAGGTGCCAAGCTGCGGCGGCGTATAGACCTGGCCGGGAATATCTTTCTTCAATTTTTGATAAAGATTTTTCGGGAAAGATTCGGTGATATCCACACCATTTGCCAGATAGCGTTTGGTAGCGGCAGATTCCTGGTTGATCGGTACAAACGTCACCTTCTGAATCACCGTTTTGCCGTCGTCCCAGTACTGTTTATTGCGATCGAGCACCAGTTTTTCATTCACCACCCGGTCCGTCAGCACATACGCGCCGTTACCCACCAGATTGCCCGGACGCGTCCATTCTGCGCCACTTTCCGCATTCTTTTTTTGTACCGGATAGAAGGCAAAACTGGCGGCCAGGCTGGGGAACCACGGCAACGGCCTGTCGAGTTGCACGCGCAAGGTTCGCGCATCCACCGCGCTGATGCCCAGTTTATCTGGCGGCATTTTCCCTTCGGTGATGTTCTTCGCATTGCTGACACCCGCCAGCGCGGCAAAACCCGAGAAAGGCGACGTGGTTTTCGGATCGACCAACCGCTGCCAGCTATAGACAAAATCCTGCGCCGTGACCGGTGTGCCATCGGACCATTTTGCATTGTTGCGCAGGGTAAATGTCCAGACGCGGTTGTCGCTGCTTTGCCATTTTTCTGCCACGCCGGGGACAATTTCGCCCTTCTCATTTTGGTTAACCAGCCCTTCGAAGAGATCGCGGATCACCTGAATTTCTGGCAGCCCGACGGCTTTGGCCGGATCCAGCGTCGCCGGTTCGTCTTTAATGTGCCGCACAACTTCCTGTTTGTCCGCCAGTTGAGTACCCGGTGGCACATCCGCCGCAAAGGCGGCTGTTGATAAACCGCACAACCAGAGCGCGCAGCTCAACTTTGAAATTCGATGCTTCATGGGATCCCCTTATGATGTGCCACGTCCCGGTAAAAGATGAGGTAATTATTTGTTTTAACACTAAGGAATGCAAATTCATGCACGTGGAAAATGATTTGCGTCGCACCGTTTTATACTCAACACTTGCTGTAAGCACACCAGAACCGGAAAAAAACCATGACTGTCACACGTCCACGCGCGCTACGGGGCGTTTTTGCCCACGGGAGTGAAGAGTTTGGCCGCTCACTGTTAGGCGCGCCGCTGATTTGGTTCCCGGCCCCGCTCGCCACGCACCAAAGCGGGTTGATCATCGCTGGTACGCATGGGGATGAAAATGCGGCGGTTGTCACGCTCTCCTGCGCCTTGCGCACGCTCGCCCCGGATCTGCGCCATCATCATGTGGTGTTAGCGGTCAACCCGGATGGCTGCCAGCTTGGTTTACGCGCGAATGCGAACGGCGTCGATCTCAATCGCAACTTTCCGGCGGCGAACTGGAAGTCCGGCGACACGGTTTATCGCTGGAACAGTGCTGCGGAAGAACGCGATGTGGTATTGCAAACCGGCGATGCGCCAGGTTCGGAGCCGGAAACTCAGGCGTTGTGTCAGCTGATTCACCGTATTCATCCGGCATGGGTAGTGACGTTTCATGATCCGCTGGCCTGTGTGGAAGACCCGCGTGAAAGCGCCCTCGGAAAGTGGTTATCAGACGGCTTTTCCCTGCCGCTGGTGACCAGCGTTGGTTACGAGACACCGGGTTCGTTCGGTAGCTGGTGTGCAGATATCAACCTGCACTGTATTACCGTTGAGTTCCCGCCGGTCTCGTCTGATGCAGCCAGTGAAAAATACCTGGCCGCAATGACTTCCCTGCTGCACTGGGATCCTCAAAGATGAAGTGTGCCGGTGGAATAGCGTAACGCGGGCTCGACATCCACCGCCAGCCAGGTCGGGCCATCCAGATCGGCAAAACGCACGCCATTAACCAGAGGCAACGCCGCCGCGATGGCTCTGGATGTACAGATCATGCAGCCGAGCATTAATGAAAACCCCTGCGCTGATGCCTCCTGAGCCAGCGCCAGCGCCTCGGTCAGGCCGCCGGTTTTATCCAGCTTGATATTGACCATCTCGTAGCGCCCATGCAGAGATTTCAGGCTTTCCCGCGTGTGGCAACTCTCATCGGCACAAATCGGCAAGGGGTGAATAAAGTTCGCCAGCATCGCATCGTCGTTGGCAGGCAGCGGCTGTTCCAGCATCGCCACGCCCAAATCCGCCAGCAACTGACAGCGCGCGGCCAGCCCTTCGCTGCGCCACGCTTCGTTAGCATCCACAATCAGTGTCGCCCCGGGAGCCGCCGCGCGGATCGCGACCAGCCGTTCGCTTATCAGATGATCGTCGAGCTTAATCTTCAGCAGTTTCGCGCCCTTTTCACTTAACGCTGCCGCGCTGGCCGCCATCTGTTCCGGGGTGCCGATAACCACGGTCTGTGCGGTGGTCACGCTTGTTGGGAGTTCAACGCCGGTGTATTGCGCCAGAGTGCGTTGCGCTTTTCGCGCCGCCAGATCCCATAATGCACAATCCACCGCGTTACGCGCCGCGCCAGGCGGTAACAGGGTTTGCAACTCTTCCCGGTTGAGGCCGTTTTGCAGTTGCGGCACTATCGTCATGATTTGCGCCATTACGGAGGCTTCACTTTCACCATAGCGCGGATACGGCGTGCATTCGCCAGACGCTTTAATCCCGTCTTCTTCCAGCTCGACCACGACCACTCTTGCTTCACTGCGGGCACCGCGCGATATCACAAACGGTGTATGCAGCGGCCATGTTTCCTCATAAACGTTGACGTTTCTCATGCTCGCTCCTCTGACGGAATGTAAACCAGTATAGATACGAAAATAGGTTTGCCGTGATCTCCGCCGGTGTCATACACTAGCGCCGACGTTAACTATATGTAAACAGGAAGATAATATGTCACAACTCGTTCATTTTCAGGGCAACCCGGTTCCGGTTGCAGGCGCTATTTTGCAGGTGGGTACAAAAGCGAAGCCGTTTACGCTGGTGGCGAAAGATCTCTCTGATGTGGCGCTGAGCCAGTTCGCCGGGAAACGCAAAGTACTGAACATTTTCCCGAGCATTGATACCGGTGTTTGCGCAGCATCCGTGCGTAAATTCAACCAACTGGCGACCGAAATGAACAACACCGTGGTGCTGTGTATTTCCGCCGATCTGCCGTTTGCGCAATCCCGTTTTTGTGGCGCGGAAGGTCTGAGCAACGTCATCACCCTTTCTACGCTGCGTAACGCGGATTTCCTTGATAACTACGGTGTAGGGATTTCTGACGGCGCGCTGAAAGGCCTGGCGGCTCGCGCTGTGGTGGTGATTGATGAAAACGACAATGTTGTCTTCAGCCAGTTGGTGAACGAGATCACCAACGAGCCGGATTACACGGCAGCGCTGGAAGCATTGAAAGGTTGATAAAATGTAGGCCGGAAGGCGCCAGCCGCCCTCCGGCAACACGTTACTCTTCGCTCTTCTTCTGGCTTAAACCATATTCCCGCAGCTTGTTGGCAATCGCGGTGTGCGACACGCCCAGGCGCTTCGCAAGTTTACGCGTGCTGGGGTAATTTCGATAAAGCTGCGTCAAAACCGAACGCTCAAAACGGCTGGTGATGTCGTCCAGCGAACCTTCCATGGCATCGTCACCCACCGACACGGTCGCGGCATCGTAATCCGGCAACTGAATATCCTGCGCCCGCAATTCATAACCTTCCAGCTGCGTTAACGCGCGATAAATGGCGTTCTTCAACTGCCGCACATTTCCCGGCCAGCTATAACGCGTCAGCAAATGATGGAGATCCTGCGACAGTTTCGGGCGCGGTACGCCCTGCTCATCGGCAAAACGGGCAACAAACAGTTCCGTCAGCGGCATGATGTCCTGCGGACGGTCACGCAGCGGCGGCAGATTTAACGTCAACACATTCAGGCGATAATAGAGATCTTCGCGGAACAGACCTTTTTGAACCAGTTCGACCAGGTTTCGCTGCGTGGCGCAAATCACCCGTACATCAACATGTACTTCATGATCTTCACCCACGCGGCGGAATGTACCGTCGTTAAGGAAACGCAATAATTTCACCTGCATGCGCGGCGACATTTCGCCGATCTCATCCAGCAACACCGAGCCGCCATTCGCCTGCTCGAAAAAGCCTTTTTTACCTTCCGGCGCATGGCCGAAAAGTTCGCTTTCCACCGACTCTTCCGGGATAGAGGCGCAGTTCAGCGCCAGATACGGTTTTGCCGCGCGCGGGCTGGCAAGATGGCAGGCATGGGCCAGCAAATCTTTGCCGGTTCCGGTATCGCCGGTGATTAATAACGGCGCAGTCAGCGTCGCCAGTTTGCGCGCTTGCTCAACCAGCTGGCGCATTTTCGGGCTGATGGCGACAATCTGACTGAACGCACTGACATCCTGCTGGCTGATATTTTGCAACTGGCGGCCCATCCGTGCGGTCGAGCGCAGCATCACCACCGCGCCGGTCAACACCGGTTCACCGCTTTCCCCCTCCAGGTGCACCGGCGTGATTTCCATCAGGAAATTTTGCCCGCCGATAACCAGGTGTTCGTTATGGGAGTGTCGCGGGTTGCCATCCAGCCAGCGCTGGAAGTTGAAACCGGTAATCAATTGAATGGCGTTGTGGTTACGCAGCTTGTCGAGATGCAGGCCGAAAAGCTGACAGCTCGCCGGGTTCGCCAGCTCAATTTTGCTTTTCATATCCAGAGAGAGCACCGGCTCCGGCAACGCTTCCAGCAGCGCACTCATGGCGCGATGCTCACGTTCGGAGGGCATCCACAGCACCGTGCGGACATCGGTAACGCCCGGAATGCGGCGGATTTCGGCCATCAGGCTGCTGAAGGTGTTAAATTCCAGCGCGGCGAAATTGAGGTAGATACGTCCGACAGGGTCAATCTCTATTCCACGTAAATCGATACCGCGCAGTACCAGCAAATCCAGTAATTCACGTGTCAGGCCAAGCCTGTCTTCACAAAAAACTTCGAGGCGCATGGGAATCTTCACCCTTTATTCATTCACGTTATGAAAGAATAATATGCCACTTCCCGGCTGGCAGGAAGGTATCTGTCAACAAATATTGACAGTGTGGCGAAAAAAGCGGCGCAGCGCTGTAAAGGTAAGCACGCAACGCCGCTTTTTCAGCCACCGGCTTGAGAAGATTTCCCTTTCTGTAGCGTCTCTTTCACTTGAGCGATTAATTGACGACGGAAATCCCCCAGCCGGGGTTTGTCATCCTCCAGCCAGGGCAGTGGTCGGCACAGCTCCATGGCTTTAATCCCCAAACGGGCGGTCAATAACCCGGCGCCAATGCCCTGCGCCGCACGGGCTGAAAGTCGCGCCGCCAGATCTTGCGACATCCAGTCCATACCGATTTCGCGCACCAGTTCACTGGCCCCGGCAAACGCGATATTCAGCAGCACCAGCCGGAACAGGCGTAAGCGGCTGTAATACCCCAGTTCAATGCCGTACAGCGTGGCGATGCGGTTAATCAGACGCAGATTGCGCCAGGCGATAAATGCCATATCAACCATTGCCAGCGGGCTGACGGCTATCATCAGCGTTGATTCCGCCGCCGATCGGCTGATCTCGCGCCGCGCCTGCGCATCCAGTACCGGCTGTACCAGGTGGGCATATAAGCTCACGATTTCGCGATCGCTCTGGGTTTCGTGAATGGCAGCGTACCAGCGTTGCAGCGCCGGATGGGATTTATCGATCCCCGCCTGCTGCGCCAGTTTTTCGCAAAATGCCCGTCCTTTGCCCGTACCGTGGCTGTGCAAAAGGTCGCGCGCTTCATCGCGTTCCTGCGCACGCTGGCGTAAGCGCCACAGCCGCCGCCACTCGCTGGCAACAGATCCAACACCCGCGCCGATAATGAGCGCGCCAGCAGCACATCCATCGAGGGCGACCCAATCCTGCGTCTGCCAGGCATTTATCGTCCACTGTACGCCCTGGCCCACCACGCTAAGGCCAAACAGCGCCAGCCCGGCGGTCACCATGTTGCGCCACAGGCTGCGTTTTGGGCGCAGCGCGGCGTCCACTACCGCTTCGGCCGGGCCGTCATCCGGCAAGGCATCTACGCTAACCGGAGCGAATTGATCGGCCTGCAATTCATCAAAGGTTTGTGCCTGTTTGTACTGCTCGGGGTGTTGCACATCCAGCGGCCCGGCGAAATCGATGCGCGGTTTTAACGGCTCGGTCATCGCAATTTATCTCCTATTAAAAACTCCAGCGCGGCGTCCAGACGAATGTGCGGCAGCGGTGAATCGACATCCATCACCTGCGGGCGAAAGGCCTCAAAGCTGAACCCTTGTTTGTCCCAGAACGCCTGGCCCGGCAGGCGCGCCGGTACTTCGCCAGGATAAAAGGTTAACGGCGAACCGTCACTTAATCGGTGACCGCGTAACGCCGGAATTTTTTCGCCATTCACCTCTATCAGCCCACTTTGTGTCGCCTGAATGGATGCCAACCCAAGGCAATCCATGCTGATACCTTCAAACGCGGCATTTTGCCAGGCGTCCTGAATCAGCTGTTGCAGCAGCGAGACCATATTGGCGTGTTGATCGACGGTAATGTGATCCGCTTTGGTCGCGGCAAACAGCAGCTTGTCGATAACCGGCGAGAACAGGCGGCGAAACAGCGTTCGTTGCCCGTAGTGAAAACTCTGCATCAATTGCGTCAGCGCCAGGCGCATATCATTGAAAGCTTGCGGGCCGTTATTCAGCGGTTGCAGGCAGTCGACCAGCACAATCTGACGATCAAACTTTAAGAAGTGATTTTTATAAAAGCCTTTAACGACGTGGTCGCAATAGTAATGGTAGCGCTCGCGCAGCATCCCGGCGTTGGTGTGTTTACCTGCCTGGGCCAGCTTTGCTTCGCCGGTGCCGTCGACATCCGGCCACGGGAAAAATTGCAGCGCTGGCGCGCCCGCCAGATCGCCCGGCAAAACAAAACGCCCCGGCTGAATAAAATGCAGCCCTTCGTGTTTGCATTGGTGCAGGTAGTCCGTCCAGGCAGCGGCAATGTCCGCCAGACGGTTTTCATCGGCGGGCGCCAGCGGATCAAGCCCGGCGCACAGCGCGCGCCATTTTTCCGACCAGGCTTTACGCGGCCCTTGCAACAGCCCCGTCATCTGCCGTGACCAGCTCAGGTAATCCTGCGCCAGCATGGGCAAATCCAGCAGCCATTCACCGGGGTAATCGACAATTTCTAGATAGAGCGTGGAGGTCTCTTTGAAGTGGCGCAGCAGCGAGTCTTTGGCGCGAAAGCGCAGCGCCAGGCGGATTTCGCTGACGCCGCGCGTCGGCGTCGGCCACACCGGTGGCGTACCGTAGAGCTGTGCCAGCCCTTCATCATAAGTAAAACGGGGAATGCCGAAATCACGCTGCGGGACGCGTTTAACGCCCAGCAAGCGCTCTTCGCGCACTGCGCTGAGCAGCGGCAGGCGCGATCCGGTATGAATATTGAGGAGTTGATTGACCAGTACGGTAATAAATGCGGTTTTCCCGCTGCGGCTGAGGCCGGTCACCGCAAGACGTAAATGCCTGTCCATGCCGCGGTTGACCAGCGCGTTCAGTTCGTTTCGAAATCGATCCATCGCCATGCGTATGCGCCCTGAAGTCCGGAAGTGTCAAACAGTGTACGAGATGTGGGCGGCTACGTAATTATCAACGCCTGATATTGTCAGGCTTTTTGTTGAAGCGGCGGGAGACTTTATTCGCCGCCCGTTTCAGTAACGGTTCCAGCGCAAAGGCCAGCAGCAGTTTGACCGGTCGACGGGCAACGGATTTCACCGCCCAGCCCGCCACACCCGCCGGGCCGTAGCGCAGCGCGGTCAGCAACACCAGTTTTCCGGCAATCTTCAGGCCGGGTTTAACGTTGCGGTTTACCTGTTGCCAGTGTCGATTCATGGTTTACCTCTTAAAGCTGACGAAAACGGCTACGCAGCGAGAACGTATCGGATGTGACATAACGCTCCATCTGCCGCAGGCGTGATTCTCCGGCGGCAAGTTGGGCGTCTACGGCATCCAGTAGCTCGCTGCTGCTGGGTGGCACTTCACCTTCAGTGTAGTTTTCCGGCAGCGGATCGAGCACAAAAAACAGCACGATATAGGCGGCAACCACAAAGAAAAACAGGCCGAAACACATCGCCAGTATGGCGAGGAGGCGTACCATTTTTACCTTGATATCAAGGTATTGTGCGATACCGGCACAGACGCCGCCCACTTTACCGCGCTGTGGGATACGCCATAATTTTTTATTCAGATTGAGGGTAGCCATCAGCGATCTCTCCAGTTCGGATGCTCTGCATCAAGAATATCTTCCAGCGCCTGAATGCGTTCACGCATCCTTGTTGCTTCGTCAGACAGTTGCAGCAACCGTTGCTGCTCGTTCTGGTTAAGCTCGCCGCGCGATGTGCGGTTGTTGTAGTGCAGCCATAACCAGACCGGCAAAACAAACAGGATGAAAAGTGTCAGGGGTATAGCCAGAAAAAGCGTGCTCATGTGTACTCCTTACAGGGATGACGTGCGGCATCTTCTGATGCCGCCGCTATTTATTATTGGTTGTCCTGTTTCATTCTGGCTTTCAGTTGCGCCAGTTGCTCGCTGATTTCATCATCCGCTTGCAGGTCGGCAAACTGCTGATCCAGCGATTTCTGTTTGCCAAAGCCATGGCTCTCGGCTTCCGCTTCCATCTGGTCGATACGACGCTCGAAAGATTCGAAACGTGCCATCGCTTCATCCATTTTGCCGCTGTCAAGCTGACGGCGAACATCGCGAGAAGAACTGGCCGCCTGGTGACGCAGCGTCAGCGCTTGCTGGCGAGCGCGGGTTTCACTGAGTTTATTCTCCAGCTCACCAATCTCTTTTTTCATGCGCGCCAGGCTTTCATCAACCAGCGTCACTTCCTGCTCCAGCGTGTCGATAAGCGCCGTCACTTTTTGTTTCTCAAGCAGCGCTGCCCGCGCCAGATCGTCTTTCTCTTTACGCAGCGCCAGTTCGGCTTTTTCCTGCCATTCGGCCTGCTGCGCGCTCGCCTGCTCAATACGGCGAGTCAGCTGTTTTTTCTCCGCCAGCGCGCGGGCTGAAGTCGAACGGACTTCGACCAGCGTGTCTTCCATCTCCTGGATCATCAGACGCACCAGTTTTTGTGGATCTTCTGCTTTTTCCAGCAGCGAGTTGATGTTGGCGTTCACGATGTCGGCAAAACGAGAAAAAATACCCATAATTCGTTCCTCTTGATTTCTGTAATCGGGCCAGGCCCTGCTGTCTGGTTATTACAAACTTCGTGCCAACTTTTTATATTATTGATTATAAAAGAGATGAATAATTTTACCGCAACGATAACTTAAGCTAGAGTGGTTAATATCACTAACAAGTGGCGAATTTAATCATGTCAGAACATAAAGAGAACTTGCTCGGCGAGGCCAACAGCTTTATAGAAGTGCTGGAACAGGTCTCGCGCCTGGCGCCGATTGATAAACCGGTATTGATTATTGGCGAGCGCGGGACCGGTAAAGAGCTGATTGCTAACCGTTTGCACTATCTCTCTTCCCGGTGGCAGGGGCCGTTTATATCCCTTAATTGCGCGGCGCTGAATGAAAATCTGCTCGACACGGAACTGTTCGGTCATGAAGCCGGGGCGTTTACCGGCGCGCAAAAACGCCACCCTGGCCGCTTTGAACGGGCCGATGGCGGGACGCTATTTCTCGATGAACTGGCGACGGCGCCGATGCTGGTGCAGGAAAAGCTGTTGCGCGTCATTGAATATGGCGAGCTGGAGCGCGTCGGCGGCAGCCAGCCTTTGCAGGTGAATGTGCGGCTGGTGTGCGCTACCAATGCCGATTTACCGCAGATGGTGCTGGATGGCACGTTCCGCGCCGACCTACTTGACCGGCTGGCCTTTGATGTCGTGCTGTTACCCCCGCTGCGCCAGCGCCAGACTGACATTATGCTAATGGCCGATCACTTCGCTATTCAGATGTGCCGCGAATTACACCTGCCGCTGTTTCCCGGTTTTACGGAACAGGCTCGCGATGTGCTGATGAACTATTCCTGGCCGGGCAATATCCGCGAATTAAAAAATGTGGTTGAGCGCTCGGTGTATCGCCACGGTAGCAGTGAAACGCCGCTTGAGAACATTATTCTCGATCCGTTTCAGCGCGATGCGCCTGCCAAAGCGCAGCGCGAACCGGCAAATGCGACGACTCCATCACTGCCGCTTAATCTGCGCCAGTTCCAGTTTGATCAGGAAAAAGTGCTGCTGCAAAGCAGCCTGCAACAGGCAAAATTCAACCAGAAACGGGCGGCGGAACTGTTGGGTTTAACCTATCACCAGTTGCGGGCGCTGCTTAAAAAGCACCAAATCAGTTGAAATCGCCGACAATAGCAGCAGTCGTTAGCAGACTTTTGTACGAAGCCCAGGTAAGTGCGATACACTTTGCACATCAATTTAAACTCGTTGAAAAACTCATGCGTCTGGTTTTCTCTTCCCTGCTACTCGCTGCAAGCCTTGCCCAGGCTGCTCCTCTGCCCGCACCGACGGATATCCGTGAAAGCGGTTTTGTTTATTGCGTTAACGGCCAGGTGAGCACCTTTAACCCACAAAAAGCCAGCAGCGGGCTGATTGTCGATACCCTGGCGGCGCAGCTTTATGACCGCCTGCTGGATGTCGATCCCTACACCTACCGGCTGGTGCCGGAGCTGGCGGAAAGCTGGGAGGTGCTGGATAACGGCGCAACGTACCGCTTTCGCCTGCGCGATGGCGTTAATTTTCAGCGCACCGCGTGGTTTACGCCCCACCGCACACTGAATGCCGATGATGTGGTGTTTACCTTCCAGCGCATTTTCGACCGTAACCACCCGTGGCATAACGTTAATGGCAGCAACTTCCCCTATTTTGACAGCCTGCAATTTGCCGATTCCGTCGACAGCGTGCGTAAGCTGGATAACCGCACCATTGAGTTTCGCCTGAAGAAACCGGATGCGTCGTTTTTATGGCATCTCGCCACTCACTATGCCTCGGTGATGTCGGCGGAATATGCCGCAGAGCTGGCGAAAGTCGATAAACAGGAACTGCTCGATCGCCAGCCGGTTGGCACCGGGCCTTATCAACTGGATGAATACAGCGCCGGACAGTACATTCGGTTACAGCGTCACGAAAAATTCTGGCGCGGTAGGCCCTTGATGCAGCAAGTGGTTGTTGATTTGGGTTCAGGTGGCACAGGCCGTTTATCAAAATTGTTAACCGGAGAATGCGATGTGCTGGCCTGGCCCGCCGCCAGCCAGCTGACGATCCTGCGTGATGACCCACGTTTGCGCCTGACGCTGCGCCCGGGGATGAACATCGCCTATCTGGCGTTTAATACCAACAAACCACCGCTGAATAACCCTGAAGTTCGCCACGCGCTGGCGCTGTCGATCAATAACCAGCGGCTGATGCAATCAATTTATTACGGCACCGCAGAAACGGCGGCCTCTATTCTGCCGCGCGCGTCATGGGCCTATGACAACGAAGCGAAAATTACCGAATACAATCCCGAAAAAGCACGCGACCGCCTGAAAGCGCTGGGGCTGGAAAACCTGACGCTGCAATTATGGGTGCCGACCAGTTCTCAGCCGTGGAACCCCAGCCCGCTGAAAACCGCCGAGCTTATCCAGGCGGATATGGCGCAGGTCGGGGTTAAAGTGATGATCGTGCCGGTGGAAGGCCGTTTCCAGGAAGCGCGGTTGATGGACATGAATCACGATTTAACCCTGACTGGCTGGGCGACGGACAGTAACGACCCGGACAGTTTCTTTCGCCCAATGCTCAGTTGCGCCGCCATTAATTCACAGACCAATTTTGCCCATTGGTGCCATCGTGAGTTCGACGATGTGCTGCGAAAAGCGCTGGCCTCACAACAGCTTGCCTCGCGCATTGATGATTATGACGACGCGCAGCAGATCCTCGCCCGTGAATTGCCAGTATTACCGCTGGCCTCTTCTCTGCGCTTGCAGGCGTACCGTTACGATATTAAAGGTCTGGTGCTTAGCCCGTTTGGCAGCGCCTCTTTTGCCGGTGTCTCGCGAGAGAAACAAGAGGTATCACCGCCATGATTATCTTTACCTTGCGCCGTTTGCTGCTGCTTCTGGTGACGCTCTTTTTGCTGACGTTTGTCGGCTTTAGCCTGAGCTATTTTACGCCCCATGCGCCGTTACAGGGCGCGACGCTGTGGAATGCCTGGGTGTTCTGGTTTAACGGCGTGCTGCACTGGGATTTTGGTGTTTCCAGCATTAACGGGCAGTTAATTTCCGAGCAGCTTAAACAGGTGTTCCCGGCGACCATGGAGCTGTGCATCCTGGCGTTTGGCTCTGCGCTGCTGGTCGGCATTCCGGTGGGGATGCTGGCAGGTGTGATGCGCGGCAAATGGCAGGACAAATTGATCAGCGCCGTCGCGCTACTCGGTTTTTCAATTCCGGTTTTCTGGCTGGCGCTGTTGCTGACACTGTTTTTTTCGCTGGATCTCGGCTGGTTGCCGGTTTCCGGGCGTTTTGACCTGCTGTATGAAGTGAAAACCGTCACCGGTTTTTCGTTGATTGACGCCTGGCTTTCGGATTCGCCGTGGCGCGAAGAGATGATAATAAGCGCCCTGCGCCATGTCGTGCTGCCGGTGCTGACGCTGGCGGTTGCGCCGACCACCGAAGTTATCCGCCTGATGCGTATCAGCACGATTGATGTTTTCGACAAAAATTATATTAAAGCGGCGGCAACCCGCGGGCTTTCGCGCTTCACTATCTTGCGTCGCCATGTATTACATAACGCGCTGCCGCCGGTGATCCCACGCCTGGGGTTGCAATTCTCCACCATGCTGACGCTGGCAATGATCACCGAAATGGTCTTTAGCTGGCCAGGGCTTGGGCGCTGGTTGATTAACGCCATCCGCCAGCAGGATTACGCGGCGATTTCTGCCGGTGTGATGGTCATCGGTTCGTTGGTCATTATTATCAACGTGCTGTCCGATATCCTGGGTGCGCTGGCGAACCCATTGAAACATAAGGAATGGTATGCCTTACGATAGCGTCTATAGCGAAAAACGCTCGCCCGGCGCGCTGCGAAACGCGTGGCGTAAGTTCTATGGCGATACCACCGCGATGATCGGCCTGTATGGCTGCGGGGCGTTGCTGCTCCTGTGCGTGTTTGGCCACTGGATTGCCCCCTACGGCATTGACCAACAGTTCCTCGGCTATCAGCTTTTACCGCCGTCCTGGTCGCGCTACGGCGATGTGTCGTTTTTCCTCGGCACGGACGATCTCGGGCGCGATGTGCTAAGCCGCCTGCTGAGCGGCGCGGCCCCCACCGTGGGCGGTGCGTTTGTCGTCACGCTGGCGGCAACGCTGTGCGGCCTGGCGCTTGGAGTGTTTGCGGGAGCCACGCATGGCCTGCGCTCGGCGGTGCTGAATCATATTCTCGATACGTTATTGTCGTTACCGACGCTGTTGCTGGCGATTATTGTCGTGGCCTTTGCCGGGCCACATCTGTCGCACGCCATGTTTGCGGTCTGGCTGGCGCTGCTGCCGCGCATGGTGCGCTCGGTTTACAGCCTGGTGCATGATGAGCTGGAAAAAGAGTATGTGGTGGCCGCCCGCCTTGATGGTGCATCAACCCTGAATATTCTGTGGTTCGCCATTCTGCCGAACATTACCGCTGGCATGGTGACAGAAATTACCCGCGCGTTATCGATGGCGATTCTGGATATCGCCGCGCTGGGTTTTCTCGACCTTGGCGCGCAGCTTCCCTCCCCGGAATGGGGCGCAATGCTGGGCGACGCGCTGGAGCTGATTTATGTCGCGCCGTGGACGGTGATGTTACCGGGCGCGGCGATTATGATAAGTGTTTTACTGGTTAACGTGCTGGGCGATGGGATCCGCCGCGCAATTACGGCGGGGGTGGAATAATGCCGCTTCTTGATATTCGTAATCTGACGATTGAAGTAAAAACCGGTGAAAACTGGGTGAAAGCGGTCGATCGTGTCAGCCTGACGCTGGCAGAGGGCGAAATTCGCGGGTTAGTTGGCGAATCAGGCTCAGGCAAGAGTTTGATTGCGAAAGCAATCTGTGGCGTCACCAAGGATAACTGGCGCGTCACGGCGGACAGGATGCGTTTCAATGATATCGACCTGCTGCGCCTGTCCGCCCGCGAGCGGCGCAAACTGCTCGGCCATAACGTGTCGATGATTTTCCAGGAGCCACAATCCTGTCTCGATCCTTCCGAGCGGGTCGGCAAACAACTGATGCAGAACATCCCCGGCTGGACCTGGAAAGGAAACTGGTGGCAGCGCTTCGGCTGGCGGAAACGCCGCGCCATCGAATTGCTGCATAGGGTGGGTATCAAAGATCATAAAGACGCGATGCGCAGTTTTCCCTATGAACTGACGGAAGGTGAATGCCAGAAAGTGATGATTGCCATCGCGCTGGCAAACCAGCCGCGTCTGTTGATTGCCGATGAGCCGACCAACGCTATGGAGCCGACTACCCAGGCGCAGATTTTCCGCCTGCTCGACCGGCTTAATCAGAACAACAACACCACCATTATTTTGATCAGCCATGACTTACAAATGCTGAGCAAATGGGCGGATCGCATCAACGTGATGTACTGCGGTCAGACGGTGGAAACCGCGCCGAGCGAAGATTTGATCAGTACGCCGCATCATCCGTATACACAGGCGCTCATTCGCGCTATTCCGGATTTTGGCAGCGCGATGCCCCATAAAAGCCGGCTTAATACCCTGCCCGGCGCGATTCCTTTGCTGGAGCAATTGCCGATTGGTTGCCGTCTGGGGCCGCGCTGCCCTTACGCGCAGCGTAAATGCATTGAAACGCCACGGCTTGCAGGGCCGCGAAATCACCTGTTTGCCTGCCATTTCCCGCTGAATATGGAGAGTGAGTGAGATGGTCGAAACCTTGCTTGAAGTGCGCAATCTGAGCAAAACCTTCCGTTATCGCACCGGCTGGTTTCGCCGCCAGACGGTGGAAGCCGTAAAACCGCTCAGTTTTACCCTGCGCGAGCGGCAGACGCTGGCGATTATTGGTGAAAACGGTTCGGGGAAATCGACGCTGGCGAAAATGCTGGCGGGCATGGTCGAACCGACCGCCGGTGAGCTGGTGATTGACGATAAACCGCTGCACTACGGCGATTACACGTTTCGTAGCCAGCATATTCGCATGATTTTTCAGGATCCGACGACCTCGCTTAACCCGCGGCAGCGGCTATCGCAGATCCTCGATTTTCCGCTGCGTCTGAATACTGAACTGGAGCCGGAAGCCAGGCGCAAGCGCATTCTGGAGACGCTGCGCATGGTCGGGTTGCTGCCGGATCATGTCAGTTATTATCCACATATGCTGGCACCGGGGCAGAAGCAGCGTCTGGGGCTGGCGCGCGCGCTGATCCTGCGCCCGAAAGTAATTATTGCCGACGAAGCGCTGGCCTCGCTGGATATGTCGATGCGTTCGCAGTTAATTAATCTGATGCTGGAATTACAGGAAAAACAGGGTATCTCTTATATTTATGTCACCCAGCACATCGGCATGATGAAACATATCAGCGATCAGGTTCTGGTCATGCATCAGGGTGAAGTGGTGGAGCGCGGCAGTACCGCCGATGTGCTCGCCTCTCCGCTGCATGATTTAACAAAACGTTTAATTGCCGGGCACTTTGGCGAGGCGTTAACCGCCGATGCCTGGCGAAAAGACCGCTGATTCAATAGTTTCAGTGGTCGGATTAACTGATCCGGTGACTCATGATAGAATCGCCGCGTTTTAACGACGACCGCCCAACAATGATGGCTGTCGCCACAACAATGAATATAAGGATTAAAGCTATGGGTTTTCTTTCCGGTAAGCGCATTCTGGTCACTGGCGTCGCCAGCAAACTCTCCATCGCATACGGCATTGCACAGGCTATGCACCGCGAAGGCGCTGAGCTGGCATTCACCTACCAGAACGACAAGCTGAAAGGCCGCGTTGAAGAGTTTGCCGCCCAGCTGGGTTCCAGCATTGTGCTGGAGTGTGATGTTGCTAAAGACGAGAGCATCGACGCCCTGTTTACCGATCTTGCGAAAGTCTGGCCGAAATTTGACGGTTTCGTGCACTCCATCGGTTTTGCTCCAGGCGATCAGCTGGACGGCGACTACGTTAACGCGGTAACCCGTGAAGGTTTTAAAATCGCGCACGACATCAGCTCTTACAGCTTCGTGGCACTGGCAAAAGCCTGCCGTGAAATGCTGAACCCGGGCTCTGCGCTGCTGACCCTCTCCTACCTGGGCGCTGAACGCGCTATCCCGAACTACAACGTGATGGGTCTGGCGAAAGCCTCCCTGGAAGCGAACGTGCGCTATATGGCGAACGCGATGGGTCCGGAAGGCGTGCGTGTTAACGGTATCTCGGCAGGCCCGATCCGTACGCTGGCCGCGTCGGGTATTAAAGACTTCCGTAAAATGCTGGCACACTGCGAAGCGGTTACTCCGATTCGTCGCACTGTGACCATCGAAGACGTCGGCAACTCTGCGGCGTTCCTGTGCTCCGATCTTTCTGCTGGTATCTCCGGTGAAGTGGTTCACGTGGACGGCGGTTTCAATATCGCGGCCATGAACGAGCTGGAAATTAAATAATGCCTGGCGCCCCTTCTCCCGAAGGGGCGTTTTTCGATATGCCATTCTGATATTTATTATCACCTAACAATCTTTCATCCCTTCCCGCCCTTACGCCAGGATTAAGCAGCTAAAAAGATCCGGCGCAAACCACCTGTTGTCGTATCCGGATCCCACTTTCAGACCAAGGAACGACCATGGAACAACGCCGGATTGAAGGCAAAAGCCACTGGTATCATGAGACCCAGTCGAGTGCGCATCGGACACAAGCGTTACCGCTGGTCCCCGACGCGGCCATCGTAAACGACCCTTTTCTGCTCGATCTCGCGCTGCCAGATGCACTGTTTACCGACCTCGACACCATCGTCGCGCCCGCCCGCAAACTTTACGCCCTGCTGTTTCCCCAGCGCGTACATACTAGCCGCCTGCGCACTTTCAGCGCCTACGATCGCCTCAGCACTGCGCTTACTGTCGCCCAGGTGTTTGGCATCCAGCGGCTGTGCAACCATTATGCTGCGCGTCTCGCACCGCTCCCCGGGCCGGATTCGTCGCGGGAAAGTAATTATCGGCTGGCGCAAATAACGCAGTATGCGCGCCAGCTTGCGGCGTCACCTTCGGTGATTGATGCCCGTGCCCGTCAGCAACTGGAAGACGTTGGCCTGACGCTGTTTGACCTGGTGGTCATTAACCAAATCATTGGCTTTATTGCTTTTCAGGCGCGGGTGCTGGCGGTGTTGCAGGCGCTGCTGGGCCAGCCGGTGCGTTTTATTCCCGGCATGGAGACGCAGCAAGAAGCCGACACCAGCCATTTTTCCGCGTCATCGAATGAATGGCATTCCGGCATTGAAACGGTGGATTTACGCCTTGCCAACGCCGCACAGATGGAATCGCTTGCTCACTGGCAGCCTTTGCCGGAACTGCGTCTGCTCGCCCCGCTGCTGGCACATGAGCATCTGTTGCTTAACGAACTGGGGGAGATTTGCGCGCGCGTCACGGCCATCAGCCCCAATGAACAATTCAGCTGGCTGGTGGCCGCGTATACCGCGCGGATCAACGGTAGCGGGAATTGTTTTGTAGAGCGCCTGCAATGCGGCAATCAGGATGCTGCGCTGGTGCAAGCGTTGCGTGACGGCGGACGTGAACTAAGCCGTTTTCTTGCAGATAAGGGCCAGGAGAGTGCGCTCGTACAAGCGGTGCAACTGTTAACCTGCGCACCTGACAGATTCAGCCCGGTGCAGTTTTCGCTGTTGCTGGAGCAAGGATTTAGCCGCCAGGCTGCGTTCAATCTCTTGATGCGCTGCGCGCTCTGTGGCTGGGTTAATCGCCTGAAAATCGCCCTTGGGCAAAGTTCTGAATAACAGGCCGCCAGAGCGCGGCGGCAGCGGGTTTTTCCGTGGTCGCCCGCGCAGGTTTTACTGAAACAGCGCTTGCTGCAACCAGAAGAATCGCGTAAAACTGTCAGCCGCTCTTTTAGCCACGAAAATACATAACTATGCTCCAGGATAACCCGCTGCTCGCGCAGCTTAAACAGCAGCTTCATTCCCAGACACCGCGTGCAGAAGGTGTTGTAAAAGGCACTGAAAAAGGCTTCGGATTTCTGGAAGTCGATGCACAAAAAAGTTACTTCATCCCGCCGCCGCAAATGAAAAAAGTGATGCATGGCGACCGGATTATTGCCGTTATTCATAGTGAGAAAGAGCGTGAAAGCGCAGAGCCTGAAGAGCTGGTCGAACCGTTTCTGACCCGTTTTGTCGGCAAAGTGCAGAAGAAAGATGACCGCCTTTCCATCGTTCCCGATCATCCGTTGTTAAAAGACGCGATCCCCTGCCGCGCGGCGCGTGGTGTGGAACATGATTTCAAAGAAGGTGACTGGGCCGTAGCTGAAATGCGTCGCCATCCGCTGAAAGGCGATCGTGGTTTCTATGCAGAACTGACGCAATTTATCACCTTCGCTGATGACCATTTTGTGCCGTGGTGGGTAACGCTTGCACGCCATAACCTCGAAAAAGAAGCGCCGAACGGCGTGGTAACCGACATGCTTGATGACGGCTTGCAGCGCGTTGATTTGACTGCGCTGGATTTCGTCACCATCGACAGCGCCAGCACCGAAGATATGGATGATGCGCTGTATGTTGAAGAATCCGCTGACGGCAAGCTGGTGTTGACGGTTGCCATCGCCGATCCGACGGCGTGGATTGCCGAAGGCAGTAAGCTCGACAACGCGGCTAAAATCCGTGCATTCACCAACTATCTGCCGGGTTTCAATATTCCGATGCTGCCGCGCGAGCTGTCTGATGATTTGTGCTCCCTGCGCGCCAATGAAGTGCGCCCGGCGCTGGTCTGCCGCATGACGCTGGACAGCGAAGGCACCATTGAAGAGAACAGCGAATTCTTCGCCGCCACCATTGAATCTAAAGCCAAGCTGGCCTATGACGATGTGTCTGACTGGCTGGAAAATACCGGCACATGGCAACCGGCAAACGAAGCCATCGCCACGCAGATCCGTCAACTGCAACGTGTCAGTGAATTGCGCGGTCAGTGGCGTAAAACCCACGCGCTGGTGTTCAAAGACCGCCCGGATTACCGCTTTGTGCTGGGTGAAAAAGGCGAAGTGCTGGATATCGTGGCCGAGCCGCGCCGCATTGCAAACCGCATTGTTGAAGAATCAATGATTGCTGCCAACATCTGCGCTGCGCGCACTCTGCGTGACAAGCTCGGCTTTGGTATTTACAACGTGCATCTGGGCTTCGACCCGGCCAACAGCGAACAGCTTGCCGCGATGCTGAAAACGCACGGTATGCATGTTGACGCCGAAGAAGTGCTGACGCTCGAAGGCTTCTGCAAACTGCGCCGCGAACTGGACGCGCAGCCGTCGGGTTTCCTCGACAGCCGTATTCGTCGCTTCCAGTCTTTCGCAGAAATCAGTATTGCGCCTGGCCCGCACTTTGGCCTTGGCCTGGAGGCTTACGCCACCTGGACCTCACCGATCCGTAAGTACGGCGATATGGTTAACCATCGCCTGCTGAAAGCGATCATTAAAGGTGAAACACCTGCCCGTCCGCAGGATGACACGACCGTACAGATGGCAGAACGCCGTCGCCTCAACCGCATGGCAGAACGCGATGTCGGCGACTGGCTGTATGCCCGTTTCCTGCAAAATAAAGCCGGTACTGACACCCGTTTCGCGGCAGAGATAATCGATGTCAGCCGCGGCGGGATGCGTGTTCGTCTGGTGGATAATGGCGCGGTTGCGTTTATTCCAGCGCCGTTTATTCATGCTGTGCGTGATGAGCTGGTGTGCAGCCAGGAGAACGGCACCGTGCAGATTAAAGGCGATGTAGCCTTTAAAGTGACGGATGTTATTGATGTCACCATCGCGGAAGTCCGTATGGAAACCCGCAGTGTGATTGCCCGCCCGGCGCTGTAAAAGCCTTTCCCTTCGCTCCTTCCCACCCGGGAGGGAGCGGCTTCATCGTTGCAATTCCGCATGCATTTTTTTGTTTATTTCTCCCATATTCCTGCAAAACCGACCACAATACTGATTCAGGCAACTGTTTGTTTACTGCGCACTTATGTTAATAATTACACGCCAGTTGTATTCACGCCGGGATCCGTTTCGTCAACCATTCCAGGAAATACAATACGTTCACGCCTGATTACCTCATTTAACAAGACGGATTTCCGCCGTTAACAGGTACCCGCTGCGCTTTGGGGTTGGTAGGGAGAGAGCATGAAAGAGATGCAGGAAGAGAATGTGCTGTTCCGTTACCTGGGTTCACACAGTCCTTACTGGCGGCTGACGGCTGACAGTAACACCCTGTCCTTTGCTCTTGATGAAAATGCTGAGACCAGCCAGCTGGTTACACTGAGCGACGAACAAGCGGCGCAGGTCCGTGCCATGACGGTAATTACCTCCAGTCTGACGCTGCAAATTCCCCTGAACGGTGAAGAGTTTTCCATCCATCTGGTTGGGCGGAAAATATCCCGGCATGCCTGGGGCGGGAGCGCATCTGCCTGGCATGACACCAAGTCGGTCGCCCGTGATTTGGTTCAGGGCCTCTCTT
Organism: Kosakonia sp. H02; assembly: GCA_030704225.1. Taxonomy (NCBI): domain Bacteria; kingdom Pseudomonadati; phylum Pseudomonadota; class Gammaproteobacteria; order Enterobacterales; family Enterobacteriaceae; genus Kosakonia; species Kosakonia styphnolobii. The sequence continues at coordinate 567,086 of CP131915.1, forward strand.
TTGCCGAACAGGTGGTCTCGGAAGCCAATTCCGTGATCGTTATTCTCGACAAGCAGGGCAATATTCAGCGTTTTAATCGCCTCAGCGAAGAATATAGCGGCATGAAAGAGCATGAGGTGATTGGGCAAAACGTCTTTACATTATTTATGAGTCGCAGTGAAGCGGCGGCCTCGAAACGCAATATTAGCCAGTTCTTCCGTGAGGGTTCGCCCTATGAAGTGGAGCGCTGGATCAAAACGCGCAAAGGTCAGCGGCTGTTTATCTTCCGTAATAGATTTGTCCACAGCGGCAGCGGTAAAAATGAAATTTATCTGATTTGTTCCGGAACCGACATTACCGAGGAGCGCCGTGCACAGGAGCGTTTACGGGTGCTGGCCAATACCGATACTGTCACCGGGTTGCCGAATCGCAATGCTATTCATGATTTGATCAGCGATGCCATTGCCGGGCGTGGCGAGACGCAAGTCGGCGTGGTGTATCTCGATCTCGATAACTTCAAAAAAGTGAATGATGCCTACGGGCATATGTTTGGCGATCAGATGTTACAGGCAGTGTCGCTGGCGATATTAAGCTGTCTTGATGAAGGCCAGGTGCTGGCGCGGCTCGGTGGAGATGATTTTATTGTGCTGGCGACCAACACCTCGCAAATTGCGCTGGAAGCGATGGCGTCGCGCATTCTGACCCGTCTACGCCAGCCCTTTCGCATCGGCCTGATTGAAATCTACACCGGTTGTTCCCTCGGTATCGCCCTCGCCCCGGAGCACGGAAACGATCGGGAGAGCGTGATTCGCAATGCCGATACTGCCATGTATACCGCCAAAGAGAATGGGCGCGGCAAATTCTGCGTCTTCTCGCCGGAGATGAACCTGCGCGTGTTTGAGTATTTGTGGCTGGATACCAACTTGCGTAAAGCGCTGGATAAAGATCAACTGGTTATTTACTACCAGCCCAAAGTGACCTGGCGCGGCGAAGTACGCAGCCTGGAAGCGCTGGTGCGCTGGCAGTCACCCGAGCGCGGGCTGATCCCACCGCTGGATTTTATCTCCTATGCCGAAGAGTCAGGGTTGATTGTGCCGCTGGGACGCTGGGTCATGCTGGACGTGGTGCACCAGGTGGCGAAATGGCGGGACAAAGGCATTAATCTGCGGGTGGCGGTAAATGTATCGGCGCGACAACTGGCCGATCAGACGATCTTTAGCGACCTGAAACAGGCGCTGAGAGATTTGCATTTCGAGTATTGCCCGATTGATGTCGAATTGACCGAAAGTTGCATTATCGAAAATGAAACGCTGGCGCTGTCGGTCATTCAGCAATTTAGTGCGCTGGGTGCGCAGATCCATCTTGATGATTTCGGTACCGGCTACTCTTCCTTGTCGCAGCTAGCGCGTTTCCCCCTCGACGCGATTAAACTCGACCAGACATTTGTGCGCGATATTCACAAGCAGCCGATCGCGCAATCTCTGGTGCGAGCGATTGTTGCTGTTGCCCAGGCGCTTAATTTGCAGGTGATTGCAGAAGGCGTGGAGAGCGCAAAAGAGGATGCGTTTCTGACCAAGAACGGCGTGAATGAGCGGCAAGGGTATCTGTTCGCAAAACCCATGCCCGCCGCCGCATTTGAGCGCTGGTTTAAACGCTACCAGGCCCGCAAAAGGCATTAACAGCGAGAAACCGCGTGAATAGATAATCGGTACTTATAAGATTTTGTGATTTTGCTTTTTCCCTTCTCTTTTTACACTGTTTTCTGCATCATTGAATTCATTCATTTTTCGACATAAAGGTGAAAGTATGGCAGATATCGATGTGAAGCAGCTTACCGGTCGAATTGACACCGTTCTTGATATTCTGGTCGCCGGGGATTATCAATCCGCTATCCGCAATCTGGAAATTCTCAAGACGGAACTCCTGGATCTCGATAACAACGATCCGTCTTCATCCTCCGGTGCGCCGAAAACGCCCTGGGAGATTTGATTAACTCATTTCGCCATGACGCGGCGGCCGGGAATGCGACCCCGTTTTGGCGATTTTCCTTTGTGCGAACTAACAGAAATGTGTGGCTATGAATTCCCGACAACAACTTATTTTGCAGACGGTCATCGATAAAGGCCAGATGAGCGTTTCCGAACTCGCCCGTATGACTGGCGTGTCTGAAGTGACGATTCGACAGGATCTTAATACGCTGGAAAAACAGAGCTATTTGCGCCGCACGCACGGTTTTGCTGTGCCGCTGGATAGCGAAGACGTCGAAACGCGTATGCTGAACAACTACGCAGTGAAACGCGATCTGGCCGATTTTGCCGCCTCGCTGGTGAGCGCCGGTGAAACAGTGTTTATCGAAAACGGCAGTAGTAATGCCCTCCTCGCCCGCAAGCTCGGCGAGCAGCGTGATATCACCATCATCACCGTTAGCAGCTATATCGCCCATTTGCTTAAGGCGTCCCACTGTGAAGTGATCCTGCTGGGCGGTATCTACCAGAAAAAAAGTGAAAGTATGGTGGGGCCGCTGACGCGGCAGTACATTTCACAGGTGCACTTTAGCAAAGCGTTTATTGGCATTGATGGATGGCAGCCCGAAACAGGCTTTACAGGCCGCGATATGATGCGTACGGATGTGGTGAACGCGGTGCTGGAAAAAGGCAGCGAAGCGATTGTGCTGACGGACAGCTCAAAGTTTGGCGTTGTGCATCCTTATACGCTTGGACCTGTTGACTGCTTTCAGCGCGTAATCACCGATGAAAATATCAATCCTGAAGCGCAGCGCCAGCTACAAGAAGCTGGGCTGACGGTGGACATTGTCAAAACCGGAACCGCTCGCTAACCCTCACGCCCGCGAAAGCGGGCTATATTACTCATATCTGAGACGATTCTGACTATTTTATTAAGACTTTTTACCTGGCTTGTTGCCATCGGCGGCGTAAAATTATTATTAGCGATATAACAGGAAGTAATTATCACTGACGTGATTGTATTACCCCTGCGCAGCAAGGTTTCACGGAAGATCTTTAAGACTGTTTCCACGCACTATACTTAAAGAGATCAATTTTCCGTGAATCGATTATTCAGGAGAAAGTATGATGATGTTAAAAAGTAAAAAAATGGCCGCGGCAGTACTGGCAGTTACCCTGGCAATGTCTCTGAGCGCTTGTGGTCACTGGGATAAACGCTCTCGTAATACCGCGATCGGCGCGGGCGCGGGTGCGTTAGGCGGTGCTGTATTAACGGATGGTAGCACGCTGGGTACGTTAGGCGGCGCGGCTGTCGGTGGTATTATCGGCCACCAGGTTGGTAAATAATTGGTCAGTACTACGGCAAATAAATCTATATAAATATACTTTCTTTCAGGTCTGATTTAAAAACTATGTAAATATAAGGCCGCATCATCTACGCGGCCTTTCTTTTTTATTTTATCCACCGGCCAGTTTTACTTTCATTCCTTTGGCTTCCAGCAGTGATTTAAGTAAATCGCGCTTATCGCCCTGAATTTCAATAACGCCCTCTTTTACGGAGCCACCGCAGCCGCATTTTTTCTTTAGCTCAGCGGCCAGCTTTGCGAGTGCGTCATCATCTTGATCAATACCGGTTATCAGGCAAACGCCTTTACCTTTGCGCCCGCTGGTCTGGCGCTGAATACGCACAATCCCATCACCTTTCGGGCGCTCAACGGGCGCTTTTTCTTCGTCGATACGCCCGATTTCCGTTGAGTACACCAGACGGTTGTTGTTATCGCTCATTACGCCCCCTTAACCAATGACGCATTGATGGCTTTCAGCGTTTGTGCCGGGTTAGCAGATTGCGTTACCGGGCGCCCTATTACCATATAGTCGACACCCGCCGCCAGCGCCTGTTCCGGCGTCATGATGCGCCGTTGATCACCAGCGTCACTGCCTTGTGGGCGAATACCCGGCGTTACCAGTTTAAACGCGGTTCCCAATTCTTTTTTAAAGCGCACCGCTTCCTGAGCGGAACAGACGACGCCATCAAGACCACATTGTTGCGTCAGACGCGCCAGCCGCTCTGCATGCTCTGCCGGTGTGGCGGTAATTCCCAGATCCTGCAAATCGCTGGCTTCCATACTGGTCAATACTGTTACCGCAATCAGCAACGGCGCATCAGCGCCAAACGTCATCAACGCTTCTTTTGCCGCCGTCATCATGCGCGCGCCGCCGGAAGCGTGGACATTCACCATCCACACGCCCAGATCTGCCGCTGCTTTTACCGCATGGGCTGTGGTGTTAGGAATATCGTGGAATTTCAGATCGAGGAAAACATCAAAACCGCGCTGTTGCAGATCGCGCACGAATTGCGGCCCGAACAGCGTGAACATCTCTTTGCCCACTTTCAGGCGGCAATCGCGCGGATCGATACGGTCGACAAACGCCAGAGCGTTGTCGCGGTTATCGTAATCAAGGGCCACAACAACGGGGGAATCAGTAACAGCGCGGGAAGTCGATAAAGCAGTGGACGTCATGATCAGACCTTCTGAAATGAGGGCACCCGCTCAGGCGCGAAATGAATAAACGGCGTGCATTCTACCTGTGCGTGCAGGGAAATAACAGGCTCCCTTTCACCTGTCAGGCAATGTAGTGGCACAGGTGCTGCATTGGGTTATTAAAACCTTAATAGTATGTTGTAACTAATGCAGAAGTTTTTTAAAAAATCATTGCCCGTCGAGGCCGCGAATCGGTTTTACCGTGGACCAGGCGCGGCAGGACGGGCAATGCCAGTACATGGTAAACGCGGTAAAACCGCATTTATGACAGCGATAACGCGGCTTACTGCGTACTTGCTCACCCACCATTTCACGCAGCACCATTAAACTCTCTTTGGCGCGGCCCTCTTCGGCCTCGTTCAGGTGGTAGTCCATCAATTTATGGAACACGCGCATCGTCGGGTGACGCTGCAACTGACGCGTGACATAACTCTGTGCGGCGTCCGGCCCATCGCGTCGTTCGATAATTTCCGCCAGCATCAGTTCAGCGGTTGCACCGGTGTTTTCTTCCACGCAGCGCTGCAAAAATGCCGCCCACTCGTCGCTCTTGCCCAAATGCAGATAGCATGTCTGGAGCATTTCCAGCGTTTCGCTGACCAGTTCTTTATCTTGATCAATTACGCGCAGCAGGCTCTCCACTGCTTTGGCGTAATCTCCGCTGGCCATAAAAACGCGGCCCATCATGATAGAGACGCGAGGGCTGTCGCGATCAACCGCTGCGCCTTTTTTCAACAGCGCCATCGCGCGATCCATATCTTCATTGCCCATCTGCTGTAGCGCTAATTCACAGTAGAAGTGGGCAATTTCACCGCGCTGTTGCTCTTTACCGAGTTTGACCAGCCGCTCGGCGACATCAATCGCTTTCTGCCACTCGCTGGTGGCCTGATAAATTTGCAGCAGTTGTTGCAAGGCGCTAACGCGAAAATCCGTCTCATCCACCAGTTGGTTAAACATATCTTCAGCGCGATCGTACATCCCTGCGGCCATGTAATCGCGCCCAAGCTGTTGCACGGCTAACAAGCGTTGATCGTAGGAGAGCGAGGCACTTTCCATCAGCGTTTGATGGATGCGGATAGCGCGGTCGACTTCGCCGCGCGAACGGAACAGATTACCGAGGGTGAGATGCGCTTCGACGGTCCCGGTATCCTCTTTGAGCATATCAAGGAATAGGTCTACCGCTTTGTCTTGTTGATTGCTCAGTAAAAGGTTAACACCAGCGACGTATTCACGTGACAGCCGGTTAGCCTCATCCTGTTTTGTTTGTTGAGCATTTCTGCGCCCCATATACCAGCCGTAGGCCGCTGCGACAGGTAACAACAGAAACAACAACTCCAGCATAGAATATTATTCCTTCACCGCCGGTGCGCCGGGCATAGCCGGAACATCTGTGGCGGGAGCGAGCTGGTGTTCGAGACGTTTAATTTTACGTTCAGCGCGCGCCAGCGAAACACGAACACGCAGCCAGAAAAGACCGCATATCAGCCAGCCGATGGCGAAACCTGCGGCAAACAACACAGCCAGCAGCGTCGAGATGCGATATTCACCCTGCGCGAGCAAGTAATTAAATGTAACTTGTTGATCGTTTTGCGCACCAAGCGTAATCGACACGACAAAAATCGCTAACACCAGTAAGAAAATGAGTAAATATTTCACATTACATCCCGTTATGTGGTTCCGAGCGATGAATTTATGCGCAGCCGTCTGTATCAAGCCTTATAAACTACCATTTTAGCGCCCGGCGTGAAATGGAAATGCACGATGTTAATTTCTGATTTGCGGGCAAAATGGCGGAAATCAAGTCTCGCTATCTCGCTCAATGATTTCCGGCACTTCTTCTGCCGGCGGCGTCAGTGGGCCACAAATACGCTGTGCCAGCCAGCACGCCAGCGTAACCAGTAACCAGGAGATCGCTGTCGCGACCACCAGGTCGCGCGGCCAGTGCATGCCGAGTAATAATCGACTCCCCATCACACTTGTCGCCCAGACAAGCAAAATAGCGATAGTCCACTTACGCCTGCGTGGCCATAAAAGCCCGACACCCAATAACGCCCAACTGGCAGCAAACATAGTATGCCCGGACGGAAAGGCAAAACCGGTCTCTTTCTGCCAGTGTTTACGCAAAAAGCCCGGAATATCATGCTGGCTGGAGAGCTGCTCTTTCACCAGTTCTCCGCGCGCCTTACGCTTTAAAGTGTAGAACTCACTGGCCTGAATATCGTGCGTTTTTTCCAGCCACAACACGAAGGGACGCGGCTCCTGGACGCGCGCTTTCACGAAGGATTTCACCCCCTGCCCGGCCAGAATTGCGCAACCGAGAATAGCGAACAGCATCAGCGCAGCTTTCAGGCGAAAACGTAAACACCACAAAAAACAGGCGCACAGCACGACATGCGTGATAATTCCCCAGGGCTGGGTCACTGTTTCTGTCATCCAGAACAAAAATCGAAGCCACCAGTGCGTATGTCCGGGCTCCCAACTCCAGCCAGAAATCCAGACAGCTAAAGGCATTATCAGCAGAATTGCCGCGCCCGCCGTTGTTCGCTTTGCAATTGACAGCATCGTTTCTCCTTGTGCGTAAGAGACACAATAATAACCGAAAAATAACACTCCCGCCGAAACCGGCGCATTTGTGCGTTTAAGCAGCAATGCGCGGGTCACCTGTAGGCGATATCTGCTGCATTGTGGCAAAATAGCGGGATTCAGAAAGCCAACAGGCTCAAGGTGCGTATTGCGCCGACATAATTCGGAGATTCACATGCAACTGAAACGTGTGGCAGAAGCCAAACTGCCAACCCCATGGGGCGACTTCCTGATGGTGGGCTTTGAAGAACTGGCAACCGGGCAGGATCACGTTGCCCTGATTTTTGGCGATATTTCCGGGCAACTGCCCGTGCTCGCGCGTGTTCACTCAGAATGTTTAACCGGCGATGCCTTATTCAGCCTGCGTTGCGATTGCGGTTTTCAGCTCGAAGCGGCACTTAACCACATTGCGGAAGAAGGCCGCGGCATCCTGCTTTACCACCGTCAGGAAGGCCGCAATATTGGTTTGCTGAATAAAATCCGTGCCTATGCGCTCCAGGATCAGGGTTATGACACTGTGGAAGCCAACCATCAGCTTGGTTTTGCCGCCGACGAACGTGACTTCACCCTGTGCGCCGATATGTTCAAGTTACTGGCGGTTGATGAAGTGCGCCTGCTGACCAACAATCCGAAGAAAGTGGAGATCCTCACCGAAGCCGGAATCAATATTGTCGAGCGTGTGCCGCTGATTGTGGGGCGTAACCCGAAGAACGCGCATTACCTTGATACCAAAGCGGAAAAGATGGGACATCTGCTGAAGTGATAAAGAAAAGGCCTGCAAACGCAGGCCTTGTTGTTTCAGGTGAGCATAGTTTCAGGTGAGCATATTACGAATCACGTAATGCAAAATGCCATCGTTACGGTAATAGGTCAGTTCCGTCGACGTATCAATGCGACAGCGACACTGCAACACCTCTTGCGATCCGTCCGCGCGGGTTAAGATAACCGGCAACTCACCACCCGGTTTGATATTTTCCAGGTCAGCAACATCCAGCCGCTCTTCGCCGGTAAGTGCCAGGGTTTTGCGTGTCACTCCCTGCGGAAACTCCAGCGGCAGGATGCCCATGCCAATCAGGTTCGAGCGGTGAATACGTTCGAAGGATTCGGCAATGACCACGCGGATCCCCAGCAAACGCGGCCCTTTCGCTGCCCAGTCACGGCTGGAGCCAGAACCATACTCTTTACCCGCAATGACCGCCAGCGGCGTGCCTTCCTGCTGATAGCGCATGGCGGCGTCGTAGATGGATACTACTTCGCTGCCCGGCAGATGCCGCGTCATGCCGCCTTCTATGCCCGGCACCATTTCGTTACGAATGCGGATATTGGCAAACGTGCCGCGCATCATCACTTCATGGTTACCGCGTCGCGAGCCATACGAGTTAAAATCGCGCCGCTCGACGCCATGGCTTTGCAGATAACGGCCTGCCGGGCTATCGGCTTTAATGCTGCCTGCCGGGGAGATATGGTCAGTCGTTACCGAATCGCCCAGCATGGCAAGGATCCGCGCACCGTGAATGTCTTCTACCGGTTTCGGCTCAGCCAGCATCTCATCAAAGAACGGCGACAGGCGGATATAGGTGGAGTCATTCTGCCAGCCATACGTGTCCGAACGTTCAACCTGAATGGATTTCCACTCCTCCGTGCCTTCAAACACTTCGGCGTACTCTTTGCGGAACATATCCGTCGAAACTTGCTCAACGGCACGGGCAATCTCTGCGCTGGAGGGCCAGATATCTTTCAGATAAACCGGGTCGCCTTTGCGATCGTGTCCCAGTGGATCGGTAGCAAGGTTGATGTTCATATTCCCCGCCAGCGCATAAGCGACAACCAGCGGCGGCGATGCCAGCCAGTTGGTTTTGACCAGCGGATGGATACGCCCTTCAAAGTTACGGTTACCGGAAAGCACCGCCCCAACGGTAAGATCCCCCTGGCGAATCGCCTGTTCAATAGGCTCTGGCAGCGGGCCAGAGTTACCAATGCAGGTCGTGCAACCATAACCGACCAGGTTAAAACCCAGCTCATCGAGATACGGCGTCAGTCGGGCCTGCGCCAGGTAGTCAGAGACCACTTTCGAACCGGGCGCTAACGAAGCTTTTACCCACGGCTGGCGTTTCAGGCCAAGTGTGACGGCTTTTTTCGCCAGCAGCCCGGCGGCCATCAGCACGCTGGGGTTGGACGTATTGGTACAGGATGTAATCGCAGCAATCACCACCGCGCCGTCCGGAAGCTGGTATTGGTGGCCCTTCAGTACATAATCAACCGGCTTGCGATCTTTCTGAGCGGTATTGAGTTCGAGTTCAGTGCTCGCCGCAAACGCTTTTGGTACTTCGCCAAGGGCGACACGATCCTGCGGGCGTTTCGGCCCGGCGATGCTGGCCTCAACATCATTCATGTTCAGCTCGAGCGTACTGGTAAAGACCGGCTCGTCGCCCGGGTTACGCCACATGCCCTGTGCTTTGGCGTAAGCTTCGACCAGCGCCACCTGCTCTTCACTGCGCCCGCTCAGGCGCATATATCCCAGCGTGACGTCATCAATGGGGAAAAAACCACAGGTTGCGCCATATTCCGGTGCCATGTTTGCAATGGTGGCACGGTCAGCGAGCGGCAGCGAATCTAACCCGTCGCCGTAGAACTCGACAAATTTACCGACCACGCCATGTTTACGCAGCATTTGCGTTACGGTCAGCACCAGGTCAGTTGCGGTGATGCCCTCACCCAGCTTGCCGGTCAGTTTAAACCCGACCACATCGGGGATCAGCATCGATACAGGCTGGCCGAGCATCGCGGCTTCCGCTTCGATACCGCCAACGCCCCAGCCCAGCACGCCCAGCCCGTTAATCATGGTGGTGTGCGAATCAGTGCCGACCAGCGTGTCCGGGTAGGCCACCCACTCTTTATTCTGTAATTCGCTCCAGACAGCTTTACCGAGGTATTCCAGGTTGACCTGGTGGCAAATCCCGGTTCCGGGCGGAACGACACTAAAGCGGCTAAAGGCTTGCTGTCCCCAGCGCAGGAAAACATAACGTTCGTGATTGCGCTCCATCTCGAGGCGCACGTTTTCTTCGAACGCGTCATCATCGCCGAAATGATCAACAGTAACAGAGTGGTCGATAACCAGATCGACCGGGGATAAAGGATTTACTTTCGCGGTATCGCCGCCAAGACGTTTTACCGCCTCGCGCATTGCCGCTAAATCAACGACGGCAGGAACGCCGGTAAAGTCCTGCATTAATACCCTTGCCGGGCGGTAGGCGATTTCACGATCGGCATGAGCGGTTTTAAGCCAACCGGCCAGGGCGTGGATATCGTCTTCGGTAACGGATTCGTCATCCTGCCAGCGCAGGAGATTCTCAAGTAACACTTTGAGGGACTTGGGTAAACGTGCAATATCCCCAAGTTGTTTTGCAGCCAGCGGCAAGCTGTAGTAATGGTACGTTTTATTCTCAGCCTGCAACGTGTCCTTACTGGCTTCACGTAGGGTCAACGACATGTGCTCCTCCTTAATAACAGGGATTGCTTTACCCTGATGCTCGTCAGGGTCTGTATTAAAGATAACACAAACATATCGTAACGTTTTGATAACAACCCAAATTGCTACAAAAGGCAAAAACAGCTGAGAGGGAGAAAATAAAAAACCCCGCTGATGCGAGGTTTTTCAATTCATTACTGAAGGGCCAGCCAAACGATTTCGCCCCAGATAAGCGCAGAAACGGAAAACGCTGTAAGCCATGACCAATATTTCATTCCGCAATCATTATCCATAAATTTATTACCAGAAAATCTATTCATTTAAACTGAGTCTTTACTCAATTCATTTATGCTGTGTATTAATTAAAGAGTACAAAAGATCGTATCAATGAATAGCGGGATAATTTCCCACATTGATTCTGATGATAAATTTATTGTTTTTTGATGTCGTTTTCAGAGAAGGCGTCAATAAAAGCTTTCTGCTGTGGCGTCAACTTCCAGGAGGCCGGGAGAGTGGTCACAGGTTTGTTTTTCGCTTTCGGTGGCGTGTCATGAAGCTGACATACTTGCTTAACTGGTTCGTATCGACCCGCTATAGCCATTTTAACCCCAAAATTTCCAGACCAGGAACGCGACGACTGCCCAAAACACGGCAGAGCCGAGAAATACCGCCAGCCAGGCTTTACGCTTCAGCTCGGGGTCCCTTTGCGGTTCTTCACTTCCTGTTGGCATTGCTAACCTCGTACAATCGACATCACTTATCATTTTGGACACCAACAATCGGTAGAATTAATCATGAGATGAGACAAATCCTAAAAGAACTTTAGCCGAAAATCCAGTGAATTTACTCACTATGTCCAAAGAAATATTTAATCTTTTGACCAGAAATAAATTATTGAAGTAATAAATTTGCACAGTTGCAATTTAGTTTCTATTTTTGTCACTTAATTGAGACGGTGTCGCTTTAGAATTGTGAAGTCAATCACCCGGAAAGATGATTGTATCAAAGATGATGATAATTCTAATTTGGCTTTAGGGAGCATTATGGGTATCTTTTCGGGCGATAAGATACCCTTCGGCATTATTTCTGCGGCAACTTAATATCTTTAAACATCGCTTCGATATCATCGTTAGAACGTAATGCCACGGCGGCATCAACCACATCACGCGTTAAATGCGGCGCAAAGCGTTGAATAAAATCATACATATAGCTACGTAAGAAGGTGCTACGGCGAAAACCGATTTTCGTGGTGCTGTGGCTGAAAATTTCATGGGCATCCAGCTTCACCAGGTCCGGATCGGACACCGGATCGACCGCCATACTGGCAATCACCCCCACGCCCAGCCCCAGTCGTACATAGGTTTTAATCACATCAGCATCGGTCGCGGTAAAGACAATGCGTGGCGTCAACCCGGCGCGATTGAACGCAGTATCCAGCTCAGAACGCCCCGTAAAACCAAAGGTATACGTCACCAGTGGATATTGCGCTAACTCATCAATACTCACAGATTGCTTCGCCGCCAGCGGGTGATCTGGCGTGACAACGATAGAACGGTTCCAGTGATAGCATGGCAGCATGACCAGATCGTCGTACAGATGCAGCGCTTCAGTCGCGATGGCGAAATCAGCATTGCCTTTCGACACCGCCTCAGCAATTTGCGTCGGTGATCCTTGATGCATATGCAACGAGACGCGCGGGTAACGCTCAATAAAGCCTTTAATCACGTTAGGCAGCGCATAACGAGCCTGAGTGTGGGTGGTGGCAACGTACAGCGACCCTTTATCCGGCCAGGTATGCTCCCCCGCCACGGATTTTATCGCCTCAACTTTCGATAAAACTTCCCGGGCGATACGGATGATTTCCTGCCCGGCCGGTGTCACCTGGGTAAGATGTTTACCACTGCGGGCAAAAATTTGTATACCGAGTTCATCTTCAAGCATACGGACTTGCTTACTGATGCCAGGCTGCGAAGTGTAAAGCCCCTCCGCCGTGGAGGAGACATTGAGGTTGTGATTCACCACCTCAACAATATAGCGAAGCTGCTGTAGTTTCATGACAGACCATCCGAATTGCGCAAACGGGTTATCGCTTAAGACGATTTCATAATAAAAAAGTGAATAGCTATAACAACTATATCATTTATAGCTTCTGTGTATAGCGAGGAACTAAGAATAATAACGCATGAATGAAAAGGGCCGGAAAGACCGGCCCTTAAAGGTAGGTAACTGAAGTCGCTTATTTTTTCGCTTCAACCCACTTGCTGTCGATAAAGAACGCAGACCAGCCGGTGGCTTTGCCGTCCTTCTCAGAAGCGACGTACTGTTGCTTCGTTTTACGGCTAAAGCGGACAATGGTTTTGTTACCCTGCGGATCTTCCTGCGGTGCATCGGCCAGATAACGCAATTTTTCCGGCAGACGATCGCGGAAGCGATACAGCTCTTCCACCAGCGGCGCGCGCGTTTCGCGAGATTTCGGGAACGTGTTGGCGGCAAGGAACACGCCCGCAGCACCGTCACGCAGCACAAAATAAGCGTCTGATTTCTCGCATTTCAGCTCCGGCAACGGCACCGGATCTTCCTTCGGCGGCGCAACTTCACCATTGCGCAGGATTTTACGCGTGTTCTTACAGTCGTCGTTGGTGCAGGCCATGTACTTACCAAAGCGCCCCATTTTCAGGTGCATTTCAGAACCGCATTTTTCACACTCAACGATCGGACCATCGTAGCCTTTGATGCGGAACTCGCCCTCTTCGATTTCGTAACCGTCACAAGTTGGGTTATTGCCGCACACATGCAACTTGCGTTTCGGATCGATCAGATAGCTGTCCATCGCCGTGCCGCACTTCTGGCAGCGACGTTTCGCACGCAGCGCGTTGGTTTCGGCGTCATCGCCTTCCAGCACGTTGAGCACTTCATTTTCCGGCACCAGGTTAATGGTGGTTTTGCAGCGCTCTTTTGGCGGCAGAGCATAGCCAGAACAGCCGAGGAACACACCGGTACTGGCGGTACGAATACCCATTTTACGACCACAGGTCGGGCAATCGATGCTGGTGAGCACCATCTGGTTTGGACGCATGCCGCCCGCTTCCGGATCTTGCTCAGCCTGTTCCAGTTGACGCGAGAAATCGCCAAAGAAACTGTCCAGCACTTTTCGCCACTCGGCCTCGTGGTTCGCCACGCGGTCAAGGCTATCTTCCATCTGTGCAGTGAAATCGTAGTTCATCAGTTCACGGAAGTTCTCTTCCAGACGATCGGTAACGATTTCACCCATTTTTTCCGCATAGAAGCGGCGGTTTTCAACGCGAACATAACCCCTGTCCTGAATGGTCGAAATGATCGACGCATAGGTAGACGGGCGGCCAATACCGCGTTTTTCCAGTTCCTTAACCAGCGATGCTTCGCTAAAACGTGCGGGTGGTTTGGTAAAGTGCTGCGCCGGCGTCAGTTCAATAAGGGAGAGTTCATCGCCCTTATTCACTGCCGGGAGAGTGCGATCTTCATCACCCTTACGCAGCGCAGGCATGACCTTTGTCCAGCCATCGAAGCGCAAAATACGCCCACGCGCTTTCAGGCGGAAATCACCGGCACCGACGGTCAATGTAGTGGAGTCATACTTAGCAGGCGTCATCTGGCAGGCCACAAACTGACGCCAGATCAGCTGATACAGTTTCTGCGCATCCACTTCCATGTCTTTTAACGATTCCGCTAACACGCCAACATCAGAAGGACGAATCGCTTCGTGCGCTTCTTGTGAGTTCTCTTTGCTGGCGTACTGGTTGGCGCTTTCTGGCAGGTATTTTTTGCCAAAATTATCTGCGATATAGCCGCGAACCATGCTTATTGCATCCTGACTCAGGTTAGTTGAGTCGGTACGCATATAAGTGATATAGCCCGCTTCATACAGACGCTGCGCCATCATCATGGTTTTCTTCACGCCATAACCCAGGCGCGTACTGGCAGCCTGTTGCAGCGTGGAGGTAATAAAAGGTGCGCCAGGCTTACTGCTCGTCGGCTTATCTTCGCGATCGAGCACGGTATAACGCGCTTTTTCCAGCAGGCTGACGGCCGCCATGGTCTGTTCGCGGTTAACCGGGCGGAAAGCTTTATCGCCCTCGTGGGTCACCTGCAATGGCAGTGAATCACCGCCTGGCGTTGCCGTTACAGCATCGATTTCCCAGAACTCTTCCGGAACGAAGGCTTTGATTTCGCGTTCGCGCTCAACCACCAGGCGAACCGCCACGGACTGCACGCGTCCGGCGGATAAACCACGGGCGATTTTCTTCCACAGCAGAGGGGAAACCATATAGCCCACAACGCGGTCCATAAAACGACGCGCCTGTTGAGCATTAACACGGTCAATATTCAGTTCGCCCGGCGTTTCAAAAGCCTGACGAATCGCATTCTTGGTAATTTCGTTGAACACTACACGGCTGTAGCGTTTTTCGTCGCCGCCGATCACTTCCCGCAGGTGCCATGCAATGGCTTCCCCTTCGCGGTCAAGGTCGGTTGCGAGATAGATGTGGTCGGCTTTTTCTGCCAGCGATTTCAGCTCGGAAACCACCTTCTCTTTGCCTGGCAGCACTTCATAATGTGCGTCCCAGTTGTGCCATGGGTCGATCCCCATGCGGTTAACAAGCGCGCCCCGCTCATCCTTTTTAGGCTTCTTAGCCGGTTTGGTGGCGGTGGATTCTGCGCTCTTTTTAGGTGCTGAACCACTGGTCGGCAAATCGCGGATATGACCTACGCTGGATTTCACCACGTAGTCATTGCCCAGATATTTATTGATCGTTTTGGCTTTTGCCGGGGACTCAACGATAACGAGAGCTTTACCCATATTCACCTTTACCTAATTAAATTCTTCCAGAAATGCGCCGCCCGTTGCGTCACACCCACTGACAAACAGTCACTATTGCGGCGGCGTCAATGGATATCAACCCCTCAATATTGCCCGTCCCGTAAAAAAGAAGCGTTCAGATGACTGAGATCTCAGGCTTTTTCGCGGCGAAGAGGTGTAGCAAGACGATATTACGGTCGAATGTCAAGCAAATCTGTTGCCAGATTGACGAAAGCGTCACACTGTACCTGATAAAATTTGTTACGCAACTTTATTAGCATGCAATAGCCAATCGCGCCAGCTTGACGGTGACGTAAACCCTTTACAAAGAAAGGGAAAATTTGCCCCTGGACGCCACCGGCGGTAAACTTCGCCAAATTTTGAGGAGGATGAAAATGAACACGACATCTCAACCTATCGATCGGCAGTCTTTGCTTGACCTGGCCAACCAACTCATTCGCGACCATGAAGATACCCTTGCAGGGATTGCGGCGACCGACGTGACCCAACGCAACGGCGTGCTGGTTTTTAGCGGGGAGTTTTATCTTGATGAACAAGGGTTGCCGACAGCAAAAAGCACGGCGGTGTTCAATATGTTCAAGTACTTAGCGCATGAACTGTCCGAAAAATACCATTTAATCGATTAAACAAAAACGCGAGGCACAGGCCTCGCGTTTTGCTTACATCATCGGTTTTTGCCCGCGCTGCCACCAGCGCATTAGCAAGCGATCGATACTTTCGGTCGCACTGCCGGTAAACCGCTCCATCAGTTTTTTACGATGCTGATAGCGAACGCCGATCACTTCGTGATTTTCGATAAGCCCCAGCAGCAGTTCATCACTGGTGCCGACGGCATCGACAAGCCCTTTTTCCAGCGCTTGCGTGCCGTACCAGTGCTCACCGGTCGCCACACTTTCAATATCAAGTTGCGGGCGCATCTGGCTGACGAAGCCTTTAAACAGATCGTGAGTTTCATTCAGGCTTTCGCGGAATTTCTGTCGCCCTTCTTCCGTGTTCTCACCCAACAAGGTCAGGGTGCGCTTAAACTGCCCGGCGGTATGCAGTTCAATATCAATATCTTTACTTTTGAGGAAGCGGTTGAAGTTGGGGATCTGCGCGACCACGCCAATCGAACCGATAATGGAGAACGGGGCCGCGACAATTTTATCGCCGACGCAGGCCATCATATAACCGCCGCTCGCTGCGACTTTATCAACGGCAATGGTCAACGGAATATGTTTATCGCGCAGGCGCTGCAATTGTGAAGCGGCAAGCCCATAACCATGAACCACGCCGCCAGGGCTTTCGAGACGTAAAAGCACCTGATCCTGCGGCTTCGCCACGCTAAGCACGGCGGTTATCTCTTCGCGCAATGAATTGACTTCTGCGGCATCCATACTGCCTTTAAAATCGAGGACATAAACGCGTGATTTGCCACTCTCTTGCGACTCACCCGTTTTCGCTTTGCCTTTTGCGACCTTCGCTTCCGCCTTCAGTTTTTTCTTCTGTGCTTTGTGCCAGAATTTCTGTTGGTGGTGGCCCAGTAAGGCGACGGACATCTCCTCCTGCATCTCTTTATAGTGTTCGCTCAAGCGGGTGATTTTAAGCTCCCCCCGCTGGCGTTTGCGCTGCGTCAAATTAATGACCAGCGTCGCGATAAACGCAATCGCCACCACAACGGTTGCAATTTTGGCTAAAAATAAACCATATTCCGACAGTAATTCCATGCGTACCACCTTGGTTACTTCACTCGACAATCGCACCAGTGTACATGAGCCATACGGGCGCGTCTCGCGCCAGCAAAACATCCAGCCCGCCATGTTGCTGAATTTTTTAACACTCCTGGGTGTAAAGGTTGCGCAACTCTCCCCTTGACTGATTGAAATAGGCGGACGTTTAAGGCATAAAGCCAACACATGAAGGTGATTACAGGCTCCGGCCTGAGGAGACAGTGTGCATTATCAGCCACAACGCGACCTGTTGAATGGCCGCATCATTCTTATCACCGGTGCCAGCGACGGTATTGGAAAAGAAGCGGCTCTGACTTATGCCCGCCACGGCGCCAACCTGATTTTGCTGGGCCGTAACGAAGAAAAATTGCGCCAGGTCTCACAATTAATCAATGACGAAGGGCAGACGGCGCAGTGGTTCACCCTTGATATGGCAACCTGCACGCCCGAAGCCTGCCAGCAACTGGCGGATAATATTGCCGCCATTACGCCGCACCTTGATGGCGTACTACACAACGCGGGTTTGCTGGGAGATATTTGCCCGATGAGCGAGCAAGTTCCGGCGATGTGGGACGAGGTCATGCAGGTGAATATCAACGCGACCTTTTATCTGACTCAGGCGCTTCTTCCTTTATTACTCAACGCGGAAAGTGGTTCTCTGGTGTTCACTTCCTCCAGCGTGGGCCGCCAGGGGCGCGCTAACTGGGGAGCCTACGCGGTTTCCAAGTTTGCCACCGAGGGGATGATGCAAGTGCTGGCAGAAGAGTATCAGAACCGTCTGCGCGTCAACTGTATCAACCCTGGCGGAACCCGCACTAAAATGCGCGCCAGCGCGTTCCCGACGGAAGATCCGCAAAAACTGAAAACCCCCGCCGATATTATGCCGCTCTATTTATGGCTGATGGGCGATGACAGCCGCCGTAAAACCGGGATGAGCTTTGACGCGCAACCCGGACGTAAACCAGGAATTTCACAATGAGCGAAGAACGTTACCAGCAACGCCAGCAGCGTGTAAAAGAACGCGTGGATGCACGCGTTGCCGCTGCGCAGGATGAACGTGGGGTAATTATTGTTTTTACCGGCAACGGCAAAGGCAAAACCACGGCGGCATTTGGTACCGCCACCCGCGCCGTCGGTCATGGCAAAAAAGTGGGCGCGATCCAGTTTATTAAAGGCACCTGGCCGAACGGCGAGCGTAACTTACTGGAACCGTTGGGTGTGGAATTTCAGGTGATGGCCACTGGCTTCACGTGGGATACACAGAACCGCGAAAGCGACACTGCCGCCTGTCTTGCGGTCTGGCAGCATGCCGAACGTATGCTGGCCGATCCCTGTCTGGATATGGTGCTGCTGGATGAGCTGACGTATATGGTGGCGTACGATTATCTGCCGCTGGGAACGGTGCTGAACGCATTGAAAAACCGCCCGACGACACAGACAGTGATCATCACCGGTCGCGGTTGCCATCGCGATATTCTGGAACTGGCGGATACGGTCAGCGAGTTACGACCGGTGAAACATGCGTTCGAAGCGGGCGTAAAAGCGCAAATCGGGATTGATTACTGAGCATTAAAAAGGGGCTTTCGCCCCTTTTTGTTAATCGTTTTTACTACGACCACCACCAGAGCGGCGGTTACCGGCCGGTTGGTTGTGGCGTTTAACAGCGCGACGGATCTGGTTTGCTTTCATGCGACGGCGATCTTTTTCCACCGCCACTTTTGACTGCGTTTCCGCGTCCAGACCTACCAGCTCACGTAGGTAGTTGGTTTGCGCCAGATCCAGCTCCGTCCAGCCGCCGCGTGGCAGACCTTTCGGCAGGGGAATATCGCCATAACGCACACGAATCAGGCGGCTGACCTGGACACCCACCGCTTCCCACAGGCGACGCACTTCGCGGTTACGCCCTTCGGTCAGCGTTACGTTGTACCACTGGTTAATGCCTTCGCCGCCGCTGAATTTGATGGTTTTGAAGGCCGCCGGGCCATCTTCCAGTTGCACGCCGCGAGCCAGATCGCGCAATTTTGCGTCGTCGACTTCACCAAACACGCGCACGGCATATTCACGTTCAACTTCACGGCTTGGGTGCATCAGGCGGTTCGCCAGCTCACCGTCGGTCGTAAACAGCAACAGCCCGCAGGTATTGACATCAAGGCGTCCAACCGCAATCCAGCGCGCCCCACGCAATTTTGGCAGACGGTCGAACACCGTCGGGCGACCTTCAGGATCGTTGCGTGTGCACAGCTCGCCTTCCGGTTTGTAGTACGCCAGCACGCGACAGATCTGCTCGACGGACTCTTTCACCGAAATGAGATGACCATCAATACGGATTTTTAGCCCCGGCGTCACGTCAACACGATCACCAAGCGTAGCGACTTTACCGTCAACGCTGACACGACCGGCTTCAATAATAGATTCGATTTCACGGCGGGAGCCGTGGCCAGCCCGCGCCAGCACTTTCTGTAGTTTCTCGCTCATAGAGCATCCTTAGATGTCGCCTTCACAGGCGTCGAATAGGGTCATCAGTTCGGCGAAGCCGTTGCTGAAATGGCCGCGTAGTATAGCGGCTTGCGCCACTATAAGAAAGGCCTAACATCGCCAACACCTTCACGAACCACCACCGGAGAATCATCTGTCAAATCTATAACCGTTGTCGGCTGTTGACCGAGATAACCGCCATGAATAATCAAATCCACCTCTTTCGCCAACCGCTCTTTGATTTCATCGGGATCTGACTCGGTAAATTCGTTGCCTGGCAACATTAACGAGGTCGACAGCATTGGTTCGTTGAGGTTTTCCAATAGCGCCAGCGCAATCGGGTTCGACGGCACACGCAAGCCGATGGTTTTCCGTTTTTCCTGTAACAAACGGCGCGGCACCTCTTTCGTCCCTTTCAGGATGAACGTGTAATTGCCCGGCGTGTTGTTTTTGATCAGGCGAAACGCCACGTTATCGACGAACGAATATGTTGATAGTTCCGACAGATCGCGACACATCAACGTGAAGTTGTGGCCGTCCGGCAGGTGACGAATGCGGCAAATACGCTCCATCGCCCCTTTATCTTCAAGCTTGCAGCCCAGCGCATAGCCGGAATCTGTGGGATAGACGATAACTCCGCCTTTACGCACGATATCTACCGCCTGGTTAATCAAACGCGGCTGGGGATTATCCGGGTGAATATAAAAAAACTGACTCATACTTCCCTCTTCTCTATAGGGTTCTGCGGCTGCTCCCATTTAAGCCAGACGCCGTCAACACCGGCCGGAAGCCAGAGCTTACGCCCCAATTCGATCCACGGGCAGGGCTGGTGGAAATCCGATCCTTGCGACGCCAGTAAACCGAACTGACGGGCATAAACCGCGAGCTGCGCTCTTTCATTGGGAGCCTGCTGGCATTGGGCAACTTCTATCGCCTCGCCGCCGCTTTGAGCAAAATGCGCCAGCAGTCTTTTCAACCACTTAGCGGACAGATTATAACGCCCTGGATGGGCTATTACCGCCGTTCCGCCAGAATGATGAATCACATCAATGGCTTGTTCTATTGTACACCACTGAGGCGGGACATAACCCGTTTTCCCCCTAGCAAGGTATTTTTTGAAGACATCGGCCATATTGCTCGCCTTGCCCTGCTCCACCAGAAAGCGGGCAAAATGACCGCGCGTCACATTCGCGCCCTGCGCCAGACGCTGCGCGCCTTCCCATGCGCCGGGGATATGAGCCTTCTCCAGCCGTTCGGCAATAAGCTGCGCGCGATCGGTACGACGTTGCGATTGTGCCTGTAAAAAGTCACGCATCGCCGGGTGGGCAATATCAATATTCAGCCCAACAATATGAATTTCGTGATTTTCCCAAACCGTGGAAATTTCCACACCACTGATTAACTGCAAATTCAGCCCGGCGCGGGCAATTTCGGCGCGCGCGGCGGGAATGGCATCCGTGGTGTCATGATCGGTAATCGCCAGCGTTCCGATACGCATCTCAACCGCGCGATGCACCAGTTGTTCGGGGGAAAGAAGGCCATCGGAGGCGCGGGTATGGCTATGAAGATCGTAAATAATGGCGTAATTCGTGTCGCTCAAAGCGGCTCCGTTAATTCATCAGGACATCTGTTTGTGCACTATCATAACGCTCATGCATTATTTTCTAAAATCGCGGCTTGACTTTCTTTCCATGAACCAGTTAACTAGTACGCAAGTTCACTCAACAAGGTATCACGAAAATGAATGCACATTTCTCTTCCAACCGCTGGTGGCGCACTCCCTGACCAGGGCTGTGAAATCACGTGCGCATTCAGCATACCGATACCAGGCCCGCTCACTTAGCGGGCTTTTTTTTGAACAAATTTATGAGAGCGACACTGCAAATGCAAAAACCGGCACTCGAACTTTTAACCAGTCAAGCCAGCTACCGTGGCAATCCAACGGCGCTGTTCCACCAACTCTGCGCCGATCGCCCGGCAACGTTGTTGCTCGAATCAGCGGATATCGACAGTAAAAATGATTTAAAAAGCCTGCTACTGGTAGACAGCGCATTGCGCATTACCGCATTAGGTGACACCGTCACGATTCGCGCATTAACCGCCAATGGCGCAGCCCTGCTCGCTTTGCTTGATAAGGCGCTTCCCGCAGGCGTGGAAAACACCGTTTTGGCAGATGGCCGCGAGCTGCGCTTTCCTGCGGTGAGCAATCTGCTTGATGAAGACGCCCGTCTCTGCTCGCTCTCGGTTTTCGATGCATTTCGCTTATTACAGAGCCTGGTTGATGTTCCCGTTGAAGAGCGCGAAGCGATGTTTTTCGGCGGTCTGTTCGCCTATGACCTGGTGGCCGGTTTTGAAGAGCTGCCCAGTCTGAATCATGACCGCCGCTGCCCGGATTACTGCTTTTATCTCGCCGAAACCTTACTGGTGATCGACCACCAGAAACAGCAGACGCGCATTCAGGCGAGCCTGTTTACCGACGCCGCCAGCGAAAAAGATCGCCTGCTGCAACGCATCAATATGCTGCGCCAGCAGATTGACACCCCCGCCGCGCCGCTGCCGGTTGAGACCGTTGAACATATGCGTTGTGACTGCAACCAGAGCGATGAAGAGTACGGCAATATTGTGCGTAAAATGCAAAAAGCGATCCGCGCCGGGGAAATTTTCCAGGTCGTGCCCTCACGCCGTTTCACCTTGCCCTGCCCGTCACCGCTTGCGGCTTATGAAGTGCTGAAAAAGAGTAACCCAAGCCCCTATATGTTCTTTATGCAGGATGAAGATTTCACCCTGTTTGGCGCTTCCCCGGAAAGCTCGCTGAAATACGATGCCAGCAACCGTCAGATTGAAATTTACCCTATCGCCGGTACGCGCCCGCGCGGTCGCCGCCCGGATGGTTCACTCGATCGCGACCTCGATAGCCGCATCGAGCTGGACATGCGAACCGATCATAAAGAGCTCTCCGAACATTTGATGCTGGTTGACCTGGCGCGTAACGATTTAGCGCGTATCTGTACCCCTGGCAGCCGCTACGTTGCCGATCTGACAAAAGTCGATCGCTATTCTTACGTGATGCATCTGGTCTCCCGTGTGGTTGGCGAGCTACGCCAGGATTTAGATGTCCTGCATGCTTATCGTGCCTGCATGAATATGGGCACGCTGAGCGGCGCACCGAAAGTACGCGCCATGCAGCTGATTGCCGAGGCGGAAGGTTCACGTCGGGGCAGCTACGGTGGCGCAGTCGGTTATTTTACCGCCCATGGCGATCTGGATACCTGCATTGTTATCCGCTCCGCCTGGGTTGAGGACGGTGTGGCAACGATACAGGCCGGTGCAGGCGTGGTACTGGACTCCGTACCGCAATCTGAAGCCGACGAAACACGCAATAAAGCCCGCGCGGTTCTGCGCGCTATCGCCACCGCACACCACGCACAGGAGACGTTCTGATGGCTGATATTCTGCTGCTCGATAATATCGACTCTTTTACTTACAACCTGGCGGATCAGCTGCGTGCAAGCGGGCACAATGTGGTGATTTATCGCAACCATGTTCCGGCCCAAACCTTAATCGACCGGCTGGCGACCATGCAAAACCCGGTACTGATGCTCTCGCCAGGCCCTGGTGCGCCGTCCGAAGCGGGTTGTATGCCGGAATTACTGACGCGCATGCGCGGAAAATTGCCGATTATCGGCATCTGTCTGGGTCATCAGGCGATTGTTGAAGCGTATGGCGGTTATGTGGGTCAGGCGGGGGAAATCCTGCACGGTAAAGCGTCCAGTATCGAACATGATGGCCAGGCGATGTTTGCTGGTTTAAGCAACCCGCTGCCCGTTGCGCGTTACCACTCGCTTGTCGGCAGCAACATTCCGGCCGGGTTGACCATTAATGCGCATTTTAATGGCATGGTGATGGCAGTTCGCCACGACGCCGATCGCGTTTGCGGTTTCCAGTTCCATCCTGAATCCATCCTGACGACGCAGGGCGCGCGTTTGCTGGAACAGACGCTGGCCTGGGCGCTGCAAAAGCTGGAACAGACCAATACATTGCAACCGATTCTGGAAAAACTCTACCAGGCGCAAACCTTGAGCCAGCAAGAGAGCCACCAGCTTTTCTCTGCCGTGGTTCGCGGAGAATTGAAGCCAGAGCAACTGGCAGCGGCGCTGGTCAGTATGAAAATCCGCGGCGAGCATCCGCAGGAAATTGCCGGTGCGGCAACCGCGCTGCTGGAAAATGCAGCGCCTTTCCCACGCCCTGACTATGCTTTTGCTGATATCGTCGGTACCGGCGGCGACGGCAGCAACAGTATTAATATTTCCACTGCCAGCGCGTTTGTCGCTGCGGCGTGCGGGCTGAAAGTCGCGAAACACGGCAACCGCAGCGTTTCCAGCCGCTCGGGTTCATCGGACTTGCTGGCCGCTTTTGGCATCAATCTGGATATGAATGCCGATAAATCCCGCGCGGCGCTGGATGAGCTGGGAGTCTGCTTCCTGTTCGCGCCGAAATACCACACCGGTTTTCGCCACGCGATGCCCGTGCGTCAGCAGTTGAAAACGCGCACCCTGTTTAATGTGCTTGGGCCGTTGATCAACCCGGCGCATCCGCCACTGGCGCTGATTGGCGTTTATAGCGCAGAACTGGTGTTGCCGATTGCCGAAACCCTGCGCGTTCTCGGTTATCAACGTGCAGCGGTGGTACACAGCGGCGGCATGGATGAAGTGTCACTTCATGCACCAACCGTGGTGGCAGAGCTTAATGATGGAGAGATCAAAAGCTATCAGTTGACGGCCGCAGACTTCGGCCTGACGCCTTATCATCAGGACGCGCTGGCTGGCGGCATGCCGGAAGAAAACCGTGACATTCTGACACGCTTATTACAAGGTAAAGGCGAGCCCGCGCATGAAGCCGCCGTGGCCGCCAACGTGGCGATGCTGATGCGTTTACACGGTGAAGAAGATTTACAGGTTAACGCGCAAAAAGTACTGGATGTGCTGCACAGCGGGGCAGCCTACGACAAAGTCACCGCACTTGCGGCAAGAGGGTAAAAAATGCAGACCGTTTTAGCGAAAATCGTCGCCGACAAAGCCGTATGGGTTGCGGCGCGCAAGGAGCAACAACCGCTGGTCAGTTTTCAAAATGAAGTGGAGCCCAGTTCGCGCCGTTTTTACGATGCCCTGCGCGGTACGCATACCGCGTTTATCCTTGAGTGCAAAAAGGCTTCGCCATCGAAAGGCGTGATCCGCGATGACTTCGATCCGGCGCGGATCGCCAGCGTTTACCAGCATCACGCGTCGGCCATTTCCGTGCTAACCGACGAGAAATATTTTCAGGGCAGTTTCGATTTTCTGCGCATCGTCAGCGGCATCGCCCCGCAACCGATTCTGTGCAAAGACTTTATTATCGACGCGTATCAAATTTACCTGGCGCGTTATTACCAGGCGGATGCCTGCCTGCTGATGCTCTCGGTGCTGAATGACGAGCAATATCGCCAGCTTTCAGCGGTAGCACACAGCCTCAATATGGGTGTGCTCACCGAAGTGAGCAACGAAGAAGAACTGGAGCGCGCCATTGCGCTGGACGCCAAAGTGGTCGGCATTAATAACCGCGACCTGCGCGATCTTTCCATTGATTTGAACCGCACGCGCCAGCTTGCGCCGCGTCTCGGTGCAGGTGTTACGGTTATCAGCGAATCCGGGATCAATACCTACGCCCAGGTGCGCGAATTGAGCCATTTTGCCAACGGGTTTCTGATTGGTTCCGCCTTAATGTCCCAGGACGATCTCGATGCCGCCGTCAAACGCGTATTATTAGGTGAAAACAAAGTCTGTGGCCTGACCCGCCCGCAGGATGCACAAGCTGCGTATCAAGCTGGAGCCATTTATGGCGGGCTGATTTTCGTTCCCTCTTCACCCCGTGCTGTCAATGACGAGCAGGCTCGCGAGGTCATGCAAGGCGCGCCGCTCCACTATGTCGGCGTGTTTCGTAACGCGCCAGTTGAAGACGTGGCCGCTAAAGCCGAAAAACACGGTCTGTTCGCCGTGCAGTTACACGGCCAGGAAGATCAGGCTTATGTCGATGCCTTGCGCGCCGTGCTTGCGGCAAAGACACAAATCTGGAAAGCGCTCAGCGTCGGCGACACGCTCCCGCCGCGTAACTTGCAACAGGTGGATAAATACCTGTTCGACAACGGCCAGGGCGGTAGCGGCAAAAGCTTCGACTGGTCTCTGCTGGCTGGCGAATCCCTCGATAATGTGTTGCTGGCAGGCGGTTTAGGTGCAGACAATTGCGTACAGGCGGCAAAAGCTGGCTGTGCCGGACTTGATTTTAATTCAGGCGTGGAGTCGGAACCGGGTATTAAAGATGCCAGCAAACTGGCCTCGGTTTTCCGCACACTGCGCGCTTATTAAGGAATAAGAGATGACGACATTACTGAATCCGTACTTTGGCGAGTTTGGCGGGATGTATGTCCCCCAGATCCTGATGCCTGCCCTGCGCCAGCTTGAAGAGGCGTTTGTCAGCGCCCAGAGCGATGCTGAGTTCCAGCAACAATTTACCGATTTGCTGAAAAACTATGCCGGGCGTCCGACAGCGCTGACCAAATGCCAGAATATCACCGCCGGTACGCGCACTACGCTCTATCTCAAACGGGAAGATTTACTGCACGGCGGCGCGCACAAAACCAACCAGGTGTTAGGCCAGGCTCTGCTGGCAAAACGGATGGGCAAAACCGAAATTATCGCCGAGACCGGCGCGGGACAGCACGGTGTAGCCTCGGCGCTTGCCAGTGCCCTGCTCGGCCTGAAGTGCCGCATCTATATGGGCGCAAAAGATGTTGAGCGCCAGTCGCCGAACGTCTTTCGTATGCGTCTGATGGGTGCAGAAGTGATCCCGGTACACAGCGGCTCTGCAACGCTGAAAGATGCCTGTAACGAAGCGCTGCGCGACTGGTCTGGCAGCTATGAAAAAGCGCATTACATGCTGGGAACCGCGGCAGGCCCGCACCCGTTCCCGACTATCGTGCGTGAATTCCAGCGGATGATTGGTGAAGAGACCAAAGCACAGATCCTTGAAAAAGAAGGGCGGCTGCCGGATGCAGTCATCGCCTGTGTGGGCGGCGGCTCTAACGCCATTGGCATGTTCGCAGACTTTATCGACGAAGCGTCCGTTGGGTTAATCGGTGTCGAACCGGCGGGTCATGGCATTGAAACAGGCGAACACGGGGCACCGCTGAAGCACGGTCGCGTGGGTATCTATTTCGGTATGAAATCGCCGATGATGCAGACCGAAGAGGGGCAGATTGAAGAATCTTACTCTATTTCCGCCGGGCTCGATTTCCCGTCGGTTGGGCCGCAGCATGCCTATTTAAACAGTACCGGTCGCGCCGATTATGTCTCGATCACGGATGATGAAGCGCTTGATGCCTTTAAAACGCTGTGCCGTCATGAAGGGATTATCCCGGCGCTGGAGTCCTCCCACGCACTGGCCCATGCACTGAAAATGATGCGCGAAGATCCGCAAAAAGAGCAGCTACTGGTGGTTAACCTTTCCGGGCGCGGCGACAAAGATATTTTCACCGTTCATGACATTCTGAAAGCGCGAGGCGAAATCTGATGGAACGCTATGACAACCTGTTTAAGCAGCTTAACGCGCGCCGGGAAGGTGCCTTTGTTCCCTTCGTTACGCTGGGCGATCCCTCGCCGGAACAGTCGCTGAATATTGTAGATACATTGATTGAGGCGGGTGCAGATGCGCTGGAATTAGGCATTCCATTCTCCGACCCGCTGGCCGACGGCCCAACTATCCAGAGTGCTACCCTGCGCGCTTTTGCTTCCGGCGTTACCGTCAGCCAGTGCTTTGAAATGCTGGCGGCGATTCGCCAGAAACACCCTGCCATTCCCATTGGTCTGCTGATGTATGCCAACCTGGTATTCAGCCGCGGTATTGATGAGTTTTATGCCCAGTGCGAGAAAGTCGGGGTCGATTCGGTGCTGGTCGCTGATGTGCCGATTGAAGAGTCTGCACCGTTCCGCCAGGCAGCACTGCGCCATAATATTGCGCCGATTTTTATCTGCCCGCCGAATGCGGACGATGATTTGCTGCGCCAGATAGCCTCTTACGGTCGCGGTTATACCTATCTGCTGTCTCGTGCAGGCGTAACGGGTGCGGAAAACCGCGCCGCGCTGCCGCTGCATCATCTGGTGGAAAAACTGACTGAGTACCATGCGGCGCCGGCATTGCAGGGCTTTGGTATTTCAGCGCCGGATCAGGTGTCGTCGGCCATCGAAGCCGGTGCAGCGGGCGCAATTTCCGGTTCTGCGATTGTGAAAATTATCGAGAAGAATCTGGACAACCCAACAGCCATGCTGGGTGAGCTGAAAGCATTTGTGCAGAGCCTGAAAGCGGCAACTCTGGCACGTTAATCGTGAATGAAAGTGGAAACTGGTCTTATCACGGCCAGTTTCCGCTGTTGCTTTAAAAACGGTAACCCGCCGAGAACATAAATACCCACGGATCGAGACGCGTATGGACGGTTTGCTGCTCGCCACCCGCTTTAAAGCGCACATCGGTATCGATATCCATCCACCACACCGACATGTTAATCAGCCAGTCGCGGTTGATTAAGTAATCCACACCCGCTTGCCCGGCGACGCCCCACGAATCTTTCAGGCTCAAATCAGAGAGACCCGCCTCTTTGCCGGTATCGTTAAATTTCTCATCAAAGAAGGTGGTGTAGTTCACACCGGCCCCGATGTACGGGCGCACTTTGCTCTGGGAATCAAAGAAATACCACTGTGCCATCAGCGAAGGTGGCAGATGTCGCACGGTTGCAATATCACCGGTTGGCCCGGTACCCACGCGGTGGCGGAACGGCGTTGCGGCCAGCAACTCAACACCCACATTATCGGTCGCCATCCATGTCATGGTGATACCAAGCTGGGTGTTATTACTGACATTAAAACTGCCCAGACTGCCTAATACGTTATCGGAACCTTCTGTTGGGCGAACGGTGGCCGAACCGGCTCGAATGAAAAACTCGCCTGCTTCGTGCGCGTATGCGCCCCCGGAGATACTGCTCAGGATCAATGCTGCCACGGCTAACTTCTTCATATCCACTCCATGTTTGAGGTTTTATCGCGCCGTGAATATACCCACTATTGAGTACAAAGTGATCTAATGCAGATCACACTTGACCCTGTAATTTAACATTCATTGATCTGGGTTAATTTTCGCTAACCCATACACTCATTAACTTTTGTTATTGCATCAATTTTTGCTTTGTGAAGGGGTTAAAAATATACCTCTGCAACCCTCTTGTGCCCGCTATGCGCCAGCGCTAATTTAACGGCCTGACTAACAATGTTGATGCGTCGTTAAGTGCAGGTGTGCCATGAGCGATCTCAATCCGTGCATGTCGTGCGGAGCCTGTTGTGCGTATTTTCGTGTCTCTTTCTACTGGGCTGAAGCGGATGACGCTGGCGGCCCTGTCCCGGCTCAATTCACTGAGCCACTCACGCCTTTTTTGCGCTGTATGCGCGGAACGAATCAGAAGCAAAGCCGTTGCGTGGCGCTGGAAGGCACGCCGGGCGTGTCGGCCCGTTGCAGCATTTATGAAGGAAGGCCTTCACCGTGCCGTGAATTTCCCCTGTCCGGAGAAGGCGGCAAGGTGAATGAAGCCTGTGATCGCGCCCGCGCCCGCTATGGTTTGCCGCCTCTTTACAAAGATATGCTTATCCATACAAGCAGTGATGCTGCCACTGAGGGTGTATTCGGGGTACAATTGCCCGCCAATTAACACCGCTATACTCAAGGAGAGTGCATGTCTATCACGGCGAAGTCCGTTTACCGTGACACGGGGAATTTTTTTCGTAATCAGTTCATTACGATTTTACTGATCGCATTATTGTGTGCCTTTATCACCGCGATGCTTGGGCATGCGTTTTCGCCCAGCGAAGAGCAACTCTCCATTCTGTCTGAAGGTGATAACCTGGCGGGCAGCGTCGGCCTGTTTGATCTGGTGCAGAATATGACACCGGAACAACAGCAGGTGCTGCTGCGTGCGTCGGCGGCATCGACTTTTTCCGGCCTTATTGGCAATGCGATTCTGGCAGGCGGCGTGTTGTTGCTTATTCAGATGATCTCTGCCGGCCAGCCAGTCAGTGCGCTGCGAGCCATCGGTGCCAGCGCGCCAGTGTTGCCAAAGTTATTCCTGTTGATCATGCTTACCACCTTTATCGTGCAGATCGGCATTATGTTTATCATCGTGCCTGGCGTGATTCTGGCGATTTTGCTGTCTTTCGCTCCGGTGATGCTTGTCCAGGATAAGATGGGTATTTTCGCGGCAATGCGTAACAGCATGCGGCTGGGCTGGGCCAATATGCGCCTGGTCGCACCGGCGGTGATGGGCTGGTTGCTGGCTAAAACCGTGTTATTGATGTTCGCCCATCACCTGGCGGTCTTTACGCCGGAAGTCGGCGCGGTTATCGCCAATACCGTCAGTAACCTGATTTCGGCGGCGCTGCTCATTTACCTGTTCCGCCTCTATATGTTGATGCGTGCATGATTGTCCCGGTTGCCCGCACGCGCGGGTAGCCCCTTATGATGGAATCGTAGAATGAAGCAGTTTCTTGATTTTCTCCCGCTGGCGCTCTTTTTCGTGGTGTATAAGCTTTACGATATTTTTGCCGCGACCAAAGTGCTGATCGTTGCGTCAGCGATCGTGCTGATCTATTGCTGGATCCGCTATCGCAAAGTGGAAAAAGTAGCGCTGATTACGTTTGTGCTGGTCGCCATTTTTGGTGGCCTGACGATTAAATTCCACGATGTGGAGTTTATTAAATGGAAAGTGACGGTGATTTACGGTCTGTTCGCTGTCGCGCTGCTTTTTAGCCAGCTGGTGATGAAAAAAACGCTGATTCAGCGCATGCTCGGTAAAGAGTTATCCCTACCGGACGCTGTATGGGCAAAACTGAATATCGCCTGGGCGCTGTTCTTTATTGCATGTGGACTGGCGAATATCTATATCGCTTTCTGGCTGCCGTTCGACGTGTGGGTCAATTTTAAAGTCTTTGGCCTTACCATCATGACGCTGGTATTTACCGTGCTGAGCGGTGTTTATATTTACCGGCATATGCCCGCA
Source organism: Kosakonia sp. H02 (assembly GCA_030704225.1). Lineage (NCBI taxonomy): Bacteria > Pseudomonadati > Pseudomonadota > Gammaproteobacteria > Enterobacterales > Enterobacteriaceae > Kosakonia > Kosakonia styphnolobii. Next base: position 597,788 of record CP131915.1, read on the forward strand.
CAGGATGACAAATCCTGACCCGCTAAGCCAGGCTAAACGCCTGGCTTTTTTCTTTCCGAACGCCCCGCATTCGTAGTAGCATCCCGCCAGAAATCCCTCATCACAGAAGAGATAACAATGACTACTCCGTCAGTTGCGCCTCAGGGCGAACTTGTTTTACGCACATTAGCAATGCCAGCAGATACCAACGCCAACGGTGATATTTTCGGCGGCTGGTTAATGTCTCAAATGGATATGGGCGGTGCTATTCAGGCCAAAGAAATCGCCCATGGTCGGGTGGTCACGGTTCGGGTGGATGGCATGACGTTTCACCGCCCGGTCGCCGTCGGCGACGTGGTGTGCTGCTACGCCAGCTGTGTGAAGCGCGGGAATACTTCCATTACTATCAATGTCGAAGTGTGGGTGAAAAAAGTCATGTCTGAGCCGATTGGTCAACGCTATAAGGCCACAGAAGCACTCTTTATTTATGTAGCCGTGGATAACGACGGGAAACCGCGTCCGCTGCCATCGCAGCCGTAAAAAAAGCCTCCGGACGGAGGCTTCTCTTATTCCATTGTCGTGCCGCCATTCAGGCGGAAGACCACGTTCACTATCAGCCCTGAGCCCGGCTTGCCGGGTTCGTAGCGCCATTTGCGCATGGCGGCTTTCACTTCACGCTCAAACATGTTCGACGGTTGCGCGGAGAGGATCTCGACGTTTTCCACACGGCCATCCGGGGTCACATCAAATTTCACTTTTACCCGACCTTCAATGCGCAGCGCCTGCGCACGCGGCGGATACTGCGGCTGGTTGCGGCTTAACGCGCGCGGGCCGGTCGGAACAGACGGTGCGGGCTTGCTGGCGGGCGACGGCGTTGGGTTTGCCACCGTGCGCGCAGGCGTATTGTTTTCGAACGGCGAGGCCGGGCGCGGTTCAACCGGTTTTGCTTCACGCTTCGGTTGCTCAACTTTTTTCACCGGTTTTGGCTTCGGTTTCGGCTTTGGTTTGGGTTTTTCAATCACCACGGGCGCTTCTTTCGGCGGCTCGGGAATAGGCTCCGGCTCGGGTTCCGGTTCGACAACCGGTTCCGGCGGCTGGACCACCTGCGGCGGCTCAAGATCGGCAGGCGCAACCATGGTGATAGAAATAGGCTGTGCGGGTGCGGGCAGTTCAACAACCTGATGTACCGACGTATAAAGCAGACCCGCCACCACGGCTCCGTGAATGGCGACGGACAACAGCGTCGGCCAGGGAAAGCGGCGAGGTAAATCAAGGGTCATTGAAGTCATAATCGTGTCAGTTAAAAAACCAGAGCTAGATTTTAAATGCAAATAGCAATCATATTCAACAAGCCATCTGCTTACAGGAAAAATTAACGGGCAAAATGAGTAAAAAAACGCAGCTCACGCAGAGAATATTGCCTGACGATATCTTTGCATTGCAGTCAGTACACCTTTCACATACGTTATGGCTTTCTGATAAGTAAGGAGCATGCTCTGTGCTGTACGTTATTTTTGCTGAAGATATTGCCGATTCCCTGGAAAAACGCTTATCCGTGCGCCCGGCTCACCTGGCACGGCTGCAACTGCTGCACGATGAAGGCCGTTTGTTGACTGCGGGGCCAATGCCCGCCGTTGACAGTAACGATCCTGGTGCGGCGGGTTTTACCGGCTCTACCGTTATCGCAGAGTTTGAATCACTGGAAGCAGCAAAAGCCTGGGCGGAAGCCGATCCGTATGTTGCCGCCGGGGTTTACCAGAATGTGACGGTGAAGCCGTTTAAAAAAGTGTTCTGATACATCGCGGGGCAACACGAACGCCGTTGCCCCCTCTTCCTGCTTAATGCCCAACGCTTTTCGAAAACAAATTAATAATTATTACCCCGGCGATAATCAGCCCCATACCCAGCATTGCGGGTAAGTCCAGCTTCTGCCCATGGACCAGCCAACCCACAATACCAATCAGCACAATCCCGGCACCGGACCAGATAGCATAAATGATGCCGGTTGGAATACTGCGCATCGGGATGGTCAGGCACCAGAATGCAATGCAATACCCCGCGATACTGATGATGCTGGGGAGCAGACGGGTAAAACTGTCGGAGGATTTCAGCGCCGTGGTGGCAATCACTTCCATGACAATCGCGATACCAAGAAAAATCAGGGCTTCTTTATTCATGTCGTTTGTCACTTTCCTTAACGACCGCGGGCACCATTTCGGTGCCCGGGCTTCAGATATCGTAAATGGCAAACAGCAGCACATTACGATGGCGGTTGACGCCGCATTTCCTGATGGCATGGATGCGCATGTTACGGCGAGACTGCGCTTCCAGCCAGCGCGCTTTACGGCGTCCAACCTGCCGCAGCATACGCCAGCGCCCAACTTCTGTTCGACTACGCTTCATTTCTCTAACCTGACACTCAACAGAAGCGGTCATTATAGTGCGTCAGGCCCGGCAGGCCAGCGCTTTTCGGCGTTTTTATTTGCCAGATGAATCCTTATGCGTAAACTCAACTGACACAGATTTTAAAAAGGATTTTTTTCAATGTCTGCTTTTTACACCGTGATGAGTTGGCTGATTGTCTTAGGTTACTGGCTACTGATTGCTGGTGTAACCCTGCGCATTCTGATGAAACGCCGGGCAGTGACCTCGGCGATGGCATGGTTGTTAATTATTTATATTCTGCCGCTGGTGGGCATTATTGCTTACTTGTCCCTTGGTGAGCTGCACCTCGGTAAACGGCGGGCGGAGCGCGCCCGCGCCATGTGGCCTTCCACCGCCAAATGGCTCAACGATCTCAAGCAATTCAAACGTATTTTTGCCGATGAAAACAGCAGCGTTGCCGCTTCTCTGTTTAAACTGTGCGAGCGTCGCCAGGGCATTGCCGGGGTAAAAGGCAACCAGTTGCAACTTCTGACCTCCACCGACGATGTTATGCAGGCGCTGATCCGCGATATTCAGCTCGCCCGGCATAATATCGAGATGGTGTTCTATATCTGGCAGCCCGGCGGCATGGCAGACCAGGTTGCCGAATCGCTGATGGCGGCTGCGCGGCGCGGCGTACACTGCCGTTTGTTGCTGGACTCCGCAGGCAGCGTGACATTTTTCCGTAGCCCCTGGGCGTCAATGATGCGCAATGCCGGGATTGAAGTGGTCGAAGCATCTTTGGCACTGTTGATACGCAGACCGGAAGACAGACGCTCGATAGAGGTGCCCAGAGATGACTGAGATTTGTTCAGGTTGTTCTGGGTCAACAGTGACAGGGTGTTAGTATTAATAACAGCCATGATAGTTATCCTTCATTAATAAAGTTATCGGATTCAGGCATCTGCCTACGGCTTTCTTACCGTTAACCTGATTATCGACAGCCTCAGAACAACCTTTAGAAAAAAAGATCATTTTTTTAAAGCGATAAACTGCCCGTGATTCTCCCTCTTTATTCCGCCATTGTTTTAAAAAAAACCTTCTAATCTTTTCGACGTCGCTGCCGATACTCTCCACAGTGATTGTCTAAAACTGAAGGATGAAAAAATGGCAAGTGTTAGTTCACTCGGCGCAGGCACAAGCTTGGATCTCAATACGTTGTATAACAATTTGCAGACAGCTGAACAGACCAAGCTGACGCCTATTACTACTCAGCAGACATCGTATAAAGCAAAACTGACGGCCTGGGGCGTAGTACAAACCTCCCTGACCAAGCTGCAAACCGCCGCTGATGCACTGAAGAACACCTCGGCGATTGCAGGAACGAAAGTATCAAGTACCAATACGGCATTCAGTGCCGCACTGGATAACGATGCGGCGGCAGGAACGTACTCCGTTGAAGTCACCTCGCTGGCCGCATCGCAGTCATTGCTGAGCCCGAAAGTAGCCAGTAAAGACACCGATCTGGGTGATAGCAGTCTGAGTTCTCGTACCATTACTATTACGCAACCGGGGCAAAAAGACCCGATGACCGTGACGCTGGCAAGCGATAAGACCAGCCTTGCGGATATGCGCGATGCGATTAACGCCCAACAGGGCAGCGTCACCGCCAGCATTATTAAAGCGGATGACAACAGCTATTACCTGGCGCTGACCTCACGCGACAGCGGTACAACTAACCAGATGACGATCACCACGGATGATACGGAACTGGCGAAGTACATTAGCTATGATTCGACCAACACCGGCAGCGCCAGCAATACCATGACGCAGCAGGTTGCCGCGTCTGATGCGAAGGTGAAAATTAACGGGATTGAGATTACCCGTAGCAGCAACACCATCACCGATGCGCCGGAAGGGGTAACGCTGACGCTGGATAAGCTGACCACCAGCGCGGAAACGTTGTCAGTGACCAAAGATAATGCGCCGATGATAGCTGCGGTACAGGCGTATGTGGATGCTTACAACTCCCTGCAAACCACCATTGCCAACCAGACCAAATACACGGCGGTGGATCAGGGTAGTGACGCGCAGGACAGCTCAAACGGGGATCTGATAGGCGACGCGACGCTGCGTAACATTCAGACGCGTCTGCGCTCGCAGTTATCCACTGTACAGTCAGACGCGGGCAGTTTTACCGTACTATCGCAACTGGGTATTACCCAGGATTTATCTGGCAAACTGACCGTTGACAGCACCAAGCTTGATAAGGCGCTGAGTGAAAAATCCGCCGACGTGGTGTCGTTTTTGTCGGGTGACGGTAAAACCACCGGCTTTGCGACCGAGACCAGCAACCTGCTGAAAGAGGTATTAGGTACTGACGGTAGCGTACAGAACGCCACCGACGGGATTAACAAAACGCTTAAGCAGCTTGCCGACCAGTACACCTCGGTGAATGACCAGATCACGGCGACAATGGCGCGTTACAAAACACAGTTTACAAGTTTAAGTCAGTTAGTTTCTTCCCTGACCAACACAGGGAACTATCTGACTCAGCAGTTTAATGCTTTGAGTTGATAAACCATTAGTTGAGGTTGGACATGTATACGAAATCGGGAACTCAGGCTTATGCTCAGGTCGGCGTCGAAAGCGCCGTCCTGAGTGCAAGCCCACATCAACTCGTGGTGTTACTTTTTGATGGCGCGTTAAGCGCCATGAAAAAGGCCGCGATCCTGATTGAACAGGGAGATATTCCCGGTAAAGGACAGGCGCTTTCAAAGGCCATTAATATCATCACTAATGGTTTGCGCGCCGGGCTTGACCACAAAGTCGGTGGCGAGCTCGCTGCAAACCTGGACAGTCTTTATGACTACATGACACGACGTCTTTTACAGGCAAATCTCCATAATGACCTCGCCGCCATTGATGAAGTCTCGATGTTGCTCAACAACATCGCTGACGCCTGGAAAGAGATAGGCCCCAATAATCAAAACGCGCGGGACACTTACTAATGGAAGCAAATTTCGGGTTGCTCCACCACTATCAGCAGCTGTTGGTTACCAGCCGTACCATGCTTAGCCTCGCGAAGGAAGGGCGTTGGGATGAACTTATTGAACATGAGCTGGGGTACGTAACTTCTGTGGAGTCATTGACACAATTCCAGGATTCGACCGATGCTGCGCCGCATATGCAGGCGCAGATCCGTCCCCTGCTCAAGCAGATTCTGGACAATGAAGTCATATTGAAACAATTGTTAAACCAGCGAATGGACGAGCTGAGGACATTGGTTGGTCAAACTTCCCGACAACATAACCTACATTCGACATATGGACGTCTTTCTGGAAATATCCTGTTCCCCAATGAGATCTGACTCTCATTAGCGGCGGGTGCTGCGGTTTCCCCCTCACCCGCCACGCTTTGCTCTCTTTCCTGTTAATTCCTGCTTTCTGATGACCCGTTGATATCCAGACCCGCTTTTTCCAGCGCTTGCTGGCACTCTACGGTCGGGGCGTCCACGCGCTTAAGGGTCAGTCCGTCGAACTCGAGGATGTTATCTTCGCGGCTCAGGCGGTACACGTCGCGTTTTTGCGTCACGTTATAAAAGGTATCGCCATCCAGCATCAGTTTGCCCGGTACGGCAATCACCCGCTGCCACTGGCGGCAATCAAGGGTGTCACCCTGCGGCGTAACGATAAGGCTGGCTATCGCTTCCGGGCTGACCAGGCTGCTCTGCGGCCCGGCTGATTGCCAGTAACCCGCTAATCCTGCCGGTGCCGGGTGTTTGACCACCGCCTGATAATTATCCACCTGAACACAACCGCTCAGCAGCAGCATCGCGCCGAGAATCACTCGCTTTTTCATTCTTTATCCTGCTCGCGAAAAGAAACGATTGTGGCATTAAAGCCCGCGCATCGCCACCCTTTCGCCTGCGCGGTTAAGTTTGATCTGCACCAGGTTTTTACCGTTTTGTGCATCGGTTTTCGCCCCCGGACGTGTATCATCCGCCTTCTTTGTAAGACTTTTCCACCTTCTGAGTTCAGAGGTTTATTCCTATGTCATGGCAACATTTCAAAGACCGCTTTTTGATAACGTTCTGGTCACCTGTTCCGGCGGTTATCGCGGCGGGCATTCTCTCTACCTATTATTTTGGTATTACCGGCACTTTCTGGGCGGTCACCGGCGAATTTACCCGCTGGGGCGGTCAGCTTTTGCAGATGGCGGGCGTGCATACCGAAGAGTGGGGCTACTACAAACTTATTCATCTTGATGGCACACCGCTGACACGCATCGACGGCATGATGATTATTGGCATGTTCGGCGGCTGTTTCGCTGCCGCGCTGTGGGCCAATAATGTGAAGCTGCGTTTCCCGCACAGCCGCATCCGCATTGCCCAGGCGATTATCGGCGGTATCATTGCCGGTTTTGGCGCGCGCCTGGCGATGGGCTGCAACCTTGCAGCGTTCTTTACCGGCATTCCGCAGTTCTCCCTGCATGCGTGGTTTTTCGCTATCGCCACGGCGATTGGCTCGTGGTTTGGCGCGCGCTTCACCCTGCTGCCGCTGTTTCGTATTCCGGTGAAAATGCAGAAAGTCTCTGCCGCCTCACCGCTGACGCAAAAGCCTTCCCAGGCGAAACGCCGTTTTCGCCTCGGTATGCTGGTGTTTGCCGGGATGGTCGGCTGGGCGTTACTGACGGCAATGAACCAGCCGAAACTGGGGCTGGCGATGCTGTTTGGCGTTGGCTTTGGTTTGCTGATTGAGCGGGCGCAAATCTGTTTTACCTCCGCCTTTCGCGATATGTGGATAACCGGGCGCACGATGATGGCAAAAGCAATCATCTTCGGCATGGCGGCGAGCGCCATCGGTATCTTCAGCTATGTGCAGTTGGGGATGGAAGCGAAAATCATGTGGGCCGGGCCAAACGCGGTGATTGGCGGTTTGCTGTTCGGCTTCGGGATTGTGCTGGCGGGCGGCTGTGAAACTGGCTGGATGTACCGCGCTGTTGAAGGCCAGGTACATTACTGGTGGGTCGGTCTCGGCAACGTGATTGGCTCAACTATTCTGGCGTACTTCTGGGATGACATTTCCCCGGCGCTCGCCACAAACTGGGACAAAATCAACCTGCTGAACACCTTCGGCCCGCTCGGCGGTTTGCTGGTGACCTATCTGCTGTTACTGGCCGCGTTTTTGTTTGTCGTTGGCTGGGAGAAACAGTTCTTCCGCCGCCGTGCAACTACCACCACCATTAAGGAGACCGCATGAGCATAGTGCCTGATTACCGCCTCGATATGAGCGGCGAACCCTGCCCGTACCCGGCGGTGGCAACGCTTGAAGCGATGCCGCAGTTGAAAAAAGGCGAAATCCTTGAAGTGGTGAGCGATTGCCCGCAGTCGATTAACAATATTCCGCTGGATGCGCGTAACCACGGCTACACGGTGCTGGATATCCAGCAAGACGGGCCAACCATTCGCTATTTGATTCAGAAATAGACCCCGAACAGATAAACGTAAAAAAACCAGGGCGGATTCTTCCGGCCTGGTTTTTTTCGTGCTCGCGCGTCGAGTTACATCTGCATATTCATCACGTCCTGGTAAGCAGACACCAGTTTGTTACGCACCTGAATCCCCATTTGCAACGAGACAGATGATTTTTGCAGATCGGTCATCACGTCATTCAGCGCCACGCCCGGCTCGCCGAGCGTAAATTTTTCTGCCTGGGTACGCGCGGCGTTTTGCGTGTCGCTGATGCGATCCAGCGCCGCATGCAGTTGCCCGGCAAAGCTGATAGTCGGTTCGCTTTCCACGCTCTGATTGCGCGCAATCCCGGCAGTTGCCTGCAACTGACTGACGACGCTCTCAATGCCCTGTATAGCCATTATTTTCCCCGGATGGTTTGATACCTGGACAAGGTTACCAGTTTGTCAATGGGATAATGGCGGTAAATAGCAGCAAAAAACCAGGTTATTTGAGGCATAGAAAAATCCGTTTCATCAAATAATGGCATCGCCATGTTAATGGACATTTGTCGAGTTTGCCGACCCGGGAGTCTGTTTTGTTTCACAACTCAAATAACAATACCCACCCAGAGTTACGAGGTGCGCAATGAGTGCGACTGCAACAACTGCACCGCAGAATAAATCTCTTGAGTGGATCAACCGCTTACGCGCGAACCCCAAAATTCCTTTGATGGTGGCCGCAGCCGCTGCCGTTGCCATTGTTGTCGCTATGGTGCTGTGGGCGAAATCGCCTGACTATCGCACCCTTTATAGCAACCTGTCCGATCAGGACGGCGGCGCGATTGTTACCCAGTTAACGCAGATGAATATCCCCTACCGCTTTGCTGACGGGAGCGGCGCAATTGAAGTGCCTGCCGACAAGGTGCACGAGTTGCGCCTGCGTCTCGCCCAGCAGGGTTTGCCGAAAGGCGGCGCGGCGGGCTTTGAACTGCTGGATCAGGAAAAATTCGGTATCAGTCAATTCAGCGAGCAGGTGAACTACCAGCGCGCGCTGGAAGGCGAACTGGCCCGCACCATTGAAACCCTGGGTCCGGTCAAAGGCGCGCGCGTTCACCTCGCGATGCCGAAACCTTCATTATTTGTCCGTGAACAAAAATCCCCTTCCGCGTCGGTTACTGTGAATTTGCAGCCGGGCCGTGCCCTTGATGACGGCCAGATCAGCGCCGTGGTGCATTTAGTCTCCAGCGCCGTTGCGGGCCTGCCGCCGGGCAACGTGACCGTGGTCGATCAAAGTGGTCGTCTGCTGACGCAATCCGGCGTGGCCGGTCGTGACCTGAATGACGCGCAACTGAAATATACCGCCGACGTTGAAAGCCGTATTCAGCGACGCATTGAAGCCATCCTCGGCCCGATTGTCGGTAACGGCAACGTTCACGCGCAGGTCACCGCGCAGCTTGATTTCGCCAACAAAGAGCAGACCGAAGAGCAATACACGCCGAACGGCGGCGATCCGGCGCAGGCAGTACTGCGTTCTCGCCAGGTTAACAGCAGCGAGCAGATTGGCGGCCAGTATCCTGGCGGCGTACCGGGCGCGCTCTCGAACCAGCCGGCGCCGGCAAACACCGCGCCGATCTCAACACCGCCTGCGAACCAGCAGAATGGCCAACAAAATGCGCAGGGTCAGGCGCAGCAAGGCCAACAGACGACCAGCACCAACACGGCGACAAGCGGCCCGCGTAATACCACGCACAACGAGACCAACAACTACGAAGTCGATCGCACCATTCGCCACACCAAAATGAACATTGGTGATATTCAGCGCCTCTCGGTTGCCGTAGTGGTGAATTACCGCACGCTGGCCGATGGCAAAACCGCCGCGCTGACGGCCGATCAACTGAAACAGATTGAAGATTTGACCCGCGAAGCAATGGGCTACACCGAAAAACGCGGTGACAGCCTGAACGTGGTGAACTCACCGTTCAACGCCACAGATGATGTTGGTGGTCAGCTCCCGTTCTGGCAGCAACAGTCGTTTATCGACCAGTTGATCTCCGCAGGACGCTGGTTACTGGTACTGCTGGTGGCATGGCTGCTGTGGCGTAAAGCGATTCGTCCGCAACTGTTACGCCGTCAGGAAGAAGCGAAAGCGGCTCAGGAAGCGGCACAAGCGCGGGCAGAAATCGAAGAGTCCGTGGAAGTCCGCCTCAGCAAAGACGAGCAGCAACAGCAGCGCCGTTCTAACCAGCGCCTGAGCGCTGAGGTGATGAGCCAGCGTATTCGCGAAATGTCAGATAACGATCCGCGCGTCGTGGCGCTGGTCATTCGCCAGTGGATGAGTAACGAACATGAGCAATAATCTTTCCGGAACGGACAAAAGCGTCATCCTGCTGATGACCATTGGCGAAGACCGCGCGGCAGAGGTGTTTAAGCACCTCTCCGCCCGCGAAGTCCAGCACTTGAGTACCGCGATGGCTGGCGTACGTCAGATCTCCAACAAGCAGTTGATGGACGTATTGCAGGAGTTCGAGAACGAAGCAGAACAGTTCGCGGCGCTGAATATCAACGCCAACGACTACCTGCGTTCCGTGCTGGTGAAGGCACTCGGCGAAGAGCGTGCCTCCAGCCTGCTGGAAGATATTCTCGAAACACGCGATACCACCAGCGGCATCGAAACACTCAACTTTATGGAGCCGCAGAGCGCAGCCGACCTTATTCGCGACGAGCACCCGCAGATTATCGCCACCATTCTTGTGCACCTCAAACGCTCGCAGGCCGCCGATATTCTGGCGCTGTTCGATGAGCGTATGCGCCACGATGTGATGCTGCGTATCGCCACCTTCGGCGGCGTGCAGCCTGCCGCGCTGGCAGAACTGACCGAAGTGCTGAACAACCTGCTCGACGGCCAGAACCTCAAGCGCAGCAAAATGGGCGGCGTGAGAACGGCAGCGGAAATCATCAACCTGATGAAGACCCAGCAGGAAGAAGCGGTTATTACCGCCGTTCGCGAGTTCGACGGCGAGCTGGCACAGAAAATTATCGACGAGATGTTCCTGTTCGAAAACCTGGTGGAGGTCGACGACCGCTCTATCCAGCGTCTGTTGCAGGAAGTGGATTCCGAATCCCTGCTTATCGCCCTCAAAGGCGCAGAGCCACCGTTGCGCGACAAGTTCCTGCGCAACATGTCGCAGCGTGCGGCAGATATCCTGCGCGACGACCTGGCCAACCGTGGCCCGGTACGCCTGTCCCAGGTGGAAAACGAACAGAAAGCCATTCTGCTTGTCGTTCGCCGTCTGGCGGAGACCGGCGAGATGGTAATTGGCAGCGGCGAGGATACCTATGTCTAACGATTTGCCGTGGAAGGTGTGGACGCCTGACGACCTGGCGTTCCCGCTGGCTGCCGAGTTCGCGCCCCTGATGGCGCAGGAAAAACCGTCCACCCTGGTGGGCGGCGAAGATGAAGAAGACGACGAATTAACCGAACAACAAAAGCAACAGCAGCAGCTGGCGCAAATCCAGATGCAGGCCCACGAAACCGGTTATAACGCGGGTCTTGCCGAAGGGCGTAAAGCCGGTTATGACGCCGGGTTTCAGGAAGGTCTGGCGCAGGGCATGGAACAGGGTCTGAACCAGGCCCGCCAGCAGCAGGCGCCGATCCATGCGCGGATGCAGCAACTGGTGAGTGAATTCCAGTACACGCTGGATGCGCTGGATAGCGTTATCGCCTCACGCCTGATGCAGATGGCGCTGGAAGCCGCGCGTCAGGTGCTCGGCCATACGCCGGTGGTGGACAGCAATGCGCTTATCAAACAGATCCAGATGCTGTTGCAACAAGAGCCGCTGTTTAGTGGCAAACCGCAGTTGCGCGTTCACCCGGACGATTTGCAGCGCGTGGAAGAGATGCTTGGCGCGACCCTCAGCCTGCACGGCTGGCGTCTGCGCGGTGACCCGACGCTGCACCAGGGCGGGTGCAAAGTCTCCGCCGATGAAGGCGATTTAGATGCAAGCGTGGCAACGCGCTGGCAGGAACTGTGCCGTCTGGCGGCACCCGGAGTCGTTTAATGACTGCACGTTTAACCCGCTGGCTGACCACGCTCGATAACTTTGAGCAAAAGATGGCGCAACTGCCGTCTGTGCGCCGTTATGGCCGGTTGACCCGCGCAACGGGGCTGGTGCTGGAAGCGACCGGGTTGCAACTGCCGCTGGGTGCGACATGCATTATTGAGCGTCAGGACGGGCTGGAAACGCGCGAAGTAGAAAGCGAAGTGGTCGGCTTTAACGGCCAGCGCCTGTTCCTGATGCCCCTTGAAGAAGTCGAAGGCATTTTGCCCGGCGCACGCGTTTATGCCCGCAGTGCGCTGGGCGATAGTTTACAGAGCAGTAAACAGTTGCCCCTCGGCCCTGCCCTGCTGGGTCGCGTGCTGGACGGCGCGGGCAAACCCCTCGACAGCCTGCCCGCCCCGGATACCGGCGAAACGGGCGCATTAATCACCCAACCGGTTAACCCACTGCAACGTACCGCCATTGAACACGTGCTGGATACCGGCGTGCGCGCGATTAACGCGTTGTTAACCGTTGGTCGCGGTCAGCGTATGGGGCTGTTCGCTGGTTCCGGCGTCGGTAAAAGCGTGTTGTTAGGCATGATGGCGCGTTACACCCAGGCAGATGTGATTGTTGTTGGCCTGATTGGTGAACGTGGCCGTGAAGTGAAAGATTTTATCGAGAACATCCTCGGGGCCGATGGTCGCGCGCGATCCGTTGTTATCGCCGCCCCGGCGGATGTCTCGCCGTTATTGCGTATGCAGGGCGCTGCTTACGCCACGCGCATTGCTGAAGATTTCCGCGATCGCGGTCAGCATGTGCTGCTGATTATGGACTCCCTGACGCGTTATGCCATGGCGCAGCGTGAAATCGCGCTGGCGATTGGCGAGCCGCCAGCAACCAAAGGTTATCCCCCTTCTGTCTTCGCCAAATTACCGGCGCTGGTGGAACGCGCGGGCAACGGCATTCACGGCGGCGGCTCGATCACCGCGTTTTATACCGTGCTCACCGAAGGCGATGACCAGCAGGATCCGATTGCTGACTCCGCACGCGCCATTCTTGATGGACACATTGTGTTGTCCCGCCGTCTGGCGGAGGCCGGTCATTACCCGGCGATTGATATTGAAGCGTCGATCAGCCGTGCAATGACAGCGTTAATTACCGAACAACATTACGCGCGAGTCCGCAACTTTAAACAGTTGCTGTCGAGCTTCCAGCGTAACCGCGATCTGGTCAGCGTCGGCGCTTACGCGCGCGGCAGCGACCCGATGCTGGATAAAGCCATTGCGTTATGGCCGCAACTGGAAGCTTTCCTGCAACAGGGCATTTTCGAACGTGCCGGGTGGGAAGATTCGATGCAGGCTTTAGAGCTTATCTTCCCGACGGTCTGAGGTAGTGGAGAGCTGACTTTATGACGCAACACAGCGCATTAACGACGCTAAAGGATCTGGCAGAAAAAGAGGTTGAAGACGCAGCACTGAAACTCGGTGAAATGCGCCGCGCCTGCCAGCAAGCCGAAGAACAGTTAAAGATGCTGATGGATTATCAGCACGAATACCGCAGCAGCCTGAATAACACCATGAGCCAGGGGATTGATAACCAACGCTGGCAGAACTATCAGCAGTTTATTCAGACGCTGGAAAAAGCCATTGATCAACATCGACAGCAACTGGCGCAGTGGAACGAGAAGGTTGATATCGCGCTCGGTTGCTGGCGGGAAAAGAAACAGCGCTTACAGGCCTGGCAAACCTTGCAGGACCGGCAAAGCGCCGCAGCACTGCTGGCGGAAAACCGTCTCGATCAGAAAAAAATGGATGAGTTTGCACAGCGAGCGTCACTGAGGAAAACAGAATGATCACCTTGCCAAAATTGTTAGTTACCCCAACTGATGACGCCGCGACTACCGGTGTGCAGGCGGGCAAAGCGGGCGGCGATTCCGCCCAGGATTTCCTCGCCCTGCTGACCGGCGCCATGTCCGGCGTGCAAGGCCAGGAGAGTGACGCGCCCCTGACCCTGGCCGATCTCCAGGCGGCGGCCTTAAACGGCAAGTTCGCCAAAGGCAATCTGGCTGCTGCGACCGGCGACGAAGCACAACAGACGCCGGCACAGAAGCTGGCCGACCTGTTGGCGCGCCAGGCCGCGAAAGGCGATGCCCTTGCCACATCCGAAAGCAGTGAAGAGATGCAGAAACTTTTTGCTGGCCTGACACCCGCCGCTAAAACCGATGTACTGGCCGCGTTAAGCAAAATGGCGAAAGCCAGTGCCAGCGATGAGAAAAGCGACAGCAAAAGTGATGAGCTGGCGGGCCTGAGCGCCTTAATGGCGATGTTGCCGCACCAGCAAGCGGCGCAATTAACCGCAACCGCACAGCCCACCACCGCCAGCGGCAAAGTCGATGTTGCAGCGGCGGCTAACCGCGCGCTGAACAATGGCGCGTTGTCGAAGGCCACCGATGCCGACCTGCCACGTGCCAGCGTGAAAGGTGATGCGGCGAATGCCGCTGCCCTTAACGTGGCTGACGATAGCCAGCAAACGGCAAACTTCGCCGCTACGCTCGCGGTGAAAAAAGATAACGACACCGCCGCGCTGCAAACCACCAATACCACCGCAAGCGTTGCGCCAGTCACCACCTCTGTGAGCGCCGCGCATGCCAGCGCGCCGGTTGCCGCACCGGTGCTTAGCGCGCCGCTCGGCAGCCACGAGTGGCAGCAGAATCTTAGCCAGCATGTGACGCTGTTTACCCGTCAGGGCCAGCAGAGCGCGGAGCTGCGCCTGCACCCGGAAGATCTCGGCCAGGTGCAAATCTCCATCAAGCTTGAGGATAACCAGGCGCAGTTGCAGATGGTCTCCGCCCACAGTCATGTTCGCCAGGCACTGGAAGCCGCCCTGCCGATGCTGCGCACGTCGCTGGCGGAAAGCGGGATCCAACTGGGTCAGAGCAACATCAGCAGCGAAAGTTTTGCGGGCCAGCAACAGCAATCTTCCCAGCAGCAACAGGCTTCACACTCGGGTTCCGGCGAACGTTTTGGCAGCGATGATGGTGAGGCAATCATTACCCCGGCAAGCCTGCAATCTGCGGCTCGCGGTAACGGCGCGGTCGACATCTTTGCCTAAACGCCAGAGGTAGCATGATTATCCCCGTCTTTTCCGCCCTTTGACCGGAGCAGGACACGGGATAATCACCGCATAAGCTGTTAACAGGAAGCCCGTATCAGATGACTGACTCCGCCCTCAACAAAAAACGCAAGCGCTCGATCTGGATCCCGCTGCTGGTTTTAATCACACTCGCGGCATGCGCCACTGCTGGCTATAGTTACTGGCGTATGCAACAAAAACATACGGCTGATGCCAGACTGGAAGCGCCGCCACCGCCAGCGCCTGTTTTCTTCGCACTGGATACCTTTACGGTGAATCTGGGTGACGCTGACCGGGTGCTCTACGTCGGCATTACGCTGCGTCTGAGAGATGACGCGACGCGCGCAAGACTGAGCGAATATTTGCCGGAAGTGCGTAGCCGCTTGTTGTTGCTGTTCTCACGTCAGGACGCTAATCAGCTCGCGACTAACGAGGGCAAGCAGAATCTTGCTACCGCGATTAAAGAGACAATCGCAACGCCATTAGTGCCAGGACAACCGAAACAGGAAGTCACTGACGTTCTTTATACAGCTTTCATTTTGCGGTAAAGACATGGGCGATAGTATTCTTTCTCAGGCAGAAATCGATGCGCTGCTCAACGGCGACAGCGATAAGAGTGATGATCCTAAACCGGGAATGGGCGCCGATAGCGATATTCGCCCCTATGACCCGAATACCCAGCGCCGCGTGGTTCGTGAACGCTTGCAGGCGCTGGAGATCATCAACGAACGTTTCGCGCGTCAGTTCCGTATGGGGTTGTTCAACCTGCTGCGTCGTAGCCCGGATATCACCGTCGGCGCGATCCGCATTCAGCCCTACCATGAGTTTGCGCGTAACTTACCCGTTCCCACCAACCTTAACCTGATCCACCTGAAACCCCTGCGCGGCACCGGCCTGTTCGTGTTCTCGCCAAGCCTGGTGTTTATTGCCGTGGATAACTTGTTTGGCGGCGACGGGCGTTTTCCGACCAAGGTGGAAGGCCGTGAGTTCACGCACACAGAACAGCGCGTGATCAACCGTATGCTGAAACTGGCCCTTGAAGCCTACAGCGATGCGTGGAAGGCGATTCACCCGCTTGATGTGGAATATGTGCGTTCTGAAATGCAGGTGAAGTTTACCAACATCACCACGTCGCCCAACGATATTGTCGTTAATACCCCGTTCCATGTGGAGATCGGCAACCTGACAGGTGAGTTCAATATCTGTCTGCCGTTCAGCATGATTGAACCGCTGCGCGAAACGCTGGTTAACCCGCCGCTGGAAAACTCTCGTAATGAAGACCAGAACTGGCGTGACAATCTGGTGCGTCAGGTTCAGCACTCTGAGCTGAATTTGATTGCCAATTTCGCGGATATTCCCCTGCGCCTGTCGCAGATACTTAAGCTCAAACCCGGCGATGTGCTGCCGATAGAGAAACCCGATCGCATTATTGCTCATGTCGACGGCGTACCGGTGCTTACCAGCCAGTACGGTACGGTCAACGGACAATATGCGTTACGTGTTGAGCACTTGATAAACCCGATTTTGAATTCGCTGAATGAGGAACAGCCCAAATGAGTGATATTAACAATCCGTCCGATGAGAACAGCGGAGCACTGGACGATCTGTGGGCTGACGCGTTGAACGAACAAAAAACCACGCCAGGCACCAAGAGCGCGGCAGACACCGTGTTCCAGCAGCTTGGCGGCGGCGATACTGGCGGCAATGTTCAGGATATCGACCTGATTATGGATATCCCGGTGAAGCTGACGGTTGAACTGGGTCGCACGCGGATGACCATCAAAGAGCTGCTGCGTCTGACGCAGGGTTCGGTGGTGGCCCTTGAGGGGCTGGCGGGCGAACCGCTGGATATCCTGATCAACGGTTATCTGATTGCGCAAGGTGAAGTCGTGGTCGTCGCTGATAAATACGGCGTGCGTATTACCGACATCATCACCCCTTCCGAGCGTATGCGCCGTCTGAGCCGCTGAGGCAAGTATGAAGACACAGGCTACGGTTTCTCAACCGTCCGCCGTTTCCGGTTCGCCACTACTGCAAGTCAGTGGCGCGCTGTTTGGCATTATCGCCGTGATCCTGATGGCGGCCTGGCTTGCCAAACGCTTCGGCTTTGGGGGCAAAATCGCCAGCAGCCGGGGTTTAAAAGTGACCGCCAGCTCCACGGTCGGCCCGCGTGAACGCGTGGTGATTGTGGATGTTGAAGATGCACGCCTGGTGCTGGGCGTTACGCCCACCAACATCAATCTGTTGCACAAACTTCCTCCCGCACCCGTCGACAGTGAAGCCGTGAACGAGAAAAGTGTGGATTTCCAGTCCGTGATGAAGAATTTGCTTAAGCGTTCCGGGAGATCCTGATGCGCCGTTTGTTACCTTTCGCGCTGGCCGGGTTGTGGCTGGTTGCACCTGCCGCGTTTGCGCAGTTGCCGGGGCTTATCAGCCAGCCGCTGGCAGGCGGCGGCCAGTCCTGGTCCCTGCCGGTGCAGACGCTGGTTTTTATCACCTCGCTCACCTTTTTACCTGCCATTTTGCTGATGATGACCAGCTTTACCCGCATCATCATTGTTTTTGGCCTGCTGCGAAACGCGCTCGGCACGCCGTCGGCGCCGCCGAACCAGGTGCTGCTCGGGCTGGCGCTGTTTTTGACCTTTTTCATTATGTCGCCGGTTATCGACAAGATTTATACCGACGCCTATCAGCCGTTCAGTGAAAGCAAAATTTCCGTGGATGTGGCGCTGGAAAGAGGCGCGCAGCCGCTGCGTGAATTTATGCTGCGCCAGACGCGCCAGGCCGATCTGGCCTTGTTCGCGCGTTTGTCGAATAGCCCGCCGATTGAAGGCCCGGAAGCGGTACCGATGCGTATTCTGCTGCCTGCGTATGTCACCAGCGAGCTGAAAACCGCGTTTCAGATTGGTTTTACGATTTTTATTCCATTCCTGATTATCGACCTGGTGATCGCAAGCGTGCTGATGGCGCTGGGGATGATGATGGTGCCACCGGCGACAATCGCTTTGCCGTTCAAGCTGATGCTGTTTGTGCTGGTGGATGGCTGGCAGCTGCTGGTCGGCTCGCTGGCGCAAAGCTTTTACAGTTAGGAGTAAGGCATGACACCCGAATCGGTCATGATGATGGGCACCGAGGCGATGAGAGTTGCCCTTGCCCTTGCCGCCCCGCTGCTGCTGATGGCGCTGATTACCGGCCTTGTGATCAGCATTTTGCAGGCGGCTACGCAGATCAACGAAATGACGCTCTCTTTTATTCCGAAAATTATCGCCGTGTTTGCCACGATCGTGATTGCCGGGCCGTGGATGCTGAATTTGCTGCTTGATTACATGCGTACGTTGTTCAACAACATTCCTTACATCATCGGGTAATCCGGCTTATGTTGAACGTCACCAGCGACCAGTGGGTACACTGGATCAGTATGTATTTCTGGCCGCTGCTGCGCGTGATGGCGTTGATCATGACTGCGCCTATCCTGAGCGAATCGCGTATTCCCCGCCGGGTGAAAATTGGGCTGGGGATTATTATCACTATCGTGATTGCCCCGACGCTGCCGGCCACGCCGGATGTCGAAATCTTCTCTCCGGCTGCGCTATGGTTGGCGTTTCAGCAGATCCTGATCGGCATTGCGCTCGGTTTTACCATGCAGTTTGCCTTTGCCACGATTCGCATGGCGGGCGAGGTAATCGGCCTGCAAATGGGCCTCTCTTTCGCCACCTTTGTTGACCCGACCAGCCATTTAAATATGCCGGTGTTGGCACGCCTGCTGGATATGTTGGCGATGCTGTTATTCCTGACGCTCAACGGCCATTTGTGGTTGATCTCAATGCTGGTAGACACCTTCCACACCTTGCCGATTGGCGGTAATCCGGTCAACAGCAATGCATACCTGGCATTAACGCGGGCAGCGGGGATGATTTTCCTCAATGGGTTAATGTTGGCGCTGCCGGTTATCACGTTGCTGCTGACCATTAACCTTTCGCTCGGTTTATTAAACCGCATGGCGCCGCAATTATCGGTGTTTGTGATCGGTTTTCCCGTTACGTTAAGCGTCGGAATGTTGCTCATGGCAGCAATGATGCCGTTGATTGCGCCATTCTGTGAACGGGTATTCAGTGAAATATTCAATCTGTTAGCTGAAATTGTCAGCGAGCTGCCGCAAAATAGTAATCCCTGATTTTCATACTGGCTTCCCTGAGGATAATCCTAAAGTTAAATTAGAAAAACATAGACCAGGATATATCTGACGCGGTTTATTTGTTTTTAGCGTTCTCACAGAACGCAACATTTACTTTACTTTAAGATGATTCCTGGCAAATTATACCTAACTTTACGGGATAGTGGATTCGCCTGAAGTCTTCATCCTGCACTTCAGTAATATAAGTTGTTTCCTGTATGGCTTCTGAAGCTTCTGGCGGGTGGTGAATTATCGTTACGCATTGAGTGAGGGTATGCCATGTCAACGATTATTATGGATTTATGCAGTTATACCCGGTTGGGATTAACAGGGTATCTGACAAGCCGGGGGATAAAAAAACGAGAAATCAATGATGTGTTAACTGTTGATCAACTCGAAACAGCTTGCACCACGCTTCAGCCATCTGTGGTGTTTATTAATGAGGACTGCTTTATCCATGACCCAAGCAGCAGTCAGCACATAAAGCAAGTCATTAATCAGCATCCCCGTACGCTGTTTATTGTGTTTATGGCCATTGCGAATATTCATTTTGATGAATACCTGTTAGTCCGTAAGAACCTGCTCATCAGTTCAAAGTCAATCAAGCCGGAGTCACTGGATAATATTCTGGGAGATTACCTGAATAAAGAGAGGAAAAGCGTGGGAACCATTAATTTACCCACACTTTCACTAAGTCGCACCGAGTCCAGCATGTTGAAAATGTGGATGTCGGGGCAGGATACAATTCAAATCTCCGATCAGATGAATATTAAAGCGAAAACGGTATCATCACATAAGGGAAATATTAAAAGGAAAATTAAAACGCATAATAAACAAGTGATCTATCATGTAGTACGGCTAACAGATAATGTTACCAGCGGTATATTTGTTAATATGCGTTAAAGCTTATGTTATTTATTCACCCTCCTTTACGGAGGGCGAAAATTAACCATCTAATTCGACAAATACCCCATCCGGGTGGCCTTTTTCATTAAAGAACCAGATACCGAGCGGGTAATCTTCAAGTGAAACCAGGTACATCGTACCTTCATTGAATGCCTCAACAGCCAATACCACTCCCGGACGGCGTGGACCTCCGTCCGTTTTGACCGTAACCCGATCGTTAACCTTCATATTCACTCCTCCTGTCGCATTTACGCCAGTTTAGAACAAAACGCCGCCGCTGGCAGCGCCCCGCACTCTGCCTGCCGTTTTTTTCTACCGTCTATACTTGTTTTCAGGACAGTGAACGAGGTGAGAGCATGAAAACGGCGAGAGAGTATAGCGAAACGGCCAAGCGCGACGTGCAGGTAGACGTTGATGCCCTGCTGGCGGCCATTAACGAAATCAGCGAAAGCGAAGTTCACCGTATTGATGATGACGAAGGTCAGCGCGTAAGTGTTGATGGGCGTGAGTATCATACCTGGCGGGAACTGGCGGAAGCCTTTGAGCTGGATGTGCATGACTTTAGCATCACCGAGGCGAATCGCTAAAGAGGCATCCCGGCCTGAAAAAGGCCGGGATGAAACTTGCTTACGCAAGAAGCACTTAAAATTCGTACATCAGGGAATCTGATGTAAGAACCACTCTATCGACTATGTATTGCAATGACAAGATATATCCATAATACAAATATTTAGCATGCATATAGTATTCATATGAATACAGTTAACCTGCATTGTTTTCCCTTCTGGATGTAAAGGAGCCGAATATGCCGAGCCTGGACGACCCGTTACTGATTTTTACCGATGTCGATGGCACCTTGCTGGATAGCCACACGGGTGAATGGCAGGCCGCTGCTGGCTGGCTTACCCGTCTGCGCGAGCGGCAGATCCCGGTCATTTTATGCAGCAGCAAAACGGCTGCCGAGATGCTTGCGCTGCAAAAAATCTTGCAGTTGCAGGGGTTGCCGTTTATCGCGGAAAACGGCGCGGTGATCCAGCTTGCCGAAGAGTGGCAGGACAACGAGCACTATCCGCGCATTATGACCGGTGCGCCTCATAGCGAAATCACCCAGGTTCTTACCCAGTTACGTAAAAAGTACGACTGGAAATTCACCACGTTTGATGAACTCGACGAACATGTGCTGGCGGAAGTGACCGGCCTGCCGCTGGTGCAAGCGAGCCTTGCTAAGTTGCAGGAAGCGTCGGAAACGCTGATTTGGCGCGATAACGATGCGCAGATGGCGGCCTTTGATGAAGCGCTCTCCCGATTAGGCCTGCGGTTTGTACAGGGCGCGCGGTTCTGGCATGTGCTGGATGAGCGCGGCGGAAAAGATCAGGCGGTAAACTGGCTGACCCGGCAATATCGCCATTATCAGGGCAAACGCGCCTTGACGGTGGGACTGGGCGACGGTCCGAACGATGCTCCCCTGCTGGATAGCGTGGATTACGCGATTGTGGTGCGAGGCCTTAACCGCGAAGGCGTTCAGCTACGTCAGGATAAGCCTGAGCGGGTGTACCATACCGAGCTGGAAGGCGCGGCGGGCTGGCGCGAAGGGTTGGATCATCTGTTCGGGGTTTCATCGGCGGCGCAAACCTGATTGCGCCCGTTGTTTTTCGCCCGGTATAAACGGCGGTCAGCGACCGATTGCAGATGTTCAAAATCGTAATTGTTCTCTCCAAAGGCATCGCTGACGCCGAATGAGGCGCTGATACGCATCGTCGTATGCTTGTGGATCAAAATCTCTTTGCCACCGATGCGCTGGCGAATGTGTTCGGCAATCTGGGTTGCCTGTTCCAGCGTGCTGCCCGGTAACAAAATACAAAACTCCTCCCCACCGACGCGTCCGGCCACATCCTGCTCGCCGAGAGTGCCAGAGATAAGCCCGGCAGTATGCGATAACACCCGATCGCCGGCCTGGTGGCCGAAGCGGTCATTGACGCTTTTGAAATGATCCAGATCGACCTGAATAACCGCAAAGGGCAGTTTTTGTGCCCGCGCGAGTTGCGACAGCGCTTTCGCTCGTTCAAACAGTGCGCCACGGTTGCACAGGCGTGTAAGCGGGTCGTACCACGCCTGCCATTGCAGAGTGCTTTGCATGCTGTACATGTTTTTGACCATCCGGCGGATAACGCCCCAGGCGACGACCAGCATCGCCATAAACAGCAGCCACAGTACCGCCATCACAATGCTGATACGGCCAAAATCCCCGGTTATGCCTTCGCGCAGGGTATGGATGCGCAGCAACGTGCCGCCAAAATGTTTCAGCTTTTGCCAACTGACATAACGCGAGCCAAGCCGCAGCCCGCCGAGGGTATCCTGTGCCATTTGCGCGTCGAGCAAGGCGCGCTCTTTAGACGTAAACGTGCCTTCCACCGCATCGGTCGGTAACGTGCTGGTGAGCAGCCTGAAGTTGATATCGTAGAGTTGATATTCGCCCCGCTCCTGCCCGTGCGCGCCCTGCCGGGCGCTGGTCAATAACAGATTGATGGCATCGACCGGGAAGCTCATCACCAGCACGCCAAACCAGTAGCCGTGATAATCAAGCGGCACGCTGGCCGTGACGTTGCTCCCGCTCGCGCTTTCCGGGGCCGAATCGGCAAACCAGCGCACACCACGGGCACGATTTTCCTGAAGTTGTTGCCCGCTAAACCACGGGCGCATCAGTAAGTGATAGTACGTCGGGACAATCGCCTGTTCGTTGCTGACGGTGTCGGTGGTAATGAAAAAACCGGCACGCGAGACGTACCAGGCGCGGCGCGGCAGCATCAGGGCGTGGGAAGAGAGACGGAACAGGTAACCCAGTTCAATGGCGGCGGTCAGTTCATTGTGCAGGTCGTCATTATCGCGGTTGAGCAACCTGGTTTGCGTGACGAAATAGTCAGAGACGCCGTAAACAGGCAGCGTTCTGGCGTTATCCACGCCGATTTGCCACTGCGGCAGCGCACGCTTTTGTTCAAACTCTTCGCTCCGTTTCTTCAGGATGTTCAAACCCAGCGGCGTTTGCAGCGCGGCCTCCATCGTATGGCGGAAAAAGAGCAGCCTGCCGATGCCGACCTGCATTTGCATATCCAGCGCGTTGCTGACATTTTCCAGCGCACTGCGCTGACTGGTGGCATAGGCACCCTCCAGCACAATCACTTCACGCCAGGTGAGCACCGTCGAGGTGACCATAACGATGACAAAACAGAGGTTCACCACCCATGTCGGATTGAAATAGCGCTTGCCGTGGTGATGAGGCCCGGACACGTTTACGACACTGGACTGCCGCACAGTGGCTCCCTGATAAGTTATGGTTTGCTGTTTTGGTCACGCGCCTGAATCCGTGCGGCGGTTGTTTGCAAGAAAAACGCCCAGCAAAGCCGGGCGTTTCGATGGTTATGCTTGTTCGTGAATTATCCGCCCGTCGCCAGGCATCAGTTCATCTTCACGAAAGGCTTCCCGTTTGACCCCATAGCCGTCATACCACCGACACTCCACCATACCGCTGGCGTAACCAGTGACAATCATGCGCGGACCACCATTTTTAGCCTGAACTTCATCGCTGACCACAAAGACCATTACTGCCTCCTGTAGCAGGGTGAAACTTTTTCACCTTAGACGAAGTTTGTTTACTTTGCGTAATGCGAACGGGAGATTTTATGCTTCCTTGCCGCGTAAACGCGCAATCCCTTTCACGATGGCCACCACAATCGCGCCGATAATAAAGCCGATCAGCAAGTTAGCCACCATCGGCGTTAACGCTTGCAGCAGCGCATTTTGCGTGCCGGCAAAATGTTCAATGGCGTGATGTAACGGCGCAATGCCGTGGACCACAATCCCGCCGCCCACCAGAAACATCGCCAGCGTCCCGACGACCGAGAGGATCTTCATTAGCCACGGGGCAATAATTAACAGCCCTTTTCCCAGCCCCTGCGCCAGCGCGCCGTTCTTCTCCACCAGCCAGTAACCCATATCGTCAAGCTTGACGATAATGCCCACCAGGCCATAAACGCCGATGGTCACCAGCAGCGCAATGCCGGAGAGGATCAGCACCTGGTTGAGCAGCGGCGCGTCGGCAACGATGCCGAGCGTAATGGCGACAATCTCCGCCGACAGAATGAAGTCTGTGCGTATTGCGCCTTTGATTTTGTCTTTTTCAAACTGCTTAGGATCCTGCGCCGCCAGCGCTTCTAACCGCTTCTGGCGCGCTTCGGGGCTCTCTTTGTGCTTGCGTGCTTCAAAGGTATGAAGCACTTTTTCCACCCCTTCAAAACACAAAAACGCGCCGCCGAGCATCAGCAAGGGGGTGATCGCCCACGGAATAAAGGCGCTTATCAGTAGCGCGAGGGGAACCAGTATGACTTTATTCAGTAACGAGCCGCGCGCCACGCCCCAGACTACCGGTAATTCACGGTTGGCGCGCACGCCGGTCACTTGCTGCGCATTGAGCGAGAGATCGTCACCCAGTACGCCCGCGGTCTTTTTCGCGGCGACTTTGCCCATCACCGAAATGTCATCCAGCAAGGTGGCAATATCATCGAGTAAGGTTAATAAACTACTTCCTGCCAAAATGTCGTCCTTATTGATTATGCTGCGCAAGCCCGCCCAGCGATGGTCGAAAGCCGAAGAGTATGCGGTAAAAGATAGCAGGCGAAAACCATCTCGTAGCATCTGCAAAAAAGAGTCAACAAAAATTTAACAGTTTCCACACGATTATCCCCTCGCAAGGCGGATAGTTTTAGCGTTAACTATAAGCCTCGTATCTTTTGCCGTGGTGGGTTATGCGTTTCAGGCAAGTTTTACCGCTTATTGGTGCGCTGTTTGCGCTCTATATCATTTGGGGTTCCACGTACTTTGTTATTCGTATTGGCGTTGAAAGCTGGCCGCCGTTTATGCTGGCCGGCACGCGCTTTTTCTGCGCCGGAGTTGTACTGACGGCGGTGTTACTGCTCACCGGGCATAAACTGCCGCCGCTGCGACCGCTGCTAAATGCGGCGCTGATTGGTGTGCTGCTGCTGGCCGTCGGCAACGGTTTTGTCACCGTCGCTGAGCATCAAAATGTCCCTTCCGGCATTGCCGCCGTGGTCGTGGCGACCGTTCCCCTGTTTACCCTTTGCTTTAGCCGTTTCTTCGGCATCGCAACGCGAAAAATTGAGTGGCTGGGCATCGCCATTGGTCTGGCGGGCATTGTATTGCTCAATAGCGGCGGCAATTTGAGTGGAAACCCATGGGGCGCGGGACTGATTCTGGTGGGTTCACTAAGCTGGGCGTTTGGCTCGGTGTATGGTTCTCGCATTGAACTGCCTGCGGGCATGATGGCGGGCGCAATTGAGATGCTGGCTGCGGGGGTTGTGCTACTTGCGGCGTCCGCGATAAGCGGCGAGCACCTGACCGCCGTACCGCCGCTTTCTGGCTTCTTTGCGGTGGGTTACCTGGCGCTGTTCGGCTCGATTATCGCCATCAATGCTTATATGTATTTAATCCGCAACGTGACGCCCGCCGTGGCAACCAGCTACGCCTACGTCAACCCGGTGGTCGCCGTGCTGCTCGGCACCGGTTTTGGCGGCGAACATCTCTCGCCAATAGAGTGGCTGGCGCTGGGCGTGATTATTATGGCGGTGGTGCTGGTGACGCTGGGTAAATACCTCTTCCCGGCGCGCCCGACGGTTACGCCGTGCGAGGCGGAGAAGTAATCGACAGAGCATGAATGCCCTGGGTGTCGATCTGCGCGGTTTGTTGCCCCTCGCAGATCCACTCTTCCAGCCTTTCACCGAGCGCGTTATCGCTTAGCTTCAGCTTTCCACGCAGCGCACATTCCCAGACAATCAGCACCCGCCAGCCCTGTTCAAGCAACAGGGTGCAGTCGCGCGCGTCCCGCGCAACGTTTTTGCCGATTTTTTCCAACCAGAAGTCGGTGCGTGTGGCCGGGACTTTAAAGAGATAACAGTTGTGACGGTGCCAGAAGCAGCCGTGGGTAAAAATAACGCAGCGGTAGGCATCAATAATAAAATCAGGACGCCCCGGTAAGGTGGCGTCCTGTACGCGAAAGTCGAGCCCCAGTGATTCAAGGCATCCGGCAAGCCGTTTCTCGATGGCGGTATCGCGCGTGGCGATGGCACGCATATTTTTGCTGCGCGTCTCTTTATTGTGTACATCCGCCATCTTGTTTCTCCGTCAGAACAGGTGCGGGCTGAAGCGGCGCAGCACCTCATCATCAAGATGTTGATGTTCGCCCTGCAACTCGGCACTCAGTTTCGCCATGTAGTGCACCAGAAAATCCGCATTATGCTGTGCCAGCTCACGCCCTTTGGCGGTTTGCATGGACGCGGGTAGTTTTAGCAACTTGCAGCGGAAATGATCAAGGGCGAAACGCTTATCGTCCAGTTCGCGCTGCGCCGCAAAGGGATCGTCACCATCAAACAGCGCAGCGCCCATTGAGCCGGAGACGGCAAATACCCGCGCCAGGCCAATCGCACCGAGGGATTCCAGCCGATCGGCATCCTGCACGATTTTCGCCTCCAGCGTTTGCGGCGCAATGGCCGCGCTGAAGCTATGCGCTTCAATAGCGTGACGCACAGCATTTAATGAGGATTCGGGGAAGTCGGGAAAATCGCAGGTGAGGATTTCAGCGGTTTTTTCTGCCGCCCGTTGTGAAGATTGATGCCGCTGCGGGTGGTTTTTCGCAAAGCTGACAATGTCATGGAAATAACAGGCGGTCAGCACCACCAGCGCATCAACCTGCTGGTCTTGCATCAGCGTTTGCGCCGTTTTCCATACCCGGCGAAAGTGGGAAACATCGTGGGCGGCATCAGCCTGATTAAAGTGTTGGGTCATCCATACATCGAAGCGCTGTTGCCAGCCGGGTAAATTCATTCTTTTCTGCCTTATGACAAGTAAACCGGGTGCGTCAGGTATCCGCATCGCGCGGACGCGTATACCAGGCGATAGCGCCCAGTATCGCACCTACGGCACTCAGTGCAACAATGCCAGAAATAGTGTTCAGCCAACTGCCGACGGAATTTACGGCTCCGTTACCGAACCCGGAAGGCACCTTAGCCTGGCTTGCCAGCCAGAGATCGTTCAGCACCGTCCAGCAAAAATAGAGGCAGTATATCCAGAAAACCCACAGCGCCAGTTTCCCTCCTGCACTTCGAGCCGCACTATCTTCCATAATGTTTTTCCTTATATGGGCAGCGAGTGAAAAGGATGAAATTATTTTTCACATCAATAAGATTACTGACACATCATATCGTCTGTGAATATGTTTAAAAGATATATCAGCCCTTTTGCGGCACGGATGAATTGTATGCTGGTGAAGTTGTTAAAAGAAGGTTATAAAATGTGCAAACGCACGAGCGGGGAAGTAACTGTGACAAGGGTCGTGGAAAGCGAAACGCGTAACTGTTTGAATAATGGCGGAGAGAGGGGGATTTGAACCCCCGGTAGAGTTGCCCCTACTCCGGTTTTCGAGACCGGTCCGTTCAGCCGCTCCGGCATCTCTCCGTTCAGATGGTTGCCATGATGCCAGGTAATTTGGCACTTTAACAGACCCTGTCCCGTTAATTTGGTTCAAGTGGCGAGTTTGCGAGCAAAACGATGATTAAGTGGCCCTGGAAAACAAAGGAATCTGCGGATGACGCAGAACTCCCCTGGGAAGAAGCATTAAACGCCCCGGTATTAGCGAATTTATCGTCAGATGAACAAATCAGATTGGTTCATCTGGCGGAGCGCTTTTTGCAGCAAAAACGATTAGTGCCGTTACAGGGGTTCGATTTAGACGCGCTGAAAAGCGCGCGCATCAGCCTGCTGTTTTGCCTGCCGGTGCTGGAGCTTGGCCTCGAATGGCTGGATGGCTTTCATGAAGTGCTGATCTACCCTGCCCCGTTTGTTGTCGATGATGAATGGGAAGATGATATTGGTCTGGTGCATAACCAGCGCATGGTGCAGTCTGGCCAAAGCTGGCAGCAAGGGCCGATTATTCTCAACTGGCTGGATATTCAGGATTCGTTTGACGCGTCCGGTTTCAATCTGATTATTCACGAAGTGGCGCACAAACTGGATACGCGAAATGGCGATCGCGCCAGCGGTATTCCGCTGATCCCGCTGCGCGAAGTGGCGGGCTGGGAACATGATTTGCGCGCCGCAATGGACAATATTCAGGATGAGATAGACCTGGTAGGCGAAAGCGCGGCCAGCATAGATGCCTATGCAGCAACCGATCCCGCCGAGTGTTTCGCCGTGCTTTCGGAATACTTCTTTAGCGCCCCGGAACTCTTCGCCCCGCGCTTTCCTGCGCTGTGGCAACGCTTCTGCCATTTCTATAAGCAGGACCCGCAAAACCGCCTGCGCGCGCAGCCTGGCGGCTACGGTGAGAGCGCTAATCAGGTTCACTAAAACAGCAATCTGCATTTTAGTTAGCCAGTTGAATCAGCACGTTAATTTTAGTGTTGACACCAAAGTACGGGGCCAGTAGTATGCGCCCCGTTCACACGATTCCTCTGTAGTTCAGTCGGTAGAACGGCGGACTGTTAATCCGTATGTCACTGGTTCGAGTCCAGTCAGAGGAGCCAAATTCTTGTTTTTATGCCTTTTTAAATATTAAGAAGGTCAATTTGAAAGCAAAATCTCCCAGCCCCAACGCAGTAACTGCAAAACTCCTTCCCCAACGTACCGTCACTAAGAAACCTGTAAACAGATCAATCCTTTTGCTCGCTTTTTATCATCCCTAAACAATGGTCCATCCGCCATCAATAGCCAACGTTGCGCCAGTTATCATGGCCGAGGCGCCGGAGGCAAGAAATACGACCGGAGCCGCAATATCGTCAGTCTCAGCAACTCGCCCAAGAGGAATGCGTCCGATCAAAGAGGCTAATACTGCCGGGTCGTTGAGCCAGTGTTGAGTGCTGTCTGTGCGTGTGAAGGTTGGGGCAACAGCATTCACCCGGATATGGTATTGCGCCCATTCAGCGGCCAGACATTTGGTCATGTGGATCATGGCGGCTTTCGTCATGCAATAGACGGGTTCACCAGGCAACGCAACCACACCCGCCTGGGAAGCAATATTGATGATAGTTCCCCCGCCCTGGGTTTTCATGCCACGGGCAACCGCCTGAGCGGCAAAAAAAGCGCCCTTAACATTCAGGAAAAACATTTCATCAAAATCTTCAGCGGTAACGTCCAGTGCGGCGGCGGGATGGCTTAGCCCGGCATTATTGACCAGTATGTCTATTTTTCCGTCTGATAACGTCGCAACCTGGTTAATCGCCTGATTGATAGCGGTCAATGACAACATATCCATCTTAACGGCAAATGCATTGATACCCTGTTGCTGCATCTCTGCGGCGAGCACCTTGCCCTCGGCCAGGTTCCTGCACCCCAGGGCAACCGATGCGCCTGCTTTTCCGAGCGCGATAGCACATGCTCTGCCAATCCCCCGAGTCGCCCCGGTCACCAGAGCAGTTCTGCCCTGCAAAGAAAAAGCGTGGTCAGTTATTTCTGACATAAGATAAAGCCCTCACACAGGGATTCCGCCTGTTTTACGTTAATGACCTAACAACATACTTTTTTCGATGATGTTTTGTAGCTGTGGTGTACAGGCGATGACTTCATTACCGCGCTGCAAGCATTCCGGGGTAAGAAAATGGTTAGTCCAGCCGCCAGCTTCCTGCACGATCAAGACTGCCGCCGCCGCATCCCATGCATTGATATGTAATTCACAGTAAGCATCCTGCCTTCCCATGGCGACGTAGACCAGCCCAAGCGCACCTGAACCGCAACGTTTTACGCTGGCACCCAACGCATTTAATCTGGCATGGACTTTCGCATAACCGTCAAAAGGCACCCGCGCCGACCACCCCAACTCAATGACAGACTCTTCGATGTTAGAAATAGCGCTTACCTTAATGGGCCGTCCATTAAGCGTGGCCCCGCCTGCACGTGTAGCGGTGAAAAGCTCATCCAACATCGGGTCATAGACGATCCCGATCTCAGTATTTCCCCGTTGGACAAAAGCAATTGAGACACAAAAATACGGCACCCCTCTGGCAAAATCGGCGGTGCCATCAATGGGATCAACCACCCAAAGATTGTCGCCCACTTCCCCCCCGTATTCTTCACCTAAAAAATCATCATCAGGGAATGCGTCCGCAAGTCGACTTGCAATTAACTTTTCTACTTCACCATCCGTTTCAGTTAAATAATCCTGCGGGCCTTTGAATTTTAAATTCAGGACATTATCGCGTTCCCGAAAACGCGTCCGTATCAGCATGCCCGCTTCCCTTGCCGTGGCACATGCAGCCAAAAAGCGTAAATGAATATCGGCTTTACTCATATCGACTCCTGTTCACTATCACTGTTTTCATAAAACACCCTTGCGAACCAGGATATTCCCGTAGACGCGTTCTTCCCCGGTGACCACGATAGCAACGGAGCGTGCGGCACGTAATTTGAAATTCGCGGTTGTGAGTGAATCAACCTTGATATCGGGAACATGATTTGCAAATACATTAATAAAATCTTTCATCACAGGAAGGATTTCATCGGGTTGATCTGTTTTTTGCATTCTGACCACCGCCTCTGGTTTTTTATCCACAGGCAATACCGTCAGGATAGCGTCCACGAGTGCGGGCGCGTTGACTCCTTCATAACGAATAACTTTAGGCCCGGCGGTTGTGGCCGCATAATTTCTGTCAACAATGGCAATATCTTCGCCATGCCCCATCGAGCACAACACCGCGAGTAATTCCGGCCCGAGTAACGGATTAATATTTTTAAGCACAGTGCCTCCAGTTATTTCGTGATTATTATGGTGACCCTATTCACTGGTCTGTTCAGTCAAGAAGGGTTTCTGATAATTTCACCGCGCCATACAGTACGCTTTGCCAGCCGTGTCTCGCCCACCGTAGTTCTGGTGAAATATTTACCCGGGCGAAAGGATTATCACTGCTGAGCAATGATTCCAGGCGTTGTTTAGGATAATTTTTCATTGCTACAACGCCCCCACCCAGTATCACAACTGCCGGGGATAATATCGCTATGGCGCTTTCTACCACTAATGCCTGGTAATGGATAAAGTCATCAAGTGCGGTGGCCAGGGTTGTATCGTTATGATTGATAGTGAATATGTCATCAATAGGCTGTTTATATTTTGCGGCGATGGCTGCCAGTGCCCGGCCAGAAGCGTAATCCTCAACATATTCCTTACGGTCAGCACGCCGATGAGATAACTCGTTGAAAACGGGCATATGGCCTATTTCCAGTGCCCATCCCTCGCCCCGCAGAGGTTGTCCATCAATAAGCATTGCAGCACCAATACCCGTACCAAAAAAAATACCTAACACGGGGCGAGCCTGTAATGTCGGCTCATTACTATATTCACCCAATAACGCCAATATGGCGTCTCTCTCCAGTATGACGGGGATGTTGAGTCGGTTCACAAGTTCTGTCTGTAGACGTAACCCCGACATTTCCGGAATATTGGGCAGGTGCAGAATAAGATCGCCATCTTTAGCCAGAAAACCGGGCACAGTGACGACCATCACCTCAGGCATGATCCCTGTTTTGTTTATCACCCTTCTTATTTCATTTTCCAGACAGGCAATGGAATCCCCGGTACGCAACAAAAGCGTCGCGAGGATATGCGAGAACGATAAAGGCAGGCCCTGTTCCAGGTAACCAAATTTGACATGCGTACCACCGATATCAATCACTAATATGTGCGTGAATCCTGATTTTTTTGAAGGTGCTGATGGATGACTCATATCGCCCTCCGGCGCGAACAATTGGCGGCTATCACAGACAGAATAATCGCGCTATGCAGTTTTTAACCTTCAACGTATAGTCACGCTATCTTTTTTGTTTTTACCCTCAGCAAACTTAAAAGTAAACAATAAAAATCCTTATAAATCATAAATATAAATGCAATAAGACGGCAATCAGGATGCATTTAAGATGCAATAAAAGGTATAACCTGATGACAAAACAACAGAAACTGCAAGCGGCGGTTGAAAAACTTGAAACGCGAAAAAAATCGGCACAGTTGCGCGCCCTTTTGCCTGATATTGAAAAACGCATTGCGGCGGGTACAAGCATTGCCGATATCGCCCGGGCCTTAAGCGACAATGGTTTACCCATTACGTTAGCCACCCTGAAAAGTTATTTATATCGGGCGCGTAAAGCGGCACGCAAAGCCCCCTCTGATGGGGGTGACCCCCAGAACAGCTTTGACGTAGAAAGCAGCGTGACCAGAAACCCAGGTGTGTCATCCCGGTTATATCAATCGCCTGCGTCTACTCAACCCTCCCGCAATATCAATACGGTTCGTTGCCTGCGTCAGCTCAGACGTGGCGATATTTTCACCCGTGCCGAATTGTCGCGAATGCTGGGGTTAACACGTGCAACAGTAGGTCGGGCCATCAATGAATTGATCGCCGATAAGCTGGTACTGGAAACGGATTTACAAATGGAGGAAGGACGCCCTGGCCGACCTGGGGCCGGTATTCGTCTTAACCCTCAGGGGGCATATGCTATTGGTATTGATATTTCCAGCAGCGCCCTGACGGGTATTTTGATCGGCCTGGGCATGCAGGTGATAGAGAAAATAATATTACCCATCGAATCATTAAAAAACGATCTCCTGAAAATGGTCGAGCTTATTGCACAAATCCCGGCGCGATTGCTCTTTTTATCTGGCATAACCTCCCAACAGCTTCAGGGTATCTGCATATCGGTGCCGGGCCTTATCGATAAAACAGGCCGGGTAGTGGTTGCACCTTTTCTGCATTGGCGTGATGTTCCCCTTCAAACACTACTGGCCGCCCGCCAGGAGCTGGTATGGCCGATTATCGTCTGTAACGATGCCGTTGCTTTTGCCAATGCTGAACAATCCCGCTCAAATAAAACTGATGTTAAAAATATGCTCCTTATCCTGCTGGCTGAAGGACTTGGCGGCGCGGTCATACAGCACGGGCAAATAGTCAAAGGCGCCCACGGATTTGCGGGGGAATTCGGTCATATGATCATGTCAGACAAGGTCTCCGCCGCATCAGAAACGGCATTCGAAATGCTGGCTGGCTATCAGCGTTTTTATCCCTGGCTGCCCGAAAACGCCACGATTGAGGAGCAGATGGCATGGATTGCAGATCCTGCGAATAGGCGCACTATTCCTCAGCTTCCGCGCATTCTCGATAAATGGGCTGAGGCGCTATCGGCGGGTTTACTTAATTTGATCTATTTATTCGACCCTGAAGAAATAATTCTTGGCGGCCCTTTAAGCAGCCTATTTCCATTAATTGCCTCTCAGGTTCAGGTGATGTTGAAAGAAAATATACTGTATGGCTACCAAATCCCGCCGATACTTGTCACCCAGTTCGGCGCGGATGGCGCGGCTATCGGAGCCGCGTCCATGGTTCTGAGCAACCTATTCTCGCTGCCCGTCATGTGACGAGAATAAGCGTCAGGCGAAATCTACTCACTTAATCCGACCACAACTGGCTGAAATCGGGCCAGCCGAGAGTGTTGAGATCGCGCCAGCTAAAGGATTTTTCGCTTTTCAGCTCCAGCCAGTGGTGGAACAGTGGGATCAGCCATCGCTGGCTGGTTAACGCGCTAAAGAATGTTTCGATACAGGCTTTGTTGTCCGCAATATCGATATTCATCAGGTCCGTTTGTAGCTGTTGGTAAGCGCTGGCGTATTGTTCCGGCAATTTTTTAAATACCGGGTCCGGCGAGAGCCAGTCAAGGAATGAATGGGAAGAGAGGTTATCGACCATAAAATTAGTGAGCCATAAATCCGCACGGATATTTTGCATGCTCGAAAATTCAGAGAATGGCAGCACCAGTACCTCTACCTTGTAGTTATACCGCTTAAGGATCATCGCCATTGCTTGTGATAATTTCACCAGCTCTGGCTGCTGGTAAGTCGCAATAACAATCTTGCGGTTAACGACATAGGGTGAAGCGATGGTGCCAAAATCGACGCATTTATGGTTCCACTCCGGCAACATGCCCTGTGCCAGCGACAGTATACTGCCATACTCTTCAGGCAAATCACTATTATCAAGTATTTCAATAGGTTGAAGTATTTTATTAATAAATTTACGTGATTCCGCCGCGGCAAACGCCCCTTGACTGTCGATCAATAAAAAGCAGCAGCCGTGTTCCAGCTTACGCTCTTTAAGGGTATCGGGATCATTCGTTTCTTCATCGTGCAGGATTGGAATAAAGCTCATGCTGATACGTTTTGGCGCCCAGGTAAATATATCGATTTCACTGAGCATCGGCCTTGCCTGGTGATAATGGCTATTGCGACGCAGCGTTAAAAATCCCTCGTCATTGCTCGCCACAGAAAAAGGCCCGGTACATTTCATTATGTCGTTATGGCGCTCATAAATAAGCGCAGGCTGGGTTGCCAGTAGAAACTCCATATATTTAACCGGTATGTGAGTTTTTATAATAATCCGGTAATCACCCGCCACGTCTATTGTGTTAATCACCCGAAATAGCGACATAAACCAGGGAGCAGAACGCGCCCGTTCAAGGCATTTTTTTACATCGTGGGATTTCACCGCCGTACCGTCTGAAAACATCGCCGTTGGCTTTAAAAAAAACTCCCAGTGGGTGTCGTTCTCATTGTGGCTCCAGTAATGGGCTAAATCGGGAACAATCTCCATCCGTACCGGATCGTAGCGGGTTAATCCGCTAAGACACTGGCGCAGCAGGTGCCGCTCTGTACGGCGCAGCGGTTTTAACGGGTTCAGCTCATCAAGATTACGGTAATACGGAATGCGAACTTTGGTTTCGCTCCCATTCCCTGAGGCACCAAATTTGTACTGGATGATCCTTTCCAGCAGATGTTTTTCGGTACCGATAAATTTCAACACCTTGCCCACATCCTGGCTGGCCAGCAATTCATTAACGCTCTGATTGAAGAGCGAATCAGGCGTTACCAGCAGCCGTAATGATGAACTGTTTCCGCGTCCTCGCTTTGCCTGCCATACCAGCCATTCGTTCTCACGCATACGGTTAAGCATATTGCGCGTATTACGAATTGAGCAGCCAAACAGATCCGATATTTCCGCCATCTGCACATGCGCTGACTGATTAACCCCGTAGCGGGCGTGAAGTTTACGGAAATACCCTTCCAGAATTGTCATTGTGTTTGCCGTCTAAAAAAGATGCTGTTCCCGTTTTAGCGGTAAATTTGCCCAAAAATCTGTGATGAGGCTCATAAATATTCCTGTTTTGCATCAAAACAGGAACTGTTTTTTCTTAAAAACGACTGTTTTTTATTAACCAAATTCAAACATATCCTGTTTACGCAGTGTAGCGATCATTTTGCTCTCTGCCTGTTATGAACAGGTATTCCCTACATCAGCAGGAACGGTTTTCCCCCCTGACTGAATAAAAAAATAATCCAGTCGCAGGAATTTATCTATGAATACATTCAACATCTTACAGAAGTTACAAGCCATCGGCCGCTCCCTGATGATCCCCATTGCTATCCTACCTGCGGCGGGGATTTTGTTAGCGTTCGGCACCAGTTTTCAGGACCCAAATATTGTCGCATCACTGCCTTTTCTGGATGCTCTATGGCTCGTTCATACGCTTAAACTGATGTCTGAGGCCGGTGGCGTGATTTTCGCAAACCTGCCGCTTTTATTCGCCGTGGGTGTGGCCGTTGGTTTATCCAAGACCAGGGGATTGCCGGGCTTTCCGCTATCGTCGGTTTCCTGATCATGAATGTCACCATCGGTCAGTTTCTGGGGATTACGCCGGAGGCGGTCGCCACCAACCGCGACTATACGCTGGTACTGGGTATTCCCTCTTTGCAGACCGGGGTATTTGGCGGGATCGTGATGGGGATACTCGCCGCCTCGATGTACAAAAAATACTACCGCATTTCACTGCCATCGTGGCTCGAGTTCTTCTCCGGT
Organism: Kosakonia sp. H02; assembly: GCA_030704225.1. Taxonomy (NCBI): domain Bacteria; kingdom Pseudomonadati; phylum Pseudomonadota; class Gammaproteobacteria; order Enterobacterales; family Enterobacteriaceae; genus Kosakonia; species Kosakonia styphnolobii. The sequence continues at coordinate 633,788 of CP131915.1, forward strand.
AAACGCTTTGTACCGATTATCACGTCATTTATCGCACTGTTTATCGGCATCATCATGGCGCTGATATGGCCCTCCGTGCAGCACGCCATTAACGGCCTTTCTAACCTGATGTTAGGCCAGGGCCAGGGATTCTCCGCCTTCCTGTTTGGCTTTGTTGAACGCTTACTGATCCCCTTTGGCTTAAATCACGTCTGGTGGCCGACTTTCTGGCTGCAATTTGGTGAATATGTGAATAAAGCCGGACAGGTCATTCACGGCGATCAGCTGATCTTCTTTGCCCAGTTGAAAGATCAGGTGCCGATCACTGCCGGGACATTTATGGCGGGCTTAACACCGATCAAAATATTCTGCGTTCCGGCTATCGCACTGGCGATTTACCGCTGTGCAGATGAGAAAAACAAGGGCCGTGTAAAAGGCATTATGC